>DCZD01000022.1:122760-145734 GCA_002331255.1 Acidimicrobiaceae bacterium UBA2093 | reverse complement strand
GGGTGCGCAGGGAGCGGCTGTGGGTATGAATCATCGATGAGGTCGAAGTCGTCTTCGTAGTCGTCGTAGCCCATGGTCAACTCCGTTTGTGATGTGCGAGAAGTACGTTGGCGACTGCAGACGGCACCATAGATGTCACGTCACCGCCATGTGTCGAGATTTCTCGGATAAAGCGGCTACTGATGAAACCGAGCGCAGGCGCGCACGGCACATACACCGTTCGAATTCCAGACACGGTGAAATTGGTATGCGCCATCTGCTGCTCGACCTCGAAGTCAGCTGGTGTGCGCAGTCCCTTCACGATGCATAACGCGTTCATCGCTTTGGCTGCATCGATTGCGAGGCCCGCGAAGGCCTGAACTCGGACAGATGGCAGATGTGCCACAGAATCGCCAATCATGCTGAGCCGTTCGTCGGCAGAGAACGTGCCAGCGGGCTTTTGTGGATTGTGCATGACCGCGATGACGACATCGCCAAATAACGAAACCGCCTGCTCGACCACATCTAGATGTCCGAGATGGAAAGGGTCGAAACTGCCCGGGTAAATGACCGTGCTCATCCACCCCTCACGGTACCTGCTGTGCGCTCATCCTGCGGAGGAATGTGACCACAGTTCGGCCGTATTTGCGCTCACGCAGCACGTCCCAATCGTCGATGCTTGGCAAAGTTCCGCCTGACTCTGCCACCACCAGACATTTGCCGAGACGTTCCAACAACTCGTTCCACTTGTCGAACCCGTACGGTGGGTCCGCGATGACGATGTCGGCATCATCGCACGATTGACCAATCGCGGACCCTGACACGACTCGAGACCGGGTGCCGAGTGCCAGCGCATCGATATTCGCGCGCAAGACTGTGAGCGCAGATTTACTGTTCTCAACGAACACACAACGTTCCGCACCGCGTGACAACGCTTCGATTCCCATCGCGCCGGTGCCGGCAAAGAGGTCCCACACGACCGCACCTTCCACTGCGCCAAGACTGGTGAGTGAATTGAACACAGCTTCTCTCACCTTGTCAGTGGTGGGCCTCGTCGCATCATCGACGGGCGATTCAATTCGTCGTCCACGTAGGTCACCTGCAACGACGCGCATGGGATGCAGACTACGAGGATGAACGGTCCCTCAGAGTCCATCGTGTGCGTCGATTGTGGTGGACCATGCCACTTGATTACCCATCCTCGCGAGGACGGCACGTGGAGTGTCGGCGACGTCGTCACCTATCGCTGTCGAGATTGTCGCGACAGGTGGGACTTAATTCTCGCCGAAGACGACCTGGCGCCACCGACAGAGTGATGTCAGCCGCGGAAGAGAAACTCCTCTTCCTCCTGCGAGAACAGAAGATCGAGCTCGTCGCGCAAGAGCGGGTGTCGTGACAGCGTGGGGTCAGAGTCGATGACTTCGAATGCGGCGTCACGAGCCTGCTGAATGAGATCGAGGTCGCGTTGCAGCGACGCCAGCTTCAAGTCACTACGGCCTTTTTGTGCGGCTCCCATGAGAGTTCCTTCACCCCGTAGTGCAAGATCAACTTCTGCCAACTCGAAACCGTTCGTACTGTCGACGAGTGCCTCGACCCGCGGTCCGGGTTCGTCGGCCGCGGTTTGTAGAAAACAGGTGGATGCGACAGCGCCTCGACCGACACGTCCACGCAACTGATGCAATTGGGCAATGCCAAATCGATCGGCATCAAGAACGACCATTGTCGTCGAATTAGGCACATCGACTCCGACTTCGATGACCGTTGTTGCCACAAGCACATCCAGCTCACGATTCCGGAAGCTCGTCATCACTGCTTCTTTCTCGTCAGACTTCATGCGCCCGTGCAATAGACCGACACGTAGACCCTTCAGCTCACTAGTGCTCAGGCGCATGTGAGTCTCTTCGGCCGATGCCACTTCCAATTTCTCGCTCTCTTCAATGAGAGAGCACACAACGTAGGCCTGCTCCCCTCGCTCAATGTGTTCCCGCACATGTGCCCACATTGCTGACTCCATCAGTGGGCCGTTCACCCATTTCGTCTTGATTGGCGTGCGACCCGGCGGTAACTCGTCGATGACACTGACATCGAGATCGCCGTACACAGTCATTGCTGCCGTTCGTGGAATTGGTGTCGCAGTCATCGACAAGACATCAGGCATGGTGTCTTGTGTGCCGCGCATCGCCCGCTCTCGAAGAGCAGCACGCTGCTCAACACCAAACCGATGTTGCTCGTCGATCACGGCGACACCTAGATGCTTGAACTCAACTGCTTCCTGAATGAGTGCGTGCGTACCGATCACAATGTCGACGGTGCCATCAGCGAGCCCAGCGAGCACGGCGCGGCGGGACTCGCCACTCACCTTGTTCGTCAGCAACCGCACCTGCAATGGTCTGTCGCCGAAAAGGTTCGCGTCGTCTGGAACCATGAGACCATCGAGCAATGTCGACACCGATGTGTGGTGTTGCTCTGCGAGGACTTCGGTAGGCGCCATGAGTGCGCCCTGAAATCCCCCTTGCACAGCGCACAACAAGGTCCACACCGACACCACCGTCTTGCCGCTGCCCACATCACCTTGAAGCAATCGGTGCATTGGCGTGGGCTTGGCCAGATCAGAGGTGATCTCCTCGACCACTCTCTTCTGCGCTTTTGTCAACGGAAAGGGCAGGGATGCAACAAAACGATTGATGAGCGAGCCGGTGATGCGGTGTGCCACGGCTTTCGATTCGTGTTCAAGCGCCCGTTTCCTGCCAACCAACATCGTCTGAACTCTGAATACTTCATCAAAGGCAAGGCGTCTGCGAGCCATGTCGCGCATCGGCATTGCATCTGGGAGGTGGATGCCTCGGAGCGCAGTGAGTCGATCGACAAGATCAAGTCGCTGCAACAGATCGGTCGGCATTGGGTCGGCAACACCACGCGGTTCACATTTGTTCAGCGCAGACTCAACCCAAGCTGCGATGTCCCACGAATGCAGTTTCGACTTCTCACTTTGCGGATATATCGGCACGATGCGGCCGGTGCGGTCGCCGACTAGGTCAACGACTGGATTGGTCATCTGCAAATGCCCGCGATACATCTCAGGCTTTCCGAACACCGCAATCTGTGCGCCGGTCTTCAGTTGCTTCTCACGCCACGGCTGATTGAAGAACGTCAAGGACAGCCGTCCGGTGCCATCGCCTGTGTTCACATTCACCATCACTCGGTTGCCCTTGATGCGTCGCGAAACCACTGAGCGCACTTCAACCAGCACCATCGCGTCAACACCAACGACGACGTCAGCAATGCGCGCCTCATTCGTGCGGTCGACCCATCGCCTTGGATATGTCTGCAACAAGTCGAGAACCGACGAGATTCCAAAGTTCTCGAGAGCGTCCTTACGTTTCTCACCGACTCCCTTGATGCGCTCGACGCTGAGTTCAGCCAACTCGCGATACGTCAACGGCCTGGCGACATCCACGACCGTGGGGACCTTATTCGACGCCAAAGAGATATGGATATAGAGGTTGGCCGCCGCGATGCACTTCCACCATCATCTCTGGCCGATTCGCAGCAACCCATTCAGTGATCGCGTCGGTGTTTGAGGAGGTGGCATCAGATCCGGTGACGACGGTGAGCAACTCGCTCGAGTCGTCGATGAGATGGTCGAGCAACTGCGTCGAGGTTGCGACGACGCCGCCACTGACTGCGACGATGCCATCACCCCGCACGATGCCGATCCAATCGCCGGTGGTTATCGGGCCAGCATCGCTATTCGTGTCACGAACCGCCTGGGTGACTTCACCGGTCGACACCGATGAAGTTGCAGCTGCCATATTGCGTGCATTCGTCTCGGCTGATGCTTCTGGGTCGTACGACACAAGTGAAGCAAGCGCTTCTGGCATCGAACATGTAGGAACGACGCGAACATCCTTAGTGGTGAGTGAGTCGACTTGTTGCGCGACAGGGATGATGTTCTTGTTGTTCGGCAAGATGATGACCTGACGAGCGTTCATATGTTCGACCGCGGCAAGCAACTCGGCGGTCGAAGGGTTCAGCGTCTGTCCACCCGTGACCACACCGTGCACACCTAGCTGTCCGAACAACTCCGCGATTCCATCTCCACTCGCGACTGCGACCACAGCACACGTCACAGCAGGGAGTGATGTCGGCAACTTTGATGGAGATGCTCCAAGTTCCGACTCACGCGCTGCATGTTCCTCGGCGACTTCTTCGAACAGATCCGTCACACGAATCTGGCGCGGACGACCACCGAGGGCTATCGGTGCTTCGATTGCTGCACCGATGTCATTTGTGTGGATGTGACAGTTGTAGAGACCTTCACCTCCAACCACAACGATGGAGTCACCGATTGTTCCCCACGCGGTCTTGAAATCCCCGGCCCTCGCGTCGTCCAAGTCAAGGAAGAACATGACTTCGAAGCGCAACTCACTGACGTCGACGCCGCCGTCGGCGACACGATGTGCCGCTGCATCAAGTTGCGCCGCGGACGGACCACTCACGACTTCTGGCTCTGGCAGAGCGTCACCCGCCACGACATGAAGTGCCGCATCCATGAGAAGAAGAAATCCGGCACCACCGGCATCAACGACGCCGGCATCTTTCAACACGGGAAGCAAGTCGGGAGTTCTCGCTAGCGCAGCGCGACCAGCATCGCGGGCTGTGCGCAACGTGTTCTCGAGTGTTGCTCCGGAGGCACTCGCCGCGACAGCAGCATCAGCTGTTTCGCGCACCACGGTGAGAATGGTTCCTTCGATCGGCTTCAGCACCGCTTCATACGATGCGACCGATGCCGCCTTCATTGCCGCCGCAACAGTGTCGGCTGGTACACCGCCCGACGTCGTGGCGAGTGTCGAGGAAAGTCCGCGCAGAATCTGACTGAGGATGACGCCGCTGTTGCCGCGGGCACCCATCAAAGAACCGTGCGAGATGGCGACACACACCGCTCCCATGTCCTCGCCCGCAGTCTCAAGTTCGGCGACCACCGCATCGAGAGTGCGGGACATGTTCGTGCCAGTGTCTCCGTCGGGGACCGGATAGACGTTCAACCGGTTGATGCCCTCGGAGTGGGATTTCATGAGGTCTCGGAAGGCGATAACAGTCCGACGTAGGTCAGTTGCCCCCAAGTGCTGCACGACAGGCACGCCGACATCGTACTGACCAGCCGTGGTTGGGGTCGGTTCGTCCTCGCTGGTAGGTTGGAAATCCTTATGGCAGCAGTATGCGAAGTTTGTGGCAAGGGTCCATCTTGGGGCATGTCGGTGTCGCACTCGCATGTGCGCACCAAGCGTCGTTGGAATCCAAATATCCAGCGCGTACGCGCCATTGTCAAAGGTGCACCCCGCCGCGTGAACGCCTGCACGGCGTGCATCAAGTCCGGCAAGGTCACCAAGGCCTCTCGCTAGGACGCCGCTACTTCATGCAAGGCGTCATCAAGTCATACGACCCCGTCAGTGGTGACGGCAGTGTGATTAGCGACACAGACCTGGCTGAATACTCTCTCGCCCCGAACGCAATCGAAGGCTCGATCTTCCGTATGTTGCGCCAGGGCCAGCGAGTTGTTTTCTCGCTCGACGCAAACGGTCGAGCAACCACCCTCCGCTTGGGTTCAGAAGCGGACATGGGCACTCCAGGGGTTTAGATTTGAGGGACAAGTTTTGTCCCCCTACCCGTGACACGAAGTGAGGCGCCACATGGCCGGATCAACCTCTAACGCCCGACTGAAGCAATGGGTCAGCGATTGGGCCGCCATTCTTCAACCGAAGGACATCTATTGGTGTGACGGCACTGCGGACGAATACGACCGTCTGTGCAACGAACTTGTCGCCGCCGGAACTTTCACAAAACTCGATGAAGCAAAGCGCCCGAACAGTTACTGGGCACACAGCGATCCGGGCGACGTTGCTCGCGTGGAAGACCGCACGTACATCTGTTCCACCAATCGCGACGATGCAGGCCCGAACAACAACTGGCGCGAACCAAGCGAGATGCGCGCTGAATTGAATTCGCTATACGCCGGAGCGATGAAAGGCCGCACGATGTACGTGGTGCCGTTCTCCATGGGGCCACTTGGTTCCCCTATAGCCCACATCGGTGTACAGCTCACTGATAGCGCATATGTCGCTGTCAGCATGCGCATCATGACCCGCATGGGTCAAGGCGCGCTCGATGTGCTTGGCAACAATGACTGGGTTCCTTGCGTGCACTCTGTCGGTGCTCCCCTTGCCGATGGCCAGAAAGATTCATCGTGGCCGTGCAACCCCGACAACAAGTACATCGTGCATTTCCCCGAGACACGCGAGATCTGGAGTTATGGCTCTGGCTACGGCGGAAACGCGCTGCTTGGCAAGAAGTGCTTCGCGCTTCGCATCGCGTCGGTGATGGCACGTGACGACGGGTGGTTGGCCGAGCACATGCTCATTCTCAAGTTGACCAACCCCAAGGGTGAGGCAAAGTACATCGCTGCTGCCTTCCCATCTGCATGTGGCAAAACGAATCTTGCAATGTTGGTGCCGACCATTCCAGGTTGGAAGGCCGAGACCATCGGCGATGACATCTGCTGGATGAAGTTCGGTGAGGACGGTCGCCTATATGCGATCAACCCCGAAGCCGGTTTCTTCGGCGTCGCACCTGGCACGGGTTACGACACCAATGCGAACGCAATGGAAACGTTGTGGGGCAACTGCTTGTTCACGAATACCGCTCTCACCGCCGATGGCGATGTGTGGTGGGAAGGCATGAGCGATGTTCCACCAGCTCGCGCAACTGACTGGAAGGGCAACACTTGGACACCCGAAAGCGATGCACCTGCTGCCCACCCGAACGCTCGCTTCACCGCTCCTGCATCGCAGTGCCCATGTGCAGCGCCTGAGTGGCAAGACCCGAAGGGAGTTCCGATCTCGGCAATTCTCTTTGGTGGTCGTCGCCGGACCACGGTTCCGCTGGTCACGCAAGCGTTCGATTGGGAACACGGCGTGTTCCTTGGTTCCATCATGGCAAGCGAGACAACAGCGGCACAGGCCGGTGCTGTTGGAAACTTGCGCTTCGACCCGATGGCGATGCTGCCCTTCTGCGGCTACAACATGGCCGACTACTTCGCTCACTGGTTGAAGATCGGTTCAAAGGGCCAGAAGGACAAGTTGCCGCAGATTTTCTTCGTCAACTGGTTCCGTCGTGACGAAGACGGTCGCTTCCTGTGGCCCGGCTACGGCGAGAACAGCCGCGTGTTGAAGTGGGTCTTTGACCGTGTCAATGGTGTGTCGAATGCAGTGCGAACACCGATTGGCTACTTGCCGTCACCAGCAGACATCGACACCAACGGCCTCGACGTCGACAGTGGCGATATGGACACCATCTTGTCTGTCGATGTCACAGGCTGGCGCGAGGCACTTCCGCAGATTCGCGACCATTACGCACAGTTCGGCGCCAAGCTGCCGGCACGTCTTGCTGACGCGCTCGACAACTTGGACAAAGAACTCGCGAACGCTTAGGCCGTCACGCCTGGCCGACGAGCATCGCTCGGATGCCAAGACCCATTAAGAACAAACCGCCCCACCCGTACAACAAGTACACGCGGCTCTTCAGTTGCGCTCGGTACGAGTACAAAATGGCGACTGCGATGATGGCTACGAAACCGTAGAACGCGTGAAATGCAGGGAATTCGAGCTTGTACTTGTTCACCATGACCACACCCAGGATCACCTGAACAAACACGGTGAGTTCAGCCACTGCGGTGTACCACCAAAGGGCGCGACTTCGAAGCGCCTGAACTTTATGAGCAGCAAGCGCCCAGACCCCAGCCAGTGCATTGCCGATGATGACGACCCATGCCCACGAGTTGTGGATGTCACTAACCATTAATGCAAGCACGGTTCCTCACGCTACCTAATGAGAGTGTCCGCCTCGCGACCAATCGCATCGATTGCTAGAGAACCATCGTTTCCAACGACCACCTCGGTGACGGAACAGTTGTCGAGACTCGCGATGACCAGACGGTCATCCCCAATAGCTGCGCCGATCACCACGTTGATGGCGATGAAGTGACTAAAAATCACTGTGCCCTCGGTCATCTGTCGAAGTGATGTCACGACCTCATCGCGATACGCGAGATAGTGAGCACCAGACGTTCGCGCGACGTCTTGCCAAGTTCCACGCATCGCCTCCCGCAGCCATTCGACCCTTGTCTCCATGGTGTGGTCGGGTGGCGAAGGAATTTCTCCCACACCCGGTTCGATGCGCACATCCGCATCCCACTTCTCTGCCAAGTGTCGCGCTGTCTGTTGACAACGTTGCAGTGGGCTCGAGACGATGCGCATCGGAACAAACGACGCAAGCACCTCCGCTACGTCAGCGGCCTGCCGATGACCGACATCGTCGAGCGACGGGTCTGGGTCGACATTCCACCCTGCCGCAGCACGACCATGGCGCACCAAGTAGAGCCGAGTCACGAGAACAACCATCCGTCACGCACCGGGCCACCGATTGTCGGGTCGATGAACCATTCATGACCAAACGCCATCGTGAACCGTTCTTCATCCATGGCGAGAAAGAAACCGGAGTCAGACAATTGGCTCGCATGACATCCCATCGCTTTGCGCTTCAGCGATGCGTACTTCTGGATGTCGACACCGATGGTGATTTCATTTTCTGTCGAACCCATCGGATGACCATCGTCTGCTGGGCCATCTGGGTCGAAGTCGTCCTCACCCTCTGGAATCATGCCCATCTCTCGCGCCATTGAGATCAGCGCGCGCATGCGATCACGATTCATCGTCGCTTCGTACACCTTCACCGTGCCGACAAGTTCTGCTGCAAGATGACCCACTTTGTGCACCATGACGTGGTCGGGGTGGCCATAGCCACCGTGCCAGTCATAACAAGTAAGCACGTCAGCATTCTCTTCGCGCAAGATCGTCGCCAGACGAGTCGCAGCCTCGTCAAGATCAGCATTCATGAATGCACCGGTGTTCGCGTTCTGCGCCCAACCTGTCATTCCACTGTCTTCGTACCCGAGCCATTCGACTCGATGCACGCCGAGCGTGGCTGCTGATGCCAACGTCTCGTTACGTCGTCGTTCGACGAGCGTCTCGCCGGCCGCCAAGTCAGCGGGCACTTCACCATGGTCACCGTTCGTCGCAACGACAAGAACCACGCGATGTCCTTCTGCTGCAGCCCGAGCGATGGTGCCCCCGGTCGAGATGCATTCATCGTCAGGATGCGCGTGAAGACAGACGAGGGTTCCCACGTATCAGGCCTGACGCGCCGCGCCCGAGGAGAGAAGAGCATCAACATTTGTGATGCCCCAACTCTCTAGTACTCGGCGAGTGTGCTGTCCGGGATGAGCCGGGGCCAAGTCAAGTGCGGGTTTCGTCCGCGAGAAACGTGGAGCTGGCGCGGGCTGTAAACGCCCATGAGATTCAACGAAGGTTCCCCGTTCGACATTGTGTCGATGCTCTGCCGCTTCACTCATGGTGAGCACGGGCGCGAAACACACATCCGTCGCTTCCATGATTGCGCACCACTCATCACGTGTCTTTGTGGCGAAAACTGCTTGCACCTTTTCCTTCAGAACGGGCCACTTTGACCGGTCCATCTGCGCAGAGAAATCAGGGTCGGAATCGAGACCGCTCAGTCGCAATAGCTCGGCGTAGAACTGTGGCTCGATGGAACCTATCGACACGTACTTGCCGTCTTTGCATTCGTACACGTCGTAGAAATGTGCACCAGTATCCAGGAGATTGGTGCCGGGCTTGTTCTCGTCGTGAAGCCCGACGCTCTTAAACGCCCAGAAGAACGTCATGAGTACCGCGGTCCCATCGACCATGGCCGCGTCAACG
This sequence comes from Acidimicrobiaceae bacterium UBA2093, assembly GCA_002331255.1. GTDB lineage: Bacteria > Actinomycetota > Acidimicrobiia > Acidimicrobiales > Ilumatobacteraceae > UBA2093. Next base: position 135,922 of record DCZD01000022.1, on the reverse strand, counting down.
ACCTGGCCCTCACCAGACTTCTGAGCTTCCAATAGTGCAGCGACGATTCCGAGGGCCAAGAACATGCCCCCACCACCGAAGTCGCCCACCATGTTGAGCGGCGGCACTGGTGGCTCGCCTGCACGTGCAAAATGTGCGAGTGCGCCTGCAAGTGAGATGTAGTTGATGTCGTGACCTGCGGCCTGCGAGTACCAGCCTTCTTGCCCCCAGCCGGTCATACGACCGAACACGATCTTTGGGTTACGGGCAAGACATTTCTCAGGGCCGACGCCGAGACGCTCCATGACGCCGGGTCGAAAACCTTCGATGATTGCGTCGGCTTTTTGCACAAGTTGCAACAGCGCTTCAACTCCATCAGGGTTTTTCAAGTCGAGCGCCACGTTTCGACGACCACGTTGGAGCAAGTCAAAGAATGGCTCCTCAGGTGCAGGGCCCTGCACCGCCTGTGCACGCTCGACGCGAATGACCTCTGCGCCTAGATCGGCAAGCAACATTGCCGCGAACGGACCCGGTCCAATTCCGGCGATTTCAATGATGCGATATCCGCTAAGTGGTCCTGCCATGACGTGTACCTCAGACTTGACGTGCGTGCTTGGAGATCTCATCGACGAACATTGGCCAGAGTGGCTCGGGTACGTCGTGCCCCATGTCCTCGACCAGCAACAGACGAGCGTTCGGAATCAATTCTGCAGTGTGCTTTCCGCCGCTCACATCAAGCAACGTGTCATCAAGGCCGTGCATGACAAGCGTCGGAACCTTGATCTGTGCGAGCTGTTCATTCCGACGACCACTCGCATAGATGGCGGCGAGCTGTCGTGACGCACCTTCGGGGTAGAACATGCGGTCAAATTCACGCGCTGCCCGCTCACGATTGACCTGCACGTCGCCATGTTTCTTTGATTGCCACACGAGCCAGCGCTTCGATCCCTCGATGTATTCCTCGCGGCTCTCTGGTGGAGGTGCAAGGAGCGCCTCGAGAGCCTCTGGTTGAGACTGCCCATATGCCGGGTCGCCCGACACAGACATGATGGACGTAAGCGTGAGCACACGGTGCGGATGCTCAATGGTGAGTACTTGGGCAATCATCCCGCCCATCGATGCGCCGATAATGTGCGCCCTGTCGACACTGAGATGGTCAAGCACGCCGACCGCATCAGCTGCCATGTCACGCAGCGTGTACGGCACTGGAGGCATCTCGGTCTCCATGAGTGCAGCTGCAACCACCGCATCGGTGTCGACTACAGCACCGTCCAACTTCGTCGACAGCCCACAGTCACGGTTGTCGAAGCGGATAACAAAGAAACCTTCATCTGCATAGTGCTGTAGGAATTCTTCCGGCCACGCGATCATCTGGGCGGTGAAGCCCATGATCCACAACATTGCAGGATTTTCCGGGTTTCCAAAGGTGTCGAACTCAATGTCGACGCCGTGGCTGAGGCTGGCGCGAGGCATGGAGGACAGTCTCACCGCTGCCACCCCACAGGGTCAATCTGAACCGACGGCGGCACCGTTCACCGATACCGTCTGTGCCACATGACCGCGTCATTGCGCACCGTTCGAGCCCCGGGCCGAGTCAACCTCATCGGGGACCACACCGATTACACGGGTGGTCTTGTCCTGCCGATGGCGATCAACCTAGAGACTCGATTGACCTATGAGGCCGATCCGAAGTTGAACGCACCTGAAATCGACAGTGCCGTCGAGAACTCGAACACTGCCCGATACATCAACGCGGTTTTCGCGGAATTACAAGATGCAGGGATGAACCCGTCAGTCATTCGCGGCAACTTAACGACCACGCTTCCCATCGGCGCTGGGCTCTCATCAAGTGCCGCCCTTGAGGTAGCCGTTGCCCTTGCATGCGGCGCCCCGTGTACGACCGAGGCCGAGCGTGTCCATCTCGCTCGAATTATGCAACGCGCAGAACAACGGGCTGTCGGCGTTCCGTGCGGCATCATGGACCAGCTGATCTGCCTCGTTGGACGAGCGAATCATGCGATGCTGATCGACTGCGATTCTCTCGATGTTGCTCCGGTTCTGCTTCCACCTGAGATAGATGTCGTTGTGCAATTCATCGCAGAACGGACACTCGCAGGTAGCGCGTATTCCGACCGCGTCGCGCAATGCGCAACGGCTGAACAGATCATCGGTCCACTTCGAGATGCCGACGTCGAATCTGTTCGCACCATCAGTGATGACGTCATTCGGCGTCGCGCACGACATGTCATTTCCGAGAACTCACGTGTCCGTGATTTCGCAACTGCGCTCACTTCAGGTGACATATCGCTTGCGGGTGAGCTCATGTACGACAGTCATCGAAGCCTCTCAACAGACTTTGAAGTGTCAACTTCGCAGATGGACACAACTATTGATGACCTTCGTCGTACATCAGGTGTCTTCGGCGCACGGATGACTGGCGGCGGATTCGGTGGTTGTGTCGTGGCGCTCGTGGAGCGCGGCGTCAATGTTCCGGGTTGGCGGGTGTCCGCAGCCGACGGAGCATCAATCGCCGAGTAGGCGATGTTTCTGTCGCTCGAATTCAGCAGGCGTGATGGTGCCACGGTCAAGCAACCCCTCGAGACGTTCCAGCTGGCTCACAATGTCATCTGAACCGACGGACGGTGCTGCAGAGAAGGTCGTGGAGGCACGCACTCGCATGAGAACCGCCGAGTGGATGATGTTCTGAACAGCTTCAGGATCGGGAATGTCATCGATCTGTTGCTGACCTTGCTCGCCACTCGACTCGATGAGAAGACTTCCGGCTTTCACAATGCGCTGAAAAACCGTTTGTGAGAAGTTCACATTCGACACCTTCTCCAACAGCATCTCCACACCTTGGCGAGCAATCACGCCCTGGCGATAGATGAGTCGCTGATTCGTGAGCACCAGGTATGTGGTGCGCCATTCGACAGCTCGCTTGATGAGCCATGCGGCCGAGACGAGCATCGCAGCCCAAAAGACGTACGACAGCGTGTCCCTCAGCCAGGCGATGTCGATCTGAGCATTCACCACGAGTGCGCCGATCAGACATGCAACCGTCGTGAGGCCAGGGGAACCCAAGTACCACCAGTGTGGATTTATGTCGAGCTGGATGACCTCGTCATCGTGCAAAAGGCGCGCTGGGAACGGCATGGCGCTCATGGTAGTCACCGCCTAAGTTGCATGACCGTGAACGACGTCGATGCGCTTCCCCTCCGCGCTCAGCGTCGGCGACACCAGTTACTCGATGATCTCGACCCAGACCAGTACGAGGCCGTCACGACACCGGCGGGCGTCGTTGTCGTGCGCGCAGGCGCGGGGTCTGGCAAGACCACCGTGTTGACACGACGTATCGCGTGGCGACTCGACACAGAGACAGCGACAGCACGCCATGTGCTCGCGATCACATTTACACGTCAAGCCGCAGGTGAACTTCGGCGGCGCCTTCGAGCGCTGACCGGCGACACCGAGCGAGAAGCGAACCTCGTCACGGCTGGCACGTTCCACGCCATCGCCCTCTCGCTACTTCGTCAACGTCGCGAGGACCAAGGAAAGTCGATGCCGAATGTGCTCAATAATCGACACGCCCTCTTGTCGGCCGCACGAGGCACTGAGAGGCCCGGGGACGAGACCTACGACATCTTGAACATGATCGACTGGGCCCACGCTCGCCTGCTCTCTCCCGCAGACGTCGTCAAGCGTCTTCAACCGAGTCAATGGCGCCTCAAGATGACCATCGATGCTTTTGCCGAGGTGTTCCATGCGTACGAGAACTTGAAGCGCAAGCGCGGAGTGCTCGACATGAATGACATGATCTCGCTCGTCGTGCGTGAGGCACAGGATCAACCCCAATTCGCCGAGTCCATCCGATGGCAATTTCGACATGTGCATGTCGATGAAGCCCAGGATATGAACCCATTGCAGTACGCCTTCCTGCAGTTGCTTCTCGGGGAACGCCCAGACGTCTTTCTCGTCGGCGACCCGAACCAGGCAATCTACGGATTCAATGGCGCAGACAATTCTCTGTTCGATGATCTACCGGGCATCATGACTGCAGCCACCGTCATACATTTGCCATCGAACTATCGATGCTCTCCACAAGTGGTGAACGCCGCTGTGCACATGCTGGCCAACGGATCTCAGATTGCTGACGCCTTCTCGCGTAGAAACGATGGCAGGCCCGTCGACTTGCTCCGGTGCCGCGATGATGACGATGAACTGCGCACCATCACGGCACATGTCAAGGGCTTGGTCGCTGACGGACTTACTTGGAATTCAATTGCTGTTCTTGCACGCACGAACCAGTTGGCCACAAACATTTCGCGGGCCCTTGTCGCAAACGACGTTCCCCTGAAAGAGGGGCGGCTCGGGCAAGCAGAACAAGCAGCGCTATCGGAGGTCTCAGCACTTGGCTCACGTCATGCCATGACCGCATGGTCAAGTGACGTTCTCGATCAGGAAACTTTCGATGACGACGGTGAGTTGATCGTGCAGCAGGCAGTGCGCGATGTTGCTCTCAAGGTTCGCGAGTATCTCGACGAGAACCGTCAAGGCCTCGTCGACGGTCGAACTTTTGCCTCATGGTTCAACGGCATAGGTCGCCCGACTGAGGAGCACGGGGTTGAGGTGCTCACCTTTCATGCAGCCAAGGGTCGAGAATGGCCCGCGGTGGTCCTTGCCGGCGTTGAGCCAGGCCTGCTTCCCCACTCAAGTGCCCGAACTGATGAGGCAAAACGTGAAGAGGCTCGCCTTGCCTATGTGGCCTGCACCCGCGCAGCAGATCGGTTGTTGATCAGCTGGGGCGATCTGCGACACGGAAAACGTGCTGGACCAAGCCCACTACTGCGGGGTGTCCCCACTGGCGAGTGGACTCCCGCGCCACCACCAGACGATGTACGTCGCCGGTCCATGACGCGACGAAAGTCCCCACAGCCTCGGCGTGATGCGCTCACGGCATGGCGTACGCAGGCTGCACGGGCAGCGGGCGTGCCAGACACTTCGATTGTGAGCGATGATGAAATCGACATGATTCTCGCGACACCATTAGTCGACGCAAACATCGTGTGTTCAGTGCTTGGCGATCTGCGCGGCACTCGACTTACTCCGCGAATCTTGGCGGCTCTAGACCGAGCTGATCAAGAAGCTGACGGCTGACCACCATCGGCATCGACAATTTTTTTCAACACGGACAGCTCGCGGTCACGAAAAAGGCGCGCCATCGTGTCGGCTTTCATCGACACGAAAATTCCCGTCGCCTCACAGCAGAGTGTCTCCCCCGCATGAAGTGTTCCGACGGTAAAGATCTTCCGTCCTTCGATACCGGTGATGTGACCACGGAATGTCAGCTCGGTGTTCAGAGGTGTCGGCTTTCGATAGTTGATCGACAGATTTCCGGTCATTCCGGGGCGACCACTCAACGACTGAGCAAATCCGAGCACTTCGTCGAATACCGCGGCAATCAAGCCTCCGTGCACGTGCCCTGGGGGACCTTCGTACGGTGCCGTGAAAGTGACTCTGGCCTCGACTGAACGCGTGTCACCTTCAATGATTTGCATAGTGACGGGTGGGGCAAGAGGGTTCATTGCCCCCATGAATGGCGATCTGTCAAGGAACTGCCGCTGTGTCGGCGACACCTCTTCAGGCTCGGCAGTCAAGACGAGACGAAGTGCTTCTTCCACCTTGCGAGTTGCAGCTTCGAATTGTGCAAGATCAGCCGACGAGATGAACGCTTCTCGAATGAGATCTCGCATCTGGTCAGTGAGTGCGACTTTTGCCAGTTCAAGATCGGTCATCTGAGCAGCGCGCTCGTGGAACGGCGGAAATGAAATGCCGACGGTGTTCGAAGATTCCGCAGTACTGGAGAATTCTTGACTCACAGGTCTCCTACTTTCCAATCTTGAGCATCACTGGAGCGTGGTCGCTTGGTTGCTCACCCTTGCGAGCGTTCCTATCAATCGTGGTCCACGTTGATTCTTCCGCGACAGTGCGTGTCGCGAGGATGAGGTCGATGCGCATGCCATGGCCCTTATGAAAGGAACCACCTCGATAGTCCCACCACGAGAAAAGTCCAGCCTCGTCGTAGAACCGACGGAACGTGTCCTCGAGACCAAACTCACATACCTTCTCGAGCACATCGCGCTCTGGCTGGCTGACATGCGTTGAATTCTCGAATTGACTCACATCCCACACGTCACGGTCGTCGGGTGCGATGTTGAAGTCTCCGGCAACAACAACTTTGTCGGTGTTCTTGGCCGTCTCGTCGAGATGTTTCCTGAGGCGCGACATCCACGAGAGCTTGTAGGCGTAGTGGTCGTGGTCAAGTGCTCGGCCGTTCGGCACGTACACAGATGAGACCTGCACCCCGCCGCATGTGGCCGTGATGATGCGGGCCTCTGCGTCTTGTTCAACACTTGGGGCGAAGTTCAACATGACGTTTGACAGGCCCACTTTTGAAACGATTGCCACACCGTTCCACTGACCCTGTCCGAAATGTGCACTCTCATAGCCGAGCGCAGCGATGGCTTCAGTGGGGAATTTGTCTTGTGCGAGTTTGGTTTCCTGGATACAGAGGACATCAGGTGACACGTCAGCGAGCCATTGCTCGACGCGTGGCAAACGTGCCTTTAGCGAATTGACGTTCCAGGTGGCGACGAGCACCCTCAAACCGTAGTGAACGACAGGTCGTTTCAACGACCCTTACGTGTCTTCGAGGCCGCTGCTTGGCGACCACCAGATTTCTTTGAAGCCTGTTTCGTGGGCGCCTTTTTCTGTACCGCAAGTGCTGCCTTTGTTGCCGGTCGCTTCTTTGCTGGTACAGCTCTCTTCGGTGGTTCGGCCGGCTTCGACACGGCCACTGTTCTCGACTTCTTCGATGTCCGTTTTGTCGATGTGCTCTTTGCGGCAGACTTCTGAGCCGTCGCTGCCACCGCCGTCACCATCGCGGGCAAGCCAAGTTCGATGCTGCGTCGCGAGGGCGTGAAGCCAGCGACGACGAGCTGCACAGATTGACCGATCTCGAGGTGATCACGAGCACTTCGTGGCGGCGGTGACGCCAACAGACGAAGCGGGACGTACCCACGCACGTCACCTATCGACACTGTTGCTCCGTGTGCCGAATACGCATCGACGACTGCCTTGACCTGTGTCCCGACCGGACATTTCTCAACGAATGTGAGGAACGGCAACACCTCGTTCGCCGCACGCGACGAACTTGCTGCGACCTTTGACGCAGGAGCAGCCGTGCGCATCGCAGGAGACGCGGTGCGCCCGGCCGGTGGTGGACCTTTGGGCACTGGCATCGGTTGTGACGCTGCAACGCTGACTTTGCGCGGCGCTTTTTCGACAACCGCGCCACTCTTCACCGATCGACGACTTGTTGCACCGCGAACCGGTAGGCGCTCGACGAAGACCCAGCCGACATGTGGCACGGGCTTTCCGCCGATTAGTCGACCGGGGGTGAAGAGCCATGGGTACTTGCCGTGGAACTCTTGGTAACTGTCATTGGAGAGAATGGCTCCTTTCACTTTTTCAGCGACGGACAACACGAATGCGTCCCCGCGACCGATGGCACCGGCCGGTGGCGCAACGAGTTCATTGTTCGAAATTGCTTCCTCGAAGTCGCGCAGCTCCTTCTTGTGGATGCGATATCCGAAGGTGGCATCAACGATGACGGTGACCTTTGTCTTCGGAAACTCCTTCATGAAGGCGAGCACTGCCTCGTTCAGTTGGGCGAGGCTGGGCTGGCTACGACCCTCTGTTGCGATGTTTGACCCATCGACGATCACGTGCTCTTGCATGGTCTCGCCAGTCAACCACCCGTAGGCCCCGTTGGCCCGTCTCCCCTACGCTGAGCTGGTGACTGAGCCCCGATTTTCGGCAATTTTGTGGGATTTCGGGGGCGTGATCATCTCAAGCCCCTTCGAGGCATTCAATATCTTTGAAAGCGACCATGGCCTACCGCAGGACTTCATCCGCTCGGTGAACGCCCATAACCCTGACTCCAACGCTTGGGCTCGGCTCGAACGTAGCGACATCACACCACATGAGTTCGACGAACTGTTCGCGGCAGAGAGCCAAGCTCGTGGACATCGTGTTCGAGGTCGCGACGTGCTGGCGCTGCTGTACGGCAGTCCTCGCGAGCGGATGGTTCGCGCACTTGATGTCGTGCGCGATGCCGGCTTCATCATCGCGTGCCTCACCAATAACGTTGCAACCCCAACCTCAGACGGCATCTCGCAGAGTGGTCGCCCAGCCGAGATGCAACAGATACTCGCCAAGTTCCATCATGTGGTGGAGAGCAGCAAGGTTGGGGTGCGAAAACCCGACACCAAGTTCTACGAAATTGCGTGCACCACTGTCGGCACAACGCCGGACCGTTGCGTCTTTCTCGACGATCTCGGAGTCAACTTGAAGCCAGCAGCAGCACTAGGCATGCACACCATCAAAGTGGTTGACCCTGATGCGGCACTCAACGAGCTTGCCGAACTGCTGGGCCTTCCGCTCTGAACTACTCAGGCACCTTCGAAAGTCGCGTCCATCAGATCAGCGAGTTCCTGATCATGGATGGTCTTTGAACCAGTTGCCGGGCTTCCTGATTCGACACGAGCGACATGGCGCAAGTCGTAGCCCTGTTCCTTCAGACGCCAAATTCGGTGCTCAACGAAATGCCACGGGCCCATGTTCTCTGGCTCTTCTTGCAACCACACCACTTCACGTGCTGACGGGTACGTCTTCAGTGCTGCTGTGATCTGCTCGAGCGGGAACGGATACAACTGTTCGACACGCACAACTGCGACTTTGCTGCCGCGCTTGTCTCGCTCTGCCATGGCATCCCATGCGACTTTGCCACTGCAAAGAACTACTCGGGTGACCGCGTTCGAATCGCCAGCTCTTGGGTCGTTCAGCACTTCTTGGAAAGAACCAGAGGTGAATTCTTCGATACGCGAGCGGCTCTCCTTCATACGAAGTGGTTGCTTCGGTGTGAAAATCACGAGCGGCTTTCGAACGTCACGATGCAGCTGACGACGCAATAAGTGGAAGTACTGCGCTGCATTTGTGGCGTTGGCAACCTGAATGTTGTCCTCGGCGCACATCTGCAGGAACCGTTCGATGCGACCCGATGAGTGCTCGGGTCCTTGTCCTTCGAAACCGTGTGGCAACAGCAACACGAGTCCGTTTTGTTGATGCCACTTATCTTCCGCTGCCACCAAGTACTGGTCGATAACGATCTGGGCACCGTTCACGAAGTCGCCGAACTGGCCTTCCCACATCACGAGTGCGTTGCGGTTCGCATGCGAGTAGCCGTACTCGAAACCGAGCGCGGCGTACTCCGACAACAACGAGTCGTACACCCAGAAATGACCCGTGGCCCCATCGAGGTGCTTCAGAGGCAGGAACGTTTCCTCGTTTTCGGTGTCGACGAGCGATGCATGCCGGTGACTGAAGGTGCCGCGCCGCGAATCTTCTCCCGCAAGACGCACGTCGAAACCCTCAAGCAACAACGAGCCGAAAGCGAGTGCTTCGCCGACCGCCCATTCAAAGTCACCGTCGGCTTGGTACGACTTCTCGCGTGCCTCGAACTGGCGCATGAGTTTCGGATGAACATTGAAGCCGTCGGGGTACTTGGTGAGTGAGTAGAAGATCTTCTCGATGGTGTCCTTGTCGACGCCGGTGTTCACGTGGGGCAACACACCAAGCGGTGCCGGTGGACGCGCGGCTTTCACCTTCTCTGGGGCGTTCTGTCGTGTGTCGTCGAGTGCTGCCTGCAGTTTCGACTGGTAGTCCTGCAGGGTCTGCTCGGCAACCTCGAGACTTATGTCGCCACGCTTCACCAGGTGCTCGACGTACATCTTGCGCACGCTGCGCTTCTCGGCGATCGCCTTGTACATGAGCGGCTGCGTGTAGCTCGGGTCGTCACCCTCGTTGTGACCGTGCAGTCGGTAACACATCAGGTCGATGACGACGTCTTTGTGAAACTTCTGTCGGTACTCGTACGCAAGCCGTGCGACACGTGCACACGCCTCGGGGTCGTCGCCATTGACGTGGAAGATCGGCGCCTGCACGGTCTTTGCGACATCGGTGGCGTATAACGATGAACGTGCGAACTTCGGCGACGTGGTGAAACCGATCTGGTTGTTCACCACCAGGTGAATGGTTCCACCAACGCGGTAGCCGTTGATGTCGCTCATCGCAAGACCCTCGTACACAATGCCTTGACCTGCAAAGGCCGCGTCGCCGTGCATGAGAACCGGAATGACGCTGTACAGCAAAGGTGGCTGTATTGCGTCCTGTTTGGCGCGCACCATTCCGAGAACCACGCCGTTCACCGTCTCAAGGTGGCTCGGGTTGGCGGCAAGTTCGACGTCTATCGAGTTGCCGTTCGCCGATACATACGTGCCATGCGCCCCGAGGTGGTACTTCACGTCTCCGCTTCCCTGCACGGAATCGGGGCTCAAGTGACCTTCGAACTCCTTGAAGAGCTGCGAATAGTCTTTGCCCATCACGTTGACGAGCATGTTGAGTCGACCACGGTGGGGCATACCGAACACAGCGCCGTGCATGCCGTCGTCGGCCGCCAAGCACAGGATCTCGTCGACCATCGGAATCATCGACTCCGCACCTTCGAGCCCGAACCGTTTCGTGCCGACGTACTTGGTGGCCAAGAACTTCTCAAAAGCCTCGGCCGCATTCAGGCGTTCGAGAATACGGAGCTTCTCATCGAGCGTGGGTGTGAACGTGATGCCTTCCACTTTGGACTGAATCCACTTCTGTTCAGCGGTGTCCTGGATGTGCATATATTCGATTCCGATGGTGCGGCAATATGCATCTCGCAGCACGCCCAGAAGTTCGTCGAGCTTCATCTTGGTGCTACCAGCGACGCCGCCGGTCAGGAATTCTCGCTCGAGATCCCAGATAGTGATGCCGTAAGTCGCTGGGTCCAATTCGGGTGGCAACACTGGCTCTTTCCAGTGCAACGGGTCGAGATCTGCGATGAGGTGGCCGCGAACACGATGCACTCGCACGAGTGTGCTCACTTGCATCTGCTTGTGCATGAGCGACTCTTCACGGTTCAGTGGACTGACGTCGGTGCGCCATTCGACCGCCTGATACGGAATATCAAGGCTACGGAAGATCGCATTGAAGAATTCGTGCTGACCGAGCAGACATTCATGAACATGCTTCAAGAATGCGCCGCTTTCGGCGCCTTGAATGATGCGGTGGTCGTACGTGCTGGTGACTGTGACAACTTTGGAAACGCCCAAAGCATTCAACGTTGCTTCGTCACTGCCCTGAAATTCAGCTGGGTAGTCGATTGCACCGACACCCACGATGACACCCTGACCGGGCATGAGACGCGGCACTGATTGGACCGTGCCGATCATGCCGACATTCGTGAGGCTGATTGTGGCGCCTTGGTAGTCGTCAACCGTCAGTTTGTTCGCCTTCACCTTGCGAATGATGTCGTCATACGCCACAAGGAAGTCGGCAAACGACATCGCGTCGACGGCGCGCAGCACCGGAACAACCAGCGAGCGGCTGCCGTCGGGCTTTTCCATGTCAACGGCGAGACCGATGTTGACGTGTGGGTTGCGGGCCACCTGTGGCTTACCATTCGCATCGGGCACGAACGAGTTGTTCATGTTGGGCACTGCATCGGCGATCGAGCGGACGATGGCGTATGCGATGAGATGAGTGAACGAGACCTTGCTCAGCCCGTGACGCGAGCGGTAGTCATTGATGACCTTGCGGTTGACTTCGAGCAAACGCGCTGGCACATTGCGGAAACTTGTCGCGGTGGGCACAGTGAGGCTGCGCTCCATGTTCGTGACGATTGTGGCACCGACTCCGCGGATGGGTTCCGGAGTGACACTTGTAGCTACTGCGGGTGCCGGTGCAGAAGAGGCTCCGCTCGCACTCGAACCATTGGTAGCGACAGACGGAGCGGGGGTGGCGGTAGTTGCGGCGCCGTTCGACACGGCAGCGGCAGGTGTTGCTGGCGCCGTTGGGGCAGACGTCGTGGTGGCACCGTTGCTCGTTGACATGATGCTTCGGTAATCACTGAAGAACTCGCGCCATGCATCACTGACAGACGTGGGATCAGCGGTGTACTGCTCGTACATCTCCTCCACGAGCCATGAATTGGCTCCGAAATCCTGCTGTCGATCGGCGGTGTCAGTCATGTGCTGCCTCGATTGTGGGTGCGTGAACATCGTTGTCCCGCGCGGTCAATGGTAGTTGTGAAACTTGTCCTCGCCCGTGCCACACGAGCGCCTTCTCTGTAGATTTCGACACATGTCGGGTATGCGTTCACGTGCCAAAACCGTCCTCCTCGGAGCCAGCCTCCTCGCCGTTGCCGCAGCGTGTGGTGGCGGCTCATCGGGCCCAGCGGACACAGTGCCAGCCGGTGCATTCGTCGTGAAGGCCGTTCCTACTCTTCGCTTTGATGCCACCGAGTACGGCCCAGTGCCAGCTGGTGAGATCACATTCGGCTACGTGAACGAAGACTCCGTGCGCCACACACTGATCATCGCCAAGGACGACCAGAAAGTGCCGAACTTCAAGTTGGTGATCAACAAGAAAGGTGACGTCGACTCAGGTCCGGTCACCCTCGATGCAGGCACCTACACCCTCATCTGCGACGTGCCGGGTCATAACAACATGAAGGCTTCACTCGTCGTCGAATAGAACGACCGACTTGTTCCGAAAACTGAAAAGGACCGCCCCGAGGAGCGGTCCTTTTGTTTGCACCACATGGGTGCACATATCAGGCGAGCAGGATCTCTGACAGCAGCCAGAGCACCAGCCACAAGATGCCACCGGTGATGAGCGCGTTCTTGTGGCTCTCATAGGGCCACAGCAACTTGTTGGTTGCTGCGGTGCCGCCGAGCAAGCCAAGTGCATTGATCTGCATGATTGCGATGATCACACAAGCAACGATGAAGAACGTCCACGCATTGCTCGACGTCGCATCGCCAAATGCCCCGCTGTAGAAGTGTGCAGCGCCAACCATGTAGAAGAGCATCGAGAACGAGAAGATGAAGTTCTGACGTGACACGAGTAGCGCCTTGCGCCCTGCGCCGGGTGCTGAAGGATCTGCATCTTTCCCGGCCAATACGTTGGCGGCATTCGCCACCACGACCTTCTGGTTCTTCCAGATGACCATCCACACGTTCGCTGCCATCAG
>DCZD01000022.1:121599-122652 GCA_002331255.1 Acidimicrobiaceae bacterium UBA2093 | reverse complement strand
CCGGCCAATACGTTGGCGGCATTCGCCACCACGACCTTCTGGTTCTTCCAGATGACCATCCACACGTTCGCTGCCATCAGAATTCCAAGAACCATCCCGACTGCAATTGCGACGTCATGTCCGATACCGGCACTGCTTCCCTCGCCCATGAAGTTCTCGAAGTAGTTCTCCACTAGCCCGGTGATGAGAATGCCTGTTACCAACGTGGCAATGGCTGCCCAGCGGAACCACCAGAGCGCCCGGCGAGCAATCTGGTCGATGGTGATGTTGCGTGCCTTGCCTTCGTCGCCGTATCCGGCAAGTCCAGGAACTTGTACAAGGTTGAAGTAGTACAGCAACCCGATCCAGCAGATGCCGGCCACGATATGCAACCACCTGAAGGCAAAGTTGCCGAGGTAGTCGCGAGTAAGAAGTTCGAGAGCAATCATTGTTGGGTATCCCCCTTGGTGATGCGCCGCCTTGCCGACGGGCGAAAAAACGGTATCACCGCATCGACAAGCCCGCGGGGACTGTCGGCGGGTAGTTTGAGAGCACAGTGGCTCACGAGTTCATCTATACCTGTTACAAGCTCGGCCGTTTCTACCCACCCGACCGCACCGTGCTGGCGGACATCTCGCTGTCCTTCTATCCCGGCGCAAAAATTGGGGTCATCGGGTCGAACGGCTCGGGTAAGTCCTCTCTCCTGCGCATCATGGCCGGAGTCGATGACGGCTTCAGCGGTGAAGCCAGACTTACCCCTGGATTCACCGTCGGGTTGCTCGAACAAGAGCCTCAACTAGACCCGGCAAAGGACGTTCTCGGCAACGTCATGGATGGCGTTGCTCCTATTCGAGATGTGCTTGCTCGCTACGAAGAGGTCATGGCTATGTGGGGTGACCCCGATGCGGACTTCGAGAAGGTCGGAGCATTGCAGGCTGACTTAGAAGACAAAATCGCAGCAACCGATGCATGGAGCCTTGAACGCAACGTCGAAATCGCCATGGACGCATTGCGATGCCCCCCAAACGATGCAGATGTGACGACGTTGTCCGGTGGCGAGCGACGTCGGGTGGC
>DCZD01000022.1:71926-121348 GCA_002331255.1 Acidimicrobiaceae bacterium UBA2093 | reverse complement strand
CACCTCGACGCTGAGAGCGTTGACTGGCTTGAGCGCTTTTTGCAGGAATACCACGGCACAGTCGTCGCCATCACTCACGATCGATACTTCTTGGACAACGTGGCCAAGTGGATTCTCGAACTTGATCGTGGGCGTGGGTTCCCCTTCGAAGGCAATTACACCGGATGGCTCGAGCAGAAACAAACGAGACTTACTCAAGAGGAAAAGCAGAGCGAGTCTCGCGCACGAACTCTCGCTCGCGAGCTCGAGTGGGTGAAGATGTCGCCGAAAGCGCGTCAAGCAAAAGGGAAAGCGCGAATCGCGGCATACGACAAATTGCACGCCGAAGCGCTCGCTGCCGAACGTGGCCCCGACCGTCTCGAAATTGCCATTCCTGCCGGACCACGTCTTGGTGACACCGTCATCAAGGTCGAGAATCTCCGCAAGGGTTTTGGAGACCGACTCCTCATCGAAGACTTGACCTTCTCATTGCCGCCTGCTGGCATCGTCGGCATCATCGGGCCAAACGGTGCAGGCAAGACCACTCTCTTTCGCATGCTGACAGGCCAGGAAGCACCCACGTCGGGCAACATCACGGTCGGCGACACAGTCGTTCTCAGCTACGTCGACCAAAGTCGTGATTCGTTGAACGACGACGCAACGGTCTACGAAGAGATCACAGGTGGCGTCGAACACATGAAGGTTGGTGGACGCGAAATTCACGGCCGTGCGTATGTGGCCAGTTTCAACTTCAAGGGCAGCGACCAACAAAAGCGCGTCGGCGACCTGTCTGGCGGAGAACGCAACCGTGTACACCTCGCCAAGCTGTTGAAGCGCGGCGGAAACGTGCTCTTGCTTGACGAACCCACGAACGACCTCGACGTCGACACGTTGCGTGCACTCGAAGATGCCCTTGAATCATTCCCTGGCTGCGCAGTCGTCATCAGCCACGATCGCTGGTTCCTCGACCGCATTGCGACACACGTCCTTGCCTTCGAGGGCGACAGCCAAGTGCGTTGGTTTGAAGGCAACTTCAGTGAGTACGAATCGTGGCGACGCAAGGAACTTGGCTCTGCCGCAGAGCAACCTCACCGCATCAAGTACAAGCCACTCGCCAGGTGACCGGCGGAATCGTGAAGCCTCTACGACTGCTGTGCGCCTTCGTGTTCGTGGGTGGTATCGCCGGAATGATCGTGTCATCCATTGCGGGCAACAACGAGGGATGGGTTCTCACCTTCGGTGGTACGACAGCACTAGCTGCAGTCGTACTGCTCGCAGCGACTGCAGTCACACGTACGCAGCGTGTCGACGTGTTCAGCGATGCACTCGCCGAGCGCATCGAAATGCGAATCACTGAACTTGTCGCCCAAGGTGCCGATGAAGAAACTGCGCGCCAGCTGGTGAAAGACACCATTTCTCTGGTACGCGGTATGCAGTGACCGACGCAGCCATCAACATGTCGACATGGCGGAATCTGAACGACCATGAATTGGCAAGCGTTCTTGCACGCGAGGCAGGTAAGCAACTACTCGCCCATCGAACGTCTCTTGTCGCAAAGGGCACCACCACGTGGACCCTCAAAGATACCGGTGACATGCTCGGACACCGATTTCTCATGACCGGATTGCGCGAGGCTCGGCCACATGATGCGGTGTTGTCAGAAGAGGGGGCCGATGACGCGCGTCGTTTGTCGGCAGAACGTGTTTGGATTATCGATCCCCTGGATGGAACCAACGAATACGGCGAGGGTCGCGCCGATTGGGCAGTCCACGTTGCACTCTGGGAAAAGGGAGCGCTTGCTGCAGCAGCGGTGTCTCTTCCTGCGATTGACGAAGTGTTCTGCACAGAGCCTGCGCCGATCATTGAGCCACGACAATCTGAACGACCGCGACTGGTGACGTCACGCAATCGCGCTCCGTACTGCGCCGTCATCGTTGCCGAAGACCTGAACTGCGAAGCACTACGTCTCGGAAGCGCCGGCGCAAAGGCGATGTCGATTGTTATGAATGAAGCCGACATTTACGTTCACGACGGTGGCATGCACCAGTGGGACTCAGCAGCACCCGCAGCTGTCGCTGCAGCTGCGGGACTTCACGTGAGTCGCATCGACGGCACGCCACTCGTGTACAACGACCGTGACACCTGGCTTCCCGACTTTCTCGTGTGTCGAAAAGAACTCGCTGAACCTGTACTCGAGTCCTTGTGGGGCAAACGCAACTGACTCGTGTGTCTCGTGGCGCGCACCAACACGCACGTCACCAGCGCGGTTCGTGTTCCCCGAGCGTTGGCACCGCCCCGGGGCGGACCGTGTAACCGCCGAAATCAATCGGACTATTTGCCGCTCTGAACGGTGCATCACCCTCGCGAGGAGTCATGTCAACGAGACCCTCGTTCAGTAGTACCTGAGGATCCTCGAGCGCATCGGCGATTGTGTTGATAGGCGCCCACCACACATCGTGTTCATCAAAGATCTTCGTCAGCTCGTCACGTGTGTAGCGAGCAAACACCTCGTCGAGCATTGCCACAATCTCGCCACCGTTCTCTTTGCGACTTGTCGCGGTCGCAAACCTTGGATCGTCAAACAAGTCCTCACGACCAATTGCGCGCACGATGTTCGGCCAATGACGGTCAGCT
The DNA here is from genome assembly GCA_002331255.1 of Acidimicrobiaceae bacterium UBA2093. GTDB lineage: Bacteria > Actinomycetota > Acidimicrobiia > Acidimicrobiales > Ilumatobacteraceae > UBA2093. The sequence goes on along the minus strand of DCZD01000022.1, from coordinate 118,735 downwards.
TCAAGGCCAAGCAACCACAGTCCCCGACCATCACCGGTGCGATACGGGTTGATCAGCGGCGTTCGACTGTCTTCACGATGGCGTGCACTCTCGACGCGACCGAACCGAAGATGTACGCCGAGCGTCCAACTGTTTGCATATAGGCCAGCCCGTAAGAGACTCGTGTGCACCAAGCGCCCGCGTCCGGTCCGAGTTCGGTCGAACAATGCGGCAGCGATTCCAGACACCAACGTGATCGCTGTGACGTGATCGCCCACCCCACCACCGAGCATCGACGGATACGCATCTAACGGCACCGTGTTCTGCGCCAATCCGGAGCGCGCCCAAAACGCACCGACGTCATATCCGGCACGTGCGGCATCGGCACCCTCTTGGCCATACCCCGTGAGCAGCGCATAGATGAGGTTCGGAAATCTTTCAGTCAGCGATTCGGGGTCGAGCCCCAGTCGAACCAGCGAAGGCAAACGAACATTCGTGAGAAATACATCTGCATCTGCGATGAGCGACAGCAATGTCGCGCGCTGGTCGTCGGCTGTCACGTCAAGTGTCACCGAGCGCTTACCACGGTTGTCCATCTCGAAAGGTGGAGTTGGCATGTCGCCAACGGTTCCCAGTGCTTTGAAGATATGACGCAACGGATCCCCCGTCGGAGACTCAATCTTGATGACGTCAGCACCCCAGTCAGCCATGACTCCGCCAGCAGCGGGACCTGCAACCATCACGCCCAACTCGACGACTCGCACGCCTGCGAGCGGTCCGGGCATTCGTGCGTCGTCGACGTGTGCGTTCATCCGCGTGACAATAACTCCCGTCACATCGGTAATCGTCCTCACGACCAGACGCGAATAGTTGAAAACAGGCAGACTTCGGATGTGAGCGACACCCCCCATGCTCCGGCGGCCGATTTGGCCTTCGGTGCATTCTCAGATCAACCGCCGTGGATACTTGACCGGTCAGGGTCGTCGTGGACCGACGTAGCCATCGAACTTCGTGCGGCCGCTCAGCATGAAGTACCGACTCTGACGCGTCGACGTGCCATTCCGCCCCTTCGCCGACTTGTGGTCGTCGTGTACCAGCTTGGTCGCGCAATCACCCCTTGGTACCTACGTAGACGTGGATTCCTCTGGATGAAGTCCTTCGAGACTCCCGAAGAGTCACGAGCAGACTTGTCGCGCAGGCTGCGAATCGCAATTGAAAAACTCGGTGCCACCTACATCAAGTTGGCTCAAATCATCAGTAGTGGCGAGGGCTTGTTCCCCGAAGAGCTCGTCGGAGAATTCAAGAAGTGTCGTGACCAAGTGCCGGCCGAGTCGTTCAGCGATGTCTTGCGCACAGTGGAACGCGACCTTGGCGCACGTCTCTCTGACGTTTTTTCCACATTCGACACCATTCCTTTGGCGGCAGCATCCATTGCTCAAGTTCACCGAGCCACACTTCGCACAGGCGAGGACGTCGTGGTGAAGGTGCAACGGCCTTCGGTGTCAGAACGTGTGCGTGAGGACCTCAAGGTGATGTCATGGATTGCGCCACTAATGATCGGCCGTATCCCCGTGGCAGCACTTGCAAATCCGCCTGCACTGGTCGAGTTGTTTGCCGAGACAATTGTTGAAGAACTCGACTTTCGCATGGAGGCCGCGAACATGGTTGATGTTGCAACCATGTTGCGAGAGTTGGCTCAAGATGGCTATGTGGTGCCTCGTCCACACCCAGACCTAGTAGCGAAGCGTGTCCTCGTCATGGAACGGCTCGAGGGTTTCAACTTCGATGACGTGGCAGGAATGCAGAACGCGGGTATCGACACCGAAGCGGTGATTCGTACCGGCATGATCGCTTTCATGGAAGGTGCGCTCATCCGTGGCGTGTTTCACGGCGACCTGCACGGCGGAAACCTGTTCGTCATGGCCGACGGTCGTACCGCGCTTCTCGACTACGGCATTGTCGGTCGCTTGAGCGACATGCGGCGTCTGGCTTTTCTGAAGCTGATGCTTGCTGCCACGACCAACGATCTTCGTGGCCAAGTTGCGGCACTTCGCGACCTCGGCGCCTTACCGCTCGATACCGTCATTGACGATGTCATCGTCGACTTGCGACTTGCCGAACCCATCGACCCGACGACATTGTCTGGTGAGGAATTGGTAAAAGAAGTTCAGCGCGTCGTGAAGTCGTTGCTCGCCTACGGCGCGAAGTTGCCGAAGGAATTGATGCTGTACGTGAAGAACATGGTGTTTCTCGACGGCGCAATCGCTCGTCTTGCCCCTGATCTTGACCTTCTCGCCGAAGTTGCCAACATCACGATCGTGTTCACCCAGCGACATGGTGAGCGCCTCGGGAAGGAACTGGGCATCGATCCCACCGCCGTCGAGTTCAACTTCGACAGCGTCAAGGCAAGCCTCGGCGTCGATGTGGCCACAAATTCGCTTACCTATCGCGAACTTCAGAAACGACGAGAACTCATCCAAAGGCGCATGCGCGATTACGTCGTCTCCTGACGACCTCTCTACATTTGAAGTGAGCACTGCACGTCTGTGCGTGTCGGAGGAGGTGACAATGCGACTCGTCATAGCAAGGTGTTCTGTGTCGTACGCCGGTCGACTCGAGTCGACTCTTCCTGAAGCCAACCGCCTCGTCATGGTGAAAGCTGACGGCTGTGTGGCCATCCACGCCGATGGCGGTGCTTACAAGCCACTGAACTGGATGAATGCGCCAAACACCATCGTGGAACATGACGATCGTTGGGAAGTCACAAACTCAAAGGGCGAGACTCTCACCATCTATTTTCATGAAGTACTGAGCGATTCAGCCCATGAACTAGGTGATGACCCAGGACTCTCGAAAGACGGAGTCGAGGCTCATCTACAGGAATTGCTTGCTGCTTTACCGGAGCACATCGAGTCTGGGTTGCGTCTGATCCGTCGTGAGTATCAGACCGCTATTGGGCCGGTCGACCTTCTGTGTCGCGATGAGCACGGAGACACCGTGGCCATCGAAGTGAAACGCCGCGGCGACATCGACGGCGTCGAACAACTGGCGCGATACCTCGAGTATCTGCGCCGCGATCCTGCGTTAGGTGGTGTGCGGGGAATCTTTGTTGCCCAAAGCATCAAACCTCAGGCACGAACCCTGGCCGAAACCCGCGAGATCACATGCGTCGAAGTGGACTACGACATCCTTCGTGGCAACAAGCCGGCTGACCTCACACTTTTCTGAACGAAAGCCGTCGGCAACTGACACATCTGGCAAGATGACCCGAGTGAAAATCGGTCTTCAGTTCGACTTACGGAACCCGGAACAATTCCAACGACCCATCAATCGCGTCTACGACTTCGCGATCGAGGTGTGCCAAGAGGCCGAGCGACTCGGAATTGATTCGGTGTGGTTCTCGGAACACCACCTCTTTGCTGATGGCTATCTCCCCCGTCCGCTGACAATGGCCGCCGCCGTCGCGGCTCGCACCAAGTCGATACGGATCGGCACAGCCATTCTGTTGGGGCCGCTCCAACCTGCCGCCGCGCTCGCTGAAGATGCTGCCATCGTCGACATCCTCAGTAATGGTCGACTCGAATTAGGACTTGGCGCCGGCTACCGCGTTCCTGAATTCGACCTCTACGGCGCAAACCTCTCGACCCGCTATTCAACGAATGACAGCCGTGCGCGCGAGATTCGACACATGTGGTCAACCGACTCACCAGTCACCCCAAAGCCGATCCAACGACGCATTCCAATTTGGATGGGCTATGGCGGGCCGCAGGGAGCACGCCGCGCGGGGCTGTTGGGTGAAGGACTCCTCACACCAAAAGGTGAGATGTGGCCTCACTACAAAGCCGGTCTTGAAGAGGCCGGTCACGACCTCTCGATTGCACGTATGGGTGGTTCAATTCAAGGTTTCGTAACAGATGACCCCGAGCGTGATTGGCCGGTCGTGCGCGAACATGTACGACACATGTTCGACTCGTACAAAGCGGCCGGCGTTGAGGGCACCGACTACCCCGCCCCTCGACCGGTGGACCCGGAGCGACTCCTCAACAAACCGGAGAGCTCGTCTATGTCGTCATTCGCCTACGGAACAGCCGACATCATCGCTGACCACATGAAACGCACTGCATCTGACGCGCCCGTCGACACCATGTTCTTATGGGCATCGATAGCCGGCATGTCGGAAGACATGGTCATGCGTCATGTGCAGACCATCGCCACGAGATTGAAGCCACTACTCGCTTAGTCGAAGCGCACGAGTCCTTGATCGAGGACCACTCGATCACCAACCGACGTGGTGTACACCGCCTCGCCATTCGCTGTCTTCCAAATACGCACGGTCAGTGCTTCACCAGGAAGCACGGGAGATGCGAACCGACCCTCGATATGACGGAACTTGTCCGAGTCACCACCACACAATGAGTGAAGCAATGCACGACCAGTGAAACCGTAGGTGCATAGACCGTGAAGAATTGGTTGGTCAAAGCCACCCATTTTTGCAAACGACGGATCGCTATGCAGTGGGTTGCGATCGCCATTCAAGCGGTAGACGAGCGCTTGGTCCTTCGACGTCTGATAGGTCACCTCAAAGTCGGCTGCTCGATCGGGCGGAACATTCTGTGGACCACTTGGCCCACGGTCGCCACCCCATCCACCTTCACCACGAATAAAAAGTGAATTGGTCGACGTCCACAGTGGCTTTCCATCAGCCTTATCAACTGCGTCGGTCGCGGTCACGACCACCGCAGCCTTGCCCTTGTCGTGCATCGCAACAATTCGACCAGTGAGAACGGCCGTGCCCGACACCGGAATCGGTCGATGCAACGTAACGGCCTGCTGACCATGCACCAACATCGCTGGGTTGAACGATCCGATCTTCGACATTGCGCCAATGCCGCCCGATGTCACGACAACTGGGAATGTGGGAAGCACCTTTTGAGATACGTCCTTTGTGTTCTCGGTTGCGTACTGCAGTTCATCGGTACCCGCACCGACACTGACTGCATACAACAGCGCATCTTTGCTGGTCCAGGTGGCTTCACCTGGCTCGCCGACTGCTCCAACGGCTTCAGGATTAAGTGGCATGTTCGTGTGTCTCCCTGTGTGATGTTGTGTGATGAAACTGTGACGAGATCAGGCCGGCTGAGGCGGGTGTCCGTCTTCGCCGTCCATACCTGCGTTCTTACGCGCCTTGGACAGCAATTCTTCGACAATCGGCCCCAATGACTCTGGATTGTCGTTCGGTTCGGTGCGCGGCCCACGATGCCAACCTTCGGCGATTGCGAGCACGCGACCACTTGCTTCGAAGACACGACCAGTCACGTGCGCCGACTCTGCCGATGCAAGCCATGTCGCGATGGGCGCGATCCACCGAGGTGAACGCACGTCACGCTCGGCGTCATTTGCCGGCGGTGCACTCAGGTTCTCGGTCATCCGCGTGAGAGCCACCGGCGCGACGGCGTTGACCGTCACGTCGTAGCGAGCCAGCTCGAGTGCCGCAATGATCGTGAACGATGCGATACCGGCCTTTGCTGCGCCGTAGTTCGTTTGACCTGGATTGCCGTAGATACCTGATACCGACGTGGTGTTGATGATGCGACCACTCACTGGCTTTCCAGCCTTGTGCTGTTCACGCCAATACGCCGCAGCGTGTCGCGCAGGAGCGAAAGTTCCCTTCAGGTGAACCCTGATGACCTCGTCCCATTCCTCTTCAGACATGTTGGTGAGCATTCGGTCACGAAGAATGCCGGCGTTGTTGACGACCACGTGAAGGTCCCCGTAACACTCCACAGCAGTGTCGATAAGGCGCTTTGCTCCATCCCAGGTGGACACGTCGTCGACATTGGCCACCGCCTCGCCACCCATCGCCTTGATCTCGTCGACGACTGCTTGGGCTGCCGACTTGTCGCCCCCCGTACCGTCGATATTTCCACCGAGGTCGTTCACCACGACCTTCGCACCATGACGAGCGAGGCTGAGCGAGTGTTCGCGTCCGATTCCTCGTGCACCACCAGTGACGACCGCAACACGTCCTTCGCATAACCGAGCCATCGTTCACGTCCCCTGTCTTTGAGAAGAGTTTCTTCTGCCTGTTCATCATAGGAACGTCTGCTCCGAGGGGACTTATTGACAGCACGGACCTAACCTCTGTCGCCGTGCCCCTCTCAGTCACCATCGTTGGCGGTGGACCCTCCGGATGTGCCGCGGCCATCACCCTTGCCAAACAAGGCGTACGGGTGACGCTGATCGATAAGGCACAGTTCCCGCGCGACAAGTGCTGTGGCGACGGACTGACGACCGGAGCACTGCGCATTCTTGACGAGCTCAACTTCGATCGAAGCCAAGTGTCTGACTGGCAACCATGTGACGAGGTGAAGTTGCGCACACCAGCCGGAAGAATGGTGTCGCTCGACTTGCCGAAGTCGAACGGTCTGTTCGCTGCTATCGCCCCTCGCGTACAACTTGACAACGCGCTTCTCTCTCAAGCCAAGAGCTCCGGTGTCGACGTTCGCGAAGGCACGTCCTTTCAATCAATCGAAAAGAACGATGACACAATCGTGATGTCGTGCATCACACCGAACGGTGACACGGTGACGCTTGAATCCGACTTCCTCATTGCTGCAGATGGCATGTGGTCACCCATTCGCAAACATCTTGGTGTCGGTCTCGACAATTACCTCGGCGAGTGGCACGCGTTCCGTCAATATGTCAGCAATGTCACCGGTGAGGCGCGAGAAAAACTGATCGTGTGGTTCGAACCAGACCTACTACCCGGATACGCCTGGTCTTTCCCGCTTCCCGGCAACAGGGCAAACATCGGCTTCGGCGTGTTGCGCGATGAGGCTCACGGAGTGCAGTTCATGAAGAAAGTGTGGGAGGAACTCAAGTCACGGCCTCACGTCGTTGAAGCACTTGGCCCAGAGGCGGTATACGAAGACAGGCACACCGCATGGCCAATCCCTGCTCGCGTCGATGATGCGACGAAAGCAGTCGGTCGAGTGCTCTTCATCGGCGATGCCGTGTGTGCGACCGACTCACTCACCGGCGAAGGTATTGGTCAGGCCCTTCTCACAGGGCAACTTGCCGCCCGAGCCATACTCGGTCACACCACCGATGCGTCACGCGTGTGTGCGGAATACGAAGCAATGATCGATCACCACTTCTATGCGGACCATCGCATGTCACGCCGACTAGGTCGCGTGCTGGCCCATCGCCGCGGCGCAGAAGGCGCGTTGAGAATTGTGGATTTGAACTCATGGACACGCCGCAACTTTGCGCGCTGGATGTTCGAAGACGAACCGCGTGCGGCACTCTTCACGCCTCGCCGATGGCACAGAGGATTCCTCCGACGTCCTGGGGCATTCGTCGACTGAAGTCTGGGCACTACGGTTGGCTCCCATGCGCACCCGCCTCACCGAACTTCTCGACATCGACGTACCGGTCATGCTCGCCGGCATGGGCGGGGTGTCGTATCACTCTCTTGTCGCAGCGGTGTCCGAGGCTGGCGGCATTGGCACGCTCGGTGCCTCGACCATGGACATGGCCACGCTGCGCAGCGAGATAGAAGCGGTGAAGAAACTCACTTCAAAGCCTTTCGGCGTCGATCTGTTGACCGCATCACCACAACATGTTGAAGACGGCGTACGCGAGATCATCGCCGGAGGTGCGCGAATCTACGTCGCTGGGCTCGGTGTGCCACGTGATGTCATCACCGAACTGCACAAGCACAACATCTTGGTCGGCTCGATGTGCGGGAAAGTTCGCCATGCAATTGCTGCGGTTGCAACTGGTTGTGATTTCGTCGTCGCACAAGGAACCGAAGCCGGTGGACACACAGGAACAGTGGCCACGATGTCGCTCGTACCGCAAGTCGTCGATGCGGTGGGCGACAAAGTTCCAGTCGTCGCTGCTGGCGGATTGTTCGACGGACGAGGACTTGCAGCTGCACTTGCACTTGGTGCTGACGGAGTGTGGATGGGAACGCGTTTCATCGCCACGCCTGAAGCTCGCACTGCAACTGGCTATAAAGAGACACTGCTGTCAATGGCCGAAGACGACACCGTCGTTTCTCGCGCGTACACGGGCAAGACCTGTCGCGTTGTGCGCACCGATTGGACACAGCGATTTGAGGAGCACCCAGAGGAACTGAAGTCGTTCCCAGAGCAGTTCATCATCTCCAGTCGTGCGGGGGTCAACCATCTCGGACCATCCGACGGTGTCATCGCCGACCCGAAAATGGAATTCATGCCAGCAGGCCAAGGTGCCGGTGCCATCACCTCATTGGTTCCCGCCGGCGAACTGGTACGCCGCATCGTCTCAGAAGCCGAACAAGCTCTCTCGCGCACGATGCGTCACGTGCGCTGACGTGTTCTCTCTTCTGCGCCGTAACGGCGACGTCCGAAATCTTTTCATCGCCCAGGTTGTGTCGTACCTTGGCGACTGGTTCACCTTTGTCGCACTTGCAGGGCTCGTCGAAGACCTCACGGGCTCGAAGTTTCTCGTGTCGTTGGTGTTGGTGTCGCTCACCTTGCCATCGTTTCTTCTCTCACCAGTTGCCGGCGCAGCCGCAGATCGGTTCGACAGGAAGAGAATTCTTGTACTCGTTTCGCTCGGCCAGGGTGTTGCCGCGCTCGCACTACTTCTCGCGGACTCTGTAGGCGTATGGATTGCATTCCTCGCACAGTGCATGATTTCGGGTCTTGCAGCATTCGTTCGTCCGGCCACGGAAGCCGCGGTACCAAATCTCGTCGACAACGAGGATGACTTGCGACTCGCGAACTCACTGTTTGGCAGCACATGGGGAGTCATGCTCGCTGTCGGTGCTGCGCTCGGTGGCGTCTATGCCGACATCTTCGGACGTACTGCGTCGTTCATCACAGACTCGATCACGTTTTTCGTTGCTGCCGGCATGGTCGCACTCGTGCATGGTGCAATGCAAGAAGAGAGATCGCCAGAACACGCATCGCAAAGGATGCGGCCAATGCGCGACATGAAGGAAGCGGTTCAACTTGCGCGAGAAGACAAGGTGATCTTTGCGCTCATGTGTTCGAAGCTCACCTTTGCGGTAGGTGCAGGCATCGTGAGTCAGATTCCAGTCCTCGCCTCGAGTGCCTTCGACGCGGGTGACACCGGACGTGGGCTGCTCTTCGGAGCACGTGGAATCGGAAGTGGCCTCGGGCCGATCATCGCCGCACGCATGGCTGGTGGCGACATGCGACGAATTCTGCATATCTGTGGAATTTCGGGGCTCGTGTTTTCTGTGTGTTACGTCGGCGCAGCAGTCTCACCTTCCATTGTCATTGCTGGAATTGCTGTCGCGCTCGCCCACCTTGGTGGCGGTGCTCAATGGACCCTGTCCACGTATGGGCTACAGATGGAATCTCCAGACGCTCTGCGTGGCCGAGTGATGGCGGGCGACTTTGCACTCGTGACGTTGATGTTGAGCGTCACGAGCATCCTTGCAGGCGTCACATCAGACTCAATCGGCGTGCGCCCAACAATCGCTATCTTTGCTGCAGCAGCCGCAGCCGCGAGCATCACCTATCTGATGTTCACCCGAACGCTCAGAGCGAATCTGCGACCGACGATGCAACCTTGATGAGTGCCTGCGAGCGCGGGTCACCAGCAAGGTTTGCTGACATCGCATTCATGACATAGGCAAACGCCAAGTCGCGAGATGGCTGTGCGAAGGCCACGGATCCTCCCGCTCCTGGATGACCGTAACTTCCCGGACCTGCCATAGGTACGAACGGTCCACTTGTCATAAATCCCATACCAAAGGTTGTGCCCAACACGAGACACTTGTCAGGTTCGTTTTCCGGAGTCACAGTGCGCGCCGCGCGTTCGCGGATCTCTGTTGACAACAGACGAACACCGTTCACCTCGCGCAAGGTTGCGGCATAGATGGTCGCCAATGAACGGGCGTTTGTGATTCCGTTCGCGGCAGGAATTTCCGCAGCGCGAACACGTGGCTGGTTGAACGCACCTTCTCCGAACACTCCACTGAGCGACAGTGCATCGTGTGCAGGTGTCCCCGGGCCCATGAACTTTTCGATCATCGCCGCAACCTTCGGATCGACTTTCGATTCCTTCTTCGTCGCACGTTGAGTCGTGACGGGAGAGACTCGGGGCTCGTGTTCGCCAGGCAGACCGATGTACATCTCAACTCCAAGAGGTCCGGCGATCTCTTCTTGCACAAATCGACCGGGTGAGCGTCCATCGACGCGGCGAATGACCTCACCGATCAGCCAGCCGTATGTGAGTGCGTGGTATCCGTGCGCGGTGCCGATTGGCCATCGTGGTGCGGTTGCCGCAAGACGCGAAGTGATGAGGTCCCACTCGAGCGCTTCATCCAATGTCAAAGGACCATCGACTGCGTACAGCCCACACTGGTGTGAAACCAGCTGGGCGACAGTTGCCGTGTTCTTGCCGTGCTGCCCGAACTCTGGCCAGTGGTCGACGACGAAATCGTCGTAGTCCACTTGTCCCCTCTCGACAAGCATGGCGAGCGCAATAGCGGCAATTCCCTTCGTGGTGCTGAACACGAGCTGCAAGGTGTCTTGTGAATACGGAATAGAATCTGTCTTGTCGGTGTAGCCACCAAGCAAATCAATGACGCACTCACCACGATGGACGATGCTGACCCCGGCTCCCACTTCACCTTGAGCTTCGAAGTTCGCAACGAATACATCACGAACAGGCTCCCATCCGGGGGCAACGGTTCCGTTGATTGGGACGCCCACAGTGACCTCAGGCCTCGTCGACGATGGAGCGAAGTGTCTCGATTGTCTTGACTGCGTTCGGCCCGACGGGATTCACGTTCAACACAGTGACCCCGGCGGACTTGAAAGCTGCCACGCGTTCTCTGATGAACGACCGCGGGCCGACAAGGTTTGACAGGTCGAGCCACTCAGATGGAACATGGCTTGCTGCTTCGTCCTTCTTGCCGTCGAGATACAGATCTTGGATCATGCGTGCCTCGTCTGCGTAGCCGTACGCGACTGCAATGTCGTTGTAGAAGTTCTTGCCGCGAGCACCCATACCGCCCACGTACAACGCCACTCCAGGTCGAGCGAAGTCGAGAATCTTGTGCTTGGTCTCGCCGGTCAGCGAGTCGTCAATGGCGAGCATCCCGCCCGCAGCGATCTCGAGTTTTCCGAGCGATGAATCACGCTTCGCAAAACCCAACTTGAGGGACGCACCCCACACTTGGTCGTACTTCTCGGGAATGAACATAATTGGCAACCAACCATCGGCATAGGCCGCGGTTGCTTCGATGCTCCTGTCCTTGAGTGATGCCCACCAGATTGGAATCGTCTTTCGGACCGGATGATTGATGATCTTGAGTGGTTTGCCGAGACCTGTCCCCTGTCCGGCAGGCAACGGCACCTTCACTGTCTTGCCGTCATAGTTGAGCGGCGCTTCACGCTTCCACACTTCGCGACAAACATCGATGTATTCCTTGATGCGCTGCATTGGCTTCTCGTAGGGCACGCCGTGAAAACCTTCGACGACCTGAGGTCCAGATGCGCCAAGGCCGAGTATGAATCGACCATTGCTGACGTAGTCACAACCAGCTGCCGTCATTGCCATGAGCGTTGCCGTACGTGAGTACACGTTCAAGATGCCCGTTGCGATTTCCACTCGCTCCGTTCGAGCGGCCAGATAGCCCACTTGTGAAATCGCATCGAAGCTGTACGCCTCGGGCACCCACACCTGATCAAGACCTGCTTTTTCCAGTTCAACGACTTGGTCGACAGATTCCTTGAATCCGCCGGCGTAGTTCAACATCATCGCCAACTTCATGTGCACCTCCGTACAGTGCCCTCACCCTAGGTTCTGGCTGACGACACACAGAACCCGAGCCCTGCTTGCGGTTGTTTTTCCGCTCGGCCCTGCGACAATGCGATGGTGCATCAGTCGCCCCATGACCTTTCGTCCGCCGGCACACCAACCATTATCCGTATTCATCTCACTCCTGAGCTTGAGATCAGTTGTCGCATGTGGGGCACTCCGAACCCGACTGGCACGCCCATTGTGATGGTGCATGGTCTTGCTTCGAACGCGCAACTCTGGGACGGCGCCGCGCGCCGCTTGAGCGCTCTCGGCCATGGCGTGGTGGCCATCGATCAACGTGGTCATGGCACCAGCGACAAACCTGACGATGGCTACGACATGGACACTGTCACCGATGACCTTGCTGCTGTTATCGACTCGCTCACGACCAACGATGCAACGTGGTTGCGTCCGATTGTTATCGGACAGTCATGGGGTGGAAACATCGTCGTTCACCTCGCATGGAAACACGCACAGCGAATTCGCGGAGTGTGTGCAGTCGATGGAGGAACCATCGACTTGAAGTCCGCCTTTCCAGATTGGGAAGACTGCGCCAGCCAACTTGCCCCTCCTCACATCGCTGGCACGCGATACGACCGTCTATGGGCTGCCATCAAGGCGACACATCCAGACTGGCCAGACGATGCAATCGACGCGACGCTTGCCAACATGGAACACCTCCCAGATGGGACGGTACGACCGTGGCTCACTCGGGATCGACACATGAAGATTCTCCGCGGTCTGTGGGAACATTCTCCCCACGACCTTTTTCCGGACATCACTGTGCCGGTCATGTTTGCGCCCGCGCTTGACGACTCCGATTTCTCACACAACAAACGGGCTTCGCTGGAGCGAGCAGTGCAGAGCCTCGATCGCAGTCGAGTGGCTCCGTTCATTGGTGCTGACCACGATCTTCATGCCCAATATCCGCGTCAGTTCGCCGACGCCATTCACGCCGCAATCACAGAGGGTTTCTTCGCATGAGTACGTTGCCTCGCATTCTCACCATCATGGGTTCGGGCGAGACCGCACCAACGATGGTCAGCACACACCGACGACTCGTCGCCAAACTCCCCTCCCCGGTCGATGCAGTCATCGTCGACACTCCGTTCGGGTTCCAGGAGAACGCACCCGAACTCGCCAGTCGAGCCATCGATTATTTCAAGGTGAGCGTCAACATCGATGCCAAAGTTGCCGGACTGGTGCGCCTTCATGACACCCATATCGCCGCAGATCCCGTTTCGGTCGAACGGGGTCTACGAATGGTGGACTCAGCGTCATACCTTTTTGCCGGACCTGGATCACCCACCTATGCCCTTCGCCAGTGGTCCGGCAGCCGTTTTGCTGAAGTGCTCCGCACAAAGCTCAACGAGGGTGGCATCATCACGTTCGCGTCGGCAGCTGCGCTCACACTTGGCAAATACACCGTGCCGGTCTACGAGATCTACAAAGTCGGCGAAGATGTCCGACTTCTCGATGGCCTCAATGTTCTTGGTGACATCGGCGTACACGCAGTGGTCATCCCCCACTTTGACAATGCCGAAGGCGGAAATCACGACACGCGCTACTGCTACCTCGGCGACACTCGTCTTCGCCTGCTTGAGACCATGCTGGATGACGACACTTTCGTATTGGGCGTCGACGAACACACCGCTGTCGTCATTGACATCGACAGTGACTGCTGCACGGTTGCAGGTAACGGCACTGTCACAATTCGCCACAAAGGCGAGACACGCGTTTTTGAAAGTCGCGACGAATTTCCACTCGACCTACTGCGCGACCCCGCCGCCCAACCAAACAGAGGTTCTCGCGCGCCAGCGACGTCCGACGTCGACGTAGCTACGACATCGCAAGCCGAAGTCATTGCAACCTCGCTCACTGCGGTGACATCGGACTGCAGACTGCGGTTCGATGCAGCATTGGAAGCGCGTGACCCGATAGCTGCTGTGAGAGCAGCACTCGAGCTTGAGCAGGCAATGCAAGAGTGGTCGACTGATTCACTGCAAAGCGACGATGCTGACCGCGCGCGAGCAACCCTTCGCTCGATGATCAGCAACCTTGGCGATCTTGCCGTGGGCGGAGCGCGTGATCCACGCGAAACTGTCGCACCATTCGTCGAGGCACTGCTCTCCCTGCGAGGCATCGTCCGAGCCGAGAAACGCTTCGACCTCTCTGACACCATTCGAGATGCGTTCGCCGACATAGGCGTCGAAGTTCGCGACACTCCGTCCGGAGTCGAATGGCAGTTACGTGACTGATGTCAGATGTGATGCACGTGTGCCACGCGCGCACGGCCACGAATACCAGTAGCGGCATACACCGACACGAAGCCGAATGCGGCTACAAGAATCACGGTGGCACTTGCCGACGTGTCCAGATGGTACGCAGCGTTCATCCCCACAAATCCAGCGACTGCACCAAGGACTGGCGAGATCCAAAGCATGCGCGCAAACGAGTTCGTCAACATCCGAGATGTCGCAGCCGGAATAACGAGAAGCGCCGAGATGAGCAATGTTCCGATAACGCGCATCGTGACGAGAATGGTGAGCGACAACATCATCATCACCAGTGCTTCGACCCAGGCGACCTTGACGCCGGTCACTTGCGCGACATCAGGGTCGAAAGTGGCGAACAACAAGCGTCGATAGAAGGCGACAATAAGGATTCCAACTAAGACGGCGACGATTGAGACCGCCCAGATATCGGCTGGTTGCACACCGAGAACCGATCCGAAGAGCACCGCTTCAATGCTTTTCTTTGCCTGTCCGTAACGATTCAACAATGCCAGGCCGATTGCAAAAGACGCCGTCGTGACAACTCCGATAGCCGCGTCCGCACCGATGATGCGACGACGAGCTATTCGGCCGATGAGCACCCCTGATACAACAGCCCAGATGCCAGCTCCCAAGAAGTAGTTGATGCCGACCACAGCCGAGGCTGCTGCACCGCCGAACACCGCGTGCGAGAGTCCATGTCCGATATAGCTCATGCCGCGCAAGACGACGAACACGCCGAGCAAGCCACACAGTGCGCCAGCGAGTGTCGCGACTGCAAGTCCATTATTAAAGAACGAATAGCCAAAGGGTTCGAACAACGTCGCGAGCATGATTGTGTGGCCTTGCGTCAAGATGTCGTCAGATTTGAGAGTCGACGTGCGACGTGGTCTGCGCCACTCTCCAAGACGACCGGCATTCCACCATGAATCAGCACTTCCATTGCAGCCCCGTAGGTCTGCTCGAGCACGGCAGGAGTGAGAACCTCGCGCGGTGACCCGTCAGCGACAATTCGTCGATTGATACAAACCACACGGGGCAAGTGGGCGGCAAGGCCGTTCAGGTCATGAGTCGTCAGCACGATCGAAAGGCCTTCGTCGTGTAAGTCTGCAAGCAAATGTAAGACCTCATGTCGCGTGCGAACGTCGACTCCAGACGTCGGCTCATCGAGAACTAAAAGTTCGGGGCGATGGAACAATGCTCTGGCAATAAACACTCGCTGTTGTTGTCCGCCGGAAAGTTCACGAATGTGTCGCGCAGCGACATCAACAAGCCCAAGCCGATGCAACACTCGCTCTGCCTCATCCCGCTCGTCCTTCGTGATACGCGGCCACCAACCGTTACGTGTGCGCGTCATCACCACTGTCTCGAGAACTGTCACCGGAAAGTTCCAGTCCACACTCTCAACTTGCGGTACGTACGCCATCTTCAGACCCTGCAGTCGGTGTACGTGTCCGCTGGCCGGATGCACCGAACCGAGAATCGCTTTCAACAGTGTGGTTTTTCCGGACCCCGAAGGACCCACAACCCCGACGAAGTCACCCCGCCGAATCGCCATCGACACGTCATCGACCGCTACGGCCCCGTCGTATGCGCATGTCAGTTCATGACATTCAACAAGTGCTTCCGAGGCCGCTAAAGCGTTCATTGTGGGTAGTAGGCCTTGTCCTCTACGTCAACGGAGATGTCAACTTCTTTCAACGCTGTTGCATCGCCGCCGAGTGCTTCTACCATCGTGACGTAGTCGAAACGCATGAGACCGGCCCACGAATGCTCAACATCGCCCGGACCCCCTGGCAGGTCATCATCGCGAAGCACGTCGATGTACGCGACTCCTGCTTCGTTACCAATCTGTTCGAGCACAGGCGAGGGAAAGACCTCGCTACCAAAAACTGCTTTCACATTCTCACTTCGTACTTGTTCGATGAGTTTGGCGACATCTTTCGGAGTTGGCTCTTCGAACGAGGACGGCTGAATCGCCCCGACGACTGTCCAGTTGTACGTCTTTGCGAAGTACGCGTATGCATCGTGATACGTGAGCAGCTTTCTCTGGTCCACCGGCAGAGAGGCCGTGGCGGTCGCCATCGCATCATCGAGACTGTCAATCATCGCCACCACATTGTCATGATTTGACTCGTACTTGGCGCTGTTTTCTGGGTCACGCGTCACAAGTACATCCCTGATCAGTGTCACATATTCGCGTGCAAGCGGTGGGTTGGTCCACAAATGCGGATTGGGCTTGCCCCCTTCTTCTGGGAATGAGAAGTCGTAGAGGTATTGATTCTCGGGAAGAATCGCGGTGCCCAATTCGCAGATGACGGCACCAGCCTTCATGTTCGCAGTCGCGAGATCCTTCGTTGGCTCCTCAAGAACAAGGCCGTTGATAAACACAACATCTGCTTTTTCAAGAGTTGCAGCCACGCTTGGCGGCGGCTCGAACGTGTGAGAGTTGGTTCCCTCTGGCACGATTCCAGTGACAGTTACTCCGGAGTCACCCACGATTAGTGCCACCAGGTTCGTGATTGGTGCGACCGTGGTTGCGATACCCAACGGGCCGCCACTGATTACTGAGCCTCCTAAGCATTCTTCGCGAGCTCGATCATGCGCTGCGACCGTGGTTGCATCGTTGACGGCAGACATGTCGCTGGTCGGCCTCGAATCGTCACCAGATGAGCACGCGGCGATTGTCGCGATGAACGATACGGCGACGAGGCCGCGCATGACACGACGACGTTTGGTTGAGGCGGGGGCTGCCACGGCTTCGAGTGTAAGAGCGATTCGACCTACACCCGTCACGGGGCTCAGACAACCTCGTCAGCGAGGCATCAAGGAGTATGGAACAGACGCCGTTGCATCAGGCTCTGAGGGAAGACCCAACACCTTCTCGCCGATGATGTTGCGCTGCACCTCCCCGGTTCCTCCTCCAATCGTGAGAGCACGAGAGAACAAGAACCCGCTGTACCACGAACGTGCACTCAAAGAAGTGGAGTCGTGCGTAGGCCCGACCAACATTGCAGCAGCTCCGATGAGGTCGCGAGCAAGCATCATCGTTCGCTGGCCGTGCTCATCAGCGATGATCTTTCGAATACTTGCTTCCGGACCTGGCTGCTCACCACGAAGACGTGCCGTCAACGTGCGTGCGCGGATCAACTCCAAGATGACATGCTCGGTGTACAGCGCTGCGACACGTTGACGCAGCGTCGCGTCTGCGACTCCACCACCACGACGAACAATCGACACAAGATCAGCCGCCGATGGCCCCATGCCCCACAGCACACCGCCAGATGACAAGCTGACACGTTCATTACCGAGCGTCACTTTCGCGAGACGCCACCCGTCGTTCACTTCACCAACGATATTTGCATGGGGAAGGCGCACATCTGTGAAGAACACTTCATTAAAAGACGCGGCTCCGGCCATTGACGTGATGCCGCGAATTTCGATTCCTGGTGCGTCCATGGGGCAAATGAAATAAGTGATGCCACGGTGTTTCGGCATCGCCGTGTCGGTACGTGCGATCAGAATGCCGAATTGTGACTCATGCGCCCCCGACGTCCATATCTTCTGGCCATTAATCACCCACTCATCGCCATCTCGCACGGCCTTCGTACTAAGACTCGCCAAATCACTCCCGCTCTGTGGCTCACTGAACAACTGGCACCAGATCTCCTCTGCCGCGAGCATCGGTGGCAGATACCTCTTCTTTTGTTCCTCAGTACCGGCAAACAGGAGCGTTGGGCCTGCCCATCCGATTCCGATTGGGTTCGCTGGACGCGTCACGCCCGCGCGCTTGAATTCGTCATCGACGATCAGTTGCAGCAAAGGGTCTGCGTTCACGCCGTAGGGCTCAGGCCAGTGGGGTGCTACGTAACCCGACTCGGCTAACTCGCGTGCTGTGGCACTTGGATGGCCCGACAACCAACGGCGGACCAACTGGCGACGCGGATCGTCGTCACCTGGGAGGACCGCGGACGACACGTCAAGCACGGCGCCACAGTATTCGGTCGTTTTCGCTCTCACCTACGGCTCTCGTATCCTTGCGCGGTGGCAACTTCTTCGACTCCCTCCCCAGACAACGCAGGCTGGAACTTCGCCGATATGTGGGAGCGCGTCGCTATTCGCTTCCCCGCGGCCCAAGCGCTTGTACATGGCGACCGGAATGTGACGTGGGCTGATTTCGACAAGCGGGCAAACGGGATTGCCCAGACTCTGCTCGATGCAGGGATCGCTCATCAAGACAAAGTTGCTCAGTACATGACGAACTGTCCGGAATACATGGAGTCGATGTTTGGGCTGTTCAAGGTTGGACTTGTACCGGTCAACATCAACTACAGGTACAACGAAGACGAACTGGTCTACATCTGCGAGAACTCCGATTCAGTGGCAGTCATCTTCCATGGCTCGTTCGCCGACAAGTGCATCAACGTGAGGGACCGCCTGCCGAACGTGAAGACATGGATCTGGGTCGACGATGGATCGCAGCCATGCCCATCTTTCGCCATCCCATATGACTCTGCAGCGCAGTCACATTCGGAGCGCGTCGTCGCACCCTGGGGCCGAAGCGGAACCGACATGTACTTCCTCTATACCGGTGGCACAACGGGCATGCCCAAAGGAGTGATGTGGTTGCAAGACGACATGGTCGCTTCGCTCGATGGCTCCACGAAGAACCCACTGCCCACCTTCGTCGACTGGAATGCCTTCGATGAGAAAGTTGCTAAGCCCGGGCCGGTGAATCTTCCTGCTGCTCCGCTGATGCACGGAACTGGCGCATTCAATGCGATGTGGAACATGGCTCTCGCGGGGTCCGTCTGCACGATGACATCTCGCAGCTTTGACCCGAAGGAGTTGCTCGACACCGTGCAACAACACAAGGTGAACAGCATGTCGATTGTCGGCGACGCGTTTGCCAAGCCGATCCTGAAAGCACTCGACGAGAACCCCGGTAAGTGGGACATCTCTAGCCTCCGCGTCATCATCTCGAGTGGTGTCATGTGGTCTGCCGAGACGAAAGCGGGGCTGCTACGCCACAACGAGCGCCTCATCATGGTCGACAGCTTGGGTTCCTCGGAAGCAGTCGGCATGGCGTCATCGACGACGACCGCACAGGACAAGGCCTCGACTGCGAAGTTCAAATTGTCGCCGAACACCAGAGTCATCACCGAAGACGGTCGCGAGGTAGTTCCGGGATCGGGCGAGCGCGGACGCGTCGCACTTCGTGGGCGTACTTCGGTCGGCTACTACAAAGATGAAGCAAAGACCGCGTCCACATTCATCATGGTCGACGGTGTTCGCTACACCATTCCCGGCGACTGGGCAGAAGTTGAAGCTGACGGCTCGGTCAAATTGCTCGGTCGTGGAAGTCAGTGCATCAACACCGGTGGCGAAAAGGTGTACCCAGAAGAAGTGGAAGAAGTACTGAAGGCTCATCCGTCGGTTGCTGATGCAGCTGTTGTTGGCGTTCCAGATGAACGCTTCGGCGAAGCCATCACCGCGCTCGTCGAGACCCAGTCGGGACAACCCCTCGATGAGGCGACCCTCATCGCACATGTGAAGTCCTCACTCGCCACATACAAGGCCCCCAAGCGGGTGCTTGAAATCTCCAGCATCGGTCGCGCCCCGAACGGAAAACTCGATTACAAGCGGCTCAAGTCGGAGGCACTCGAGCGCCTCGGGCTAGCGTGACCGGTCGCTGACCAACTCGAGGCGCGAATCCCGCGCCGAACGAAAGGACCCCCCATGAGCAAGCTCGGATACGACGGAAAAGTCGCTGTCATCACTGGTGCCGGTGGTGGACTTGGACGCCAACACGCACTTCTCCTCGCCAGTCGTGGAGCACTCATCGTGGTGAACGACCTTGGTGGTTCAGTTGATGGAACTGGTTCGAGCACCTCGGCTGCCCAGAAAGTCGTCGATGAAATCAAGGCTGCTGGTGGCGAAGCTGTCGCCAACTACGACAGCGTCAGCACCCCCGCAGGTGGTGAGTCGATCATCAAGACGGCCATCGATACTTTCGGTCGCGTCGACATTGTCATCAACAACGCCGGCATCTTGCGCGACAAGTCGTTTCACAACATGACACCAGACTTGGTCGATGCGGTCATCGATGTCCACTTGAAGGGTGCCTTCAATGTGACACGTCCGGCATGGGTGCACATGCGCGAGCAGGGCTACGGACGCATCGTGTCCACATCGTCAGCGGCAGGCATCTTCGGCAACTTTGGCCAGGCGAACTACGGCGCGGCGAAAATGGGCCTCGTCGGACTCACTCGCGTACTCGCACAAGAGGGCGCCAAGTACAACATCAAGGCCAATGCCATTGCTCCGCTCGCACTCACTCGCATGACCGAGGCATTGCTTGGCAATCTCGGACAGAGTTTGCAGCCTGAGTACATCTCCCCGATCGTTGCATGGCTGTCACACGAAGACTGTGATGTGAGTGGCGAGGTCTACTCAGTCGGTGGCGGACGCGTTGCCCGCGTGTTCATCGGTGAGGCCGAGGGTTACTTCAACAAGAACCTCTCGCTTGAAGACGTTCGTGACAACTGGGACAAGATCCGCGATCCGGAGGGATACATCATTCCCGCTGGCGTGCCGGACGAAACCAAGATGTTCATCAACGCTCTGAAGGGCTGACGTTTCATTCGAAATTGAAACAGAGCATCACGTGGCGACTTGTAGCGATGCCGTGAGCGTCACGAGCGCTGATGGCACGTCCATCGCGCTGCATGAGTTGTCACCCGCGACTTCGTCGAATTCTTCGAGTCCCGTGTTGTTCTCGCATGCGACAGGCTTTCATGCCCATTGTTGGCAGCCGATAGCTGACGTGCTGAGAGCCGAATTGCACTGCATGGCGTTTGATCATCGTGGCTTTGGCGACTCACAGAAAGTCGATCCAGCGACTCTGAAGTGGGCTGACTACGGCGATGATGCTCTTGCTGCGGCACGTGCAACTACAGAGCGACACGCTGGCGCAGGCCTCATCGGGGTAGGTCACTCAATGGGAGGAGCCACGCTCCTCATGGCAGCCCTCGCTGAGCCATCTCTATTTCGAGCTCTCTTTATCTTCGAGCCCATCGTCTTTCCACCGATGCCATCAACCATGAGCGGTGATACACCGTCGAATTTTCTTGCAGATGGTGCGCGCAAGAGGCGCAGCTCGTTCGACAGCTTCGATGCTGCACTGACGAACTTCGCTAGTAAACCTCCGATGAACTCATTCCACCCTGTTGCTCGCGAGTCGTATGTTCGACACGGTTTCGCCGGACAACCCGATGGAACCGTCACATTGAAGTGCGCACCGGAACACGAGGCCCGCACATACGAGACCGGCGGAGCGGCTCCCGAGTGGCACGAATTGCCGAGCATCACCGTGCCGACCTGGGTGCTGTGTGGCCGCCCCGAACCTCTGCAACCCTCTCGATTCGCCGCGAACGTCTCCGAGCAACTGGGCAACTCCACATACGTGCAATGGGACGAGATGGGGCATTTCGGGCCGTTCACCCATCCGGAGGAACTTGCCGGATTCATCGGTCGCACAGTGCGCGCACTCGCATAGTCAAGAA
The DNA here is from genome assembly GCA_002331255.1 of Acidimicrobiaceae bacterium UBA2093. Lineage (GTDB taxonomy): Bacteria > Actinomycetota > Acidimicrobiia > Acidimicrobiales > Ilumatobacteraceae > UBA2093. The sequence goes on along the minus strand of DCZD01000022.1, from coordinate 97,089 downwards.
TCATCTCGTGACATCTGGTTCTCCCTTTCCGATACCTCTTACACTTTCGCCGTCGCGCATCGGTTCATTCGAGTCATGTCCGTTGAAGTTCCGATTTGTGAACATTGAGAAACTCCCCGATCCACCGACGATCGACAAATACAAAGGGACGATCGTCCATCGCATCCTCGAGTTACTACTCAAAGAAGACAGTACCGAGCGGACAGTTGAAATGGCTCGCCATCTGTTCGACGCCGTGCAATACGGTGCGCCTAATGACGAAGACTTCGCATATCTAGAGCTCACTTCCGATGTTGATCATCCGTTCTGGATCGACGTGCGAAAGTTGGTCGATACCTACTTCACGATGGAAGACCCCACCACCGTGCGACCTGAAGCAATGGAAATGAGGGTTGAGCATTCCATGGGTGAATTCAAGCTCACCGGAATCATCGACCGTCTCGAACGAGACAACGACGGAAACTTCGTCATCGTCGACTACAAGACTGGTAAGAGCCCTTCACCCAACTTCGTCGACGACAAGATGAAGGCCATGCTCTTATATGCGTGGCTCTGCAAACAAGAAAAGGGATCCAGCCCCGCGGCGCTGCGACTGCTGTTTCTGAAAGATGGCAAGGCTGTCGAGACGAGGCCGCTTGAGAACAAAGTGAACTTCCAGTTGCAGCGCGTCAAAGCCATTTATGGAGCAATCAAGAGATCGTGTGAAACCGGACAATTCGGAACCAAAAAGGGACCGCTGTGCAACTACTGCGACTACCGGCAGTGGTGCCCCGAGTTCGGCGGCAATCCGTCACGTGCCGCCGTGGAGGCACCCGTGGTATTGGGATTGAAGTCGCGGTGAAACGACTAGATGACGGAGTGAACGCGTTCCTCGAACCGTTGCGTCAATCCCATGCAACGGCACGGCTCTTTACTGGTGCAAGTCATGTCGGCGATTTCAGTGTGGTGTGGCACGTCGCCGGGCTTCTCTACGCAATTGGAAGTCTCGATCGTCTACGCAATGCACTAGCACTGTCGATTGCGCTTGGCATCGAGAGTCTCGTGGTGAATCAGGGCGTGAAGCGGCTGTTCAAACGGGACAGACCCACCTGGCACGGCGACGATCGGACTCGTGTACGAAAACCGCGTACTTCCAGCTTTCCAAGCGGACATGCTTCATCGGCAACCTTCGCAGCGATCGTCCTGACCTCCTTCACTGGGTGGCCAGTCGCGGCACTGTGGTGCACGCTCGCGGTGATCATTGCAATCAGTCGGGTGGTCGTTCGAATCCACCATTTCACCGACGTCCTAGGTGGCGTGGTCGTTGGCGGTCTGCTTGGCGCCGTTGCCATTCGGGTGCTCGCGCTCATCTAGGCAGGTTGCACACCAGAACTTCGGGGTTGCGACTTCGGGGTAGCGGGAATAGCTGCGGACTTCACATGGTTGTTGCCTTCATGTCCCGTAAATTTGCGCTCACCTACGACTACCGCTGCCCCTTTGGACGCATCATGCACGATCACGTCGTCACCGGACTTCACGCCGGAGCGGACTGGGACGTCACTTTTCTGCCTTTCTGTCTCGGCCAGACACACGTCGAAGCGGGCATGCCAGACGTATGGGACGCTCCCGCTACGGACACTGGCATTGATGCCCTGCAGTTCTCGGTGTCACTTCGCGATCTCCAACCTGAAGCGTTCCTGAACTTCCATCACCAGCTGTATGAGCACCGCCACACTGCCGGGGGAAGTCTTCGCGACCGTCAAATTCTGAAGTCATTCATCTCCGAGGTGGGTGGCGACGCGTCCGCAGCCACCGACGATGTGGAGAGCGGTCGACCGCTCAAGGTCATCAAGACCGAGCACACGGCATACGCAGAAAGCCACGGCGTATGGGGAGTACCAACATTCGTCGTGGGCGATGCAGCGGTCTTCGTGCGATTGATGAAACCGTCGTTTGGTGACGCAGCTGTCGCCACGTCGACCATCGAGCGCATCCTCGACTACATCGCATGGCCCGAGATGAACGAGTTCAAACACACACGCATACCGAACTAGGTTCGTCACATGTCCAGTCAAGCGCGTCGCATGAGCGACACGGAGGCACTCATGTGGCGCCTCGAAAAAGACCCGTACCTTGCTTCGACGTTCGCAAACATCACCATTCTTGATCGTCCAATCAACTCAGATGCCCTACTTGCGCGACTCGAGCGCACGTCGTATGTGTTTCCCCGCCTGCGGAGAAAAGTGCAACCAGTACCTGGAAACTTTGGTGCTCCACTTTGGGTCGATGATGCCGCGTTCGATCTTCGATACCACGTTCGACATATTTCTCTCCCTGAACCTGGGTCACTTCGACAACTACTCGACTTGGCCACGCTCATCGTCGCCGACCCCTTCGACAGGTCGCGTCCGCTCTGGCAGTTCTTCATCGTTGATGGTCTGATCGGTGGCCGCGGAGCACTCATACAGAAACTGCACCACACGGTCACCGACGGGCAAGGAGGTGTCGAGTTGTCGCTGAACTTCATCGACCTCGAGCGAACTCCTGAGCCACTTCCGCCACTCGACCCCGACCTCATCGCACGGGTCGAAGATGAACAGCAGCAGGCACCACAAGTCGAGATGTTGCGTGGAGCGATGTCGGACAGTCTTCGAATTCCTCTCGGCATGTTGCGTCAGGTACGTGACGTGATTTCCGATCCGAAGCTTCTCGGCTCACTCGGGCCAGAGACATTGCAGACAGTTCGCAGCGTGATGAACGAGGTCACCACAATCGACCCAGCACGTTCACCCCTGTGGAAGGACCGTTCACTTCGTCGACAAGTCGAGGTGATTCGCGCTCCGTACAAACAACTACGCGGAGCAAGCAAACATCTCGGCGGAACATTGAATACTGCATTCATCACTGCAGCAGCGACAGCTGCGGGCGCATACCACCGAGCGCTCGGTTCGCCGATTGATGACTTACGCACGTCGATGGCCATCAGTACCCGCACCAATTCCTCCGGTGAAGGAGGGAACGCTTTCTCGCTCATCAGGTTTCTGGTGCCCACCGGCGACATGCCAATCGACGAGCGATTCGTCGCTATCAACGAGATCGTGCAGGCTTCTCGGTCTGTCTCTGGTGGTGACGCCCTCGCATCTGCTTCATCGGTGGCGTCACTTCTTCCCACCTCGGTGGTCACCCGGTTCGCTCGCGTACAGGGCGAGACCGTGGATTTCGCCACCTCGAATGTTCGTGCCGCGGGAATTCCGCTGTACATCGCCGGAGCACTGGTGCTCGAGAACTACCCGCTTGGGCCTCTTGCGGGAACGGCATTCAACCTGACCTTGCTCTCATACAACGGGAGCATGGACATGGGCCTGAACATGGATTCCGCAGCAATCGCAGAGCCAGGGCTTTTGCGAGATGAACTAGTGAAGGCATTCACCCAATTGGTGAAGATTGACCCGACACCACCGGAAGTTTTGTCAGCATTTGCAGCACCAGTGGTGCCAGCCGAGATAACTAAGAAGCGGTGGTGGCAGCGCTCGCGGTGAGAAGAGTTCTCACATCAAGCAATAGGTCAGCCACTTCATCGGACGAGACCAACTCACGTCGCAACATTTCAGCAAGAGCCTTGTCGATGACGCTGAGTGCGTCGGTGATGACGATGGAGTCGATGCCCTGCGAACCGGACACCTGCGGTGCCACCTCTTGCGTCGTGTTGGTCATGTCATCTTCCCCTTCCGATCGGCACGAGCCGCTCTGGTCTGGTATCCAGCACGGTATCGGTCCGCTCGCCCCTGATGCGCATCGTAGTGAGGTCGTTCGTCACGCGGGTGGCAATCGAAGGACATTCAAACAAACCCCGCCGCTGTTCCCTCGTCGCAGCCGTCTTGTTCGTCGTACAGTCTGAAACCATGGATGTGAACGGAAAAACCGTCGTAGTCACTGGTGCCGCCAATGGCATCGGTCGTGCCCTGGCCCATCGCTTTCACACCGATGGTGCATCGGTCGTGATAGCAGATCGGGCGGAGATTCCCCTCGGCGATCTCGAGCGGGAACTGAACGCACGTCGTACGGGCACCGCACACGCTGTCCTTGCAGACATTGGTACCGAGTCTGGAAACAAGGCTCTCATCGAGAGTGCGCGTCAGAAGTTCGGACGAATCCATCTGTTCTTTGCGAACGCAGGTGTGGCGTTCGGAACTGATCTCGAACACACCGACGAGTCTGATTGGACGACCTCGTTCGACATCAACATCCATGCACATCGATGGGCAGCAAAACACCTCATCGATGATTGGGTGGCCCATGGCGACGGTTACTTCTGCTCTACCGCGTCTGCTGCTGGCCTCTTGGCACAGATTGGCTCAGCCACTTATTCAGTGACTAAGCATTCAGCCGTCGCATTCGCTGAATGGCTATCGATCACTTATGGGGACCGTGGGTTGAAAGTCAGTTGTCTCTGCCCCCAAGGTGTGAACACGAACATGTTGAACCCACCCAACCCACAGGGCACTGATGCGAGCAGAGTCGACCTGCGCGGCGGTGACGTTGTGCGAGCGGCTGGCGCCGTCATCGAGCCAGAAGAAGTCGCAGACGTGGTGGCTGCAGCTATTCGAGATGAACGGTTCCTGATCCTGCCGCATCCTGAAGTCGCCATATACGAGCAGAACCGCACAGCAGACCGCGAGAAGTGGTTGGCCGGCATGCGCAAGCTTCAACGGCGCATCTTCGGAGCAGGCTGACGACGCCATTGCGTCGATGTCTTAGGGTTCGGCCATGGGAGTGCGCCTCGAACCTGCCGACGAGTACATGCATGAGTTGGGACCCGAGCCCAACTTCAACGAGAGCATGTATGTGAATTGCTTCGACCCCGCCCAAGGAATCGGTGGTTGGTTCCGAATGGGTAACCGTGCAAACGAGGGTTACGCCGAGATGACCATCTGTATCTACCTACCTGACGGTCGTGTTGCGTTCATCTTCAAACGACCGTCCATCACCGGCAACGCCGCACTTGACGCTGGTGGACTCACGTGGACGATGGTCATTCCATTCGAAGAGCTTCGCATCGACTACTCGGGCAAGCTGTGCGTGCTGAGCGACCCACTTGAGATGGTCGACCCGAAGAAAGCGTTCACCAACAATCCGTATTCCGAAGGTGAAGTGCACATCACCTTCCGAGGCGGCGGTCGCGAATCGATGTTCGGCGGAGAGCCTGACACACCGCATGAAACGCCAGGTGAAGAATTCGCTCGTGGGCATTACGAACAACTTGTCGCAGCCTCCGGCACCATACGTGTGGGCGACGAAGAATGGTCTATCTCCGGACACGGGTTGCGCGATCACTCATGGGGTCCTCGCTATTGGCAGGCTCCCTGGTACTACCGATGGTTGACGGCGAATTTCAGAAGTGACTTCGGTTTTATGACGAGCCGCGTTGCCAAGAAAGACGGGCCAGGTACACGCGGTGGCTTCGTATGGGAAGACGGTCGCATCCACGTGTGCGACGACTGCTCAGTGAGCACGGATTTCGTCGGTGACGACAAGTACCACGCGAAAGTGAGGGGAATTCTTCGCTCATCGCGCAGTGGCAAAGAGTGGACTTTCGAAGGCGAAGTCTTGAACCTCATCCCCCTGCGGAATCGACGCCAAGACCCTGACGGCAACTGGCTGCACACGCGCATTAGCGAAGGTATGACTCGTTGGAGGCTCACCTCTGGGGAGAAGTCGGGTTCAATTGGTTACGGATTGAGTGAATACCTCGACCAAATCATTGACGGCGCACCCGTCGGTATTGCGGAGTGATGTGATTGGTTTCGCGCGCTATAGGGCAGTGCGTTCGACGAATCGCAATGCGACATCACTCGCACCAATGACTTCGACGGTCGATAACGACTGACGACGCCACAACACCAGCAGCAACTGACTTGCCGTTCCTCGCATCGCACATGTGCCTTTCGCATGCTCGCGAGTGATGACGACGTTGCCTTGTTCTGGCTCATCGATCAGCCACTCACCATTCACATCGGTGCAGTGGATGTGCACGGAGCCCCCAGGGGCCGGCATGGCCTCGCGTTGAAGCCGCAAGAAGTTGTGCAAGAACTCGTCGATGCCGTCGCTCGCCATCTCTGCTGGCATGTGCGGTACCGGACCAATTGCCGATGCGGCGTCCCATGCATGCACCATTGTCTCTTGCGTCATGCGGCGTACTGCCCACATGGCGGGGGCAGGGCCGACCCACGACCAGATCTCCGTATCAGCAGGCGTGGTGGTCAGCACATCAAGCAACCTGTCTGCGCCGCGAGTGAATGTCTCAAGAAGCACGTCGTCGTCAACCCGCTTGTGCGGACGCAACTTGTCAAAACCCTGAACTTTGTCGACCACGATCTGCACAATTGCGTCGTGCACGCGAGTGCAATGCCACACGAGTTGCGACATAGTCCAGTTTGGGCATGACGGCACGGGACGCGCCAAGTTGCCGTCGGCAGCCGACCTAATGGTGGCCACCGATTCCCGCAATGTCGCGAGATAGTCGTTTCGCTCGAGCATCGTCACCAGTTCCTTGTTGCTGCGGCAAGTTCTCGCCACTGCTCAGCAGGAACGGTTCCTGGCGCAGCGCCGAGCACCTGTACACATACGTGATCGGCGCCGGCGTCGAGATGCGCCTTGATGCGTGCCAACACTTGGTCCGTACTCCCCCAGCCGACGATTGCATCAACTATCGCGTCAGATGCACCGACAATGTCAGATTCGTCCCAACCAAGGCGCTTCAGATTGTTGGCATAGTTCGGCAATGCGAGATACATGGCCATGTACTGACGCGCGATTTCACGAGCGCGGGTTGGATCAGTCTCGAAGACAACTGCAACCTCAGGCGCCAAGAGTGCATCAGGCCCCATAATGGTTCGTGCTTCAGCTGTGTGCTCGACGGGGGTGAAATAAGGATGCGCACCTTCTGTCCGTTCCGCAGCCAATGCCAACATCTTCGGACCCAACGCAGCAAGCACACGACGAGGTGAAACTGTTGGTGCTGCAGCAAAGAACATCCCTCGATCCATTGCGTCGAGGTACTCGACCATCGTGGTGTATGGCTTCGAATAACTCTTGCCGTGCGCACCCTCGACCATCGGTTGGTGGCTGACACCGATGCCAAGCAGAAATCTTCCGGGGAATGCTTCGCTCAGAGTTTTCCACCCCGCCTGCATCGTCTGGGCGGTACGTGCGTGCAGACTTGCGATGCCAGTCGCCATGACCAGATTCGATGTCGCCGACAACAACGCTGAACAACTAGCGAAGGGTTCACGACCGACAGCTTCCGGTACCCAGAGCGAACGAAACCCCATCGACTCAATGTCACCGGCGATGTCGCACGCTTGCGACATCGGGAGGGTGTCGAGATCGAAGGCCCAGAGGCCCACTTTTCCGAGGCTGGCAGCAGTGGCACGAGAGTCAGACGACATTTCCTCACCGTATCCAGCAGATCTACGCGGCGACCAGTCGTCACGACTGATCGAAGTCAGAAGCGGCAGTCGTCTCCAGAACCGGTCGCAAACTAGATTCGCTACATGTCATCACCACGCTCCGTCGTCATCGTCGACGCCCTCCGCACCCCCATCGGCCGCCGAGGTGGCGGTCTTGCATCCATGCACCCGGCTGATCTTCTCGGCGCCGCGCAGAAGGGCCTCATGGACCGCGCCGGCATTGACCCAGCGCTCGTCGAACAAGTGGTCGGCGGCTGTGTGAGCCAAGTCGGCGAACAGAGCTTTAACGTCACTCGCATCGCATGGTTGGCCTCCGGACTACCAATGACCACCGCAGCAACGACCGTCGACACCCAGTGCGGCTCGTCACAGCAAGCAACGAACGTCGCTACCTCACTTGTGGCATCCGGCGTCGTCGACATTGCCGTTGCATGTGGTGTCGAAGTCATGAGCCGTATTCCGATTGGAATCAATTCTTCGAAGAAGCTCGGACTTGGTGTGCCGATTCCGAAGTCCTACTTCGGTCGATACGAATTCACGTCGCAATTCGAAGGTGCCGAACGCATCGCAGAGAAGTACGGCGTCACACGCGATGATGCTGACGCATTCGCCATGTCATCGCAGCAGCGAGCGGCCCGTGCGTGGGCCGAGGGCCGATTCGATGGTCAATGGATTCCGATCGATGCACCAGACGTTGACGAAGAAGGCAAACCCACCGGCACAACTCATCGTGTACAGCGCGACGAAGGCATCCGCGACACGAACCGTGAAGCACTCGCAAGCCTGAAGACAGTTGCCCGCGAAAATGGCGTGCACACCGCAGGCAACTCCTCGCAGATCTCCGATGGCGCAGCAGCGATGCTGATGATGACCGAGGAGAAAGCAAAGGAACTCAACTTGAAGCCGCGTGCACGAGTCGTCGACACATGTCTCGTGGGCGTCGACCCGGTCCTCATGCTCACCGGGCCAATCGACTCCACGGAACGACTGCTCGCTCGCAACAACTTGAAAATCGGCGACATCGACACATTCGAGATCAACGAGGCGTTTGCTTCAGTCGTACTGTCTTGGGCGCGTGCGACTGGCGCCGACCTCGAGAAGACGAATCCCAATGGTGGAGCCATTGCGCTCGGTCATCCGCTCGGATGCACCGGGGCATTTCTCATGACCAAGGCCCTGAACGAGCTCGAGCGCACTGGTGGTCGTTACGGACTCATCTCCATGTGCTGTGGTGGCGGGCTCGGCACGGGAACTCTCATCGAGCGTCTCTGACGCAATCGACGTCACACATCGTGGCGTGACCACTAGGGACTTGCGAACACGACGAACGAGATTCATTCGGCTGGTGCACGTCGTCGCGCCATTGCTGGTTGCATCTTCCTGTGCGACGCGAACTGTTCGAGAGACAGACATCGCCATCGTCAAACGCGTGGTGGATGGCGACACTGTCGTTCTCTCATTTTCTGGCGATGATGACACCGTCCGACTCATTGGCATCGACACTCCGGAGACAGTGAAACCGAACTCGCCCGTTGAGTGTTTCGGACCTGAAGCCGCAGAGCGAACGAAGTTCTTACTTCCACCTGAGACCAAAGTCCGTGTCGAACGTGACATTGAAGCACGCGATCGTTACGGGCGGCTGCTCGCCTACCTGCGCAGGGTTGACGACGGATTGTTCATCAATGAATCGCTTATTACGGAAGGTTTCGCCACTCCTCTTCGCATTGAGCCCAACGTGGCCTATTCCGACTCCTTTGCGCGGGCCGCAGAAGATGCACGTGCACGTCGCCTGGGCCTGTGGGCCGTGTGCCAGGACTAGTCACACAGATAGCGTCAGAGCATGACTTCGAAGTCCGCCCAGACATCACTGGCCGAACGACTCGGACACTCTGCTGACGCCAGACTGGTCATCCTCAGCTGCGATGACCTCGGCTCGTGCCACGCGGCCAACATCGGCGTGTACACAGCCATGCGCGAAGGTCTCGCCACATGCGCTTCGATCATGGTTCCGGCACCTTGGTCCCGCCACGCAGCGGACATGTATGAAGGCGATGACATCGGCGTTCATCTCACTCTCAATGCCGAGCATCCCAATTACAGATGGGGCCCACTCACCCACGCACCATCGCTTCTCTCTGGCGAAGGTGGATTCCCGCGGTCAATCGACGATCTCTGGGAGCATGCAGACCCGAGCGAAGTGTTGCGCGAGTGCCGTGCACAGATCGAGCGGGCAATCGCGTGGGGCATCGACGTCACTCACCTCGCGCCACATCTCAGCGCCATCACCCTGCGGCCCGAGTTCTTCGACATCTACATCGAGCTTGCAGTCGAGTTCCGCCTTCCGATCCGCTTGCCATCAACCATCGACCAGACACAGGCCGGATTTCCATTCCGCGCACTCGCCTCCGAAGAAGGCGTTGTGTTCCCCGACCACTTCGATCATGACTGGCGTGCGGGTAGTCGTGACCGTGTCCTCTCTGCGTTCAATTCACTTAAGCCCGGCGTCACCGAGATTCATGTGCAGCCCGCCATCGACACTCCGGAAGTACACGCACTCGGCCCGACTGCATCAGGCTGGATCGACGACTTGGCGCTCGTGACGAATGACGCAGAATTCGCCCAGGTGGTGTCATCAAGTGGAGCCGTGCTGATCGGCTATCGCTCGCTCAGGGACGCGATGCGAGCCGGTTGATTTCGCTTGCTGCTTCACCCGTCATCAGCACACGAAACAGCACGCCAGTACTTCCTTCGGACTTCAACTTTCCCTGCATGAAGGCCAGAGTTGGGTCGCTTCCTGCATCTTTCGACGCGATACGCACGATGGCATCGGCATCATCGGGACCAGACACCGCTTCGTCGTTCTTGCTGAACTGCACGCGATACTGAACTCTCGCCTCGGTCGCTTCCTGCTTGGCACTCATGCCACACCTCGGAACAGATCATCTTCCATGGCGTTATCGACAGCGCTGCCAACAGCCGACACGGCAAGCACCCACTCTTCCCACGGATACACCTGCGCCAACTCCTCATCATCCAACCCGAACCACCATGTTTCGTTCGGGTCAACTTGAGTGGCGTGGGCGCGAAGAGCTCCGCTCCGTGCCCACAAGTACTCCGCGACGTCAATGCGCGTTGTGATGCGGTGATCTTGTGATGGACGATTCAACCATTCGTCGTTGTACGGCGATATTCCGGTCTTTGCGAGCATCGCCTCATGGATGGAAACGATGCGTTTCTTTGACCACAACGTGTAATACATCTTCAATGGCTGCCACGGTTCACCTGCATCGGAGTACCAGAACGGGTCGCCGGCGCGCTGGAATGCAAGCACGCTCACGTCATGCACACGGAGGTGGTCAGGGTGCGGATAACCCGACTGGTCATCGTTGTAGGTGAGGATGACATGAGGCTTCTCTGCACGAATGATTCGTACGAGACGTTCAGTCGCCTCATCAATGTCGGCCATATGGAAACAATCAGGGTTCTCGTTTGACTCTGACCCAGCCATGCCACTGTCGCGATAACCCAGCATGTGCACAGAGTGATAACCGATGATGTCCGTTGCAAGCTTCAGTTCCTGCGGACGTAGTTCCGCCATCACCTGGCGCTCCTCTTCGGTTGACAGTCCGTGGAATGGTTGACCCGGTTCACGTAGAGACGGATTTTGCAGGTCTCCTTCTTCGCCCCCAGTGCAGCACACGAGCACGGTGTGAACTCCCTGTGCCACGTATTTGGCCACCGTTGGAGCACCCTTTGAAGCTTCGTCATCTGGGTGTGCGTGGACAGCCAAAAGAGACAGTCGCGACGCGCCGTTCGGAAAAACTTCACGTGTCGACATCAATGTCATGCTAGTGATGTCGACTTGCAGACGGCTCGTCATGACACATCAATCATTAGGCTGGGCGCGTGAGACTTCGCTGGACATCGCGTTCTCGGGTCAAGACCATCGCTCTCGGCATGGTTTCGGTCATCGTGTTCGCAGCATGTTCCACAAACGACGGTCGCGACATGTCACCACCACGCGACGACCAGAACGACACGATCACCCAGACAACTGTCGCCACCACTGTCGACCCGACACTTGAAGCTGTCTCTGAACCTGCGACATTTCTCTCGGTGTCTGGCTCTTGGGAAGAGGGCGGCATTATCAATGTGAAGCACACGTGCGCCGGCGCAGGTGTCGCACCATCGCTGACGTGGACCGGCGTCGGCACTGGCACGAAAGCCCTTGGTCTCGTGCTCAGTGAATCAGACGACCCATCGAACATGTTGTGGGTGGTTGCCAACCTCGAACCCACCATCACTGGCGTGGCTGCGGGCGAACCGCTGCCGGCCACCGCGGTTGTGGCGAAGAACTCGCGTGGCGTGGTCGGCTATACCGCGCCGTGCCCCGACACTGCGAAAGAGCGCTCGTACCTCCTCACGCTGTACGCACTTGACCAGGTGATCGAGGCTGGAACCGGCGACGACGCCGCAGCGGTGGTTGCCGCGATGGAGAGTGCCGCGCTTGACGCGACGAGCACGGAGTTCCTTGCCACTGGCACATGACCATCACTCGTCATCTGTCACCGAGCGAAGTCATTCCACCGCCCAGCGTGGGGAACCTGCGAAACTTGTCGTATCGACACCGAAGCCTCCGCCCTGCCGATCGGCATCTTCGAGACTGATGTTGATTGTCGTCTCCGAAGTGGCAACAACGCCTTTCGGTCGCTAGCGCTTGGTGGTGCCGCTGTCGTGCCAGGTACCGCACCATGGGTGAACGCACAGCCACATGAACGACAAGCGTGCGAACGGGCGTGGAAACAATCACGAGAATCTTCAGCGCCATTTGTCATTGAGTTTCGACTCGGAACACCCGATGGCGAGACAGTGTGGGTGCAAGTAGCCACCCAACCCGTTCGCGAGGGTGCCGACATCACGGGTTATGTCGGTACCGCAATCGATTGCACCGCTGCCGTCGAGCAACGACGCTTGTCTGACCAACTTGTCGGACTACTTGATGCATCCGGTGATGCAATCGCTGTGTTCGACCGTGTCGGTGCGATGACGTTCTGCAATGACGTCGCCAGAACGATGCTCGGAATAGAAGAGCACTCCGAGTCGGGGAACGATGTCGCCGCGCGATCTTTCATGCAAGCGGTGCGAGATCAGCTGCCTCGTGATGTCATTGCGCCCGACGCGGTCACTGCGCCACAAGGTCGCTGGGAAGGTGAGGTCGCGTTCCGATCTCCCGAAGGACTCTCTCGCGTACTTGCTGTCGTTGTCCAAGCGGTGCGTACTCGCGAGGGCGTCTTGGACCACTGGTCCGCCATCGCACGAGACATAACCGAGGAACTCAATCACCAGCGAGAACTCGGTCGACTGGCGACCCACGATGCCCTTACCAGTCTTCCGAATCGCGTGTTGTTTCTGCGCAAGACTGCTGAAGCACTCGAGCGCAGCAAGACAACGAAGAACCACGTCACTGTGCTGTTCATCGACCTTGACAAGTTGAAACACGTGAACGACACAATCGGGCATGTCGTTGGCGACCAACTCATCGTCACCATCGCCAAACGCCTGATGGCCGCCACTCGACCAAGTGACCTCGTCGCACGTATCGGCGGTGATGAATTCGTCGTGCTGTGCGAAGGCCTTCTTGATGAACACGTGGCAATGGATGTGGCCGAGCGAATCCGCACATCAATCACTGGTCCGCTCGTGCTGCAAGGCGTCGAAATCGAATCCGGAGCAAGCGTCGGCGTCGCAATGTCGACGAGCGAACAACTGACACACGAAGGTCCCGAAGACCTCGCTGTTACGTTGCTGCGCTGTGCCGACACGGCGATGTACCGCGCCAAACAACGTGGGCGTGGACGCAGCGAGCTGTACAGCGATGACATGCACAGAGCCGCACGTGAGCGTGTGGTGCTCGCAGGACAGCTCGAACAGGCCCTGGCCGCCGATCAGTTCTTCGTCATGTACCAGCCCATCGAACATGCCCAAGGGCGACACACTGTGGCGTTCGAAGCACTGCTTCGCTGGCAACACCCAACACGTGGCGAATTGAGCCCAGCAGATTTCCTCGAACTAGCCGACGAGTCGGGCCTCATCGGCCCGATTGGTGACTGGATACTGACGTCAGCAGGCACTCGCCTTCGGACATGGATTGATTCCGGCCTCGTCGGAAAACAAACGGCGTTGCATGTGAACGCAACAAGACGACAGTTGGCCGACGCAACATTCGTCGACCGTACTGTGACGATCTTGCGTGAAGTCGGACTTGACTCCACGCAATTGGTCGTCGAGACGTCTGAGGCATCTCTCGTGGACAACAACCCAGCGGTCCTTCGTACCGTGACTGCATTGAAGCGCAACGGTGTCCGCATCGCTGTTGATGACTTCGGAGCGGGTTACTCCTCGCTCTCGGCGCTACGTGCCTTCCCAGCCGATTGCCTCAAGCTTGACGGAACCGTCGTGCGAGACGTCGGCCGTAACGATGGGGGCGACGACCCCATCGTGCGCTCTCTCATCCAACTCGCCCACTCGCTCGATCTGACGGTCATCGCCGAGTGGGTCAGCACTGACGACCAACTACAACGCCTGAAGGTTCTTGGCTGCGACCAACTTCAGGGAAACCTGGTGTGCAAACCGCTCACTGCCGATCAAGTGGCGCAGCGATATCAGGCTGGAATCGGACCCGTACCAGCGAAGTAAGCAAGCACTGCGTCTGAGGCTTGCGTCAAACGCAGCACAGACGCACCACCGACGTTGTCTCCGGTGGTTGAGAGTGCGTAGGACTGTGCACCAGAGTCTGCGACGGGTCGCAATTTTTTGATCATGTCAGCCATGTCGAGAGACGGATCGGCGCTCAACTCTGACGCGAATCCTGCCATCACGTTTCCTGCGTCGAGGGGATGTTTTGCCACATGCTTTACTGCCGACCTGATGAGCGAAGAGATGAAGTCTCGCTGTCGTGCGGTGCGACCATGATCTGATGAGCCGTCGAGTTTCCAGTCGCCGTCAATCTTCAATTGGAAATGTCGACTGCGGGCATATGCGAGGGCTTTTTGACCGTCCAGAGTGTTGCATCCACCCCGTGGAATGTAGAGACCCGAGTACTTGTCCCGCGCTGGACCCGGCAGACAGACCAACACACCACCAATGGAGTCGACGATGTCTTTGAAACCGGCGAAGTCGACCTCAAGGTAATGGTGCACCGGAATGTTGAGGTTGCGCTGAATGGTACGCACCAACACTTCTGGGCCTTGTGAAAATGCCGTGTTCACGCGTTGAGCTTTGTTGCCCTCGCCAATCTTCACCCAAAGGTCACGAGGCACCGACAAGATGCTTGCTGACCCATCTGCTTTGTCGTGACGCAACACCATGATCGAATCAGACCGTTGCCCGCTGACGGAGATGCCGGCAATCGCCTTGTAGTCCTCGTCTGTAGGGTCGGCATTGGCGCGGGAGTCGGAGCCAACAAGGAGGTAGTTCTCAACGACGTCCGACGGTGAAGACAAGACCGCACTTAGTGAAGGGATGCGGTTGACCCCCGACAACTGCGTCTTCGTCGCCCGCACAAGGCCACTGGCCCCGAAACCTGCCACCACGATCGCAATGACGACTGGTGCGACCCACCGAGATGTCCAATGCTTCGTCGCCACGTGACAACGCTAATCAACCCCTTAGGGCTCGTGACGTCACTCAGCCCATTTCACCGCACATGTACGACATCTGCGGTGTTAAAGCGGTGCGTCATCGCGCATTCATCGACCACTACCAATTGACCATCAGGTTCTACGTCGATTGCACGACCAGAGAGTGACGTTCCGCCAGGCAGTGATACGTTCACATTGCGACCAATTGTGGCCAGTCGCGAACGGTATCGCTGATGACGCTCTACTTCATCGAGTTCGAGCAAACTGTCGATGATCGGACACATCGCGTGAACCACATTCGATGGTGATTGATGAGTGTCTTCTAATTCGTCGATGGTGACACCATGTCGCAGCGCAGTCGCACCATCTGGTGCCCAACCAATATTGATGCCTATCCCGACTACCACGTAGGACGCACGACCCTTCCCTGCGTCGATGGGTCCGGATTGCGCCAGTACTCCAGCGAGCTTCAGATCATCGAGCAACAGGTCGTTCGGCCACTTCAACTTCACATCGCGGTCAAACATCATCGCGGCCACTTCCGCGCCAGCCAAGGCGACTACTTGTGTGAGAACGTGCGGGTGTTCTGGGACGTCGCGAAAGAGAAACGACGCGAGCACATTCAGACCGGGTGGCGCTTCCCACCGTCGGTCGAGCCGACCCCGGCCGGCACTTTGGAAGTCGGTGCGCAGCACGGAGCGGTCTGGGGCCCCATTTTCTGCCTCTCGGACGAGATCTGAGTTCGTGCTGCCGGTCTCGGGCACTTCTTTCAGGGTCCAGCGCCCAGATTGGTTCGCATTTGCCCTGTCCACCGCACCAAACTAGTCATCTGTGTTGAAGAAGATCCTGATTGCAAACCGTGGCGAAATTGCCGTGCGCGTCATTCGTGCCGCGCGAGAGATGGGAATCGCGACTGTCGCGGTGTACTCCGAGTTGGATCGCAATGCGTTGCATGTGCGTCTCGCCGATGAGGCCTATGCGCTTGGCGGACAGACCGCCGCTGAGAGCTACCTGAACACCGAGGCGATCTTGAATGCAATCAAGGTCAGCGGCGCCGACGGCGTGCACCCTGGCTATGGCTTCTTCAGCGAGAACGCTGACTTTGCTCGTGCGATCACTTCACAGGGCGTCGCATTCATCGGACCGCCCCCCGAAGCCATTGAGGAGATGGGTGACAAAGTGTCGAGCCGCAAGGCTGCACTCCGTGGTGGTGCACCAATCGTTCCTGGCACAACCGACTTCGTGACAACGGCAAAAGAAATCGCCGACTTCGGAAACGATTTTGGCTGGCCGATTGCGATCAAGGCTGCATACGGAGGCGGCGGGCGCGGCATGAAGGTCGTGCACTCTGCCGACCAAGTGCAAGATGCCATGGACTCAGCACAGCGTGAAGCAAAGAACTTCTTCGGGCGTGACGAGATCTATGTCGAGAAATATCTCACCTGGCCTCGCCACATCGAAGTACAGCTCGTCGGTGACACGCACGGCAATGTCGTGTGGGTCAGCACACGTGACTGTTCAGCTCAACGTCGCCACCAGAAGCTCATTGAGGAGGCGCCGGCACCGGCTTTGCCAGATGGCGTTGAAGAAGCCATGGGCGAGGCAGCGGTCAAGGCAGCCAAGGCTGTCGGCTATTTCAATGCAGGCACCGTCGAGTTCATCTACCAAGACGGCGAGTTCTTCTTCCTTGAGATGAACACACGACTCCAGGTCGAGCACCCTGTCACCGAAGCAATCACCGGTATCGACCTCGTCGAATGGCAGATTCGTGTCGCCTCCGGCGAGAAACTCCCGATGAACCAGAAACAGGTACTTGCAGCACGCCGAGGCCACGCCATCGAAGTGCGCATCAATGCTGAGAACCCAGCGGGAGGCAAGTTCCTGCCCTCCCCTGGACCCATCACGAAATTGGTCACCTCGGACGGTTTCGGAGTTCGCTTCGACTCTGGCTACGAAGCCGGAGACTCAATCAGTCAGTACTACGACAACCTCGTCGGAAAGCTCATCGTCTGGGGCAAAGACCGCGACACCGCCATTGCGCGCACCGTGCGTGCGTTGAAAGAAATGGTCGTCGAGGGTGTTGCAACAACTATTCCAGCCGACATCGCGATCCTCGAACATCCCGACTTCGCGTCCGTCACCCATTCCACCAAGTGGGTCGAGGAACGCCTCGACTTGTCTGGCATCGATGCAACACCAGTCGCTGCTCCCGATGACGACGGAACTCCACTCGTGCAGCGTTCCACAACTGTCGAGGTGAACGGACGTCGATTCGACGTCAAGTTGTGGGTGCCCGAGACCGTCGGCACCGTTGCTGCCCCGTCAAAAGCCAAAAAAACCCCTCGCGCGGGTTCGGGTGGAGGCGCTAGCTCAGGCGGTGGAAGCGGTCAGGTCGCAGTTCCCATGCAGGGAACCATCGTCAAGGTTCTCGTCGAAGTTGGCCAACAAGTTGAATCAGGCCAAAGTGTCGTCGTGCTCGAAGCGATGAAGATGGAGAACCAGATCGAAGCCGACAAGTCCGGCACCGTGAAGTCCATCAACGTGAAGCCAGGCGACACCGTCGGTGCTGGTGACGTGGTCGTCGTCATCGAATAGGGCTCACGCCTTGCAACCAACAACCTGAAGACTGACAATTTGAAGATGGAGTCGTTTCTTGCGGTGTGGTGCACCGCGCTGAGTCTGTCGTTCATCTGGCCTCAGGTCTGGCGAACGGTTCGACACGACAGCACACAAGGACTTTCTCCATTCGCAGCTGTGTACGGATTTGTAGGGTCCGGCTTGTGGTTTGCCTACGGACTGAGCGCTGGAAACACAGCGATCTGGTTCTCGAACGCCTCGTTCATGGTTGCGCAGTCAATCATCATCGCCGTGATGCGGCGCCATGGCCGCGTACCACGCGTGATACTTGTGCGCTTCGCTGCACTCTTTGTTGTCATACTCGCGACGCTTTTGCCACTGCCCGCGACAGCATTCGGCTGGACCGCCACCGTCGTGAGCGCGACGTCGCTGGTACCGCAGGCTCTCCACGTTGCGCGAGCCGAGAACATGCACGCAATCTCACTCGTGTCTTGGATGTTCACCATCATCTCTGCCTCAAGTTGGATGGTGTTCGGCTGGGTACTCGACGACCCTGTCATGTCTGTCGTGAACTACATCACGATCCCGATGATGATCTTCGTCTTGGTACGCGCAACACGCTGGCGTCTGGCCAACGGCATGGTGCTCACGGGCCGACCGCTCGTATCTGCTTGAATCACGAACCTGCTGACAAAACCTGTCAGCAGGTTATTCGGCAGATTCTGTAACCGCTTCGGCTAGAGATGGATGCACGAGCAACGTGTCGAGGATGTCGACCACTTTCAAGTGAGCAGTGACGGCTAACGCGATCATGCTGATTAGTTCGCCAGCGTGACGTCCGACGATGGTGCCTCCGAGCACAACTCCGGTGTTCGGGTCTGAAATGAGTTTCACAAAACCGGTCGGGTCGTTATGTATGAGGGCTTTTGCGGTCGAAGAGAATGGCACCTTGGTGACGCGAATCTTGCGACCGAGTGCAAATGCTTCGGCCTCGGCAAGGCCGACGTCTGCGATCTCGGGTTTGGTGAAAATTGCTGATGCAGCCTTGTCATACGCAAGGTGACGGTGATCGTCGCGAATGACCCCCATGAGGTGCTCTGCGATCTTGCGACCCTGCATGGTTGCAACTGACGACAAAGGCAACTTCCCACTGACGTCGCCAGCCGCATACACGTGCGGCACATTGGTGCGGCACCACTGGTCGATGTCGACATAGCCACGAGAATCAAGCGCGACTCCAGCAGCCTCAAGATTGAGACCTTCCACATTCGGCGCTGAACCAATGGCCAACACAGCGTGCGTCGCACGAACTTCACGTCCGTCGTCGCACTTCACCACCACTTCGTCACCGTCGACCTCAATAGATTGTGCACGCGCACCTTTCAACAGCTTTACTCCGCGAGCAAGAAAACTGTCCTCAAGCGCAGCTGCGGCCTCGGGGTCCTTACCCGGAAGAACATGCTGTCGGCTGACAACCAGGGTGACGTTGGCGCCAAACGAAGTGAACATGTGGACGAATTCCACACCGGTGACACCTGAACCAATGACGACAATGCTCTTTGGAAATACTTTCGGCGGGTAACAGTCACGAGTGGTGAGAATTCGTATTCCATCTGGGGCTGCCCACTCGGGGATGCGCGGTCGTGAACCAGTCGACACCAGCACGGCATCGGCCTCGAGCACTTCTGAGCCGTCAGCTCCCTCCACATGCACGTGGTGTTCGTCCACGAACGTTGCGACACCCCTCACGATGCGAACTCCTTGACTGACAAGCAATTCGGTGCTCGTGGAGCGGAGTCTGTCGGTGATGTTTGAGATCCGCTCGGACAGCGTGTCCACGTCGACTTCGACCTCGTGCTGCTCGATACCCATTCCGGCAAATCGCTGGGTCATGTTGAGAGCGCCGCCAGTAGCGATCATGGCCTTCGAAGGAACGCAATCGAGCAGGTGTGCAGCACCGCCAATGATGTCTCGCTCGACGACAGTCACATCGGCACCAAGGCGCGCTGCGGTGCTGGCAGCCGCGTTACCGGCGGGACCACCACCAATGATCACGAAACGTTTCGACACAATTCGAAACGCTACCGCTCGTCACGGAGTCGATGACGACGCGGGTGGCATTGTCGTCAGTGAGACGGTCGTCGTTGTGGCCTCGACAGTCGTCGTCGTTATGGCCTCGACAGTCGTCGTCATTGCGACCGTCGTGGTGGTTGCCACCGTTGTAGTGGTGTCCACCGTGGTGCGCGGCGTAAGACGCATGCGCGGAATCGATGTGGTTGGCACCGCTACATCGTTCGGACAGAACTGTGAATTGAACCCCAGCTCATGACGCGGTTCACCGACGTACTCGAAGTGCATGCCATCAGCAACTGCAAAGTTTCCACCCCATGCGAATCCCCATTTCCGGAAGATGCGTACGACTTGGCAATTCAACGTCGGCTTCATTCCCTGACCGTTCGTGGTCGTGTTGATGTCAAGGGCACCGCCCCACGAATGCCGCGAGACATTCCCGAAGTCATCAGCCAGTCGGCTGATGCGACCCTGAAAGCAACCGCCATAACGATTGGTGTTTCGAACATCGATTGCTTTGGCTAAGCCCGCCTTGGAGATCTCCGTGAGCGCACTCTGCAATGGGCCGACAATCACTTTGTGGCAGTTAGCTCGTATAGGAATGTCCTTGAACGTGTGTATCCACTTGATACTCGTACCTCGCCAGTCGTTGCTGATGTGCAGGCGACCATTGCCGGCGTCTTTCACACGGAACTCGCCGAGCAGCTCCTTGAACTTTGCGGTCCCTAGCGTTGCATCGGGGTCGGGAGAGTCCCACGACCGCCGAAGTCGATACACCGCTCCGTTTCGGAATGTTCCACTTCGGAGCTCGCGTTGGAACTCGACGGGCTCTCCTTCGCCGACTACCAACACTTTGTGCACCTTTGTCGCCATCAACTCATCAGCGAATTCAGTCGACACAAGAAGATCACCGTTGTCAACATGGTCATCGTCGACAACGGCTCCGATTTCAATGCTGTGCGGTTTGTCCCACTTGTCGTTTAACACCAGAACATCACCGACGCGGGCATCACGCAGTCGTGCGCTCGTCGCTCCGATTACCGCCAGACCACTTGACAACACATCCGCGATTGCCTGGCCCGAAGTCGCACGAACGAGTGACACATCGAGGGCCATGGTTGCCAAGGGCACCACCCACCCACCTGCCACAGTGGCGCCAGCCCCCTTGCTCAGACGTGTGCCGTCGGCTCGACGATGCTCGCGCATCTCCAATGTGGGAAACCGCACGCCGAAACCGGTGAACCCAGTTCGCTTGGCAATCTGCTGCAGACCGCGCACCTGCGCTGTGGAGAACCCTTTTCCGCTTGACACTGACATCCAGTCGATCAGCAGACGTTTTGGTCCAGTCTGTGCTTGCGAGTACGCCCTCGCCGACACCGTCGATAAGTTGCCAGCATCTGCTCGCGCGACGGGAATCGCAGCTAGGAGCAACATCATGAACACGACAGCCCCTCGAGCCATCTGTCTCGCCGTCGTGAGCACAGGAGAACGATAGTTCTAAATCGACATCCTTCTCTGGTGGGTCGAACAACTACGGTGTAGGAACTGTGAGCGAGGAACTCGACGACCATTCGGCCACGGGCCTCGAAGCAGAGAAGGAGCGTCGACTGGGCGACATTGCTCGTCGGCGAAGCTCTGGAAGTGAGCCATATCCGTATCGCTTCGACCGTTCTCACGCCCTCGCCGACGTACGGTCCACTCACGGGAATCTTGAACCTGGCACAGAGACCGACGACGCGGTCACACTCGCCGGTCGAGTGATGTTGAAGAGAAATCAAGGAAAACTCATCTTCTTGACCATCCAGGACCGGACCGATCAACTGCAGTTGTTCGTTTCAAAAGCAATCGTCGGAGACGAACAATTTGACGACATTGCCGCACTCGACCTAGGCGACTGGGTTGGCGCGCACGGCACAGTCATGACGACACGCAAGGGCGAGTTGTCTGTGAAGACGTCATCAGTGAGCCTTCTCTCGAAGGCGGTGCGACCTCTGCCCGACAAGTGGCACGGACTCACTGACACCGACACTCGCTACCGTCAGCGCTACGCAGACCTCATCATGAATGAATCGTCGCGACGAGCGTTCGCTGTTCGTCACGAAATCATCGCAAGTTTCCGACGCACACTCGCCGGACACGGATTCACCGAAGTCGAGACACCGGTTCTCCACGTCGAAGCAGGTGGCGCTCACGCGCGTCCATTCCTTACCCACCACAACGCACTCGACATGCAGCTGTACTTGCGCATTGCGCTCGAGTTGCATCTAAAGCGCCTCATCGTCGGTGGCATGGAGCGCGTGTACGAAATCGGTCGCGTGTTCCGTAATGAAGGAATTTCCCCGCGACATAACCCGGAATTCACGATGATGGAGCTGTATCAAGCATTTGCCGACTACAGCGATGTCATGGCCATCACCGAGGCTCTCATTACTGCTGCTGCAATCGATGCCACGGGAACATCGGTGGTGTCAATTGATGACAACCCGGTTGACCTCGCTAAGCCATGGCGTCGAGTTCGCATGGTGGACCTTGTGGCGGAGGCGACAGGAACCGAAGTACACCCATCTCAGCCCCGCACACAGTTGGCCGAACTTGCTGCCAAACATGGCGTAAAAGTCGAAGCACAGTGGGGACCGGGCAAAATCATCGAGGAACTATTCGAAGTCACTTCAGAGGCCTCGCTTCGTGAACCGACTTTCGTGACCGGACATCCTGTTGAGATCAGTCCTCTTGCACGGGTCGACCGGAACGACCCGTATCTCACTGAACGCTTCGAGTTGTTTGTCGGTGGGCGCGAGCTTGCCAATGGCTACAGCGAGTTGAATGATCCGGTCGAGCAGCGCCAGCGCTTTGAAGAGGAAGAGAAATCGAAGGCTGCCGGAAATCTCGAAGCTGGGACCGTCGACGAGGACTACCTACGCGCACTTGAGTTCGGTATGCCGCCGACGGGTGGGCTCGGCATCGGTATAGACCGCGTGGCGATCTTGTTGGCTGGTGCAGCCTCAATCAAAGACATCATTCTGTTCCCCACACTGCGACCGGAGGTTTTCGAACAATGAGTGCTGCATGGGGTGTCGGTCTCGCCACTGTCGGACTGCAGGGCGAAGTCCTCGACGTACGTTTTCGTGCTCTCGGTTGGGGCGACGCAGTACCCGCTGATGCACCATCGGTAACGACTGCTGTTGACGCCGACCCCGAGCGCGGAGTCGCATTGCGTCCGATGAGTTTTGTCATCGACACGAATGCAGCCCCCGCAGACGGAGCCGACGTCTATCTGCGGTTGCATCTGCTCTCCCACCGCTTTGCCGCACCACGCACCCTAAATCTCGATGGTGCTTTCGGATTGTTGGCAAATGTTGCATGGACTAGTCGTGGCCCTGTTCCGCTCGAGTCGCTCCAGAGTGTGTCGTGGAATATTGCACGACGCGGCGAGCATCTCGTCGTGCACGGTGTCGACAAGTTCCCCCGCATGACCGATTACGTCGTACCGAGCGGAGTGCGTATCGCCGATGCAAGTCGTGTGCGCCTCGGTGCACATCTCGCGTCCGGCACGACAGTCATGCACGAAGGGTTCTGCAACTTCAATGCC
Organism: Acidimicrobiaceae bacterium UBA2093; assembly: GCA_002331255.1. Classification (GTDB taxonomy): domain Bacteria; phylum Actinomycetota; class Acidimicrobiia; order Acidimicrobiales; family Ilumatobacteraceae; genus UBA2093. The sequence continues at coordinate 73,765 of DCZD01000022.1, read as the reverse complement.
GGAACACTGGGCAGTTCGATGGTCGAAGGTCGTATCTCGGCAGGCGTCATCGTCGGTGACGGATCTGACATCGGAGGTGGAGCATCGATCATGGGCACGTTGTCGGGTGGCGGCAAAGAAGTGGTGACAATCGGTGAGCGTTGCCTGCTCGGGGCAAATAGCGGCGTCGGCATCTCATTGGGTGACGACTGTGTGATCGAAGCGGGCCTCTACGTCACTGCCGGAACTCTCGTGAAGGATCCCGATGGCGTCGTACGGAAGGGACGCGAGTTGAGTGGGGCTAGCGGACTGCTTTTCCGACGCAACAGCCAGACCGGCGCCGTCGAAGCTGTCGCACGTTCCGGTTCGTGGGGCGGCCTGAACAGCGCGCTACACAAGAACTGAGCGCATTCGCCGTTCGTCATGCCAGACCCCACCATTCACCCAAGCGACGTCAACGCGCTCATTCGTCACCGTCGTAGCAATCTGCAGATCAACGCTGCAATCACTGTCTCACGTGATGTTCTCGAGCAACTGTGCGAGGTAGTCAAGTGGGCTCCGAACCACAAGCGCACCTGGCCAGCACGGATCGCCGTCATGAGCGGTGAGTCGCGTCGTGCCCTCGGCGAGGCAATCGCGACTGTCATGGCGAATCAGCGCGAGAATGAGTTCAAGGTCGAGAAGACACGAACGAAGTACATGCGCGCACCCCACATCATCGTCGTCGGCGCCACACGTGGCGACACCGACCAACGCACGCGTGAGAATCAATACGCTGTTGCGGCCGGAGTGCAGAACTTGCTTCTGCTCGCCGACTCGTTCGGACTGGCTGCTCTATGGGGCTCACCAGCCGATGGAGCCAATGCCGCAATCAAAGGCGTGTGCGGGTTCGAGGCCACGGTCGATGTCATGGGGTTGATTTACGTGGGTCAACCCACCGGCACGGTCGAGGTGCCGGTCAGACCGGCGACAACGATCAATTGGCTCGACTAAGCCTATTCCTTCGAGAAGGGCATGTGGTTCGACACGGTCGAACCCATCAGAGCAAAGTGGCGGTCAACGTCCTGGCTGGAATGTGCCAAACACGTCGCGCAACGCATCACTGACCTCACCGAGTGTCGCCCCCGCACGCAATGCTTCCTTCATCGGATACAGAAGGTTCTGAGTACCCCGAGCGGCTGAACGCACGTCCTCGAGTGTTGTTTGCACTTTTGTTTGGTCGCGGTTGGCTTTGTAGGCCTTCAATCGAGCGATTTGATTCGTCTGCAGACTGGGATCGATTGGGAATACATTCGGTTCTGGTTCATCTTCGACCGTGAATTTATTGACGCCGACGATGACTCTCTCGTCGTCATCGATCGACTTCGTGTATTCGTATGCGGATTGCTCAATTTCATTCATCTGATAGCCAGCCTCGATGGCCTCGACTGCTCCGCCCATCTCGTCGATACGTTCGATGTACTGCCAGGCAAGTCGCTCGACTTCATCAGTCAATGACTCGATGAAATATGAACCAGCGAGCGGGTCTGGAGTGTCTGCCACGCCACTCTCGTAGCCAATGATCTGTTGAGTGCGAAGAGCGATGCGGGCAGCTTCCTCGGTGGGAAGACCAAGGGCCTCGTCGTAGCCATTTGTGTGGAGGCTCTGGGTTCCACCCATGACCGCCGCAAGAGACTGCACGGCCACGCGCACGACGTTGTTGAGTGGTTGTTGAGCCGTGAGTGTGCTGCCACCTGTCTGAGTGTGGAACCTCAGCAACTTGCTGGCTTCTTTCTTTGCGCCGAATCGCTCGGTCATGATTCGGTGCCACATACGGCGGCTGGCGCGGAACTTGGCAACTTCTTCGAAGAAGTTGTTGTG
>DCZD01000022.1:66361-71749 GCA_002331255.1 Acidimicrobiaceae bacterium UBA2093 | reverse complement strand
TGTTGTGACCATTCCAGAAGAACGAGAGACGGGGTGCAAAGTCGTCGACGTCGAGGCCTGCATCGATAGCCGCCTGTACATACGCGATTGCATTCGCCAATGTGAATGCGATCTCCTGCACCGCGGTCGAGCCAGCTTCACGAATGTGATAGCCAGAAATCGAGATGGTATTCCACTTCGGAACATGCTTCGAGCAGTACTCGAAGATATCGGTGATGACGCGCATAGAAGGACGTGGTGGATACACATAGGTTCCACGTGCGATGTATTCCTTCAGCAGGTCGTTCTGAATCGTGCCACTAATTGCAGACGCCGGGACTCCCTGCTCTTCGGCCACCAATTCGTACATGAGCAATAAGATGGCGGCAGTCGAGTTGATGGTCATCGATGTCGATACCTTGTCGAGTGGCAAGTCAGCGAGCAGCAGGCGCATGTCGGCAAGTGAGTCGATGGCGACACCCACTTTGCCCACTTCACCTTCGGCACGCGGGTGGTCGCTGTCGTATCCCATCTGCGTCGGAAGGTCGAAGGCACATGAGAGCCCCGTCTGGCCGGCTTGAAGAAGGAACTTGAATCGCTCGTTCGTAGATTCGGCGGTGCCGAAGCCGGCGTATTGCCGCATGGTCCACAACTTCCCGCGATACATCGTGGGATACACGCCTCGGGTGTACGGCGCCTTGCCCGGAGTTCCGAGCTTCAGTGCCGGATCCCATCCCGCCAGAGAATCGGCGGTGTACAACTCCGCGATGGGGATGCCCGAATCTGTTCGCTTGTCGTCAGCCATGGCGTAAGGCTAAGGGAGATGCGTACTCGTTCCCCAATGGAACGGTCATCGTGCGGCCACGACAGCTATCTCCATCTTCCATGCCGGCTGAGCCAAGGCCGGAACCGTGACCAGAGTGCTTGCTGCGCGAGTCTCTCCCAACGCACTGTCTCGCTCGGCCATCACCAGTCGAAGTCGTTCGCTCAAGTCATCAGAATTGACCACGTACGTGGTGACACTCACGATGTCTGAGAGTGAAAGTGATGCCTCATCGAGAATCGCCGAGATGTTCTGCCACACAAGTCGTGCTTGCTCATCAACCTGCTCGGGCACCGACCCATCTCGTCGAACCGGAACCACACCCGACGTGAACACCAACTGTCGAGCATCGACGACATGTACCCCGTGTGCATACTTTGCAGCGGGCGGTGCCATTGTCGAAGGCGCCAATTCAATGCGCGTGGCACGTGCCTCGCCGGGTGAGCTCATGCGTTAACACTAGGTCTGGGCACCAAGTAGCGTGGCAGTCATGACCATCGCTCCAGACGCACCAACCCGATCTATCGACGGTGTTGAACTGACAAAGAAGGAAGTCGAGTGGGCATTTCCGCCCGTATTCGACAACGTCGAAGACGAACGTCGCCATCGCAAGGAAAAACTCGCGGGAGCTCTCCGCATTTTTGGTCGGCTCGGTTTTGCAGAAGGCGTCGCCGGACACATCACCGTGCGCGACCCCGAGTTTCCCGACCTGTTCTGGGTGAACCCACTCGGGCTGTCATTTCGCCATATGACCGTCAGCGATCTCATCCTCGTCAATCACGAGGGTGACATCGTGTATGGCCGCCGCCCAGTGAACCGTGCGGCATTCGTCATTCACTCAGCCATACACGAAGCGCGACCCGATGTCATCGCTGCCGCCCATTCGCACTCGGTGCATGGAAAGGCTTGGTCATCCCTCGGACGACCCCTTGACCCGATCACTCAAGATGCCTGCTACTTCTACGAAGACCACGTCGTCATCAGCGAACAAGGCGGTGCGGTCGTCTTCGACGTCGATGCCGGCAAAGAACTTGCCGCGAAGTTTGTCGGGGTGCGCGCCGCGATTCACCAGAGCCACGGCATTTTCACCACAGGGCAGACAGTCGATGAAGCTGCGTTCCTGTTCATCTCCATGGAACGCACATGTCAGGCACAAATCCTCGCTGAATCTGTGGGCACACCGAAGCTGATCCCACATGAGTTCGCTACGTACACCCGCGAGAATGCCGGCAACTCAATCGTTTCGTGGTTGCACTTCCAGCCACTGTGGCAAGAAATCTGTCGCACCGACCCCGACTTGTTTGACTGACTTTGGCATCTGACACGCGGCCGGCACGATTCATCGAATCGGCGCCAGCTGAAATTTTCTTCCTGCTGTCGGCAGCAGCGCAATACACCGGAGCAGTCGTCGCAGTGCGACTGTTTGATGACGCCTCACCCCCGACCATTGCATTCTTCCGAGTTCTGTCAGCGTCAGGCTTGTTGATGTTGTTCTCGTTACGCAGCAATCACGCACCGTGGACACGACATGACATTTACGCAGCTGCAAGCTTCGGCGTGGCGACAGCACTGATGAACCTCACCTTCTACTTAGCCATTGATCGCCTACCGCTCGGCAAGAGCGTCACCATTGAATTCATCGGACCAATCGCGGTTGCGGCGCTTCGAACGAAGACTGCTCGAAACACCGTGGCTTTGTTGCTCGCGGCAGGTGGCGTGGTGGTGCTCGGTGGTGTCGAGATTGCCGATGAACCGCTAGGGCTTCTCTTTCTTCTCATCGCTTCAGCAATGTGGGCCGGGTACATCGTGCTTGGTTCCCGTGTGGCACAGACCGATCGCGGAGTGAATGGTTTGGGTGTCGGCCTGGTGTTTGGCGCATTAGTCATCGCGCCATTCGGACTTGGCGATGCGACGACCGTTCTCAGCACTCCGTGGTTATTGGCTGCGTGCGTGCTTGTCGGTGCATCATCCAGCGCAATCGGTTACGGAATCGATCAAGCAGTGATGCGTCGTATTCCAATTAGACGGTTCTCTGTCATGCTGTCGCTTCTGCCCGTCACCGCGGCAGTGTTCGGATTTCTGTTCCTCGATCAGACTCCGACCAAGACAGACCTCTTCGGAATGGCCCTCGTGCTCGTAGGGGTTGCCATTCAGGAGCGCGACGTCATTGATCGCCGTCCCGAGGTGGCCGAGACCCCCTAGCGTTGTCAGAGTGACACAACCTCCCCGCTCCGCAATTGCTTCGCGCATGCTGTGCCTCGTCGCTGTCGTTATCGGCCTCACCACATCGAGTGTCATCACGACGTCACCAAATGCTGCCCGCGCAGCGACATTGCCACCACTTGCCGTCATCATCCGCGGTCACGGCTTTGGACATGGCCGTGGCATGAGTCAATACGGGGCGTTCGGATGGGCGACCATCTACAACAAGACCTGGCAAGAGATTCTTAATTTCTATTACGGCGGAACAGGCAACACGATCTCTTCAATAGCTGCAGCCGACCAAGCTCTGCTGGCCTCGAACTTGATGACTGTCCGACTTCAGGCCCTCGACAACAGCCAGACAGCAGTTCAGTCAGACAATGGCACTGCACAATGGGCCACAGATCCCACCCCGAGAAATTACGCGTCGCTCGTTGCACGCGAAGTCGGCGACAACGTCTATGACGTCTGGGGTTCGCCGACAGCAACATGCCCATCTTCCGCCGGTGACCCTGCCGGATTCGCGCTCATCGGCAATGACGTACCGGGCCCGATCACATTTCGTGCCAGCAACTCCGCATCACCCACCGCTGTCTCCCCAACCGACCTATTGGGCGTCTGCGAGCCGCCGACGACGTCCTACCCAAAGGGCAGGGTGCGCTACTACCGCGGCGTCATACGTGCAGTCAATGATTCGGCGAAGTCCAACCGCACCGTCAATGCCGTCGATGTCGAGAGCTACGTTCGTGGCGTCGTGCCACGTGAGTCATTGGCGTCATGGGGCGACAGTTCAAATCGCGCAGGCATGAACGCCTTGCGCGCACAAGCGGTCGCTGCGCGAAGTTACGGCCTGTCAGAGGCCCGCTACAGCTACGCAAAGACGTGTGATTCGATGAGTTGCCAGGTGTACGGCGGCTCAGCATTGCGTGACATTGGCGGCACCACGAAAGTCATTGAAGAAACCAACACCGATCTTGCGGTCGCAGAGACCGCAGGTGTCATTCTGCGTACTGCGCAAAGTGCAGTTCTGCGCAGCGAATACACGTCATCTAATGGTGGCCGTACAGCCGGAAGTCCGGTGCCGGCACGCGTCGACGATGGTGACATTGCTGCCAACCCGACCCTCAAAGACTGGAGCCGCTCGCTCTCTGCAAAGAAACTGCAAGACAAGTATCCGTCGATTGGCATTTTCACTGCGATCACGACCGACCATGACGGAGCAGGTGGGGATTTCGGGGGCTATGCGACAAAGGTGACCATCACGGGCACGGCCGGGGTCGTCACTCGAACCGCCGGTGAGTTCGACAGCGACTGGGATCTGAACTCACCATGGTTTGACACGACACCGGTGCACGGCGCCGAGCCAACCGATCCTGTTGTGGGGTCAATTCTCTTCGTCAGCGACTCCACAGGTTTGAGCATCGCCACCGAATTCGCCGACCTCGTGACTATTGCGTATCCGAGCGTGAACTTTCAAGCGTGCACAGGTCGCGGAATCATTGGAATTGGTTGCCCAGACGGGATCACCATCGTCAATTCTGCCGAGACACCAGCTATCGCGCTCATCGCGCTCGGCTACAACGACGATCCGGCGACGTACGACACCGAGGTACAGCAACTTCTTTCTGCACTCGTAGCCAAAGGAGTGCCGCGCATCGTGTTCATCAACATGTCGACACGTTCGACGAACAGGTCGTACCAGCGCAGCAATGACGTGTTGGCCGCAGTCGCTGCCGCGAACTCGAATGTGAATGCTCTCGACTGGAACGCAGCGAGTGCAGATGCCAGCAAGACGCGGTGGTTCGACTCTTCCAAGGTGCATCTCACGACAACAGGCCGCACTGAATATGCCTGGTGGCTGCGTACTCAACTCGACATCTTGCGTCAGCAAGGGTTGTTACCGACGACAGCTGCGCCCGTGGCGTTATTGCCAGGGCTTCCGCTCGCAAAGGGACATGCGGGTGCCATGGTGAAGTCCCTACAACGCACACTCAACACAACACTCGGCCTCAAGAAAAAGAAGGCACTTCGCATTGATGGCGTCTACGGTGCGGCAACGATACGCGCAGTGCGAGCGTTGCAGACAGGTCGGTCTTGGACCGTTACTGGCCAAGTCGACCGGGCAACCTGGGAACTGCTTGGCTTGGCAGCCGACCCAAAGACAACGTCTTTGTCGACGGGCTCTGTGCACCCTTCAGTGCGCACCATTCATCAAGCCTTGGCAAAGGTGCTGAAGGTAAAAGTAACTTCAAGCAATTCGTACTCAAAGTCCACGGCCACCCTGGTGCGAACATTCCAGAAACGCGCTCAACTACCTGTAACTGGAACAGTCGACGGCACCACATGGGCAGTGCTTACGTCCACTGCCGCTCGAACCTAAGCGC
>DCZD01000022.1:51505-66111 GCA_002331255.1 Acidimicrobiaceae bacterium UBA2093 | reverse complement strand
TGGCGTCGCGCCAAAGCGCTCTCGCCATGCCCCATCGCTGACGAGTTGGGGGTACATCGCACGGTAGTTCTTCTTCAATCGACGGTAACTGCGCATCAGCACCCACGCTGACCGGAACACACGCTTTTGCAACTGTTTGAAGCGTTCACGATCACGTCGACAGATGTAGCCCTCGGGCAGCCGCGGATGTCGATACAAGATCTCGTCGTGACGGATCGCGAGCCCCACCGCACGGACATCAATCTGTGCGACACCGATACGCCGCGCTCGGAAGAACTTCGGAATCAGGCTTCCACCCAGCGTCGGTGCCGCCAGTAGAAACCCGGCGAGTCGAACGACTTTCGGACGCGGTGGCGAGAACCCAAGGGCAAGTTGCTCGTCCGTCAACGAGAAGGCCTTCTCTTCGTTCACACGGCGAAGTTCGTCGTGAAGAACCGCATGATCGATCTTCATCCACTCTTCCGGCCCTGCAAGGAACTGCTCCATGCCACGCACCATGTATTCACAGCTTGCGTAGCGGTGCGAGTAAAGATTTCGGAAACCGAATCCCAGATAACGCCACGCGAGATGCCACCACTTGTGTTCGTCGAAGATGAGCGTGTCAATAAGGGCAAAGTTGCGCACCTCGTAATACAACGATGACGGGTTGTTCTTGAGAGCAAAGTCTGCATGCCAAACGACGATGCCCGGCAGTGTCACCGTGTGTCTCCCAGTGTGCAACAGTCCATACGCCACGTCATCTCCGCGGACAAACACCGGCAGAGGGTTCTCGTTGGCAAGATGAACGGGAAACACCGTGAACCACCAAGCTGTGTAGTCGAAGGGAATCTCAGCGGCGTCATGAATGATCTCGGAGCGGTCTCGCATGTCATCAAGTCGACCAACTGCGCGCAGCGGATACACCGAGCGGAACTCGTAGTTTGCGCCGGCTTCGAACTGCATCCAGGGCTGTTCTTCACTCATCATCGCTCCGTGTACGCACAAATCAACTGAACGCGCATACGACAACAGCGACACGGTCCGCACAACAGATTCAGGCTCGAGCAAAATGTCGTCGTCCATCACCACGATGTGGCTCGCCCATCCGCCATCGCGCAATGTCATAATTCCCCGTGCAAAACCTCCCGCTCCGCCGAGATTCGGGTTGGGAATCACGGTCACCGGTGCGTTTGTAGGCAGTTCAGGTTGAAGATTCTGTGCGTTGTCGACAACCACAACTCTCAAGCGACCAGCCAGCTCAACGACCGAACGTTCGAGCTCGACAAGCCGGCTAATGGTCTTCAGCACGTATTCCTGGCGATTAAACGTGGTGATTGCAACACCCAATGTGACGTCACGTGATGCGGGCATCGACGTTGTCCACTCACCCCCATGAACCTTGACGTGATCAGCGATAGCGGTGACTGCGACATACAACGTACCGACTTGGGATTCCTCAAAATTCGGCACGGACAAAACCACAGTGCCACCGTCTATCTCGACGGAATCGACGATGTCCTCTTCGGTGTTGGTGACTGCGACCAAGTTCACCCTCGCGCGACCCTCCACATGGACGCGTGCCGACACGTTCGACAACGTCGTGAGGCGACGCCAACGACCTGCAGGGAACAGTCCAAACGCCGTATCGAACGTCGCCCGTTGCCCCGCGGACAACAGCAACGCTGCACCGTCGCGCATCGTCGACTCGGACCGGACATAGAGCAAGGGCTCGGGGAAATCACCCGGCGGAACGGTGATGTGAGCGAGGACGTTTCCTGACAAAGTGCTCACCCGAGCGGGTCCACGACGAAAGCTGGCATCACTTCACCGTTCTTCACCGAAGCGAGATATGCGCTGGCAACATCGAGGGCTTCCTTGATGGTCACATCCATGTCGAGATAACGATAGGTGCCGAGGCGTCCAAGGAAGGTGACTCCCGCCTGTGCTCGTGCAGCTTCGACATAGCGGAGTAACTGCTCTTTCTCCTTCACCAACCTGATTGGGTAGTACGGGATATCTCCCTGCTCAGACAAACGGCTGAACTCGCGGAAAATGATGCTTCCCTGGTGCTGTTCCCACGGCGCAAAGTGCTTGTGTTCAGTAATGCGAGTGAACGGCACGTCGACATCGCAATAGTTCATAACCGGGCAACCTTGAAAGTCACCCTCCACTATCTCTTGTTCGAAGTCGAGTGTGCGGTAACCGAGCGAGCCATGTTGCCCGCCGAACCATTCGTCGATGGGACCAGACCAAAAGACATGGTCAGCGCCTTGAAGATCTGATGGAGACTTCACCGTCGCCAACGACACTGAGATCAACGGGTGATCAAGGATCGCTTCGACTATCGCGGTATAGCCATTTGCAGGAATCGCCTGGTACGGATGATTGAAGTACGAGTCTTCGTAGTTGAACCGCACAGGAAGACGCGCCAAGATCGACGCCGGAAGCTCTGTCGGCGATACTCCCCACTGCTTCTGGGTATAACCCTTGAAAAACGCCTCGTATAGGTCGCGGCCCACGAACTTCAGAGCTTGATCTTCGAAACTCACAGGTACATCGATGCTCATGTCGGCACGCGCGGCAATGAAGGCCTCTGCTTCTGTTGGCGACAACGTGGTGCCGAAGAACTGATTGATGGTCAAAAGGTTGACTGGAAGCGAATACACACGGCCGGCGCTGGTGGCCTTGACGCGGTGGTTGTATGGCTTCATCTCACCAAAGCGAGTGATGTACTGCCAGACGTGATCCCACTGAGTGTGGAAGATATGCGGGCCGTAGGCGTGGACCATCACGCCATTCGCATGACGCTCCGTGTGGGCATTTCCAGCAACGTGGGCTCTCCCATCGAACACCCTCGAGGAAATGCCAGCTTCAGCCAGCTGCCGCGCGACGACTGCTCCTGAGAATCCGGCCCCGACGATGGCCACCGAGCCACTCATCTGGCCCTTCCCCGCACCGTCTGCACGGGATTAAGACTAGGTGCCGGACTACTAGTGACTCAGCCACGGTGCGCACAGACCATCGAGGTCGCGCACTTCAATTCGGTCCCTGTTGTCCCATGTGACCTGGTTCTCAGGGTCGGGTCGCAACTTGAAGACTCGGAACGACATGTCGGTGGTGTCAATTGACAGGATGCGTCCGATCAATGAGTCGCCGAGGTCGAGCAACAGCTTCAAGGTCTCGAGCGCCTGAATAGAACCGACAATGCCGGGCAATACTCCGAGCACGCCGGCCTCTGCACAGCTCGGTGCGAGCTCGGCTGGTGGTGGGGTCGGCACCATGTCGCGGTAGGTCGGCCCACGAAGTGGGTGGAACACGCTGACCATTCCTTCGAAGCGGAAGATCGAGCCGTGCACGACAGGAATGCCGAGCTTCACACTCGCGTCATTCAGCAGATAGCGACTGGGGAAATTGTCTGCGCCATCGACGATGACGTCATAACCACTCATGATGTCAAGGATGTTTTCGGCGGCGAGACGAGTGTCATAGGTGACCACGTTGACATCGGGGTTCAATCCGACGAGTGTCTTTTTGGCGGAGTCGACTTTGCGCTCGCCCACCCGGTCGAGGTTGTGCAAGATCTGACGCTGCAAGTTTGAAGCGTCAACTTCGTCCATGTCGACGATGCCGATGGTTCCCACTCCGGCTGCAGCCAGATAGAGCGCAGCAGGTGAACCGAGCCCACCTGCACCGAGCATCAATACCTTGCTCTCCAGCAACTTCGCTTGACCTTCAATGCCTACTTCGGGAAGAAGAAGATGTCGTTGATACCGGTTGCGTTGGTCTGCAGTCAGCGTGACGGGCTGGCGCCACGGGCGACCCTCGTCTTTCCACTTTCCGAACCCTCCGGCCATTGACAACACCTTCGAGTAGCCAAGGGCCTGCAATGTGTCTGCGGCGAATGCACTGCGCACGCCGCCAGCGCAGTAGACAACAACGGGTTGATTCTTGTCAGTCAATTTGGCCTCGACTTGTGCCTCCAAGTGACCACGCGGAATATGCACTGCACCGGGAATAGCACCTTGGTCGTATTCATCGGGCTCACGCACGTCGAGCAGACTCACTTCGTCATCCGACAACTTGACTGCGGCTGTCGCCGTGTCTATCTCTGTGATGCGCGACTTTGCATCTGCAAGAAGGTCTCGAAAACTGGCCATAACAAAACCCTATCGGTTTGGTCGGGTTTCACCTCGAGCCGAGGGCCATGAGCGCCGTCGTCAGAATGGCTCACCCGTCGTCAGTCCTGCTTCGAGCAATAACTGCCACAACGATGATGCAATGTCGCCCACATGCGTGGCTTGGGCGTAATGATCCATCGCGGTTGGCTCTCCATTGATGATGCCGACCAATGCTCCTGCTGCACGCGCTCGAGGCACCACTTGATTCGCAGGACTCACGGACAATGTGGATCCGATTGCGAGCAACACATCAGCCTGTTCGCTCGCCCGCATCGCAGCATCAATGACGTCGGGAATGAGCGCCTGACCGAAGCTGATCGTGTCACTCTTCAGAATTCCACCGCACACCTCACATGGCGGATCCACTTCTCCGGCACGAACACGTTCAAGAACCGACAACATGTCTCGCTTGTCACCGCATTGCCAACACACAGATTGCCGAATGGTGCCATGCACCTCAATCACCTTGTCGTTAGGTACTCCGGATTTCTGGTGGAGACCATCGATATTCTGCGTGACGAGCGCGTGCAACTTGCCGACATCGTGCAAGCGGACAACAGCTTCATGTCCCCTATTCGGTGTCGCGGTCCACGCAGGAGAGTCGATGCGGCTCTGCCACGCGAGCTGTCGAACTTCGGGATCGGAGATGTAGAACGAAATGTCTGACATCTTCTCTGCCTTCGGATTCTTCGTCCACACTCCTTGTGGGCCCCGGTAGTCAGGAATTCCTGAGTCAGTCGAGATACCTGCACCTGTGACTACCACCACTCGATCAGCATTCGAGAGCCATGAGGCCATCGTGGATATCGGGTTGCTCATTGCCGACAGTCTTGCCGAGCAGAACACATGATGACCATGCAAACCCAGCAACACTTGCCCAACTCCCGTCCGCACCCCAGAACAGATGCTTTCGGTCTTCCACACACGGGCCTTCTCAACATCCGGACATGGCGCCACACGCCCGTAAGCGACCCACGACTTTGCACCGGAGACATGTACCTAGAAACGTTCTGGCTCGGAGTTCTGGGCCCGACAGCTACGTGGCTCACTCGTCATCTGACCAAACTTCTTGCTGTCGCTTCGTCAGATGATGTTGCAGGCGTCGTCACAATCGATGTGGTCGAGCTCGGAGCGCGTCTTGGCGTATCGTCACAACCGACCCACGACAGCGTGTTATCGCGCGCATTCAACCGACTGATCATGTTCAACTTTGCGGTCCCCCTCTACGACAGCGGCATGCAGTGTCTTGCAATTCGCACGATCGTGCCCCGCATTCCAGATCGACTGATTAGCCGATTTCACCCCGTTCTACGCGACGAGCACAACCTCTGGTTCTCTCACCGGCTCACTGACGAGCTTGGATACTCCGCCCCACTGCTTCATTAATGGCTTGCTCGGCTTCCTTGTCCGACGGCAAGACATCAATGTCGATGCGCTCGATCTGACCCGAAAAACGGAATTCATCCGAATACCGCTCACTCACCGGCGATCCATCGTCATACCCAGCACTAGCACCCACGCTCGACATCATGCGCATGAACTTCGGCAGGTACAGCTGCCCTGCCACGCTGTCGTTCACAAGCAATTCAACATGTGCGTCTTTCTTGGCACGTCGGAAACGGACGCCGACGACGGAATCACCGACTGGGACATTGACCGTCGATTCGACGATGAAGTGGTCTCCGAAATAGTTGTAGTCGAATACCAACTTGTCGTTTTGAATGAACACACTGAGACCGGAATTCTCAGTGCCAGTCGCGTACAGCACACCTTGGTCATAAGCCGCTCGGGAGATGTGCGCCCGGAGGTCCCACGACCTCCCCCCGATCGTGGCACTCGCGGCAGTGGGAATTCGAGTGATTGGCGGAAAATAGCTGTAGCGGCGGTCTGGGCGATGTGGCCCATGTGGGACGATGCGGGCGCCGAACAAAGTGACACCACGGTCATCAAGAGGTAACACGTTGTATTTCTCTGCTTCGACCCACCACATGTCGACCAACTCGCGCACCTTCTCGGGCATGGTCGCCGCCAGGTTGTCGCACTCTGAGCGGTCATTGCGAAGGTCATACAACTCCCATTCATCATCGTCATATGAGACACCGGGCTGGTGTCGAGTGACAGCTTTCCAGCCGTCTGCGTACATGGCGCGATGGCCCATGTTCTCGAAGTACTGAATTGTCTTGCGGCCCTCGACAGAGGCATCGGCGAAGCTGTATGCGAGTGACGTGCCAGAAACCGGCATCTGCTCATACCCCTTCACCACATTTGGTGGTGTCACACCAATGACGTCATAGATGGTCGGCACGATGTCGTTCACGACGTGAAACTGATCTCGCAGGCTCCCGGCATCACTAATGCCGCGGGGCCAATGGACAACAAGTGGAACATGCACACCACCTTCGTGGGTGTTCTGCTTGTACCACTTGAATGGCACATTCCCAGCCTGTGCCCAACCCCACGGATAGTTCGCATGGCTGTGTGGGCCACCGATGTCGTCGATGCGCAACACCGCTTCGTCTGGTGATTCGATGATCATGTTGAAGAATTTCATCTCGTGCATCACGCCGAATGGGCCGCCTTCTTGACTGGCACCGTTGTCTGACTGCACGAAGATGAGCGTGTTCTCTATCTCGCCTAGGCGTTCAAGTTCTGCAATGAAACGACCGATTTGCGCATCGGTGTGTTCCAGAAACGCCGCAAAGGCCTCTTGTAGCCGCAGCGCAAGCCGACGTTGATTGTCCGGAAGTGTTTCCCATGGCTCGACACCAGGGTTTCGCGGCGCAAGTTTGGTTGACGAAGGAATGATTCCCATGTCGCATTGACGCCTGAACCACTCATCGCGTGCGACATCCCAGCCATCGTCATATCGACCACGGTGCTTGTCGAGATACATCTTCGGCGCCTGGTGGGGTGCGTGTGTCGCGCCGAAAGCCAGATAAGTGAAGAAAGGTTTGTCGGGTCGAATCGACTTCAGGTCGCGAATGAAGTGGAGTCCCTTGTCCACGAGATCTTCACTGAGGTGGTAGCCCTCCTCTACGGACTTCGGGAGCGGAACATGGTGATTGTCGTAGACAAGCTCTGGATGGAACTGATCCGTCTCACCATCGAGGAATCCATAGAAACGATCGAACCCCCGTCCAAGTGGCCACTGGTCAAACGGACCAGCGGCAGAAGCGTTCTCCATCTGCGTGAGATGCCACTTTCCAAGCGCAAAGGTTGCGTAACCCTCTTCGCGCAACACTTCAGCCACCGTCGCGGCATGATGCGACACGACGCCACGCATGTTCGTGAACCCGGTGTTGAAGTTGGAGATTGACCGCATGCCGACTTCATGGGCATTTCGTCCGGTCAACAATGCAGCACGCGTCGGACTGCACACCGGCGTCACGTGATAGTTCGTGTATCGAAGACCACCAGATGCAAGTCGGTCGATGTTCGGAGTGTCGAGGGTCGAACCAAAACAGTTGAAGTGTGCAAAGCCAAGGTCGTCGATCAAGATGATCACGACATTGGGTGCCCCGTCTCGTGGATGTTTCACCTCGGGCCAATGCGGGGTTGACTCCGCGACGGTCTTGCCAATGACACCCTGGAACTTCTCAAACGATGCCATAGTGCTGCCCCTTCTCTGCCCCCACAGTCTGACGATTGACTTGGTCGTCAAGTTTTGTCAGACTCTCTGCCAATACATTATCAGGATGGTTCACATGTCCGAACAGGTCGATTCCGACGCGTCGTCAACCGACGAGCGGAAGCTAAAGCACAACTACGGCGTCATCAACAAGGACTATGCGTTCTCGCTTGCGACGCGTGAGCCCGAAGAAGATGGGCCGATCTACATGGTCAATCTCATGAAGTACCGCGAGGTCGCTGAGTATGAACAGAGTGGCGGTGATGCTGCGAGCATCAGCGGTCGCGAGGCCGATGACAAGTACAACCCTGCATCCATCTTGAACAAGATTGGTGCATCAATCGTGTTTGTCGCAGACGTAATCGGCAATCACATCGGCGATGAAGACTGGGATCGAATTGCCATCGTCCGGTACGCCACACGTCGGTCGTTCATCGAGATGCAGTCGCGCAAAGACTTCGGCGAGAAGCATGTACACAAAGCTGCTGGCATGTTGCGCACAACCCTGATTGCATGCCGACCCGTCGACACCAGCCTCGATTCGGCCGATCGCCCTGCCCCAATTGAATTTCGCACCATAGCAATGGTGGTGCGTCGCACGAGCGACCGCACGTCAGCAACTGCCGCCATGGCGCAAGGTCAGACTCTGCTTGCTGAAGGAACAGTGATCGGTGACGGTCGCGAATGGGACATTGTTCAGCTTCAGCATGTCGACTCCACTTCCGATGTCGAGCGAATCGCCAAAAATCTCTCCGCAGAGCCTGCCAATTCGGTATATGTCATGTCGCTTCGCGCGTCGCTTGATTCAATTACCCAACGATGACAGTCGTCCACGAGGACCGTACGTCCATCGATGGCCGACATCGTCGTGCACAAGCGAGCCGAGAGGCAATAGTCGAGGCGCTGGTTGGGTTGTATGCAGAGGGTTCCGCCGACCCGAGCGCTGCCCAGATCGCACAACGTGCAGGCGTATCAGAAAGGTCATTGTTTCGGCACTTTGATGACATCAACGATCTGTGCCACACCGCCTTTGAGGTGCAGTGGGCTCGTCTCGCAGATCGCAGCACCGTGTCGATGCCAATGGCAACTTCGACTCGTGAGCGCGTGGAGACATTGGTGACTCGCCGCGTGCAGTTGTACCTCGACATGTTGAATGTCATGCGCATCACTCGCATGCACGCGGTGAGAAATACAACAGTTGCCTCACACATTTGCTCTTCTCGAAAAGAATTGCGCAGACAACACGAGCGACTCTTCAATCAAGAGCTGGATGCCATGTCGACCGAAGCCGCACATGCCGCCAAGGTTGCCATTGAAGCCCTTCTGTCCTTTGAACACATCGAGCAGCTGCGTCTTGACCAAGGTTTGTCGCCGTCGCGCATCGAAGTGATCTTGACGTCGGCACTTCTCCACGTGCTCCGTCCGTGAGTACGACGCCTTAGAAAGGAAACACATGAAATACGCCCGCACTCCAGATGAGCGTTTCGCAAACCTCCTCGACTATCCGTTTGCGCCTCACTACGCCGACATCGCCGACACCGAGGGCGGACACCTTCGAATGCACTACCTAGACGAGGGCCCTCGTGACGCATCTCCGGTCTTGTTGCTGCATGGTGAGCCATCGTGGAGTTACCTCTACCGCAAGATGATTCCGATTCTCGCCGACGCTGGTCATCGTGTCATCGTCCCCGACCTCATCGGATTCGGCAAGTCCGACAAGCCACTTGAAGTCACCGATTACTCGTATGCGCGTCATGTCAGGTGGACGAGTGAGTTGATCTTCGATGTGCTCAACCTCGACCACATGACATTTTTCGGACAGGACTGGGGTGGGCTCATCGGGCTACGCCTCGTCGCCGCGAAACCTGAGCGATTCGATCGCGTCGTCGTCGGGAACACCGGCCTTCCACGCGGTGACGGCAAGATGAGCGATGCTTTTCTTGCGTGGCAGAAGTTCTCGCGCGAGTCCCCCACGTTCGACATCGGCGCAATCGTCAATGGTGGAAGCCTCCAGCGGCTCTCTGCTGCCGAGATTGCCGCATACGACGCTCCATTCCCCGACGACAGCTACAAGGCGGGCGCACGCATCTTCCCGTCTTTTGTACCGGTTGACGAAACCTTTCCCGAAGTCGCCGAGAACAGGGCTGCATGGGAAGTACTCCACACATTCGACAAGCCGTGGTTGTGTGCATTCAGCGACAAAGACCCTGTCACCGTGGGTGGAGAAACGCTTTTCCTACGCGAGGTACCAGGAACTGCTGGTCAACCACATGTCACCATCAATGATGCAGGGCATTTCCTTCAAGAAAACAAAGGAGAGGAGTTAGCCCACCTCGTTGCCAACTTCATCGCGGGCACCCGATGACTGAGTGGGTGGGCCTCTCCGCTCGGGCCTCATTTGCATCGCACCGCTTGGTCGGCTGGATCTACTGGGACCCACACGCAATCGCCGCCTACACCGAACTCGGCGTACCAGAGGGCCGTGGCTACTACATCGCGAGTCGATGTGCTCCGTTGGGTCAAGCTGGAAATGACGTCGTTGCTGCGGTGTGCTACTCAATACATCCGTTGTTCGTCGCGTTCTCTCTCGATCAAGCACGTCAGCACACCACCTTCGAAGCGGTCTACGAAGCAAGAAATGAAGCGGTCATCCGCGGCCTCCGCGAGTACACCCCCGATATCTGTGATGGCCTGGCATCGCTAGCCACGCAACTGTGGTCAGCCGCAGATTCACTGTCGCTTGCGGCCCGACCGCTCTACGCTGCGCACCTGCATTGGTCGCGCCACGAGGACGATCCACTGCTGTCAGCGTGGCTCGCAGTGAACTGCATCCGCGAATGGCGCGGCGACGCACACTGGGCAATTCTCGCGGCAGAGGGCATCGGCGGCGTCGAAGCAGGCCTACTGCATGACGCATATCTCGGGTACCCGGGTGACTGGATACCGCGAAGCCGCGGTGCCGACGATGCATCTCTGGCAGTTGCCTGGGCACGTCTCGAGTCGCGCGGGTTTGCCGATAGTCAACGAGTCACTGATGCAGGGGTCGCATTCCGCGAAGAACTTGAACGCCGCACAAACGAGCTCGCTTCCGAAGCGTGGCAACATCTCGGCGAAGTCGCCACCGAGCGATTTATCGCACTCGTCGAGCCTGTCGGCAATCACTTCATCGAACGCATCAATGCGACTGCTGGGCCCGAATGGATGCCCGCAGCGCGCGAGCGACGTCCACGCCACTGAAGCGTGATCAGTTAACGGCTGTCTTCTTACGGGCGAAACAACTCGCGTGTCGCACCAAGACTCGCAAGGAATTCCTCGTCGACACTCACGCCGAGACCAGAGCCGTGTGGCACTGCAAGCGATGACCCCTGCAACACCCAAGGTTCGGTGATGTCGCGCTCGAAATAGCGGGCGCTCGCCGAAATATCACCGGGAAGAGTGAAATTTGGCAACGATGCAAGTGCGACGTTGGCAGCACGCCCCACCCCGGTCTCGAGCATTCCTCCGCACCACACTGGAACACCGTGTGCGGCACAGAGATCGTGGATGTCGCGCGATACAAGCAGTCCTCCAACCCGTCCTACTTTCACATTGACGACCGAACACGCCGATATCTCAAGTGCTGTCCGGGTGGCACCGACCGACACGATGGACTCATCAAGACACACCGGCGTCGACACTCGGCGGGCCATTGCCGCGTGAGTCAACAGGTCATCGGGCTCGAATGGTTGTTCAATGAGAAGCAAGTTGAACTCGTCGAGCTTCGCCAAATGGTCGATGTCAGCATCGGAATACGCCGCGTTTGCGTCGACTTGCAACATCACCGAGTCGCCTACTGCTTCGCGCACACGCCGTACCGGATCGACATCAAAGCCTGGTTCGATCTTCAACTTGAGACGTGAGTACCCGTCAGCCACATAGCCCTGCGAAACAGCGACAAGTTCATCGACCGTTGGCGTGATTCCAATCGACACCCCAACCGGAACTGTGGCTCGTGTTCCACCGAGATAGCTCGTCAAAGACACACCATGTGCGCGAAGCTGTGAGTCGAGCAACGCCATTTCGAACGCTGCTTTCGCGCCTTTGTTGCCCACGACATTCGACACCACGCTGGCAAATTCCTCAGCGGTGAGTGGGCCGTGCGCGAACACCATTGGAATAAGCCATCTCACCAACACTTCATAGGCGGCATCGGTGTATTCCTCGTTGTAGAACGGGTCGACACCGACCACACACTCACCCCAACCCTCAGCGGCATCGGTGATGACATGGACAAGGATCACGTCGCGATGATTCTGTGTGCCAAATGAGGTTCGAAACGGACGGACAAGCGGCAGTTGGAAACGCACAAGTTCGACATGTTCGATCTTCATTAACGTGAACCTCTCACGACATAGCCCTCGGGGCCGAATCCAGCGACACTTTCCCCGCGTGTGAACGCCTCGCGCAACTGGTTGCCAACATCGAGGCGCGCTAATCGTGCCGCCTCTACATCTTCGCGACGTAATCGGTGGTAGTCCTCCGGAATCGTGATGACACCATCACCTGCATCGGGAATGCAATCGTCTTTGTCGACTACCTCCTGCTCAAGCATCCAGCGCACTTTGAATCGATCGGTTCGGTCGCCAGCATTGAAGTTGTCGACACGACTTCCGTAACAATGCTCGATGAACTCATGTACTTCAGCACCCAAGTGAATGAGATTGAAACGGGCGTGCGTGCGCAACATCGGGTCAAACGTCCAGCGCATCTCGCTCACACCAACCGACAGACATTCAGCCCGTTGTGCCATTTTCAATGCGAAGCCGACACGTTCCGCACGATGCTCTGCGACCACGCCAACCTGATGTGAATGCACATAGGTGTAACCGGGGCCCAATGCGGGAAAGCCGAGCGCGAAACCAAGTGCGCGCCCATCTCGCTCGGCCACCAGTGCAGGAGTGCCAGCCATGGCGACGGCTCGAAGAAGGTTCGTCGGAACCATGACACCGTTCCCCCAAATCTGGTCGCAGAGAATGGTCACCACCTCGGCATCGTCTGCATCGACGATTCGACGTACAGTCACTCGAGCGCGTTCGGCTGCCGCATGCGCGTCAGTGCGCGACGATGTCACCCAGGGCGTTGTCACCCCAGAGAGGCTATTGGCCAGAACCGCTTCGCTGGATGGCGCGCTCATCAGTGCCGAGGTAACTGGCGATGACGCGCGGGTTATTTCGCACTTCTGCCGGCGTACCTTCGGCGATAACGAGCCCCGTCTCCAAGCAGTACATACGGTCGCTCACGCTCATGACAAGCGGCATGTCGTGCTCAATGATCATGACGCTTGCCCCCAGTTCCTTGCTGATGCGACGGATGAGAGGCCCGAACGCCTCGGTCTCTTTCTGCGCGACACCACCAGTGGGCTCATCGAGCAAAATCAGCTTTGGACTCATCGCCAACAGACAACCAAACTCAACAATGCGTCGAGTTCCGGTCGACAAGTTCGACGCATGCTGGTCGGCATAGCGACCAAGTCCGAGGAAGTCGATGATCTCAGCAGCCTCAACGTTGTGCTTGCGTTCAATTCCGCGATACGGAGGAATGTTCAGCAGCGCTGGGAAGTATGGCGTTCGCTCTTGGGCCTCAAGTGCAACGAGAATTGTCTCGCGCACAGTGAGGTCGGGGTATAGACGTGCAGCCTGGTAACCGCGCCCAAGCGTGCGGCCATGTCGTTTGTGAGTCGGAAGATGCGCGATCTCGGCACCGAACGCCTCAATGGAACCGCCACTCGTCTTCACCAGACCTGAGACTGCATTCATGAACGTTGACTTGCCTGCACCATTTGCACCTATCAGACCGACAATCTCGTTCTGGCCAACCGTTACCGACACGCCTCCAACAGCGTTGACCCCACCAAAGGTGACTCGTACATCACTTGCCACCAGTAACGGCGTTCCAACTGCGATGTCGATTGCCTCACGATGTGGAAGCGAACGCGCCGCCGCAGATACTCGTTCACGTTCAGGCGCTGGATAGCGACGGGCCGCCCACCCGACGATGGCATCGCGCAACTGGTACCCCAACTGCATGAATCCACCAGGGAAGTACATGACAAGAATGAGCAAACCAATCGACGAAGTCAACAAGTTGATGGTGTCGTTGTCGTTGAAGGCTCGCGGCAACGCCTCAGTCCACAATGCACCCAAGATCGGCCCACCGACCGTTCCGAGGCCACCAATAACCGATGTAGCAAGCAGCGTGATCGACTTCTCTGCAGAGAATGCGAGTTCGACCTGGACGCTCGACACCGACGTCATATAGACCGCGCCACCAAGCCCTGCGATGCCGCCAGCTGTTGCAAAAGCAATCAACTTCATTCGTGTTGGCGACACGGTCGTCGTTGCCGCCATGTCCTCGTTTTCGCGTACAGCGATGATGTTGCGTCCGATGCCGGTCTTACGTAGGTGTGCAACCACTACACAAGCAAGTGCCAGAACCACCAATGCCACGTAGTAGAACTGCCGCTTGTCCACCATGTTTATGCCAAACAAGTTCATCTGCCCCTCAAGGTCGGGCACCTGAATCGTTGGCGTTGACTGGTTGTAGTTCAGGAAGAACGGCTGCTGCAGCAACCAATATCCGGTCGCAACTGCAAAACCAAGCGTGACGACGGTCAGCATGAGACCCTGCACACGCAGCGCAGGCAGTCCGACAATCACCGAGAAAATGACCGCAACGACAATTCCGATCAGAACAGCTGGTACCCAGTGCAAGGTGAGCGTCGTGTCGGTGAAAGGAATTGGGTGTCCGAGCATCACGCCCACCATCGTCATGCCGCCAATGCC
>DCZD01000022.1:45212-51254 GCA_002331255.1 Acidimicrobiaceae bacterium UBA2093 | reverse complement strand
GACATGAGGGCGATTGCGATTACTTGTGTCGTTGCGCCGACAAACGACGTCTTCGTGAACAACGGAATGGTCGCGAGGAACAAGAAGATGAAGCCGTAACCGAAGATCGGAAGACGCCTGATCCACCAAATCGAGCGAAGGTACTCGGGCACTTCTGTCGGTCGAGTGGCGAGTGTCCACTTGCTCTCTGTTCGAGACAGCAGGCCAAATCCCCACCGCCTCGGCATCAACGCGACGAGAAGAGAAAAGAGCACGAGCACCGCAATGAAGCCTGTCGGATTCATCGAGTTGAGTTTGATGACCGATGAAACGATGCCGATGATGACAGAGGCTCCAACGACCTTGCTGTACGACCGGAATTTTCCGAATACGCACGCGGCCAACACTTGGAAGAGCAGGACACCAGAGGGGCTAGCAAGACTGACGATTCCATCGATAGAGGTGTTGCTTGTCGGAATGTAAAGCAGGGTGCCGATTGTCGTGAGCAGTCCGCAGATTGTCCATGTGATGGTGGAGGCGAGTTTGGGGCTCAAGCCATACAAACGAGCAGTGTCAGAATTGTCAGTTGTTGCTGCAAGCAGAAGTCCGAGTCGAGTTCGGTTTAGCACCATCCACAGTCCGATGAGCACGACCGGCACCACAACCAACACGACCATGTCCGACGCGCGTAGGCGAATATCGGCATTGACATCCCACGCACCGGTGAACGGAACTGGGAAATCCTTCAACACTTGGAACCGCGGCATCTCGACAGCAAAGAGCTGGAACAACTGACCGATGCCAATAGTTGCAATGAACAACACCAGGCGCGGAGCTTTGAACACTCTTCGGATCAACAGGAACTCAGTCGCAAGACCACACAGAGCGCCCGTGAGAAGGGTCAGAAAGAGAGACAGCCAATATGGCACGCCATACATCGCCGCCAAGACGGCCATCACCACGCCATTGAAGGCACCAATTGCAAGGTGTGCGAAATTGATGACACCTGTGACGCGATACATGAGGACGAGGCCAACTGCGAAGAGTGCAAGTTGCAAGCCATCGACTGCACCGATGACCAGGTTCGCCGGAAGCACGTACCACTCGGTACCCGGAATCGTGAATTCAAGAGCCAGCATGTCAGCCTCCGTCCGCACCGAGGAACACGGCTCGTACGAGATCGCCGCGCTCGGCTAACTCCTTCGCCGGACCTTCGAATCGCACATGTCCTTTTTCCAGGAACACCGCCCTGTCGGCAAATGCCAGCGCAACGTTGAGTGACTGCTCGACAATCACCATGGTGAGTCCTGCGTTCTTCAAGTTGGTCACGATCTCCAGTAGTTCCTGCACCACAATGGGCGCCAGACCCAATGACAGCTCATCAATCAGCAGAATTTTTGGGTCGTGCACAAGCGCCATGCCAAGCGCCAACATCTGCTGTTGACCACCCGAGAGCGACCGTGCTTCGAGATCCTGTTTCTCTCGAAGAATTGGAAAGATCGAATACACCCGCTCGATTCGGTCATCTTGAAGTCCTCGATCGACGAACGTCATCATCGATGCCTTCAAGTTTTCTTCGATGGTGAGCGATGGGAATGTCCCCATGCCTCCACGAACCTGCAACACGCCCTCTCGGGCGCGCATCTCGGCCTCGGCGAACGTAATCGCGCGTCCTTCAAGCCGTATGAAGCCTCGATCAGGCTGAGTCAGCCCCGAGATCGCTCGCAACAGGGTCGACTTCCCCGCCCCGTTCGTTCCGAGCAGCGCAAGTACTTCGCCACGCTGAACTTCGAAGTTGACGTCGAACAGAATCTGAACTGTTCCGTAACTGACATCGACATTCGACACCTGTAGAAGCGGCGTTCTGTCGCGGTCCATGGCAGCAAGCCGCATGAGCTCGGCATGCTCTCGTTTCACGTCCAGAACCGCCATCGCGATGTCTCGACGGATGAACCGAGCGCCATACATCATGATGAGACCACCGAGAAGCCCAGCTGGCGGGGCAATGACGGTCAACGATGTTCGCTCACCGAACGAGTCGGACAATGACCCTGCGAGCAGTCCACCAAAGAATCCTCCGATGAGGAAGATGAAGATCGGCACGAGAGCGAATGCTTGTGCGCGCATCTGTGGCGGCGCGACTGACGACACGATTGGTCCGACACACGCGAATGCAGACGACGTGAGTGCATTTGCACAACCAAGCAAGATCACCAACAAAACGGGGTTCTCGAATCGAAGTGCGAGCAACGTGAAGAACCCATATCCAAACACCAACATGCCGGTGATATTCATCAACTTGCGGGGGTTCTGTCGGAAGATCTTGTCGAAAAATGTGCCTATGAACGGCAAGACAAATAATGAGGGCGCCCAAGTCAATGACGTCACCCAGCCTCGCTTGAACGGGCCGTACTCATAAGCGTTCTCAAGAAGCAACGAGAACTGAACCGGAACAGCGACAAGTGCAAAGCCGAGCACTCCGATACCAACGCACAGGTAATAAAAGGTGCGAATCTTCTTCAGGCGCTCAAACGCCGCGCCCATGGAGATACGCATGTCGTCCGGGCGCTCATACGTGGTGCCGGCGAACATCTTTTGCTCAAACTGGCCGCGTGGTGGTTCCTTAACGAAGAATGTCAGGCCTGCAGCAAACGCGATGATCATGGCGATGATGACCATCACCCAACGCCACGCGGAGTCACCGCCAATCCAGTTCGCCAAAGCTCCCGCAAGAAGCGGTCCCACTAGTAGCCCAAGCGGGCGACCGAGACCGTCGATTGCATAGATACGAGATCGAGATGCGATGGGGTACGTGTCTGCCAGAAGTGAGTTGAAGCAGGGCAACTGGTACGAGTACGTCGCACCAACACCGGCTCGCGCCAAGAACATGAGGAATGGGTTCGGCACAAGTCCGGTGAGGGCGATCATGAGCGCCGATGTCGACACAGAGATGTTCATGATGCGAGTCCGGCGAAAACGGTCAGCAAGCCACGCAAGCGGAATTGCGCCGAGCACGATGATCACTCCTGCGAAGCTGAGAATTCCGATGAGCGTCGTGTCGGAGATATTCAATGCCTTCTGAATGTCAGGTGCCAACACGGCCAACGCCGTGCGGTCGAACTGCTCGACGATGTGCAGCAGCAGCAACACGCCCAAGGTGGCTTTGCCGCCTGCGGCGAAGGCCTCCTTCAAAGACACAGCCTCCATGGCGGTGACGACCGACTCGTCGACGGCGGCACTACGCAACTGTGCGGCTCGCCGCTCTTCTTCGCCTTCGATGATCAGCGACGTCAGAGATTCAACGTCGCCAGAAGATGCCGTATCCCCCACAATTCCCCCTCATGCTCAGCTATTTGCAGTGAGCAAATACATTCCGAGCGCAACGTCATATTAGAAGAACGCCCCGAGACGTATTGAAAGGACGCATTAAAACCGTCTAGGGTTTGCCTCGTGGGGCACCGGGGGGTGCATCTACATTCCTAAGGGGGGAAACACGCATGAAGCGACGTTACGTTGCCGCGTTCCTAGCGGCAGCAACAATGGCCACGACGGTAGGTACATCACTGACTGGTGCGAGCGCAGCTCGTGTCTCAGCAGTTGATCGCACCAATCCGTTCCAGGCCCGCGAAGACAAGTTCTGTGTCAAGGAGGGCAACACCGCCAAGGCACCGCTCAAGTCGAACCCGGGCATGGGTTACACCGACAAGGAAATCAAGGTCGGCCACATGCGCCAAGACCTTGATGCTCTGATTCCGCTCGGCATTTATGTCGACCATGGCAACATGCTCGAAACCGCCAAGGTCTACGCCAATCTGATCAACGCATGCGGTGGTATCCGCGGCCGCAACATCAACGTCGTCGACATGGTGTACAGCCCATTAGTGCCCTCACAGCGTGACGGCATCGCACAGAAGTTGTGGGATGACCACAAGCCAGCTGCAGCTTTCACCACGTCCGGCTGGACCGGCCCTGGCGTGCGCTTCCTCGTACAAGACGTCAAGATTCCTTACGTGACAGGTGAAGGCGGAACCCTTCAGTTGATGCGTACCGGTAACTACTTCTCTGCTGCGTCGTACCCAGCGGAAGTGGGCGTCAATGCATTGATGGATTCGCTCGGCGCCATGAAGGCACTGAAGACAACCGACGTGGTCGCTGTCGTCGCTCCTGAGACCGACGGTGTCGCCGCAGGAATCAAGACGCTCATCACGAATCGCCTGCGCAAGCTCGGCATCAAGCCGCAGAACATCGTGTTCTCGCAGCTCACATGCACTGGCGCACGTAGCGGACAGTGCCTCGGCAAGGCTGAAGCGGCTGCGGCCATGAAGGCTGCCGGCGTCGATGCAACGAACGGTGTTTACATCCCGATCGCTGTCGGTTCTGGTGAAATCGAGCCAATGGCTTCGGCAATGGCATCGGCTGGCGTCGATGTACGTGTCTCGTACTCGACCGGCATCGCCAACGCTGCAGGTGACACCCAAGCAAACACCATGTGTCTCAAGGGCTTGACCTCGGCTGGCTGCAAGTTGTTCGTCAAGACCAAGTTCCTCGACTGGACATACGCCGGACCGCACCGCAGCCTGGCAAAGCTCGACAAGTTCAGCCAGATGTGCGTTGACGAGTACAACAAGGGTTATGGCGATGCGAACAAGATGTCGACAACCTTGAAGGATCACCCGATTCGCGTTGGCATGATCACCACCGTCTGTTCCTACATGCGCATCGTCGCTGCAGGTATCTGGAAGGCCGGAGACAACCCGAAGCGTTCAGACATCTCGAAGGGCATCCGCACCTTGGGTGACGTCGACTTCCGCCTTGGTCTAAAGGCCACGACACGCCCAGGCAAGCCGTGGTTCCCGAAGCAGATGTTCTGGCAGAGCGGTCAGGCACCATGCCCTGCCACCAATGGCGTGACCGACCTCGTCGGTCCTCCAGGCAAGCAGGTTCCTGCAAGCGCCTGCTTGTTCGTCGACAAGGCGATGAACAGGTTGAAGGGTGCGACCGTATCCGTCGACTACCAGTTGAAGGACCTCGCCAAGGGCTGACCCTGGCATAGCTACATCAAACGAATAGAAGGCCGGTGGCGTGAGCCACCGGCCTTCTTCGTTCCCAGATTTTCGTCAGTAGACGACAATCACATTCCGCCTGTCAGCGGCCCTTCCACTCTGGCGTCCGCTTCTGAGCAAATGCAGTGGCACCTTCACGTGCATCTTCGCTCGAAAAAACTTGCGCCGTCGCCTCGCCGATCGCTTGTGAATTGGCTTCGGAGATTTCCATGTACATGAGCTTCTTTGTGGCTCGCACTGCCAAGGGGCCATTTGCCGTGATGCGTGTGGCAAGTGCCGCCGTTGCCGACCTCAACTCCGACACTGGCACCACCTGGTTGATGAGCCCCAGGTGAAGTGCCCGTTCGGGCGTGATCGAGTCGCCCGTCATACCCATCTCGAGAGCCACAGTCAATGGAATACGTGTTGGAAGACGCGTGCCTCCGCCTGCGGCGAACAGGCCGCGCTTCACCTCGGGGATACCAAACTTTGCGTGATCGACCGCGACGACCAAGTCACACGACATCATCACCTCGAACCCGCCGGCCAAAGCTGCTCCGTTGACTGCTGCAATGACTGGCTTCTCGCATGTGCGAAGTGCTTCAAGACCGCGACCAACTGGCGCCATGTCCATGCCAGCTGCAAATGCCTTCAAATCCATTCCGGCACAGAAGATCTTTTCTCCGGCACCGGTCACAACGACAGCGCGTATGTCATCGTTGGAGGCAACCTCAGCGAATGCCGATGACAGGCCCTCACCTACCTCCACGTTCAAGGCGTTCCCCGCCTCTGGTCGGTTCAGAGTGATCCACATGATGTTGTCACTGATCTCGGTGTTGACGGCCATGATTGCGTTCCTTTCATGTCGAGGTTCGTAAACGACGAGAGCGTACTCCGTGCTCTCGTTGGTCGGTCTGTCGTGCAACCAGCTGTCGCCCACTACATTGAAGAATGTGGCGACTCATCAAAAAGTAGACCAGGCGTGGGAGACCCCTTCGCACGCAGACATTCCGGGCCTCAC
>DCZD01000022.1:39195-44936 GCA_002331255.1 Acidimicrobiaceae bacterium UBA2093 | reverse complement strand
AAGTCGGGCAACACCCACAAAGTCGCGCTCCCCGTCTGGTTCGACCAGAACGGTCATCGAATCGTCGTAGCATCATTCGCCGGTCACCCCAAAGACCCATCGTGGTTCGTGAACCTTCGTGATCGTGACGCAAACCCGGAGGTGTTCTGCCGTGTACAGAGCGGCACTTTCTGGTCTGTGGCTGAAATTCTTGACGGTGACGACTACAGCACCAATTGGGATCAGTTGTGCGACGACCGAGCCTGGTATCGCGACTATCAAGCACGAGCAGGCGACCGACGCATTCCGCTCGTGCGTCTCCCAGAGACGCGACCGGCCAACTAAATGCCGTCACGTCGTGCCTCCACTTCACGGGGTGTCAAAACACACGAGGCCGTTGCCGACACACTTCGAAGACAGATAGTTCTTGGGCGCTTCAAGGTGGGAGATCGACTGCCCACCGAGGAAGACTTGACCGAGCAGTTCGGGGTGGCGCGCACCACACTGCGAGAGGCATTGCGCGTGCTTGAGTCGCAAGGCCTGATCGAGATTCGACGCGGACGCAATGGTGGTCCTGTCGTCACGCAACCTCCGGCAGGTGCAACGTCTGAGTCGCTGGCGCTGTTGTTGCAGATGAAAGCCACCACGATCGGCGAGATTGATCAGGTGCGACACCTTGTCGAGTCGCAGATTGTGCGCGACCTCACGAGGTCCCGAAACAAAGACGACATCGCAAGTCTGCGCGCCATCATTGAAGATGCTCAGGAGGCCACCAGGTCCGAGGACCACGATGCGTTTGCCGAGCACGTGCGTCTGTTCAATATGGCACTCATGAGCCGCAACAAAAACCGAGCTCTCACCACGACTGCACAGGTCTTACGTGAGTTGATTGTCGACTATCTGAACGCATTCTCGTTCCGCGCCACTGCCCCGATGATGCGTAAAGCATGCAGGTCATACACCCGACTGGTCGACCTCATTGAGGATGGCGATGCCGAAGCAGCAGAAGCGCACTGGCGAGCACTGAAGTCTGTGACCATCGTTGAACTCGGCCCCAATCAACCGCTGAATATGTATCAGGGTCGACCGTCTCGCTAGTACAAGACGAAATTGGCACTCCCAACGGGATTCGAACCCGTGCCGCCACCTTGAGAGGGTGGTGTCCTAGGCCACTAGACGATGGGAGCTAGGTGCAAAAAGAGGCTACCGGCTCGACTGCTCACATGACCGCAAAAACGCGTCACATTGTTGGGGAACAAGGACTCGAACCCTGAATAACAGTACCAGAAACTGCTGTGTTGCCAATTACACCATTCCCCAGTGCAAGTGGAAAGGATAGCGAGGAGCCAATGGGTTTGTCTACGTGCACATCTGCAACGAAGAAAGACCCATTAACCGCCGAGGTAGGCCTTGGCGAGGAACTCGCGAGTGAAGATACTCGGGGCGCCTTTGGCGCTGATATTGCCCTGCGCCAACACCACCGCTTCATTGCACAGACCCAACGCATTTGCCGTGCTCTGTTCAACAAGCAACACGGTGGTGCCTTTCAGCACGGTTGCAAGAGCTTCGTATACGGCCTTGATGATCACTGGTGCGAGACCGAGTGATGGTTCGTCGAGCAACAGAAGTCGTGGAGCAGCAACGAGCGCACGTCCAATTGCGAGCATTTGCTGCTCTCCACCAGACAACATCCAGCCCTCTCGTTCCTTCATTCCTGCGAGCGCAGGAAAGATCTCGAACACGCCATCAATGTCGGCTTTGGAGGTACGCCCGCCGAGTGCCGTCATGCCTAGCTTCAAGTTCTCGACCACTGTCAGGTCAGCAACGATGCGACGGCCCTCGGGCACATGCAACACGCCTTCGCGCGCGAGACGCTCAGGACCGAGCTTCGACACCTCGGTACCATCAAAAGTGATCGAACCTGCGTACGGAACAAGTCCCGACACCGCGCGCAAGAGCGATGTCTTTCCTGCGCCATTTGATCCGAGGAGCGCGGTGATGTGACCTTCCGGCACCTCGAACGACACGTCGTTCAAAGCGCGTACCACGCCGTAATTCACCGAGACATTCGACAGTTTCAGCATCATTGTGTCCCCAAGTAAGCATCGACGACTCTCGAGTCGTCCCAAACAGTGTCAGGCGTACCGATCGTGATGAGGTTGCCGACATTCAGCACGGCGATTCGGTCGCAGATCGAGTTCAAGAAGTCAACCTTGTGGTCAACGATGAGAATCGAGACACCCGCAGCATGCAATTTCATGAGGTACTCACCGAGCACCTCTGTCTCTGATGCGTTGAGGCCAGCTGAAGGTTCGTCTAGCAGCAAGGTTGATGTCTTGCCGGCGATGGCCCGTGCCAATTCAAGGAGTCGACGTTGACCGTACGTGAGTTGGGCTACCTTCACATCGGCGAGGTGACGCAAGCCAACCCAATCAAGTGCATCTTCTGCAATTGCCCACCGTGCACGCTCGTGCTTCAGTGTTACGAACGGTCGCAAGATTGCGGCTGCAACTCCCGTGAACTTGCGATCAGATGTGCTGAGGAGAACGTCTTCAAGACAGGTCAACTTGAGATACGTCTGCGGCGACTGATACGTGCGCGAGATACCGGCCTTTTTCAATGCGTTCGCATTGCCGAGTGGAATCTGCTGCCCGTAAATGGACAACATGCCTTCGGCGGGCACAACTCCGGTCACCGCGTTGAGGAACGTCGACTTGCCCGAACCATTGGGTCCCACGAGTCCGAGCACTTCCCCGCTCTTCAACTCGAGTGAAACATTGTTGACTGCAGTGTTTCCACCGAATCGAACTGTCATAGCTTCGGTCGCAAGGATGATTGCTTCCCCACTACGGAGATTTGGCTTCAAACCATCAGGCAGGTCCGTCACCACTGTCTCTGCAATGGACGCCGGAGTTTCCGCGGCGTCCTTGTGTCGCCGCTTGTGGACTCTTGACATCACGATGTGTTCGATGCCGATCAGGCCTTCTGGCAAACGAATGATGACAATCAGCAGAATGCCTCCGTACACCATCAACTTGAACTCTTCGACGAAGCTGATGAGTTCGGGAACCCACACATAGAAGGCAGCGCCAAGCACGGCGCCCCACTTGCTAGTGAGGCCTCCGAGGATGACCATCAGGAATACGCCGAGACCAAGCTCGAGACCGAATGTGTTTGGCGAGAGCCCCATCTTCCAGTGCGAATAAACCGCGCCGACAAATCCGGCGACGGCTGAACCGAGCATGAACATGGTGACACGGGATCGCAGGTGAGGAATTCCAAGCGTGTCCGCCACAGTGCGTTGGTCTCGAGTGGCCTTCGATTCTCGAATGACAGGCGAACGCTCGAGCATCGCGCCCAGTGTCAACACACCACAAGCCACGACCAACATCAACCAGAATGCCTTCTTGTCTCCGGTGAAGTCAACGCCGAATAGGACGAGTGGTTTGATTCCGTACACCTCGCCACCTTCGCCACCCGTGAACGAATTCCATTGAATCGCAAGGATGTGATACGTCTCAGACAATGCAAGCGTACCGATGCCGAAATAGAAGTGGCTCGCCTTGCGAAGTGCGAGAACAAACAGTCCACCGATGACCGCGGTGATTACGGTCGCAAAGATGATTGCGGGCACCACAGGAAGATCTCGAGAAGCCCACGCCGACGTATAGGCACCGACCCCAGTCATGGCTGCCTGCGAGAAAGCGAATTGCCCGGAAACACCAAACAAGTAGTAGAAGCCGATTGAGACGCAAGCGTAAAACATCCAAAGGTTTACCAAGTTGGCTTGGGTCAGGCTGTCGCCGAACATCAACTCCAGCGCGATTGCAATCGCTGCGAAAATCGCAATGTTGCGAATATTGTTTCGCGCTCCAGGCGTCGTTTTACGACGCTCGAAGGTATTAGAGACGCCCATAGCTCTCGGCTCCCCTGAAGATTCCGCGCTGACGCACAGCGATGAACAAGAACAAGAACACCAAAGGCAACATCTCACGGAAGTGCGTGAAGTAATACGCGCCGAAGAGACGCTCGATGAGCGAGAGCACTAGCCCACCGACAAATGCACCGGCAATAGAACCCCAGCCACCGATGATTGCAGCGCAGAACCCGCCCAGCATGATGGCAAATCCGAGCCCGATGTCGAACGACGACAAACTTCCGACCAACAAACCCGTGAGACCGCAGAGAAACGACGAGATGCCGAATGCAATGACCGCCAGCCGTGTGGTGCGCACACCGTGCAGGCGTGCCACTTCAGGATCAGTTGCCAGCGCGCGAAGTTGCAATCCGAATGCTGTTCGTTGGAACACGTAATAGAGAATCAAGGTCACAAAGATCGCCACAGCGATGAGGACCAGCCGTTGGTAAGGAATGACAGCCCCGGCAAAGGTGAAGAATTTGCCACGAAGTGGCGACTCGAGGTTCTGAGGGTTTGCGCCGCGCCAGCGGGAAATGAATCCTCGAATGATAAATGCCACGCCAAGAGTGGCAATGATCACTTCATCCACTGGTCGACCACGCAGCGGACCGTGCGTGAGTCGTTCGAACACGACACCAGCGGCGAACATGATGACGAGAGTTGCGCCATATGCAATCGACCAATTCCAACCCTTGTCGGTGATCAGCCATGCGCCAATGAATGCGCTGAGCGAGATGAAGTCACCTTGAGCAAAGCTAACGATGTTGGTGGCTTTCAGCGGCACCATGAAACTGAATGCTGCGAGAGTGATCGCCGCTCCGTAACTCAGTGCGTTGATCAGGTTCTCAATGAAAAAGCCCATGTTCCTCCCCTATGAACTTCGGGGTGGTGACACTCACGTGCCACCACCCCGTTGAGTTAGACAGCGATCCAGAAGGATTCGCCAGTTGCGTCACTTCGGCAGAACGACCGTTGACTCGATCTTCGGCGTCTTGCCGGCGTATGAGACCATCGATGACTTGTTCACCAAGATGTTGCTTACCACACCAGTTGCCGATGCGACCGGGGAGTACTTGTCGTAACAGACACCCTTGTACTTCTGAGTCTTCATCGCCTTCAAGATGTCAGCTGGCTTTGTTGAATTCGCCGTCTCGATGGCGGCCTTCAACAAGTAGATGCCATCGTAAGCCTCGCCGGCTGAATAGCCAGCTGGATAGTTGTACTTCTTGGCGAATGCATCTGCGAATTTCTTGCCAGGCGTGCCCTTCGCCGATGCAGCTGGGTGGCAGTCGACAGCGGCGTACAGCTTGAAGTCTGCAGGCGGTGTGAAGGCTCCGCTCATGACAGCAATGTCACCCGATGCACCTTCCACGATTGGAAGCTTGCAACCACGGTTCACCATTTCGTTCATGAATGCTGCAGCTGGGTTCGGGTAGTTCACCGACATGATGGCTTCTGCTCCGGACGAACAAATCGCCGTCACCTGAGCAGACAGGTCGGTAGCCGTGAGACCGTTCTCTTCGCGCTTCACAACCGAGATTTGCTGCTGGTTGGCCAAGAACCCGTAGACGTCACATCCGGCCTTGCCGAACGCGCCTTGCACACAGATCATGCCGATCTTTGAGAGCTTCTTCCCATTGTTCAGTTTTGCGTACTGGCTCACCATGAACTTGAACTGTTCAGCTGCAAGTGCCGACTGAGTCGGACGGATACGGAACAAGTTCGGCGCTCCGACAGATCCCGATGCACCAATCGCAAGCGTTGCACCCGTGTTACCAAAAATCGTGGGAATTCCGGAGGCCTTCATGACAGGTGCCGCACCAGGGTTGTGGGCCGTCGCGAT
>DCZD01000022.1:6344-38851 GCA_002331255.1 Acidimicrobiaceae bacterium UBA2093 | reverse complement strand
AACTGTGCGCCATCTGCAGTGTCTGGAATGGCCACTGCGCTCTCACCTTTGGTCTCGACCGCAGTGATGATGTACACCTGCTCGCCCGCAGCCTGGGTTGGTGCTGTCGATCCGACAAACAACCCTCCGGCCAGTGCAGCAGCTACGAGAATGCGACGCTTCACATGCTTCATGAATTTCCCCCTCATTATGATGTGGCACCCCACGAGCGGTACCGAACCGTCGTGCGTGGTAGCAAGATACTAACCACATGTGCACCGACGATGACAAGAGTCACCGATGCGAATCTTTTGACTTTTAGTGAGAAAGGCGCCCGAACGTACGGAGTCAGAACTCCTCTCACGTTGTAAAAACGTGATCAGTCGGTGATGCGCCACAAGCGCTGAAATCCGAGCACACGGCCGACTCCCACCCCAACAGACTCCTCCAGTGCATGCGCGATTGCCCGTAATCCAACAACTGGGCTGGTTCTGGTTGCGCTTCCCATCGCATGGAACCCCACCTCCCGCGCCGACAAGATGGACCTTTGCAAGTGATACCGGTCAGTAACGATGAGAACAGAGCCCGCCCCCTCTGACCGTAAAACAGGTGAAAGATTTCTCACAGACTCCCAGGTCGAGCCACCCTGCGATTCGGCCACAATCCGCGAGTCCGCCACCCCACGAGCGCGCAAGTACCGCCGGGACGCCTCAGCTTCGGTGAAACGGTCTCCCGGCTGCTTGCCTCCCGTCACGGCGATCAGCGGCGCTCGCCCGTCGTTGAACAACAAGAGTGCGTGGTCAAGGCGGGCCGCCAACTGAGGCGACGGCCTGCCGTCATATTGGGCTGCACCCATGACGACAATCGCATCGGCCACTTCCCCAGTGTCATTAGCCCCGACGTACAAAACTGAACAGAAAGAGATGAAGACGTACAAGGTCGCGACGACGACTGCGACCGCCACTGCAAGCAGCGAACCTCGCAGTGTGCGCACGGTGTTCAGACCGATCGGGAGAGAGCGTCGTTGATGCGCCGCAGCGTCCGTTCACGTCCGAGGACTTCAAGGCTCTCGAACAACGGTGGCCCGACGGTTCGCCCCGTGACGGCGACACGGAGGGGTGCCTGCAACTTGCCGAGTTTCACGACGAGTTCCTCTGAAAGTGCATCAAGATGCAATTTCAGTGCATCGTGCGTCCAATCAATGCTCGCATACGCGGCGCGGCATCGCTCAAGAAAAGGTACAGCAAACTCGGCAGCGAAGGTTTTTGCGAATGCTTGTTCATCAATGATTGGTGTGTCGAGAAACAAGAAATCGACCATCGCTGGAACTTCACTAAGCGTGACCACTCTGGTCTGCACAAGTTCGGCGACCTTGATGAAGGCATCCTCGTTGTAGCGATCTGCATTCCATGGAACGTCCTCTGCGGTCAGCCAAGGCCGACATGTGGCGATGAAGTCAGCGATTGAAAGTGCACGAATGTATTCACCGTTGAATGCGTGCAACTTCTTCACGTCGAAGAACGCTGGCGAGTGGTTCACATCTTCCAGTCGAAACTGTTCAACAATCGTTGACCATGGCACGATCTCGGTGTCGCCATGTGGCGCCCATCCGAGTGTCATCAGGTAATTGACCATCGCTTCAGCAAGGATTCCTTCGTCCTTGTATTGCTCGAGTGCAACCTTGTCACGGCGCTTCGACAATTTCTTCCGCTGCTCATTGACAAGAACCGGAACGTGTGCCCACACGGGCGGCTCATGCCCGAGGGAATGCCACAACATCTGCTGTTTCGGAGTGTTGGGAAGGTGTTCTTCTGCGCGAACCACA
Source organism: Acidimicrobiaceae bacterium UBA2093 (assembly GCA_002331255.1). Lineage (GTDB taxonomy): Bacteria > Actinomycetota > Acidimicrobiia > Acidimicrobiales > Ilumatobacteraceae > UBA2093. The sequence goes on along the minus strand of DCZD01000022.1, from coordinate 37,047 downwards.
TTCGTGATGCGCATCTCAATGTCATCAATGACATTCGCCAACAAAAACATTGGTGAGCCATTTCCGCGGAGTAACACGAAGTCTTCGATACTGCTGTTTTCGAATTCGACATCTCCGCGCACCAAGTCGCGAATGACCGTCGTGCCTTCTGGAACTCGAAAACGCAATACTCGCCCCGCACCTGGCTCGAGACCACGGTCCCGTGAATATCCGTCGTATCCCTGCTTTCCTGAGGCCTTGGCGCGCTCTTGGATCTGCTCTGGCGTGAGGTCACACCAGTACGCATGACCCGATTCGTAGAGGCGATGCGCTGCAGCAATATGCAAAGACGCGTTCTGCGACTGAAAATAGGGCCCTTCGAACTGTGGCGAGGTGCTGTCGATGCCGAGCCATGCGAGTGCGTCGATGATTCCCGACGTCCATTCAGGACTGTTCCGTGATTCGTCGGTGTCTTCGATACGAAGTACAAAGACACCGCCTTCGCGTTGAGCAAGTGCCCAGTTATAAAGGGCAGTACGTGCTCCCCCAACATGGAAAAAACCGGTGGGAGAAGGTGCGAAGCGATATCGCGGGGTCTGTGACATTCTTCCGTAAGGCTACTGGTGTCGCTCACGACGAAGCAGTGTGTGTCAACTGACCGCTAGTTTTAATCTTGTGGCACGCACCAAAGATCCGCATCCCGGACACCGCTCAGTATCTGGCGGACTTGCCCGCGCGGCAGTGTTTGGCATCAGCGACGGACTGACATCAAATGTGTCTCTGGTCATCGGTTTCGCAGGTGGCGGGGTGTCATCTTCCGTTGTTCGACTCGCAGGCATCGCGGGGGCCGTTGCCGGTGCAGCGAGCATGGCCGCAGGTGAATGGATCTCAGTTTCTGCCCAGAACGAACTTGTAGAACGCGAGCTTGAGGCAGAGCGACGAGAGTTGAAGGACAACCCTGAGTTTGAAACACGCGAACTTGCTGCGTTCTATGAAGGCCACGGCATGTCAAAAGAGCAGGCAGCGTCAGCCGCGAAAGAAGTAATGGCCAAGCCGGAGCTCGCCCTCATCGTGCACGCACGTGAGGAGTTCGGAATCGACCCCGATGACATGCCCTCGGCGATCTCTGCCGCGACCATCTCGTTCCTATGTTTTGTCGTTGGCGCGCTCTTGCCGGTCGTGCCGTGGTTCATCGGCTCTGGAACTGCAGCTGCCGTCGCCTCGATTGTGATTGGCGGAATCGCAGCATCGTTCGTTGGTGGCGCAATCGGGGTAAGTGCTGAACGCCCTGTCGCACGATCAGCCATACGACAGGTGCTCATCATGCTTGTCGCATGCGGCGCCACCTATCTCATCGGAACAATGCTCAACACTTCTGTCTCCGCATGACCGAGTTCACTGCCACCGAACAATTGAACGTGCTCGGCGAGCCCCTGCAGTCATGCAGTTTCGACCCGCTCACAGGCTTCTATCGCTCTGGGTGTTGCGAGGTCGGCGGAGATGACACGGGCGTGCACGCCGTATGCGCGGTCATGACGAGTGAGTTTCTTGAATTCTCAAAGTCAATGGGCAACGATCTCTCCACACCAATGCCTCAGTACGGGTTCAAAGGCCTTGTCGACGGCGACCAGTGGTGTCTTTGCGCTCCACGCTGGCAAGAAGCATTTGAGGCTGACCGCGCGCCAAAAGTTCGGCTTGCTTCCACCCATATGGCAGCACTCGAGTTCTGCGACCTCGGCGCCCTCAAGCGTCACGCAATCGACGCGTGAGTGTCAGACCGACAATGCGTCGGCGCTGAACGACATCAACAACTCGCTGTCACCCATGACAGCACCGCTTAGACCGTGCACCTGCGGAAGCAACTGTTCACAGAAGAACCGCGCGGTGCCGACTTTGGCAGCGACAACATCTGGCGACAAGTCAGTCGCAGAGCGAGCCAGTATCGCCGACTGCGCCATGCAATAGCCACCGACGAGCACCGACATCTGCCGCAGATACGGAGTCGCTCCCGACAGCACGTCGAGTGGGTTGGCTGCATGTTCCATGATCCACTGAGTTGTTCCGCGCACCGCGTTCAATGCAGTAGTCAATTCACTGCGGGTCTGTGCCAAGTCAGCATGCGCAGCAAGTTCGGCGTCAACGGATGCGATCTCATCGAACAATGACATGACAACTGCACCGGCTTTCAGCCCAATCTTTCGACCGACAAGGTCCATTGCTTGTATGCCGTTCGTGCCTTCGTAGATGGTGGTGATACGCGCATCGCGATAGTGCTGGGCGACTCCGGTGTCTTCGACGAACCCCATTCCACCGTGAATCTGAACGGCGGTGCCCGTTAGTTCCACTGCCATGTCGGTACCCCAACCCTTCGACAATGGCGTCAGAAGTGCCGCCATGTCCGCGGCTTTCTCGCGCTCATCGGCGTCAGGGTGATGCTTGGCGATATCGAGACACCCGGCATTCCAATAAATGAGGCGTCGCAGTGCTTCGATGGTGCTCTTCATTGTCAGCAACATGCGCTTCACATCGGGGTGTTCGATGATCGATGAGCTGTCAGAGCCCTGAGAACCGGGTGCTCGACCTTGACGTCGTTGCACCGAGTACTCGAGGGCTTGTTGATATGCCCGCTCGATGAGTGCAAGACCTTCGAGGCCGACCCCGATACGAGCTTGATTCATCATCGTGAACATGTAGGTCATGCCGCGATTTTCTTCACCAATCAGATAGCCGACTGCGCCACCGTTATCGCCGTATGAGAGAACGCACGTCGGACTTGCTTTGATTCCGGTCTTGTGCTCGATGCTCACACAAGTCACGTCGTTTGCTGCACCCAGCGAACCATCGGCATTCAAGAGTCGCTGTGGCACGATGAAACACGAGATGCCCTTCGTACCAGCTGGCGCATCAGGGGTGCGCGCAAGTACAAGATGAATGATGTTGTCAGCCATGTCGTGCTGGCCGAACGTGATGTAGATCTTCGTGCCGCTGATGAGGTACGTACCGTCACTTTGGCGAACTGCCTTCGTGCGAACAGCTCCGACGTCACTTCCGGCATCGGGTTCGGTGAGATTCATCGTGCCTGTCCACTCACCACTAATCATCTTCGGCAGATACGTCATCTTCTGCACCTCGTCGCCGTGGTGCATGATGGCGTCGATTGCGCCCTGAGTCAGAAGTGGCGCCATTGTGAGCGCCATGTTCGCCGAGTTCATCAACTCTTGAATCGCAATGTTCACGATCCACGGAAAACCACCGCCTCCGAAACCAGGCTCGAATCCGACCGTTCCCCAACCGGCCTCGACATAGGCCTTGTATGCCTCTTTGAACCCGGGCGGTGTCGTGACAGTTCCGTCGTCGTTTCGATGCGAGCCGACCTTGTCACCAATCACGTTCAACGGTGCGAAGGATTCCTCAAAAAAACGGGCAGCTTCTTCCAGCATGTCTGACACCACCGAGACGTCGACATCGGCGAATGTTGGCAACTGCGAGATGTCACCGAGGCGACAGAAGTGTCGAAGCACGAATTCAATGTCGCCAAGTGGCGCCTTGTACACGGTCATGTCAGGCGCCGGTGAGTGCTCGCCAGTCAGCTGGCATGCGAGTACGGACCGCATCAGGAGTGAGGCGCAGCGTGGCCTCAGGAACGAGATCTGCGAGCTCGCGTGCTTCCGCATAATGATGCAACGTGTTTCGTACACCTTCGAAGTGAAGCTTGCGCACAGCGACCAGGTCAGCGGGTGCATTCGTGTCGAGAAAGCCCCACATTGTGAGCGCCAACTCGAGGTCTGCCATCACCGGTGCGCGACCGTAAAGCGATGCACGACGCAGTGCAATGAGAGAGCAGCCCCGAAGTGCATCTTCAACGTCCTCTCCGTTGGTCATCACCACACGTGAACGCATGTGCTTTGCCAACGTCAGAACGTAGCCCTGATCTGGGCCTTGATAACCAAGTCGCGGACCTACTGGCTGTCGGCCAGTGATGTCGGCTGGACGCGACGGATGCCACGTGTCGGGTACGTGCTCAGGTGATTCGTATGTACGAACGTCTTCGACCGGCGAAACCGGCGCAAATCGTGGTGCTGCCATAGTCCTGAAGACTAGGCGTGCTGTGGTCAGAGTTCAGTGTCGTGCAACAGGCCGTACACGAGCGACTCTTCCAGAGCGCGCCACGATGCTTCGATGATGTTGGGTGACACGCCGATGGTGGTCCACGTACGGTCACCATTCGTAGCGTCAATCAATACTCGGGTGACTGCCCCTGTGGCAGTGGCTCCGTCGAGGATGCGCACCTTGTAGTCAGTGAGGTGAACCCGCGCCAACCTCGGGAACCGCTCGAGCAGCGCAGCTCGTAGCGCTGTGTCGATTGCGTTTACGGGCCCATTTCCTTCCGACGTGTGAACGTATCGACGATCCCCTACCCACACTTTCACCGTCGCTTCAGTAGTGAACGCACCGCTCATAGTCTCGTCGGTGATCACGCGCATCGATTCGACACGGAACAAATCTTGCGTCCAGCCCGCGGCACGACGCATGAGCAACTCAAGCGACGCATCGGCTGCCTCGAAGTGATAACCCTCGTGTTCGAGACGCTTCAAATCATCGATCACTTGGTTGACGGCGGGCCCGTCCATTGGAAGACCAAGCTCTTCGGCCTTCATCTGGATGGTCGCACGACCGGCCATCTCCGAGACGACGAAACGTGTGCCGTTACCAACAACCTCGGGGTCAACATGCTCATACGCGTCCTTCGCCCGCGCGATCGCCGAGACATGCAGCCCGGCCTTGTGAGCGAATGCCGATGAACCGACATAAGGCGCTTGCGGGTTGAGCGGGCGGTTCAACACCTCGGCAACATGATTGCTGACCGATGTGAGTCGCGACAGGTGCCCCGCTGGCAAGCATGCATGCCCCATTTTCAGCTCAAGGTTCGGGATAACCGTGGTGAGGTTCGTGTTACCCGTGCGCTCACCAAGACCGTTCAACGTACCCTGCACGTGCCGCACGCCAGCGCGTACAGCTGCCATTGAATTGGCCACTGCGCATCCGGTGTCATCGTGACAGTGGATGCCGAGTATTGCGTCGACGCCGACATGAGCGCGAACAGCCGCCACGATGTCGTGAACCTCATGCGGTAGCGATCCACCATTCGTGTCGCACATGACAAGGTGCGTCGCACCGTTCATGACTGCAGCTTCAGCCACTAGTAAAGCGAACTCCGCATTGCGCTTATAACCATCGAAAAAGTGTTCGAGGTCAACGAGCACTCGGCGACCGTTTTCATGAAGGAACCGCACTGAATCACCGACCATCGCAATGCCTTCATCGAGAGTGGTCTGCAACGCTGAAGTGACGTGATAATCCCATGACTTCGCCACAATGCATACAGCCGATGTGTTAGCAGCGAGCAAGTTACGCAAGGTCGCGTCATCATCGACTTTGCCACGTGGCCGACGAGTTGATCCGAATGCGACAAGCGTCGATGTCGAAAGATCCAATTCCGTTGCTGCACGAGTGAAGAATTCTTCGTCTTTAGGGTTCGCACCTGGCCAGCCACCTTCGATGTAGTGGACTCCGAGGAAGTCGAGTTGCTCGGCAATGCGTAGTTTGTCCTCGACGGTCGCGGACACACCCTCGACTTGCATGCCGTCGCGAAGGGTGGTGTCGAACACTTCGACCATGTCGCCGTTCTGAGTCTGAGTTGTCGTCATATGTCACCTGGATCTTCATTGACCATCGGACTGCGTCGGTAACGAAAAAACCGCCCCCAAAGGGCGGCTGATTCGCGCACGTCGCAACCGACGTGCGCTACCGAATAATGATGGCGGCGAACAGCCCAGCACCGAGGCCCAGAACCGTCGTCGTCATCATGTGGACAGTCTCGCCCCGCATCTCTCCGTCGTCAACACGTCCGTGCAGAAACTGGGGGTGAGCTGGGGAAATTCTGTGGAAAACGGGCTCAAACGGCGAGCTCGCACCAGTCCTTGTAGCGGTCCTCGCGACCGCGAACGACCCTGCCGTACATTTCGGCCACGGCCTTCGTGACGGGGCCTGGGCACGGGATGGACCGGTCGTCAACCGAGTTGATGGCGCTGACCTCAGCGGCCGTACCACAGCAAAAGATCTCGTCGGCGACATATAGATCACTACGCGCAACGTTGTCGACCACAATCTCGTGGCCCAGATCACGCGCGATGCGCATCACGCTGTGCTGAGTGATGCCTTCGAGAGCACCAGCCGACGTGGGTGGCGTGACAATTCGACCACCGCGCACGACGAACAAGTTCTCACCGGTGCACTCGCTAACGAGTCCTGCCTGGTTCAGAAGGATTGCTTCGTCGTAACCCGCTCGCAACGCCTCGACTTTCGCAAGTGAAGAGTTTGCGTAGTTAGCAACGGTCTTGGATGCCGGCGGCAACATGTTGTGGTCCAGACGCGTCCACGAAGAGATTTTCATGCGTACACCCTTTGTGAGGGCATCGTCACCGAGGTATGCGCCCCACGGCCAGCATGCGATTGCGACATCGACTTTGCACGGCAAGGTGTTGAGACCCATTTCGCCGTATCCGTAATAGGCAATCGGGCGCACATAACAAGATGACAACCCCGTCGATGCAACCGTTTCTTTGGTGGCAGCAACAAGTTCGTCGACTGAGTATGGAATTTCCATTCCCATGATTTTCGCGCTGTTGTGCAAACGCTGGATGTGTTCGGTGAGCCTGAAGACCGCCGCACCCTGGGGCGTCTCGTATGCGCGAATCCCTTCGAACACGCCGGTGCCGTAATGAAGCGTGTGGGTAAGCACGTGAACCTGGGCCTTGTCCCACTCGACGAGTGAGCCGTTCATCCAGATTTTGGGCGTAGGAACCAGAGTGGGCATCGCGTGACCTTTTTGAATTGCGTCGCGTTTGAATTGCGTCGGGGTATGAAACGTGTTGACTGCAGGCTAGTGCTTGTGAAGTCGCGCTGCGATTGCGTTTCCGATGTCAATCGTGGAGCCTTGGGCTGGTTCTCTGCATGCCTCACGAATGTGGTTCGCGGCCGCATGTTCGCCAAGAAAGTCGCACATGAGCGCCGCCGACAAGATGGCGGCGGTCGGGTTTGCCTTTCCCGTCCCGACGATGTCGGGCGCCGATCCGTGAACGGGCTCGAACATTGATGGGCCAGTACGAGCCGGGTTCAAGTTTGCCGATGATGCAAGACCGATTCCGCCGCTGACTGCGCCACCGAGGTCTGTGAGGATGTCGCCGAACAAGTTGTCGGTGACGATGACGTCGTAACGATGCGGATCTTGCACGAAGTAGATGCATGCAGCATCGACATGGTTGTATGCCGTTTCCACTTTGGGGAACTCTTTCGCCACATCATTGAAGGTGCGCTGCCACAAGTCTCCAGCAAAAGTGAGCACGTTTGTCTTATGCACCAACGTGAGGTGCTTGCGCTGACGTGATGCGGCGAGTTCGAAGGCATACCGAATGCACCGCTCGACGCCCATGCGGGTATTCACGCTTCCCTGTGTAGCGACTTCGTTCAGAGTGCCCTTGCGCAACACTCCGCCTTCTCCGACATACGGGCCCTCGGTGTTCTCACGTATGACGACGAAATCGTGCGGACGTTCGTGACCTGGTGCAATGCCTTGGAACGGTCGCTGGTTGATATACAAGTCAAGCTCGAAGCGCATCTTGAGCAACAGCCCACGTTCAATGAGCCCTGGCGGAACTTCTGGTGTTCCAACAGCGCCCAAGAGAATGGCGTCAAACGATCGCAATGCATGCAATGTGTCGTCCGACAACACTTCGCCATCACGCAGGTAGCGCTGGCCGCCAAGGTCGAAGTCGGTGGCCTCGAAATGCACGCCTGCCGCACGCACCACCTTCAATGCTTCGTGGACGACCTCGGGCCCGATGCCGTCGCCGCCGATGACTGCGATCCTGTGTGACATAGGAAAACCATCGTACGAGCCGCCGATAGCCTTTTCCTTATGGCAAAACACCTGCTGTCGGAAAAGACGTACAAACGCCTCGAAGAAGAGGTGTTCGAGCTCGAGCACACCCGCTTGCCGGAAGTGGCTGACAAGATCGGTCGGGCGCGTGAGATGGGTGATCTCAGCGAGAACGGCGACTATCACGCCGCGAAAGATGAGTACGGATTACTCAACGACCGTCGCCTCCGCGTGCAAGGCATTCTCGAGAATGCTGCGATTGCCCCTTCACCGTCGTCTGCCGACGTCACCGTGCTCTCGCGCGTCACCGTTCTCTTTGACGGTGACGACCCGAGCGATGCCGAGACCTACCTCATCGGCCACATCGAGGAAGACGGTGCTGGACACGAAATCATGAGCCCGGCATCCCCTATCGGCTCGGCGTTACTTGGCCACAAAAAGGGTGACAAAGTTTCGATCACGCTCGAAAACGGTGCGAAAGTTGCTGTGACGGTGATTGACATCTCCGTCTGAATCCCATGACCGGAGAACCCCTCATCCCCCCGCTCCCGCCCGGACAACACGTCAACTTGCCGGGCCGTGGAACCACGTACATCCGCCAGATCGACGGTCCATCGAATGCGCCGACAATCATCTTGTTGCATGGCTGGACAGCGACAGCAGATCTCAATTTCTTCACGTGCTACGAGTCGCTCGGCAGACACTTCCGCGTTATCGCAATAGACCACCGCGGTCACGGGCGCGGCATTCGCTCGACTCAACCATTCAAGCTCTCGGACTGCGCCGACGATGTTGCCGCGCTTGCAGACCAGTTGGACATCAACACCTTTATTCCTGTTGGGTACTCAATGGGTGGGCTCGTCGCACAGCTCTTATGGAAGCGACACGAAGCCCGCATTCGCGGATTAGTGCTTGCTGCCACCACTGGCCACTTCGTCGAATCACGAGAAGAGCGCATCGGTTTTCTTGGCTTGAAAGGACTTGGTGCGCTCGCACGTCTTGCACCACGTGCCGCCCAAGATTGGATCAGCGAACAGACCTACTTGCAGAAAAAAACTGCGATGTGGGAGCCGTGGGCAGTACAGCAGGCAGCAAGTCACGACTGGCGACTCATCCTCGAAGCCGGTGGTGCACTTGGCCTCTACGACGCACGTGAGTGGCTACCACATGTCGACGTGCCGACGTCAGTCATAGTGACCACAAGTGACCAGACAGTTCCGACATCACGCCAAGAGCACCTTGCCAGCCTCATCCCGACAGCGCGAACGTACCGAGTTGGCGGTGGACACGATGCTGTCATCGCGCGTGCGCACGACTTCGTTCCGACTCTCGTCGAAGCGTGCATACATGTGAACAATGCTGCGGAGTCAACCGCAACCTCACGAGTAGCCCGATGACGACGCGGCCATGAGACACGCAATCAGGTCGCGCACACGTCTACGACGAAACGCACGTATCGCTGCACTCGGTGCGAAGGTGGGCTTCGGGCATGCCGGAACGGCAGCGCGCAAAGTGTTCGCCGGTGCCGCACGTCGTGAACAGTTGTCGCGAGCCCGCGAGATGCGAACCGCGCAACAGGTGGCTGCGGAATTGGGTGACATGAAGGGTGCTCTCATGAAGCTCGGGCAGATGGCGAGCTACCTCGATGACGGGCTACCGGAACCATTACGACTGGCGCTTGCACAACTTCAGACGGCTGCACCTCCGATGTCACACGACTTGGTCGACTCCGTGTTCATGGACGAATTCGGTGCATTGCCGTCGGATCTCTTCGTGACATGGGACCCTGAACCAATCGCTGCCGCATCAATTGGCCAAGTACATCGAGCGGTGCTTCGCGATGGCGAGGACGACGTCGCCGTCGCAGTGAAGGTGCAATACCCGGGTGTTGCCGATGCAATCGAATCCGACATTCGAACTGCTGACCTTCTTGGCACGTTGCTTGCCTTCGGATTCAAGTCACTTGACCCTGACGCAATGGTGGCTGAGATCAAAGAGCGACTTACCGAAGAGCTGGACTACCGCCGTGAAGCGCAGAACCAGCAGATATTCGCCGACTTCTATCAAGGTCATCCTTTCATTCATGTGCCAAAAGTGTTCACCTCGAGGTCGACATCGAAAGTGCTGACCACTGAACTCGTCACCGGTGCCACGTGGGCCGACGTACTGACGTGGGACCAAGCGGCGCGCGACAAAGTCGCGGAGTCAATTTTCCGCTTTGTCTTCCGAAGCCTGTATCGCTTCCGGGCCTTCAACGGAGACCCGCACCCAGGTAACTACATCTTTCACGAAGACGGGCGTGTGTCATTCCTCGACTTTGGTCTGGTGAAGTACTTCAGCGAAGCCGAGATGGAGACATTTCAATGCATGATCAAGGCAGCAGCCATCGACCACGACGTTGAAAAGTTTCGATCGATCGTCGAAGATGCCGGCTTGCTTCGAAAAGATGCGCCGATAACCACTGCTGAGGCAGGTTCGTACTTCTCACACTTCTACGAGCCCGTCAGTGAGTCACGAGAGATGACGTGGACTAGCGAATACGCCACATCCATCGTTCGTCACACCTTCGATCGTTCCTCGCCCATCGCGCAATACGCGACAGTGCCGAAGTCATTCGTTTTCATCCAGCGCATCAACCTTGGGCTGTATGCACTTCTCGGTCAACTAGGTGCACGTGGGAATTACCGACGCATTGCTGAGGAACTGTGGCCGATGACGAATTCACCTGCGTCGACTCCACTCGGACGCATGGAAGCCGACTGGCTCGCGTCAGTACGTCACTGAACCGTCTGCACATCGAGCCCGATGTCGAGAATTGGGGACGAATGCGTGAGAGCACCGACTGAGATGAAATTGACACCCGTCGCAGCCACGTCTTTGGCATTCGCAAGAGTCAGACCGCCGCTTGCTTCAAGCAAGACCCTTCGACCCGTACGCGCCGTGTGTTGCCTCGAGATACCGACAGCCTCGCTCATTACTGACGGTGCCATGTTGTCGAGTAGCACTAGGTCGGCACCAGCATCGAGTGCCACATGCAGTTGCTCGAGAGTGTCGACTTCGATTTCAACGACCATGTCAGGTGCCGTCTGTCGCACCAAAGCAAATGCTTCAGCCACTCCGCCAGCGGCGACGATGTGATTATCCTTCACCAACGCAGCGTCAGACAACGACATGCGATGGTTGTGGCCACCACCACAACGCACGGCGTACTTCTCAAGACTGCGCAACCCCGGAGTGGTCTTTCTGGTGTCGCGCACCTTGGCCTCCGTGCCGGCAATCGCATCAACCCAAGTGGCCGTCGCCGTCGCCACCCCAGAGAGGTGGCACAAAAAGTTCAATGCCGTTCGCTCTGCGGTGAGCAAACCTCTCGTAGGCGCTTCAACCGTCGCGAGAACATCGCCCGGCGAGACTCGTTGTCCATCGTTGCTCACGCGCGTGAAGGTGCATGCACCGACACCACACACCATCTCGACAGCTGCTGCCGCAAGATCGAGCCCAGCGATGGAACCTCGCGCCCTCGTCGTGAAACTTGCGATGCTTCGTTGCCCAACAGGAACTGTCGACGTGGTGGTGACATCCTCACCACCTGCGAGATCTTCTTCGACAGTTCGTCGAACGAGATCCTCCACGTGCGCTGCATCGAGGCCTGCATCGGACAGGCGCTCACGAAGAGCCGACGACATTGAGTGCAATGTCACGGTGTCTCCACGACTGTGGCATCTGAGTCGACGACATAGAGGTGACGGCGCCATACATCGACGGACTCAGTTGCGTCGGCTCGACGATGACAACCTCGACTCTCGGTGCGCGCCGATGCAGCAGCCACCACAGCTCGCGCCAGTGTCAGCATGTTTGTCGCTTCGAATGAACGCCGTGATGGCTCGACCTCTGGGTCTGTCTTTTCCTCCAGACGAGCAAGCCGATCTGTTGCTGTCGATAAACCCTCAGCACTGCGCAACACGCCGACATACTTCGACATCGTCGAGCGCAATTCAGTTCGCAGATCGGCGCTCAGCAAAGCCCCGCGACGTTCGTCTTCGAGCACCTCGACTTTCGCTGGCAACGACCAACTGAGTGCTCTTCCGACGCGTGTTCCAGCAACGACACTTTCAGTGAGGGAGTTTGATGCGAGGCGATTTGCTCCGTGCACGCCGGTACAGGCCGCCTCGCCAACAACATAGAGACCAACCAGATCAGTGGCACCATCGAGATTGGCTTTCACTCCCCCACACACATAGTGCGCAGCTGGCGCTACGGGAATGAGGTCGGTCATCGGATTGATCCCCTCCGCGCGACATGACGCAGTAATGGAGGGAAAGCGGGTCTCGAACTCTTCACCGATTGACCGAGCATCTAGATACACATGGTCATCGACACCACCTGGTGCTTGGGCCATTCGACTACTGATGGCTGCTGCGACAACGTCACGAGGAGCCAAATCTTCCTGCGGATGCACGCCGACCATCACGCGTGTACCACTTGCATCGATAAGCACGGCTCCTTCGCCACGCACTGCTTCGCTGATGAGTGCCTGTTGACCGGTCGCATCAGGTCCGGTCCACAACACCGTCGGATGGAACTGGATGAACTCGATGTCGACAACAGGAACTCCCGCACGAAGTGCCATTGCCACTCCGTCGCCAGTGACTGCTGACGGGTTTGACGTCGATGCAAACACTTGTCCAAATCCGCCCGTGGCGATGACGACTGCTCGCGCCGTGACGTCGCCAACGCTCTCAACTGCACCTGTCTCATCGAGCAATGCGACGCGCACGCCGGCCACCGCACGCCGACCGTCGGGAAGATGACCAATGAGGAGGTCGAGAGCGAAAGCCCGCTCGACCACGCGCACCCCTGCGAGGCGAACCGACTCATCCAGCGTGCGTTGAACCTCCGCACCACTTTGGTCGCCACCAGCGTGAACGATGCGTCGATGTGAGTGACCACCTTCTCGAGTGAGCGCCAAGTGGTCACTCGAGGACTCGTCGAATGCGGCACCGAGTCGAGTGAGATAACGAATTGCCGTGGGGGCTTCGGCAACGAGAGTACGCACCGCAGCTTCATCGCATAAGCCAGCACCGGCAGCCAACGTGTCGCTCACATGGCTCTCGAGTGAGTCACCCGGATCGAGCACTGCGGCAAGCCCACCTTGCGCCCAGTTGGTACTGCCAGCATCGAGAGTGTCCTTGGTAACAAGAAGGACATCTCGTACGGGACGTGCCGCGAGCGCCGCTGAGAGACCTGCCGCACCCGATCCGAGTACGACGACATCGATGTCGACAGCCCACGTGGGCTCAGGCGCGGCCAATCGAGCCGGCATGGGTTACTCGCCAGTCCGCGACGGTGTGCCGATGGCGATCATGCGCTCAACCGATTGCCGCGCCCTCTCGGCGATGTCGACTGGTACATCGACGACGTCGCGACCTTCGATGAGACAGCGCTCGAGTTTTTCAGGAGTGATCATCTTCATGTACTTGCATACCGCAGCACGGTTGACGGGCTGGAACAGCGTGTTCGAGTTGACCTTCTGCAACTGATGCAACATTCCCGTCTCGGTGGCGACAAGTACTTTGCGAGCTTTGGTGTCTCGCGCAGCACTTACCATGCCGGCGGTCGACAAGATCTTTGTGCGCTCTGCAGGAACCACACCCTCCGACGCCAGATACATGGCAGAGGTGGCGCACCCACATTCAGGATGAATGAATAACTCTGCGTCAGGTTCCGATGCGACCAATTGCTTCAACTCTGATCCGTTGATACCGGCATGAACATGGCACTCTCCCATCCAGATATGCATGTTCTTGCGCTTCGTCAGTCGCTGTACGTGCGCTCCGAGGAATTGGTCGGGACAAAAGAGAATCTCTTTGTCCTCGGGAATGGAAGCAACCACGTCAACTGCATTGCTGCTGGTGCAACAAATGTCAGTCTCGGCCTTGACCGCGGCAGTGGTGTTCACGTAACTCACAACGACGGCACCTGGGTGTTCCGCTTTCCAAGTGCGCAACTGATCGGCAGTGATGGAATCGGCGAGCGAGCAGCCGGCACGCTCGTCGGGGATGAGGACTGTCTTGTTTGGAGACAACAACTTCGCGGTCTCGGCCATGAAGTGCACGCCACAGAACACGATGGTGGAGCTCTCGACTTGTGCTGCGACGCGGGACAGTGCGAGTGAGTCGCCCACGTGATGAGCGACATCTTGAATCTCTGGCACCTGGTAGTTGTGGGCCAGGATCACCGCATCACGTTCTGCAGCAAGACGGCGAATTCGCTGCGCCCAGTCGCCGTCAGACACCTTCACAAGGTGTCAGGTTATGAGCCGTTCGGCAGATCCGCCACCGAAGCGTCGAAGTGCCGGGGACGCTCATACCAGAACTGGGAGATCGCCTCGGCGAGAGCCCCTGTCGCTGATCCCGGATCGGTGATGGTCTCGTCGGGATCGTCAGCAAACCTCACGACAGATGCCACACCTTCGTCGCACACGATGACGACAAGACGAACGCGCCGGCGAAGCGCATGTTCACTTGGTGGGCCATCGACGTCGCCCTCGGTAGAAAGTGGGGCCGCCCATCCGGTTGTGACGAGTGCCGCTGCTTGAAACATGCGTGCCAACGCACTCGAAGGCAACGACAACAGGCGGTACACATCGGGATGTTCCGCCACGCGACACACCGACGCGCGCATCTCACTGTCAAACATCGACGGGCCCGAGACCAACTGCACCCCGTACAGACGCGCCGCACCCATATCGAACGAGTCGATGGTTGCATGGACAGTCCGCTCGACCATTTCGGCGAGTTCGGTGACCGGAATGTCGAGGTGGGTTCGTTCTGGCAAGTCAGGATTCATGTCCACTGTGTGTGCACTTCACGTCATCGCCGGCAGCAATGACTCCACCGCTCCTACCTCCTGCCCTGCCGTAGTGTGGTGATTTGATGGATGCAGGCGACCGATACGCACCACTTCAGGGCATCACTGTGCTTGATGTTGGCCGAGTGGTTGCCGGACCAGTCACCGCCTTTTATCTCGCCGCGCTCGGCGCCGACGTCATCCGTGTCGATGGTCCTGGTGGCGACGTCACTTGGCGTGTTCCACCTTTCATCGGGCCCGACGCGAGCCGTTCGCAAGAACGTCGCAACGACGACGTATCGGTTGGCCATCTTCGTCGCGCACGTGGCAAGCGCAGCGTGGTACTTGACATAACCACTGACGAAGGCCGTGATGCATTCCTTTCACTCGCAGACTCTGCAGACATTGTCATCGAGAACTTGAGACCAGGTGCGATGTCAAAACACGGGTGTGGCGTCGAACAAGTACGCGCCAGAAACTCGCGACTCGTGTGGTGCAGTATCAGTGGCTACGGACAGACCGGTCCCTATGCGCATCGGGCCGCGATCGATATTTGTGTGCAAGCTGAATCTGGTCTTCTCTACAGAACGGGCTGGCCAGATGCCCCACCAGTGCGCGCAGGTGCAACTGTCGCTGATCACTTCGGCGCATACAACGCGGTCATCGCCGTACTGTCCGCATTGCGCCAACGCGACCACAGCGGAGTTGGCTGCCACCTCGACGTCTCGATGCTTGATGCCGTCTCGATGATGCTGTGGGATGAAGCTCTCGATATTGACCCCGTGGGTTATAGCGAACGCCAGGGCAATGGGGATCGGCGCGGGACGCCGCACGGCGTGTACCCAACCACCGACGGATCTGTGGCGATTGTCGTCACTAGTGACGATCTTTGGGCAGAGCTCGGCCGTCTCACGGGCGCGGACGATTTCACTGGCATGTATCCGACGCTGCGCGAACGTATCGCCGCACGCGAAACGATTGATTCATGGCTGAGTGGGTGGACATTGCGTCACAACTCGACACAAGTTGCCGAGTTGCTCGGACACGTTGGCATTCCTGTGGGTGTTGTGCGCACCGGCTACGACACGCTCGAGCATCCTCAGTTGCAACACCGCGGATTCTTCGAATTCCTTCAATCGCCTGTCAGTGGCATCAACAGCGGCCTGTACGGCACACGATTGCCATTTCTCGTCGACGGACACGGCCTATCTGCCGGGCCGGCCGAACCACTCGGATGGAGCACCGACGACTTGACGTCGTGACATCAGCGACCTTCGCGAAGCCTGTTCGCTGTCGCTATCGTTTTGAGTGCCCCGATCCCCCGGCGACTGAGATTTCGACATGTCACAACTACGCACGCTCGCCCAGAAAGTCTGGGACTCTCATGTGGTGCACAGCGCACCCGGTGAGGCCGACCTCATTTATATTGACCTCCACTTGGTCCACGAGGTCACCAGCCCGCAAGCGTTCGATGGCCTTCGACTGTCAGGACGAACAGTCCGACGTCCTGAGCTGACTGTCGCAACCGAAGATCACAACGTGCCGACCGTCGACATCGACAAGCCGATTGCTGATCCGATCTCGGCCAAGCAAGTGCAGGTATTGCGCGACAATGCCAAAGAATTCGGCATCACCCACTTCCCCATGGGCGATGCGAATCAAGGAATCGTGCACGTCATCGGACCCGAACAAGGTCGAACGCTGCCAGGCATGACAATCGTGTGCGGCGACAGCCACACTGCCACTCATGGCGCGTTCGGTGCACTCGCGTTTGGCATCGGCACAAGCGAAGTCGAACATGTCCTCGCAACCCAGACGTTGCCACAGTCACGACCGAAGTGGATGGCGGTGAATATCGAAGGTGAAACACCGTCTGATGTCACCGCAAAAGACATCATCCTCGCGATCATCGGCGCAATCGGAACTGGTGGTGGCATAGGACATGTCATCGAATATCGCGGATCAGCGATTCGTGCGCTCTCCATGGAAGGCCGCATGACGGTGTGCAACATGTCCATTGAAGCCGGAGCAAAGGCCGGACTCATCGCACCAGATGAGATCACGTTCGAATATCTGAAAGGCCGCCCACATGCCCCTCACGGAGCGGCATGGGACGAAGCCGTCGCTGCATGGCGCCAATTGAGCACCGATGATGGCGCAACCTTCGACAAGGAAGTCACGATCGATGCTCGAACTCTGCGCCCTCATGTCAGTTGGGGTACAAACCCAGCGCAAGTGATCCCCATTGACGGCGTCATTCCATCACCTACCGATGCGAGTGATCCGCAGGTCGCCGACACAATCTCTCGCGCACTCGAATACATGGGCCTCACGGCCGGCACGAAGATGAGCGATGTACCGGTCGACACCGTGTTCATCGGTTCGTGCACTAACAGCCGTATCGAAGATCTTCGCGCAGCAGCAGCAGTCATGAAGGGACGGACAGTGTCCGCCAAGCGAGTATTGGTCGTGCCTGGAAGCCACGCTGTGAAGAAACAAGCAGAGGCCGAGGGACTGCACGAGGTGTTTCGCGCAGCCGGCGCCGACTGGCGCGAGCCCGGTTGCTCCATGTGTCTTGCCATGAACCCCGACAAATTGGCCCCTGGTGAACGTGCTGCCAGCACGAGCAACCGCAACTTCGAAGGTCGTCAAGGCCGCGGCGGACGCACCCACCTCGTGTCACCTGCCATCGCAGCAGCAACCGCTGTCGCCGGACGCTTCGCCACCCCTGGAGACCTGTCATGAAAGCTGTGCACATCATCACCGGTCGCGGAGTGCCGTTGCGGCGCAGCGACGTCGATACCGACCAGATCATTCCTGCCGATTGGCTGAAGCGCGTTGAGCGCACAGGTTTCGAGGCAGGCCTCTTCTCGACATGGCGCGACGACCGCAATTTCGTGTTGAACGATCAGAAATACGCGGGTGCGAGCGTTCTCGTTGCCGGGCCATCTTTTGGTGTTGGCTCGTCTCGCGAACACGCGGTGTGGGCCATTCAGCAATACGGATTTGACGCAGTCATTGCGCCAAGCTTCAGCGACATTTTTCGGAACAACTGCACGAAGAACGGACTTGTTCCGGTCGTACTTTCCGAGCCTGTCGTGAACAAGTTATGGGACCTCATCGAAGCTGACTCGACCACCGAGATCACCATCGACATGAAGACCCTCACCGTCGAAGTGCCGAGTGCCGGAATGACTGAGACTTTCCCAATGGACGCACCGACCCAACACCGATTCTTGAACGGACTTGACGACATCGGTATCACCCTGTCGCATGCTGATGCAATCACCACGTTCGAGCGCACACGTCCGCGTTACTTAAGCGCCAACTAGCGCGGCGCCGTCAGCGACGGTCTTGATCTTCTGACAGGAAGAACCAAAGCCGGGTGTCACTTGTCGAGAAACTTGCGCAGATCCACTAAGCGCGGGTCATTGCTGAACACTTCGACAGGAGGTTGCGTAGGAAGACGCAGTGCACGTTGAATGATTCGGCACGTTGTGTGCTGGTTGTATTCGGCCAGCGTCACTGCCCAACCGTCGCGACCTGCACGGGCTGTGCGACCAGAGCGGTGCAAGTAGGTCTTGTGGTCAATCGGCGGTTCGTAATGTACGACTACTGCGACATCATCAATGTCGATACCGCGAGCAGCAACATCTGTGGCAACGAGCACAGTGATTTCACCATTTGTGAATCGAGCCAACGCCTTCTCGCGCGCTGCCTGCGTCAGGTCGCCGTGGATTGCTGCCGCTTTCACGTCGAGGTCTCGAAGATTGTCGGTGACACGGTCACACAGTCGCTTCGTGTCGCAGAACACCACTGTCTTTCCTTCAGCTGCCGCAACCGCTGCGATCACTTTGTCTTTGTCAAGCCTGTGCACCGCGAGGAACAGATGGTGCATCGTGCCGACCGTATCGGTTGGCGCATCGATGGACACCTCACGTGGGTTCTTCATGTAACGGCGCACCAAGTTGCCAACTTGGCCGTCGAGTGTCGCGCTGAACAACATCGTTTGGTGTTCGCCGGTCACGTGACGCAAGATCCACTCAACTTGCGGAGTGAAGCCCTCGTCTGCCATGCGGTCTGCTTCGTCGAGCACGACACACTGGATGTCTTCAAGGTCGACTTCTTTCGCCTTGATGAGGTCGATGAGGCGCAACGGAGTGGCGACCACAATGTCGATGCCTTTGTCGAGCGCCACAATTTGATCGTCGCGCGAAGCGCCGCCGTAAACCGCAAGGACCTTCACCCCGCACTCAGTGGCGATTGGCGCAAGTACTTCCGATACTTGGAGAGCGAGCTCGCGCGTCGGCACAAGCACAAGACCGCGAGGCGCGCGATGACGCGCTGCCTTGTCGATGCGAGCGATCATAGGTACGCCGAATGCAAGCGTCTTGCCACTTCCTGTGCGTGCTCGCCCACAGACGTCTTCACCACTCAGCGCCACGGGAATGGCTTCAGTCTGGATGGCGAACGGAGCCGAGAAACCGGCGGCAGCCAGGCCACGGTCGACCTCTTCAGGTACACCAAGTGCCGCGAAACCGGTGGGTAACGAAACGGCAGTGGAGGAAGAGTCGGAGGGTTGGGGGTGTCGAGACGACATGTGTGACCAAGGGTACCGCTCTAAATAATTGTCGTGCGGGCTCACAGTCGTTAATGTTCACGAGCCTGTTACGGAATGGTTCCGTGCAGAAAGGAAGCACACACTTACGGATTAGCACCGAGCGCACCCGTACGACACGGGCCAGAGACATCTGGCAACGTCGTGCGCCACCCGCCACGGGCGAACCCTCTATCACCTTCGGGAGGAGTTCACTATGGACGCACAATTGGATGGCACACAGACTCGCGGTCTGAAAGGTCAGCCGTACGACTGGCAGGACTTGCTGGTTCCGGACGAACCGACTTTTACACGGGAACTCAGTGAGTTGATTGACGGCGAATTCGTCGGCGAGTCGAAGTAGCCGATACCCATCAACACCAATTCGTCTGCACTTCTCCCCGCACGAATCCTCGTGTTGGGGTGTGGAAGCGTTGCACAATGCACGATTCCACTGCTCATTGATGACCTCGGCATTGCCCCGTCATCCATTCACATCGTCGACTTTGTCGACAATCGTCATCGTGTCGCTGACGCACTCACCAAAGGTGTCACCTACGAGTCAGGTCGACTGACTCGCGAAAACCTTGATGAGTTCTTGTCAACCCGTTGCAAAGACGGCGATATTCTCCTCGATCTCGCGTGGAACATTGATTGCCCAACAATCCTGCAATGGTGCCATGATCACAATGTTCGGTATCTGAACACTTCAGTCGAAGTGTGGGACCCGTATGACGATCTCGCTTCCACCGACCCGCGCGATCGCACGTTGTACGTACGCCATCAAGATCTTCGCCGGTTGAAGGCGAAGTGGGGTCAGCCTGGGGCCACGGCAGTTGTCGAACACGGCGCGAATCCGGGACTCGTCAGTCACTTTGTGAAGCGGGCACTTTCAGAGATGAGCGCCCGCATGTTGACTGACGGCGCAGCTCGCGGTGATCGTGCCGCTGCCATCGAGTCTGCGCTTAACGCTGGCACCTTTAATCAGCTCGCGATGTTGACGGGCACAAAAGTGATTCACATCTCCGAACGCGACACGCAGCTTGCAGTCGAGCCGAAGCGAGTCAATGAGTTTGTCAACACATGGTCGGTCGACGGTCTGTACGAAGAAGGCATCGCACCGGCTGAGCTCGGTTGGGGAACTCACGAGAAAACCCTGCCGAACAACGCATGGCAACACGAAGATGACGGGCCGCGAAACCAGATATGTATCGCACAGCCTGGCATGGAGACATGGGTGCGCAGTTGGGTTCCCGCCGGTGAAATTCGTGGTCTTGTTATCAGACACGGTGAGTCGTACACGATGAGCGACCATCTGACCGTGTGGAACGACGGTCGGGCGACGTATCGACCGACCGTGCATTATGCGTACTGCCCGAGCGACGTCGCCATCATGAGCATCCACGAGTTGCTCATGCGCAACTACGAGATGCAACCTGAGCAACGCATCCTGAATGACGAGATCGTCCAAGGCGAGGACCAGCTCGGTGTGTTGCTGATGGGCCACGACTACAACGCCTGGTGGACTGGCTCCATCCTCGACATTCACGAAGCGCGACGCAAAGTGCCGCACCAAAGTGCGACCACACTGCAAGTTGCGGCATCTGTTCTTGCGGCGGTGAAGTGGATGATTGCTGAGCCGATGCAAGGAATCAAGGTTCCCGACGAGTTGCCGCACGACTTCATCCTTGACGCGGCCAGTCCGTATCTCGGCACCATGTGGTCCGACGCGGTCGACTGGGATCCGCTGCGCACCCGACGCGATGTGTTCGACCAGTGGAGCGACCTTGCAGCAACGCTTGACCGCTCTGACCCGTGGCAGTTCGGCAACTTCCTCTGCCCATAAGCCACTCTGCTGTCACGTGGCGGCCGGGTGCAACCCCGGGCGCCTCGTGGTGGCTCGTCAGTTATGGGTGGTCAGAGCGCAACGTCGCCTGTAGTGTTTGAGGTGATGACGTTTACCTCCAGCCTCCTTCTTCTTATGTAACGGCAGCAGCCGCATATCGCTGCTGTCGAACCTCCTGCGCCAAGTGCCAGGGGGTTTTTTGTTGCTCCGAGAAGAGCCCGAGACAATCGTCAACACCAACAAGCCACAGGAAAACTCAAGGATTCATACGATGCCTCCACAGAATGTGACACCGAAAAAAATGGCATTCGACCGATACAAGCCGTTCATTCCGGTCGTGCTCACCGACCGTACCTGGCCAAACGCGATGATCGAGAAGGCTCCCCTGTGGTGCAGCGTCGACCTGCGTGATGGCAATCAGGCGCTCATAGACCCAATGGACCCAGAGCGCAAGATGCGCATGTTCGATGCGCTGGTGAAGATGGGGTTCAAGGAAATCGAAGTCGGCTTCCCGTCGGCAAGTCAACCTGACTTTGACTTCGTTCGTCAGCTCGTCGAGAAAGACCTCATCCCCGATGACGTCACCATTCAAGTCTTGGTTCAGTGCCGCCCAGAACTCATCGAGCGCACGTATGAATGCATCAAGGGCGCTCCGCGCGCAATCGTGCATTTCTACAACTCCACGAATCCACTGCAACGCGAAGTCGTGTTCAACCTCGACAAGGAAGGCATCATTGACATCGCAGTCAATGGTGCGAAGTTGTGCAAGAAACTGGAAGAGACCATTCCCGAGACTGCGATTCGTTACGAGTACTCCCCCGAGAGCTTTACTCTGACAGAACCCGACTTCGCAATTGAGGTGTGTCGTGCAGTCATGAATGTGATCGACCCGACACCCGAGTCGCAGATCATCTTGAACCTTCCCGCAACTGTCGAGTGCTACTCACCAAACGTGTACGGGGACGTCATCGAATGGTTCATTCGCAACCTTCCCAACCGCGAGTCAGCGATTATCTCGTTGCACCCACACAATGACCGTGGATGTGCTGTGGCAGCCGCGGAGTTCGGCGTCATGGCCGGCGCAGACCGTGTCGAAGGGACCCTCTTTGGCAATGGCGAGCGCACGGGCAACGTCGACATCGTTAACTTGGCGATGAACTTGTTCGTGAACGGCGTCGATCCCGAGTTGGACATCACGGACATCGATGCGCTGCGCCGAGTAGCGGAATACTGCAATCGACTGCCAGTACACCCCCGCCATCCGTACGTGGGTGACTTGGTGTACACAGCTTTCTCTGGCAGCCACCAAGACGCGATTAAGAAAGGTTTCGAGGCACTACCGAAGAACTACGACACGTGGGGCGTGCCGTACCTGCCGATCGACCCGAAGCATGTCGGCCGCAGCTATGAGGCTGTCATCCGTGTCAACAGTCAATCTGGCAAAGGTGGCGTCGCATACGTAATGAAGACTGAGCATGGCTTTGATCTGCCACGACGCCTGCAGATCGAGTTCTCAAAGACCATCCAGCACATCACCGAAGACTCCGGCACCGAGATCAGCCCTGTCATCATGTGGGACTCCTTCCAGAGCGAGTACCTGTCATCGAGTCCAAAAATGTCACTCACCAGTCACGAACTTCGCAGTGATTCGAACGGTCGAACCACAATCACAGCCCAATTAGTGAATGGCGGACAATCAATGACGATTAAGGGCGAAGGAAACGGCCCCATCGATGCTTTCGTGCACGCGCTGCGGAACGGATTCGACACGGACCTTGATGTGGTCGACTACGCCGAACATGCCATGGGTCAGGGCTCCGAAGCCACGGCCGTCGCCTATGTCGAGACCACCGATGGCGACGGAAACGTGAAATGGGGAGTCGGTACCGACCCGAACACCATGACAGCGTCATTCCGCGCCGTCCTCAGCGCCTACGAACGCCACCTCCGCTAGTTTTGAAGTGACTGAAAGGACGACGACATGAAGGTAAGCGTGAATTTTGACGTGTGCGCATCGACTGGTGCGTGCACACAGGTCGCCCCTGAGGTGTTCGAGGTGCGCAAGGACGGTTACCTCTACATCTTGCAAGAGAACCCTGGCGAGGAACTGCGCGACAAGGTGATGCTCGCCGCCGACCTCTGCCCCACTGCCGCCATCACCGTCGAGGGCTGATTGTCC
This sequence comes from Acidimicrobiaceae bacterium UBA2093, assembly GCA_002331255.1. Lineage (GTDB taxonomy): Bacteria > Actinomycetota > Acidimicrobiia > Acidimicrobiales > Ilumatobacteraceae > UBA2093. The sequence continues at coordinate 13,661 of DCZD01000022.1, read as the reverse complement.
GCACACGTTTTTTCGCGGTTGCTCGCCAATAGGTGGGCCACAGCGAAGTCGTTGTTATGCGTTGGTCTCGACCCCGACCCAGCGCGTTTTCCCGGCGCGATGCATGGCGACACGTCTTCCATTGCACGATTTTGCATTGACATCATCGATGCGACCGCAGATGTGGTGTGTGCATTCAAACCGCAGATTGCGTACTTCGCGGCCGTCGGTGCCGAAACACAACTCGAGATGGTGTGCGATCACATCCGAACACAACATCCCGATGTGCCGATCATCCTCGATGCGAAACGTGGGGACATTGGTGACACGGCTGCTCTCTACGCACGTGAAGCCTTCGAGCGCTATGGCGCTCACGCGGTCACCGTTAACCCGTACCTGGGAACGGACAGCATCGAGCCTTTTCTCGCACGCGGGGCTGTCGTCGTGCTGTGTCGAACCTCGAATGCCGGTAGCGGTGAATTTCAATCTCAGTTGATCAACGGCGAACCGCTGTATCAACGGGTGGCCCGCACTGCAGCCGACTCATGGTCGACCATGGGCGATGTGTCTCTTGTCGTCGGTGCCACTTACCCCGACGAGCTGCGTGAAGTTCGAGCCATCGTGGGCGACATGCCACTTCTTGTCCCCGGTGTCGGCGCCCAAGGTGGCGACCCGGCAACCGTGGTGCGCAACGGTGCGCGCGCCGACGGGGCAGGCCTCGTGGTTAATTCGTCACGAGCCATCCTTTATGCAAAGGGCAATGACCACGCCCTCGCGGCACGCAACGTGGCAATCGCCACTCGCGATGCTCTCAACTCTGCGCGCTAGCGATTCATAAACGCGTCAACAGCGACCCCCATCGCAGCCGCCATGCGCACGTCGAGCCTGTCATCATCAACCTTGATGTCATAAGTGTCCTTGATTTTCATGTTGGCTCGATTCACATGCCCGACAGGTGCGCCGGCCTCGTTGATGAGCGAGAACTGAACGCGCATGAACCAAGGAATGTCGACAAGATTCAACACTCGACGAACAATCGCTTGGACTTGACTCGTCTCAGTAAGGGTCCATCGACCGTGTGACGTCTCGATGGTGTACGTGGACCGGCCGAGCGATGCCTTAAAATTCTTTGCCAAGGTGCCAATGGTTGCGCCATCACCGTCGACGACGTCGTACACGCCGCCGATTTCCATGACCTTGCGACCCTGTATTCGGAACACCACAGTTGTGCCATCGGGCGAGGTACACGTAACGCTCTCTTTTAGCGCCATTCGCTTTTGAACGATATAGCCCAAGTCAATCGATGTTGCGTCTGTTCGAGTCACCGTCCAGCGGTTCTGCATCATGGTGAGTTTCTGTGTGAGGGTCAATGAGTATGGCATGCGCCGAAAAATAGCAGGAGCGAATTCTGTCTGCACGGCGCGTCATCAAGAAGTTGACACAGGTACTAGTTGCCGTTCCTCATCATCTCAACGAGCGCTATTGAAACGCGTTGCTCCAATTGAAACAGGCGCTGTGGGTCGCCTTCCTCGAGAAACATCGCCCTCGGAAACATGACCATTGAGAAGACACCAGCCATCATGCGCTTCGCCATGAGTCGAGCGGTGACGGGCTCAAACCCGTACCCACCGACATACAAGTTGGTGAGAGTGTCGAGCAACTCTCCATTGAAGATGCCAGTGGCGTCCGACGGAGCGTTGATCGATAGCCAGCCCACCAACTTGACGAACATCACGAGCTCCGGGCTCGGGAAGTCCTCAATGCTGAACGACTGGATTTTTTCCACAAGCTCATCGCGCACGATGGGGACGACTTGCATCAAGAGCTGCGCCTTGCCTCCGAAATAGTCAGGGATGTACCTATGGTGAGTATTCGCATGTGCTGCAATCTCGCGAATCGTCAATGCTTCTGGGTCGACTGACTTCAACAATTCAAGAGTCGAGAGGACAATTCGGTTCTTTACCTCTGCTTGGCGAACGTAAGACCGCTTCTCAGGCTTGCGTGGCACGTTGACAAACTAGTTGCGCGACCACCATCGCGACGACCATGAAGACTTACGCGCGGAGCGTGGTTACTTCGATGATGCCTGGTGCAGCGCGGAGTTGACCGAGCACGTCGGCGGTGACTTCTGCTGTCGGTGCGATCACCATGAGCGCAGTTCCCGGAGTGAGTGCACGACCAACGTCCATATCGGCGATGTTCACGCCGGCATTGCCCAGAAGTGTTCCGACGAGCCCAATCACACCGGGTCGGTCATCGTTACGGACGACCAACATGTTGTCTGCCGGTGGCACGTCGGTGACGTGGTCATCGACCATGACAATGCGTGCTTGACGGCGCGGGCCAACGAGGGTCGCGGCGATGCTGTGCGTACCCGCACGCAGCGTCACCAAGTTCACGTAGTCGCTGGTGCTTCCGGTTGGCACCTTCGACTCCTTGACTTCCACCCCAAGTGATACGGCGACCTGTGGAGCATTGACAAAAGTGACTGGTTCGTCGTGAATTGCAGAGAAGAAACCTTTCTCAGCAGCAAGCGTGAGGATTCGTGTGTCATAACTACCGATCTCGCCGGTAGCGATGACCTCGAGCGCAGACGGCGTGGCATCGAACATCGACGCCAGGAGTCGACCGAGTCGCTCGGCCAGAGGAAGGAATGGCTTCATCGTTTCATTCGCATCAGCAGCTGAGATATTCACTGCATACGGCACGAAATCTCCGGCAAGCGCAAGATTGATCATGTCGGCGATGTCGTCGCCGGCTTTGTCCTGTGCTTCGGTGGTGCTGGCCCCCAAGTGCGGCGTGACGACGATGCCGGGAACCGAGAAGAGTGGCGATTCGGTGGTGGGTTCCTTTGCGAACACGTCGAGCGCAGCCCCGGCTATGACCCCACTGCTCACGGCTTCGGCAAGAGCCTCTTCATCGACGATTCCACCACGTGCGACGTTCACGACGCGCAAGTTTGGCTTCGCCTTCAGCAACATGTCGCGGCCGATGAGACCAACTGTCTCCTTGGTTTTTGGCAGATGAATTGTGAGAAAGTCGGACTCTTGGACCAGACGATCGATGTCGACGAGCTCGATGTTCATTGCCCGAGCACGTTCAACCGAAACAAACGGGTCGAATGCGATAATGCGCATGCCAAACGCCGCTGCTCGCTGAGCAACAAGCTTTCCGATACGGCCGAGTCCGGCGATACCGAGTGTCTTGTCAAGAAGCTCGACACCTTCCCATCGGCTTCGCTCCCACCGGCCTTGCACGAGAGCTGCATGAGCCTGTGGAACGTTGCGAGCGACTGCCAACAACATGGCCAAGGTGTGTTCTGCTGCCGACACAATGTTTGACTCGGGTGCGTTTGCAACCATGACGCCACGCTTCGTGGCAGCTTCCACGTCGACATTGTCGAGACCAACTCCGGCTCGACCGACTACGACGAGCTCTGACCCTGCCTCGAGAAGCGCGTCATCGACCTGCGTCGCTGAACGAACGATGAGTGCGCTCGCACCCTTGATCACTCCACGAAGTTCTTCGGGGGACAATCCGACACGAACGTCCACTTCATGGCCTGCGGCACGCAAACGATCGAGTCCGCGTTCGGCTAGCTCTTCAGACACCAATACTCGGGCCACGCATACATTCTCGCCGCTCGGAACTGTTCTCCCACTCTGGTTTGACAAATCGTTCACCTCGATGAGCAGTTTGTGGCGAACGCCACTAGCGTCGCCCTCCATGAGCTACCCCTTTCTGTCCGAAGAATGGATGAACGCGGCACGCGCTATCCGTGCCAAATACGCACACCTGGCCACTCGGGTCGAGGTGTCATTGCGCATCAATCAGGTCATCACCCACGTGCCCTTTGGCGAGGGGACCGTCCGCGCCTACATGGACACCACGTCTGGTGACGTCGATATGGAACTTGGATCGCTCGATAGCCCCGATGCAACAGTCACGACTGATTACGAGACCGCACGAAAGATCTTCGTCGAGCAAGACCAAACCGCGAGCATGCAGGCGTTCATGAGCGGCAAGATCAAGGTGGAAGGCGACATGATGAAGATCATGGCGATGCAGACTTCGCTTCCTCAAGATGACACGGCGCTCAAGATTGCTGCCGAAGTGAAGGACATCACCGCCTAGCCGCGGTCATTCAGTCAGAAGCAGTTTCGCGATGCTCGGTCGAGCGCACGAACCACGACACAGCCAGTCCTAGTGCTGCCATCGCCGCACCGGCGTATAAAGCGAACCCGTAACTCTCTGCGACACCACTATCCAAGGTTGATTCATGAATCGACACCATGATTGTGGAGCCAGTCGCAGCTCCAAGTTGACTCATCAACTGCTGCATCGCACCAGCAACACCAAGGTTGGCCTGGTCCACACTGTTCGCGACCAACGCGGTAAGCGCTGGTGATGCGAACCCAAGACCAACCCCAGACAACGCAAGTCCGATAGCGACGTAAAAGTCAGAGCTGCCTAATCGAACGTTGGCAAGCATGATCATCGACGCAACCACAAAAGCTGCACCCAGGACAGCAGACACTCGTTCTCCGACTTTCATGGTGAACGACGAACCCAACGGCGCAACCAGAGAGAAAGTGAGGGGACGGGCGATAACCAGCCAACCAATGTGTGCAGCCGATAAGCCGAGTCCCTTGTCAAGTAGTTGCGGGACGATGAGAAACCCGCCCATATAGGCAAAATTCGTCAACCCTGTGCTGGTTATCGGTAGCACCACGTTGCGCGTGCGCAGCCAGCGCATGGGCATGAGTGGCTCATCCGCTTGTTGTTCGACTTTCACGAAGACGACAAGCGCAACGACACTTACGATGAACAATCCGGTAATCGGCGCACTCGCCCATCCCCAGGCAGGTCCGCGGTTGACCGCCAGCAGCAATGATGTCGCGGCTAGTCCGAGCGTGAATGACCCGGCGATATCGAACTTGACATTTTTCATTCGCTCGGTCTCGGGAAGCATACGAGCGGCGAGTACTACTCCGATGACACAGAGTGGTGCTTGCACGATGAAAATCATGCGCCAGCCGATGGCTTCGACCAAGGGTGCACCGAGAACCACACCGAGAACGGGTGCACCCGCCGTAGTGAAGCTCCACATACTGAGCGGACGTACACGTTCATGTGGCGGGAAGAGTCGGTTGATATATGCCATTGCGGCGGGTCCTGTAGCTGCGCCAGCACTTGCTGACAAGATGCGGAATGCGATCATCGACGCTGCATTCCACGCGAGTGCAGTTAGCCCTGCAAACACTCCGGCGACTGCCAGGCCTAGAACATAGACGCGCTTGTGACCCCACAAGTCACCCGCTTTGCCAAAAGCTGGGCCAACGACACCGAATGCCAACATCGGACCGGTGAGCGACCAGTTCAGTGCACTCACCGTCGAATTCAGATCTGTTGCGATGACATCTAGCGACACGACGATGACCGTGATCGTGAAACTTGTTGCAAAGAGTCCGCTGAGCACGACCATCAACATTGCCCATTGTCTGTTCAGGCCGACTTTGCGCGCCATCTTGCGCGGCAGCATCATTGTCCAAGGAACGACCGACACTTCTTCCACGCCAACTTGTTCAAGTGTCAGCGTGTCTTTCCCCCGATCATGCCGCTGATCTTGGAGTGAATACATGTTCACGGGAAGATGAGATCGACGGTCTCGCCAACGAGAACTCGCTCGAAGTCCTTCACCTTCTTGTCGTTGACACGAGCCTCCTTGAGGCCACGTGACTTGTTTCCAGCGACGCTGCCGATGAGAAGACCTTCCTTCTCGAGGCGCTCCTTCACCACTTCATACGTGCGACCGTAGATGGTCGGAATGAGCGTGGTCTTTTGCCCTTGCGAGATGCTCACTAACACAGAAGCACCCCGCGCCAACTTCGTGGCAGCAAGTGGCAGTTGAGCCATGACTTTTCCTTCGGGAATGTCGACGGACGGCGCTGACGGACCTTCTGCAATAAGCAACCCGACTTCTGTGAGTTTGGCGGTTGCCTCTTCCAGCGAGAGACCGATGAGCACCGGAACGTCACGCGGTGCCGGGCCCGTCGACACGACGACCTTCACCGTGGCGCCCTTCACTAACTGTTCTCCAACCTTCAAATTGGGCTGGTCGGGCACAGTCCAGGAGACGACAGTGCCAGCGGCAACGGTTTCGTCAGCAGCCTCTTCGACTTCAGGAACGAGGCCGATATCGGTGAGTTTCTGCTTTGCGGCGTCAACGGTCAGACCTGCGACATCTTCCAGTACCGACAATGTCGGACCTTCTGACACGTACATGATGATTGAGTCACGCTTGCGTAGTGCGCTTCCGAGCACCGGATCGGTGCGTATTACCTGACCGGTCTGCACGTCGTCACTTCGATCCTTGCGAATGACGACTTTCCACCCATATCGAGAGACTTGATTCCGCGCTTCACCTTCGGTGAGGCCGACAAGTTCTGGCACAGGATTCGACGGATTCAACACGGTGTTCCATGCGACGACTCCACCGCCAGCAACAAGTGCGAGTACGACGATTATTGCGACGATGCGCAACACCCACCGGCGCTTCTTTGGACGTGGCGCCTGTTCGGTCGGGTCTTCTGCATTCAATGCAAGGAGCATGTCTGCATCGACAACAGTCGGGCCAGTTCCTTCCGCACCGATGACGATCGGCCCGGAAGGCGAACCGTCGGCGGTTTGTGATCCACCGACGACAACACCATCAGGAAGTTCTGACTGCGGAATGTTCGGTGTGGTGCGAATGAGTATCGGAGAGCCCTGCTGTGCTGTCGGCGGCGCAAAAGCAACTGGTGGTGCAGAGAATGTCGGTCGAAGTGTTGGCTGCGATGGATCGGTCGCAGCAACTGCGACATCGAATAGTCCGCTTCCGACGATGTCAATCGGAGTTGGCCGTGGCAACTTCTCAGCGGCCTGCACAAGTGCTTGACCAAACTCGCGTGGGCTGAATCGTTCATCAGGGCTCGGTCGACCAGCACGCTCAAGAACAGCGGCGAGCGCACCGAAGTCTGCGTTCACTGGCAGCAACTTGCCGTTTCGATTGGCGAATGCACCGGCGACACTGTCGGACGAGAACGGCACTTCACCGGTCATTGCTTCGACAAGTGTGAGTGCGAGCGAGTACACGTCAGACGCCGCAGAACGCTCGATGCCCTGCTCTAGCTCGGGGGCGGCGTAATTCGCTTGGTCGACGGTCATGCTGCCGGCCGGTCGCAGCGGCGCACCAAAGCCAACCACGCGCACTCGACGATCGACCCCGAACACCAGCCGCGCTGGGCGTAGGTCACCATGCACCACGCCCTGTTTGGCGGCAACGTCGAGCGCACGGCA
>DCZD01000022.1:0-6074 GCA_002331255.1 Acidimicrobiaceae bacterium UBA2093 | reverse complement strand
GGCTCTGCGACGACATACACGTGACGCTCACCTCCGATGACCGCCTCACCGTGATCAAGGACAGCTTCGACGGTGGGGTGACGAAGCGATGCAGCCACGTCGAATTGGCGTTCGAAACCCTCAATTGCGTCGGCAGGAGTCGTTGAACCGAGGGCAGGGTCGATCAAGCGGGAGACTTCAGTCAGCCGCATGCCCACCGGATTGCCGGTGGAGATGTCGGTGCCTTCGCAGAAGATGGTTCCGGCTGCCGAGGCTGCCGACGTGGCTTCATTGCGCACCGTCTCAATTCGATACCGACCACCCAGAACGGTGCCCAGCAGCGCGTGTTCGTCGCTCATGACCCATTCGACGCTACCGTTTGGTGCCCCTAAGTGGGGGTTCAAGGCCCGCTGGCGGCGAGAATAGAGGCGTGAAAACCCCCCGAAATGCCCGCCGATTGGCCGTCAGCACTGTCGTTGGGCTTGGCTTGGCGCTCATCGTGGTGGGTCTCGGTCAGGCGGTCACCGGTCGCGATGCCCAACGCTTGCCCGACGAAATCGCCACGATCACTCCCGGACCTGGCGACACCGTCTTGCGCCAGAGTCAGATCAGTGTCGACTTCTTCGACCCCTACGAAGCCGTACTTATTGTCGATGGCATCGAGTTGCCTGTGACGCGTCTGGACGACGTGATTTCAGGACCCGGAGTACCAAAGCCCGGTTCACAGATTGATTTGCCGCCGACAGCAATCTACGACGCAGGAAACTTCACCATCTCCTTCACTCCGCAAGAAGGCGCACCCGTGGAGCAATTGAAACAGGGACTTCACAAGGCAACCGTGATCTATTGGAAGATCGATGAGTCACGCAACGAATCAAAGTTTTTCACGTGGGAGTTCACGTCGAATTGACCACGACGGATGTCGTCTATGGCAAAGTGCCCGTGGCAAGCATGTGCTCAAAACCCTTTTCGTCGAGCATCGGAACACCCAACTGCTCAGCCTTGGTGACTTTGCTCGCACCTGGTTCGCTTCCGACGACGACAGCGAAAGTCTTGGCGCTGACACTTCCCGGGCTCTTTCCTCCACGAGCCTTGATGGCTGCTTCAGCACCGTCACGTGAGTAATTCGCGAGCGTGCCCGTCACCACCACAGCTTTGCCGGCCAACGTCTGTGGCTCTGAGCTGCGCTCGACTCGCCCGAAGTCAACACCCGCAGCACGCAACTTCTCAATGATCGCCTTGTTCTCCGCCTTCATAAACCACGAGGAGACCGACTGGGCAATGACATCACCGACACCTTCGACAGACGCAAGTTTCTCGTTCGAAGCCGATGCAATCACGTCAAGGGTCGCGAACTCGGTGGCGAGCGACTCGGAGGCTGCGGGTCCAAGATGTTTGATACCAAGAGCCGTGAGCAACTTCGGAAGCGGTCGTGTCCGCGACGATGCAATTGAATCGATGAGATTCCTTGCGCTGATGTCAGCAAAGCCTTCGAGTTGTAGCAGCTGATCGATCGTCACGAAGTACAAGTCGCCGACATCTGACACACAACCTGCGTCGGACAGAGCGAACACTGTTCGCTCACCGAGACCTTCGATGTCCATTCCGCCACGCGATGCAAAATGGATGATGCGCTGGTCACGCTGGAAAGGACACGATGGCTCAACACATCGCGTGTCGGCTTGATCATCGGGCTTCACCAAAGTGCTCTTCAACGGACACGGGCACGTCTCCGGAAACTCCCAGGGTTCTGATTTCTTCGGTCGAAGTGACAACACCGGGCCGACCACTTCAGGAATGACATCTCCTGCTTTACGCACGACGACCGTGTCGCCTGGTCGCACGTCCTTTAGAGCAACCTGATCGCGATTGTGCAGTGTCGCCATACTCACTGTCGACCCGCCGACAAATACTGGTTGGAGCACCGCAAACGGGGTGGCGCGGCCGGTGCGTCCGATTGACACCTGGATGTCTTTCAACACCGTGTTGCGCTCTTCGGGTGGGAACTTGAACGCGATTGCCCAGCGCGGAGCACGAGAAGTGAAGCCAAGCGTTTCGCGCTGGCGAAGATCATCGACTTTGACCACGACTCCATCGATGTCGTAGGGCAGTTCGTGTCGACGTTCTCTCCACGTGTCACAGAATGCATAGACATCGGTGAGCGTGCCCACTGCACGGATCTCGGGGTTCACTGGAAAGCCGAGGGACTTCAAGAACTCGAGGGTGTCGTGATGGTGACTGAAATCAGGCCCGCCGCGCACCTCACCGAGTTGATAGCACCACAGACTGAGGTCGCGGTCGGCGGTAATACGTGGATCCTTCTGACGAAGGCTTCCTGCGCCGGCGTTACGCGGGTTCACCGGTACGGATAGTGGGCCGCGACCTTCAGCAGCACGGCGTGCATTTTCAGATTCTTTGTCGGCGCGCAGACGTTGGAACGCCTCAATCGACATGTAGACCTCGCCACGCACTTCCAGAACCTCGGGCACTGGGTGCTTTGCGGTTCCTTTGAGCGTCTTGGGCAAAGTGGCGATGGTTGCCACATTGGCAGTGACGTCTTCCCCCACTTTCCCATCGCCGCGTGTGGCGGCCTGCACCAGTACACCCTTCTCATATCGGATGCTGATGGCCAGACCGTCGATCTTGAGTTCGCATACATAGGAACATTCGGCTCCGCCGAGACCCTTTGCGACTCGCTCTCCCCATGCGTGCAATTCATCGCTATCCATCGCGTTGTCGAGGCTTGTCATCGGCACTGCATGAATGACCGGTGCGAATGTGGTGAATGAGCCTCCACCCACGGTGGCGGTCGGCGAGTCGAGTGTCACCAATTCAGGATGTTCCGCTTCGATGCGCGCCAATTCTTTGACTAGCGCGTCGTATTCGGCGTCACTTATCTCGGGAGTGTCCTCTGCGTAATAACGGTCGTTGTGATGACGGATGAGATCTCGTAGTTCCGTCGCACGGCGTTCGATGCTGGAGCGCTTGCTCTCAGCTGACATCGCCTTCTTCTTCGTTGCCATCAACAACCCACACTAGGAGCCAGGTGTGGCAATGGCATGAGACGCCTGTTGCAAAGCACGTCCTGCCACTTCCGACAGAAGTTCGAACACATGACGTGCCACATCGTCGGTATGCGTGCCCAACCCGCAGGCCGGGCTGAAAAAACTGTGTGACTGCAGCAACTCTCGATCGAGTCCGGCTGCAGCAAGCGACGACCACACATCTGACAGGCGTCGCCAGGCACGTTCGGGTGTCTGTGCTATCGGACCATCGGTGCGCACGACTCCCCAGGCGATCATTCCGCCGCGCTTCAACATTTCTGCGAGTCGACTTGAATGCGTGAGCAGCTGGTCAAGAGCTTCGTCACTGGGCACAGGCACGGAAATGACCGATGAACCAACTGAGAACAAGACAGGCCAGTCAAGATCGCCACAACAGTGCACACCGGAAAGGTGCTCATGTCCGATGACTGCAAGTGCGCCACTCACAAGATCGACGAGGTCGTCAGACGACATTCCGATGTCGTCGAACATCGGTGAGGTAAGTGCTGGCTCATCAAGCACGACAAGTTGACGAGCCAGCGGAAAAACCTCTTCCATCTGTCTCTGCACCGCGCGAATGTGGGCACGTACCGCACGCAAGGACAGCGAGAAAGCGACTGGTGTTGCGAGTCCCACACGGCGAAAGGCATTGCCCAACGTGACGGGTCCCACACATTGCCACTTCACGACAGGCGTGGCGACTCGCACCGGTTCCCGTCGCGCTGCTTCAAAAAATGCGCGATACCCGCCGAATGCATCAGCGAGAAAATCAACGGTGGTGGGCACGTCACGCTCGAGTACTTGGGTATCGACGTTGATGCCACCGTACTGACCCACGGTCACTCCCTCGATTCCAACGAGCGCCTGTGCGATCATGCCTTCAGCTGGTGACCTGCGTGGAAGCGTCGGAAGTGTCGGGATCGTCGTCGTGGTCCATGCGAATTCAGCCGCCGTGGCCGCGTCGCGGTGAGGAAGGCTGCCGACGCCCATTGTCGAACACGGCGCGATGACATCGACAGCGGCACTCTCCGTGGCCATCTCCCCAACGAGAACGTTGCCAGTCGACACTTTCCCAGAGTTCACAGGCTCGGCCTGCGGTCGTTCAGCCATGAGCAACCCCTTTCCCTCGAAGTGGCGACACCAATCGTCGTTTTCGACTTTATTGAGACTGAGGTTCAGACGCCTCAGCGGAGCACACTATGAGGGTGGGCACATCATCAAACTCTCTGATGTGGATTCTGCGTGCGTCGTGGGTCGCCTTACTGCTCGCATCTCCATGGCATGTGGCCGCCCATCACTCAACACCTGTCAATGTCGTACTCATCGTCGGAGGCTGGGCCATAGGTGCCTCCGGACTGTTGTCGTCAATTGCTCTCACCCCAATCGGTCTCACCGTGGTCCGTCTCGTCACGGTGCCGATGGTCGCACTCGTCGCCTCACAAGTGTCATACGGCATCACCGAAAACAATGCGACGGTTGCGATGACGTTGGCACTTGTCGCTATCGCGTGCGCCGCTGCGCTCGCCTGCACGACACGGGTTTCAACGGCAATGGTTCAAGCTGGTGCATATGGCGACGAGACTAGGTATCCCCTGCGCACACCATTCCCCTACGTGCTTCCAGCGGCACTCGTGCAACTTGGGTACACCGCGGCAATCATCTCCGGACCGTTGCTTCTTGCGGCGCGCTCGTACGCGGCCGGCATCGCCGTGACACTCATCGCCGTCGCAGCATCATTCAAGGTTCCTCGACGCCTACATCAACTTTCACGGCGTTGGTTGGTCGTCGTTCCTGCCGGTCTCGTCGTACATGACCACTTGGTACTCGCGGAAACGTTCATGGTGCGACATGCGAACCTCGCAGATGTTCGCACTGCAGATGGCCCGGGTGAAGAGGCAGACCTGACGGGTGGTGTGTTCGGTCGACGACTTGTCGTGTCGTTGACAGCTGCGGACAAAGTTGTTCTTGCACCAATCACGCGTCAAGTGCTCGGCACCACCGACGCACTGCACGTGTCATCGTTTTCCACAGCGCCACGGCAGTTAGACGCCGCTATGGCACGTCTCAAGAAGTGACAATTCCCCCGCCGACCACATACGTGTCGGTGAGGTCATAAAACACGACGGTCTGACCGGGAGCGATGCGCCGTTGGGCCTTGTTCCACGTGAGACGCACGGTGTCGTCGGACTCCATCGTGATGGAGGCCGCATGTCGCGCACCATGCGCACTGCCCTGCACGAGAACGTCACACGTGCTCAAAGGTTCGTCACTTCCATGTGGCCAACACAGCTGCTTCACGACTACTTCATTGGTGAGCAGATCATTCTCTGAGCCAACGACGACTCGGCGGGTCTTCACGTCTACATCAACCACGTAACGCTTGTCGCCACCGCCAAGGTTGAGCCCACGTCGTTGACCGATAGTCACCAACTCGACTGCTGCGACGTCACCGGCCGGACGCCCTTCGGTGTCGACGACGTCGGCTGAATTGAACTCCATGCGCTTGGCCAAGAATCCTTCGCGGCCAGCAGTCGACTGGATAAAGCAGACATCTTGGCTGTCAGGCTTGCTCGCCGTCCGTAAGCCGTGCGATGAAGCGATCGCACGTACATCTGACTTGGTGAGCCCGCCAACCGGGAACAAGGTGCGATCCAACGCACGACCTTGCAACATGTGCACCACGTAACTCTGGTCTTTTTGCATGTCGGCACCACGAGTGACGCGCAGAATTCCTCTGTCATCGGCATTGATGCGCGCATGATGCCCCGTCGCCACAGCATCGAAGCCGAGCGCGTCGGCTCGCTCGAGGAGTCTGTCGAACTTGAGGTGTCGATTGCACTCCACACACGGATTGGGGGTGATTCCAGACGCATGCGCGCGGACATACGGGTCGACGACATGAGCATCGAAGTCTTCGGCAAAGTTGAACACCAGATGGTCGACATCGAGTTGTTGGGCAACTCGGCGCGCATCGTCGACATCACTGACCGAGGATCATCCGAGCTCGGTCTTGCCTCCCCAGAGACGCATCGTTACGCCGACGATGTCGTA
>DCZD01000041.1:22000-26601 GCA_002331255.1 Acidimicrobiaceae bacterium UBA2093 | reverse complement strand
TGGGATGTGACGATGTGGTGGCGTGCGAAACGGTTGAAGATGCATGCTCGCGGGCACTTCAAGATGCAACGGCAGAAGATGCCATCCTCGTTACTGGGTCGTTGTATGTCGTGGGTGCGGCTCGACCACATCTGCGTCGTGTACTTCCCTGAATTCGCCCGCTCCGAACAACACGAGGGGCAGTGAACCACCTCTGAAACGTGTGTATTCACAGGTGTTTATTGACTGTCTGTCGAAACTCCGGACGCGACCAATAGCCTGAAGGAATGTCCACGAAAACCCTCGTACTCCTGAAACCCGATGCTGTCGAACGCGGACTGGTGGGTGAGATCCTTGGTCGTCTTGAGCGCAAAGGTCTGCGAATTGCCGCAATGGAATTGCGCACACTCGATGCCGACACACTCGGACGTCATTATGAAGAGCACAAGGGCAAAGGCTTCTACGCCGATCTGGTGTCGTTCATGTCACGTGGACCCGTCGTCAGCTTGGCGGTCGAAGGACCAGAGGACACTTGGGAAATCGTTCGTTCGATGATGGGTGCGACCAATCCGCGTGCGGCAGCACCGGGAACCATTCGTGGTGACCTCGGAACCTTGTTTACTGAGAACCTCATCCACGGAAGCGACTCGGCAGAGTCCGCTTCGCGTGAGCTCTCGATCTTCTTTCCAACGCTGAAGTAACTCAAAGACACTCGTCACGAGTCGACACATGGCACGCAACAGTCCACTCTCGATCGGTCGCGATATAGCGATCGACCTTGGAACGGCGAACACGCTTGTCTATGTGCGCGGACAGGGGATCGTCTTGAACGAACCTTCCGTGGTCGCAGTCGACGTCAAAGACGGTCGGCCAGTAGCTGTCGGATATGAAGCCAAACGCATGCTCGGGCGCACACCAGCCAGCATTCGTGCGGTGCGTCCCCTGAAGGACGGAGTTATCGCTGACTTCGACGTGTGCGAAAAGATGTTGCGTTATTTCATCCAGCGCATCTCTAGTAGTCGCTGGAGCAAGCCACGGATGGTGATCTGTGTGCCATCGGGCATTACGGGTGTCGAGCAGCGTGCGGTGCAAGATGCTGCGGAATATGCGGGTGCCCGCAAGCCTGTTTTCATCATCGAAGAGCCAATGGCAGCCGCTATCGGGGCAGATCTGCCGGTGCACGAACCGAGCGGCAACATGATCGTTGACATCGGTGGTGGCACCACGGAAGTCGCCGTTATCTCACTTGGCGGAATTGTGGTGTCTGAGAGCGTTCGTGTCGCGGGCGACGAACTAGACGATGCAATTTCGCAGTTCGTGAAGATGCAGTTCGGTCTCGACATCGGTGAGAACACCGCTGAGGAGATCAAGATTCAAATGGCATCGGCGTGGCCTGTCGAGCAAGAGCTCACGGCCGACGTGGGGGGACGAGACACGGTCACCGGATTGCCGAAAACCATTGAATTGACGAGTGCTCAGGTGCGTGAAGCCATCGCCGAGCCGGTTGCTGCCATCATTGATGCTGTGAAGGCCACGCTCGACCGTACGCCTCCGGAATTGGCTGCTGACATCATGGATCGAGGCATCTATCTCTCTGGTGGCGGTGCGCTGTTAACCGGTTTGCCGCAACGTGTGACGCACGAGACCGGCATGCCCTGTTACATCGCTCCTGACCCGTTGTATTCAGTGGTCATCGGCTCTGGACGGGCGCTCGAGAACATCGAGGCGATGCGCGGAATGATGTCGTCGCCACAATCCGAACTGTGATCGAGGGCAGTGGGTAGCTCTTTTACAAGACGCCGCGTCATCGCCCTCTTGGTGTTGACATCAGTTCTGCTGGTGACCCTCGACATGCGCGGATCTTCGTCCGTATCATTCGTCCGGCGGAGTTTCGGAACAATCTTCCGACCGGTTGAAGGCGTGGTGCGCGTCGTCACAGAGCCGGTTGGCAATGTGTGGCATGGCATCACCGACTACAACGAACTTGCAGACGAAAACCGACGACTTCGGGACTTGGTCGGACGACAAGAGGGCGCGGCAATTGCCAACATCGCGACAGTTCGCGAAGCCCAAGAGCTTCTTGCATTGAACGGTCTGCCGACACTCGCGGGCATCGACTCGTGCACGACGCAGGTGGTGGGAGAGTCTCCGTCGAACTTCTCGCAAACAGTCGAAATCAACCGTGGACGCAACTGTGGCATCCGTGTCGGCATGCCGGTGCTGAACGCTGCAGGACTGATCGGGAAAGTCACCGAGGTATTCAACGACCGTGCTGTCGTCATGCTCATCACGGACCCGTCGTATTCATTATCGGTGAAGATCGTGAATCAACCCGTCACGGCGACAACTGTTCCGTCTGAGACGGAAATCTTGATTGGCGAGTCAACAACTACGACGTCATCAACCACGACAACATCGACCACGACCACTACGACAACGACACTTCCTGCGATTCCAGGGTTCGTGCCTGGGTCGACTGTGCCGGTTCAGTCGACCGCCGCCATCACCACCATTCCTGGTGACACAACGCCCGGTCAGGGCAACGAGACGCAAGTGACAGTTCCGCCAGGTGCCGACCTGCCACTGAGAGAGACCGGTGCACTCGAAGGTCGAGGGCTCGGTAAGTCGCCTATCGTGCGCTTCGTCGAATACCAGCCACGTTTTGGTCAGATCGCGATCGGGTCTCCCATCATTTCGGCTGGTGGAGCCACATCACTTGCGCCACCAGACATTGTTGTCGGCGTCGTGTCGAGAGTTGTCACTCGTCAAGGTTCTCTGGGGCCGATTCTTGAAGTCGATTTAGCCGCTTCGCTTCAGTCGTTGAACTTTGTTCGCGTGTTGTTGTACCGCCCGGCCACCGAGAGGCAATCGCCATGATGCGACTCGTCGCACTGGTTGAGCGCCCAATGTTTCGACTGTTCTTAGTCGGGCTTGTCGCACTTGGCTTGCAGACCACGGTGTTGAACGACTTGCGTCCGTTCGGTGTCATTCTCCAGATCATGTTGGTACTCGCGGCAAGTAGCGGCCTGGCACGCGGTAGCGAAGTTGGGGCAATTGCAGGCTTCCTCGTTGGCTTCATGTATGACCTCGTCCTAACGACACCACTCGGACTCGGGGCGACTGTGTTTGCGATCGCTGGTTATCTCGCTGGTTTTGCAAATAGTTTCGTGCATGAGCCGACGTGGTGGTCACGAATGCTGCTCGGCGGGGTGGCGAGCGCGGTCGGCACATTGCTCATGCCGCTCGCACTCGCGATGGTGGGTATCGAAGGTGCACTCACCACTCGCGTTGTCGTCATCATCGCGGTGGTCGCTGTGACCAATGCGGTTATGTGCGTGCCCTTCGAGAAGTTATGTAGATGGATCTTGAAAGATCCCGAAGTGGTTCCTATCTGACATGCCAAACAATCCGCCAAAGCGCTCGCGAGTGGCAATTCTTGGAACGGTTGCGCTCGTCCTTATGTCGGTACTCACCATCCGTGTGTGGTTCTTGCAGACCGTCGACGCAGAAGGTCTGCAAGAACGAGTGCGAGAAGTGCGTACGAGAACCGTGAAGCTCACACCAGAGCGTGGCCGTATCTTTGATACTAAGGGGCGTCTCGTTGCCACGAACGAGAGAATTCTGACCATCACACTCGATCGTCGAGTCGTGCAACGCGACCTCGCCCGCCAGCAGATGTGGGATCGTTTGTACGGAGTGCTCGGCACCACCATTCAAGAATTGGAAGATCGCTATCAAAGCAAGCGGTATGACCAATTGCAGCCAGTCCCACTCAAAGAAGACGTCTCAGAAGACCTTGTCATGTTCCTGCGCGAACGAGCCGAGGACTATCCGGGAATTGATGTGCGTGAAGACTGGCGACGCGAGTATCCGTATGCGCCGGTCGCTAGTCATGTCATTGGCTTTCTCGGAGCCATCAAAGAGGGTGAGCTTGAGATGTACCGAAATCTCGGGTATGACCCCGATGCGCGTGTCGGTCAATTCGGTGTCGAGCAAACCTACGAGAGCGTGTTGCGCGGTGAACCTGGGTTCGTGAAGTACGAAGTCGACTCACGTGGCCGCATCTTGAGACAGCTCGACAAGCGAGAGCCGATTCCGGGAAACGACGTGCAATTGACCATCGACTTGCAGATGCAGCTGTTCGCAGAGCAAGCGTTACAGACCCAGCTTCAGGTGCGACAGCGCACAGAAGCACCGACTGTGCTGAAAGACGGAGAACCAGACCCCGCATATCCGGCCATCACGTATTACAAGGCCCCTGCAGGATCTGTCGTGTTGTTGAATCATGCGACAGGCGAGGTGAAAGCGATGGCGAGCTATCCGAATTTTGACAATCGCTGGTTCAATGCCGGAATAACCGGCGAGAAGTTCGCACAAATCTTTCCGAACACGAAAGATCCTGACGGGTCGATTCTTGTAAACCGAGCAATTTCTGGCCGTTACAACTTGGGATCCTCCTTCAAGCCCTTTGTCGCGTACGCAGCTCTTGCATCTGGTCAGTTGCCTGGCGGGGCCGACTACACGCTTCGCGATGAAGGCACATACAAGCTGGAGAGCATTCCCGACGAACGTTGTCAATTGAACGTGAAGTGTGTCTTCAAGAATGCGAACTGCGGCAATGG
>DCZD01000041.1:0-21712 GCA_002331255.1 Acidimicrobiaceae bacterium UBA2093 | reverse complement strand
AATACGCCTGTGCTCGAGCAAGAGGTACGCAAGTTTGGCTTTGGTTCGCCGACAGAAATCGACCTTCCGTACGAATTTGTCGGAACGGTGCCGAATAGGGAATTGAAGAAACGACTGGCCGACGCGGGGGCCATCAGCAAGGACGAGGGTCGCGGCTTCTACGTGGGAGACAACGTGCAGTTCTCCATCGGCCAGGGCCTGTTGTCGGCAACTCCGATACAAGTGGCAGTGGCATATGCGGCGCTCGGCAATGGGGGATCCGTGTTGAAGCCGAAGGTCGTGCGCGCAATCTGGGCACCAGGAACGCCGTTGTCGAACAAGAGCACCATCGACCTTCAAAAAGGTGTGGTCGTGCAGGACCATTCAACGCCAGAGCTTGTCCGCGTGTTGCCGATGGAATCGGAAATCAGAGATCCGATCGTTAAGGGGTTGACGCGCGTGATCAATGGTCCTGGCGTGAGCTTCGATTTTTACCATGCGACAACAGGAGAAAAGCTGTTCCAGTCATATCCGAAACGCATTCTTCCAATCGCCGGCAAAACGGGTACGGCACAGGGTTTCGGCAACCTTCCATGGAATGACTCGTCGGCATTTGGTGCATTCAGTCTCACCGACTCACAGCCCTATTCCGCCTTTGCGTATCTCGAGAAGAGCGGATTTGGTTCCCGCGCAGCAGCACCTGTGGTGAAGTGTCTTTTTACTGCACTTGCAAAGAGAGTAAAACTGCCGACCATCGTGCCGTCTGATCCACTTGACGTGAACATGGTGACACCAGCAGCACCTCACACCATGGAAAATCCGCTGTGTCTGGTTGGCGCAGGGTCATCGGTGCGTGACTGATGGCGATTCCGTTGCTCACTCGTCGTCCGGGGCAAGGTCTTGGCAATGTGCGGCGCAGCTATGCCGACCCCAGTCGCAATATCGACTGGATCCTGATGGCTGCGGTGACTCTGCAGACCATCATCGGTGTGTTCATGGTGTATTCCGCGACGCGACCACGACTCATCAACTCTGGCCAGGACGAGTTCACGATTGTCCAACGACAAATCGTGTTCATTCTGTTCGCCATCATTGCGATGGCGGCCGTGATGGCCGTCGACTACGGGCGACTGCGAGGTAATGCCGAGTTCTTCTACGTCGTCACCCAAGTGTTGCTCGTGTTGGTGCTCGTGTCGGGTGCGGTCCGTGGTGGCGCACGACTGTCGTTCGACCTCGGCATCATCTCGGTGCAGCCTTCGGAAATTGCGAAGTTCACCGTTCTATTGCTGCTGGCAGGTTTCTTGGCAGACGATGCGACAGAGGTGGTGTCCTACGAGCGGTTCATCCAGTCGTTACTCATCGTCGGGCTTCCGGTTGTGCTTGTTCTTGTCGAACCCGACCTCGGTTCAGCGACAGTTCTCGTTGCGGCGGCGATGGGAGTTCTGTTGGTCGCTGGTGCACGTATCAAGTACATCGTTCTCGTCACCAGTCTGGCGATCATCTCAATGGCTGCAGCAGTCGTCGGTGGCATCGTGAAGGACTACCAAGTTCGTCGCGTCATCGCGTTCCTCAACCAGAACGCTGAAACTGCATCGTTGCAGAACGTGTTGCGTCAAGTTCGCTTCGCGAAACGTGCGGTCGCAACGGGTGGCATCACCGGCAAGGGTTACCTGAACGGTCCGCTCACCAACGGTCAGTTCATTCCTGTGCAATCCACCGACTTCGTGTTCTCGGCGGTGGGCGAGCAGTTTGGTCTCATCGGCTGCGGCGTTGTCATCACGCTGCTCGCCATCATCTTGTGGCGTGTCTTTCGCATCGCGCGCATGGCGAAGGACCGGCTCGGCTTGTACCTCTGTGCGGGCGTCTTCACCATGGTGTTGTGGCAGTCGTTCCAGAACATCGGCATGACCCTTGGCATCACCCCGGTCTCTGGCGTGCCTCTGCCCTTCGTCAGCTACGGCGGATCCCACACTGTGGCCTTTGCGGCGATGGTGGGCCTCGTGCAGAACGTCCATATGCGCCGTTTCAGGTAGGGCCCGCCGGTAGTCTGTCCACAGGCCGCAGAGAGGCGGCGGCGCCCTGGTGGCAGCCCTCGCCCTCACATGGCGCGCTTCGGCGCGACGTGGCCGCGCAGAATGCGCGGAATCAGTAAGGAGTCGAGAGATGAGCACCGGAGACGGTGGAACCCAGGCGGGCGCCAGTGGCGCAGCCAAGAAGCGTCGCCGCGGATCCCGCGGAGGACGTAATCGAAGTGGAGGCGGGTCAAGCCAGCGCACATCGTCTGACTCCCGTCGCCAAGCCGACGATGTCGACATGCCCGACGTGCCACATGAGGGTCGGGTGACTGACCCCAAAGTCGCTGCGTCCGCCGTTGTGCGTCGGCCACAAATCGGTGACACGCGTCCGGCGCCAACGCCCGCTTCTCAGCCAGCGCAGCCATCTTCCGCCGGAGACGGCGCAGGAGCAAAGAAGAAGCGCCGGCGAGGTGGACGCGGTCGCTCGCGGACTCGCTCAGGAAGTAGCAATGGATCGGCTGAGACCATCGATGCCGACATCATCGAACGGCGCCGGGGTCGTACGCGAGACGGCCGCCCTGTCGGGCGCTATCTCATGTGCGTGCAAGTGCGTGATGGGCTCACCCAGGTTGCCGTGCTCGAAGGCCGAAGTCTTCTCGAGCACTATGTCAGTCGCCCAGCCGATGACGTCAGTCAAATCCACGGGAACATCTACCTGGGACGTGTGCAGAACGTTCTGCCAGGCATGGAGGCTGCATTCGTCGATATTGCGACACCGAAGAATGCGGTGCTGTATCGAGGCGACGTGCAGTTCGACAAAGAAGATGTCGAAACCACTTCGACTGCACGTATTGAGCACATCTTGCGCTCACGCCAGATGATCTTGTGTCAGGTCACAAAGAATCCGATCGGGGCAAAGGGCGCGCGCCTCACCCAGGAAGTGTCGTTGCCGGGTCGTTTCGTGGTGCTCATTCCGAACAGCAAGACCTACGGAATCTCGAAGCGTCTGCCCGAGGATGAACGACGTCGCCTTCGCTCGGTTCTCGACCGCGTGAAGCCAGCGGAACACGGCGTCATTGTGCGCACTGCGGCAGAGCACGCCACAGAACATGAATTACGAGCCGACATGACGCGTCTCGTCGAAGAGTGGAACGAAATTGAGACAAAGTCCAAAGCCGCGAATGGTCCGACGCTTTTGTATCGCGAGCCAGAGCTTGCCGTTCGTGTCATTCGCGAAGAATTCAATGCCGAATATCGTGGAGTTGTCATCGATGATCGTCGTTTATATGAAGAAGTGAAGGCCTACGTCGCAGATTTCAATCCGGAGCTTGCCGATCGCGTGGAGTACTTCGATGTTGAAGCTGAAGGTTTGTCGATCTTCGAACACCACCATGTGCACGAGCAGTTGCACAAGGCTCTTGATCGCAAAGTCTGGCTGCCAAGTGGTGGCTCGCTCATCATCGAACACACCGAGGCACTCACGGTCATCGACGTGAACACCGGGAAGAATGTCGGAACGTCGAACCTTGAAGAGACTGTCTTTCGCAACAACCTCGAGGCAGCCGAAGAGGTCGCACGTCAGCTTCGCCTGCGTGACATCGGCGGAATCATCGTCATTGACTTCATCGACATGGAGATCCGCGAGAACCGCAAGCGAGTGGTTGAAGCCTTCCGCGCCGCACTGTCTCGTGACAAGACACGTACGCAGGTGTTTGACATCTCCGAGTTGGGTCTCGTCGAGATGACGCGCAAGCGCATTGGTGAGGGTCTCCTCACGGCATTTGCCGACCCATGTCCCGACTGTGAAGGTCGCGGCGTGAAGGTCGATTTTGGCCTCCTTGACTGACAGTTTTGTGGTGGTCTCAGAGCAGCAATGTGCCAGTCGGGCAGTGTCGACCAGGGTGTGTGGCCGGTGCAGGGTCAAGGTAGGGTAGGACTTCGCTATGTACGCAGTGATCGCCTCCGGTGGCAAGCAAGAGAAGGTCTCCCAAGGCCAGCAAGTCAAGGTCGAGCTCCTCGGGGCTGCCGACGGACAAGAGGTGTCGTTTACACCCGTGCTCTTGGTCGACGGTGCCTCTGTGCTGTCGACTCCCGATCAGTTGAAGTCCGTCAAGGTGACTGGCCGAGTGGTCGGAACCGTGAAAGGTCGCAAGATCGAAGGTTTCACCTACAAGCGCCGAACGAACCAGCGTCGCCGCTACGGTCACCGTCAGCAGTATTCGCTCGTCGAAATCACCTCCATCGCGAAAGGCTGATTCTCATGTCAAAGACCAAAGGTGGCGGTTCAACTCGTAACGGCCGCGACTCAAACGCCCAGCGACTCGGAATCAAGGCATTCGACGGAACCAACATCTCCGCCGGAACAATTCTCGTGCGTCAGCGTGGCACCCGGTTCCACCCTGGCAAGAACGTGGGCATTGGCAAAGACGACACGTTGTTCGCGCTTGTCAGCGGCAGCGTGAAGTTTGGCGAGCGCCGCGGGCGCAAAGTCGTCGACATTCTTCCTGAGTAGACGTCGCTCTTACGCCAGAGGGCGTCAACTGAAGGTGTCGATGCCTTGTGGTAAAGCGTCGGACCGAAATCCGAGCAACGTGATCGCCTGTCGACAGGCAAATCGATCCGTCATTCCTCCGACATAGGTGACCGCGTTTCGCAAGGCCTGATCACTTCCAGCATCGGAGACCGGTAAGTCGTCGACGGTTGGCAGCAAGTGGGGTCGATCGGCATAGTGCTCGACCAATGCGCGCAACATGGCAATGACCGATCGTCCTTGTTCAGCTGACGCGGGACGCAAATACACCTGCTCGTAATTGAATTGGCGAAATGCTGCAAGTGCATCGGCGGCATCGGGGGTCATGCCGATGCGACCGGTGGCGGCAGCGGCTTCGATCATGGCGTTGATGAAGACATGCAATTGCGAGCGACGCTCGGTACCGCACAAGTTTGCAACCGTGCTCGGAAGCTGGCGCGGCGACACGATGCCTGCCGCTACTGCATCTTCGAAGTCATGGCAGACGTAGGCAATGCGATCTGCCCAGCTAACGACCTCGCCTTCGGGCGTGCGAGGTGCAGGTCGCGACCAACTGTGGTTGCGCACACCATCGAGTGTTTCGAGGCACAAGTTGAGCGGTGTGAGTACGACATCGGCGCCCCAGACGGCATGGTCATAGCCCTCGGGTAGATACTGCGATAACGCATCTTCTGATGCATGACCACCGGGGCCGTGACCACAGTCGTGTCCGAGCGCGATGGCTTCTGTGAGGGCGATATTGAGACGCAATGCGCGCGCGACGGACACGGCCACTTGGGCGACTTCGAGTGCGTGAGTGAGCCGCGTTCGTTGGTGATCATCGGGGAAGACGAAGACTTGGGTCTTTCCGGCGAGGCGACGGAACGCAGTGGCGTGCAAGATGCGATCTCTATCTCGTTCGAAACATGAGCGGTAAGGATCGGGGTCTTCGGGAAGTGGTCGATTGCCAGCTCCGACAGCGTGCGTTGCGTGAGGTGCGAGCTCTCGTTCAGCATTGACTTCACGGTCAGCGCGCTCGGCGATGTCGGTGGTGCCAATTCCTGCCCATGAGTCGGCATGTGCCACGCGTATGTCGCCGTCAGCGGCTGTACCGCTCATGGTGGATGCCCATGTGCGGGCACGTTCACTGTGTTCGTGTTCGCTGAGCGACAGGTTGTTCGACTCGTGCGATGACATGAGGTCAGCGTACGGGAAAGGTGTGACGGCATAGATCACATGTATGAACTGACTCCCAGAGTCCGATGTATTGCACCGGTAGCCTCATAATCATCTCTATGAGTGGTTTTGTCGACGAAGCACAACTGAACGTCACCGGTGGTGACGGTGGTGCAGGCTGTGTCGCGTTCCGCCGCGAGGGCCCGGTGGCCTTCGGGGGGCCGAACGGTGGTGACGGCGGAAAGGGTGGAGACGTCTGGCTGGTCGCCGACCGCAACGTGGCATCGCTACTTGCGTTTCGAGACCACCCGCACCGCAAGGCCGAGAGCGGCATCCATGGAAAGGGCAAGGACCTCCATGGTCGACGGGGTGAGGATCTCGTAGTGCACGTCCCCGAGGGAACTGTCGTTCGCGACATGTACAGCGGCGAGATTCTCGCCGATCTCATGAATCATGGCGATCGATGGCTGGCTGCGCATGGTGGCCGCGGTGGTCGCGGAAATGCGAAGTTCCTTAACAACAAGCGGCGTGCGCCAACCTTCGCCGAACAGGGTGAACATGGGGAAGAGCGATGGCTAAAGCTCGAGTTGAAGCTCATGGCCGACGTCGCGCTCGTGGGCTTTCCAAACGCGGGCAAGAGCACCTTCATCTCGACTGTGTCTGCGGCGAAACCAAAGATTGCGAATTATCCGTTCACAACTCTCGAGCCCCATCTCGGCGTGATCCGTCTGGGTAGCGACGTCGAATTTGTGATGGCCGACATACCTGGTCTCATCGAAGGTGCGAGCGAGGGAAGAGGACTCGGTCATCAGTTCCTACGCCATATCGAACGAGCCCGCGTGCTGTGCTTTCTCATCGATCTTGTCGCCCTGGACGGCATCGAACCAGATCGTCAGCTCGAGGTATTGCGCCAGGAAGTTGGTCGCTACCAGCCAGAGCTGCTCGAGCGTCCCTCGCTCATCGTCGGCACAAAAGACGACAGCGTGCCTCCCGAAGTCCTTGAGTCATGGTCTCACGTGCACATGTCCTCGATTACCACGAACAATGTTCGCACGGTGTTGAACTCGCTTGCTGAGTTGGTGTCGCGAGCGCGTGCGGAGGAAGTAAACCCAGAGTCGACAATCATCATGCGTCCGTTACCCGAGAACGCATGGGTTGAACGCACTGCAGACAACGAGTTCCGCGTGCATGGTCGTGCGGCCGAGCGAGTTGTTGCATTGAACGACGTCACCAGTCCTGAGGCTCTGAACTACATCGACGACCGCCTGAACAAGCTCGGCGTCAACAAGTTGCTGTCGCGTGCAGGGGCCCGTGATGGCGACGTCGTATGGATCGCGCAATTCAGTTTTGAATACCACTCGGATATGTGAGTCTGTGTCCATGCGCATCGTCCTGAAAATTGGTACATCATCGCTTACAAACGATGGTGGCGTGCTTGTTCCATCGGTCATTGCGTCTGTCGCCGACCAAATAGCCGACCTGCGCTCATCCGGTCATGAAGTTCTGCTCGTCACTTCGGGTGCGGTCGCATCTGGTGTTGCCGGGCTTGGCCTCGGTACACGCCCCACCGACACACTGAGTCTTCAGGCTCTCAGTGCAGTCGGACAGCCACAGTTGATGGCTGCTTACAACAGCGAACTGGCGCGACATCAATTGGTTGGCGCTCAGGTGCTGCTCGTGCCGAACGACTTCGTGGACCGCAACCAATACCTGCATGCCAAGAACACACTCATGCGCCTGATCGAACTTGGTTGCGTACCCATCATCAATGAGAACGATGCCATCGCAAATAATGAAATTCGTTATGGCGACAATGACCACCTTGCAGCGTTGCTGAGCCATCTCGTCTCGGCCGACATGTTGTTGCTGCTGACCGACACCGACGGCCTCTACACCTCCGACCCCACCTCTGACGTGACAGCGACCCTTGTCGCTAAGGTCGCTGCCGACGACCCGCTTATGAGCGTCAATGCTGGTGGATCTGGCACAGCGCGTGGAAGCGGGGGTATGGCCTCGAAGCTTGCGGCCGCTCGCATCGCATCGTGGTCTGGTGTCACCGCAGTGATTGCATCTGCAAAACGCGAGAATGTGGTTCGCGAGGTCGTCGCCGGTGCAGGCGTCGGCACCACGTTTGCCCCGCATGATCGCAGCTTGTCGGCACGCAAATTGTGGATTGCCTTCGCTGCCGATGTGGTGGGCTCGGTGACAGTCGATTCTGGGGCCGCCGACGCACTTCGCACGGCTGGTCGATCACTATTGCCAGCAGGGGTCCTGTCGGTGGCCGGTTCGTTTCTGGCAGGAGATGTCGTCGACGTGGCGCTTCCTGACGGACAAGTGGTCGGACGCGGCATGTCCTCCGTCGATGCTGATGAGGCGCGGGCCATGCAAGGCAAACGCACGGCTGACATCGACGCGCAACGCTCGACCGTCGTCGTACACCGTGACGACCTCGTTATCTTCTGAACGACCGGCGATTGGCGTCGGGTCAGACCGAGATTTCTGCATCGGGCGTGGCCGAACCGCGGCTCGGCAACAATCCACTGACTTGTCTGATCTCAGGTACGCGTAATGCGAAGAGCGCACCGACGTACACAACGAAACCGACCACTAGGCAGAAGAACAGTTCTGCAAGTTCTGAATAACCAGAGGTGGGCTTCAGTGCTCGGTCGACACCGGTAACGGCAGCCGACATGACGGCAACGGCCACAATGCACCGTGCGAGCAAGGTGCCGAGCGCGCGCCACTTCACGGCGCGGTGTTTCACGTGTAGCAACCACAGCGCAAGAACCGAAGAGATGAGATAAGCGAACGCAAACGCTAATCCGAGGCCGAGCACGCCGTGTTCGTCGACTAACCACACTGCGAAGGCCACGTTCAAGATGTTCTCGAACAAGTTGACGATGAATGGGGTTCGGGTGTCGTGGTGCGCGTAGAAACCGCGCAGGGCAAAGATGTAGATGGAAAACCCGAGTAGTCCGACGGCGAGGCCGATGAGAGCCCGCGAGGTGTTGTAGGTGGCCTCCGAAGTGAAATGGCCGTGTTGAAGAAAGATGCGCAAGATCGGCTCTGCGAGAAGGATCATGCCGAGCGACGCAGGCAGGGTGAGCAGGCTGATCCAGCGGAACCCGGCAGTCATGCCACCTGCAAAGCCGTCGACGTCGTTGTTGCGTACGCGACGTGAAAGTTCTGGAACGAACGTGGTCGCAATTGAAATGGCAAGCAGACCATGAGGCAAGTAAAAGAACGTCATTGCCTTTGAATAGGCGTCTTGGTTGCCACTTCCAGGCTGGGCAAGGTTCTTGATGACGATGAGGCACACCTGGTTCGTGACGACGTAGCCGAACGTCCAGAAGGACAGCCTCGCCATTGTTTGAACTGCTGGGTGTCGGAACTCGGGTTTGAAGGTCAGGTGGATGTTCGCTCGCTTGATGGCAGGAACTAGCACAAGGGCCATGGCAGCAATTCCGCTCGTCGCGCCGAGGGTGAGAAGCCAATAGAACGCTCCATCAATCTTCACATCTGAGAGGCCAGGCGTTCCGTCTCGGGTGAAGGGGATGAGGAGCAACAACATGATCGTGACGATGTTGGCAATGGCTGGCGCCCATGCCGCTGCGAAGAATCGACGGCGCGAGTTGAGTAGCGCCGATGCGATTGCGGTGAGGCCGTAGAAGAAGATCTGAATGAGGAAGATGCGACACATCATCGTTCCGACCGCTCGGAATTGGTCGGCGTCAACGGCCGCACTCGGATTCAGAGAGAAGATGCGAAAGATGAGCGGAGCTGCTGCAATCGCTAGAGCAGTTGCGAAGGCGAGCACGATGAGAGACACGGTTACAACAGCGCTGGTCGCTTCGTCGTCGTCGTCTTCTGCGTGGCGGGTGAAGACAGGAACGAGGCTTGCGGCAAGCACGCCACCGACGAGCAGTTCATAGATCGAATTGGGGGAGTTGTTTGCGCCGTCGTATGCATCGGCGAGGGCGGTCTGTCCGAGGATGACGCCGAGCACGATGACGCGGAGAAGACCCGTGATTCGCGACACGGCAGTGCCGATGGCGACGATCACCGTGTCCTTGAACATGGGTAGAAGCGTAGGGAAAAAGCCCCCGACCCAAGGCAATTCATCGATGGCAACTAGGGTCGTCTGTCATGGCTCCTCGCTTTGATTCCGTTCAATCCGTCCGTGACGGCCTGCGCAAGGTCAATTACCTGGCCGATGACGGAATCGCTGGCGTCGCATTCCTCGCCGACAGGCTCGGCAAGCCAATTCTTGTTGAAGGCCCAGCAGGTACTGGAAAGACCCAGTTGGCAAAGAGTGTCGCGGAAATGATCGGTGCTCGCCTTATTCGTCTCCAGTGTTACGAGGGTCTCGACGAATCGAAGGCGTTGTACGAGTGGAACTACAAGAAGCAGCTGCTTCGCATCCAAGCCGACCGCAAGTCAGATTCTTGGTCTGAAATCCACGACGACATCTTCGGACCAGATTTTCTTCTCACACGTCCATTGCTTGAAGCGATCACGGCCGACGACCCGGTGGTGCTTCTGATTGACGAAGTCGATCGAGTCGAGGTTGAGACCGAAGCGCTCTTGCTTGAGATTCTCTCTGAGTATCAAGTATCGATTCCTGAACTGGGCACTATTACCGCGAAGCAAATTCCACTGGTGTTCCTCACGTCGAACAACACGCGAGAGTTGTCCGAAGCGCTGAAGCGCCGCTGTCTGTTCCTCCATGTCGACTACCCCGACATGGATCGCGAGAAAGAAATCGTCCTTGCAAAGGTCGACGGCATCTCACAGAACTTGGCTGATCAGATTGCGCGCATTGTTCGCAGCATCCGTCAACTCGACCTTAAGAAGGCACCATCCGTCAGCGAAACTCTCGACTGGGCACGCACGCTGGTGTTGCTCGGTATCGAGCACATCGAGGCAGAACAGGCCAAAGAGACTCTGCACATTCTTCTCAAGTACCAGACAGACATCGCGAAGGCCGCGAAGGAACTGTCCGTCGACAAGTGACCAGAGGCGAGTGATGCTCGACCTGATGTCCGGGTTCATCTCGGAACTTCGAAACGCAGGTCTTCCTGTCAGTCTGACGGAGAATCTCGACGCGATGGAGGCCATCAAGCACATTCCGCTTGAGGATCGTGAGGCGTTCAAATACGCGTTGGGTGCGACGCTCGTGAAGAACAATGCCCACTGGCGGTCCTTCGAGACCGTCTTCGAGGTGTACTTCAGCCTGAGAGGTCCTGAATACGCCATCGCGGACGATGCAGACGCCGGGGACTTCTGGCGCGAGATGCAGGAGCAATTGCAGAGCCAAGACGGCGACAGCCGCGGTGCTGCCGGTGGCGCGATGGACCAGATGACGCCCGAAGAGATGATGGCAATGCTGATGAAGGCTCTCATGGCCGGCGATCAGGCCCTCATGCGTGCTCTCGCGCGTCAGGCGGTGCAGCGCTTTGCAGGTATGGAGCCGGGGCGACCGGTAGGTGGCACCTACTACTTGTACCGAACACTGCGAAATCTCGACCTTGACTCGATGCTCGAAAAGCTGATGGAGACAAGTCGCGAAGAAGTGGGCGGGCAGCTGACACCGCTCGAAGAGCGTCTAGAGCGTGATGAACATGAACATCGCATCGAGCAGTTCAAGCAAGAAATCGAAGCAGAGATCCGACGACGCCTCGTTGCAGATCGTGGTGCTGAGGCGATGGCAAAGACGCTGCGCAAGCCATTGCCCGAAGACGTCGAATTCATGCACGCCAGCCGTGATGAAATGCAGGGGCTGAAGAAAGCGCTGCAGCCTCTCACTCGAAAACTCGCCGCACGACTCGCCCGTAAACGTAAGCATGAACGCCGGGGGCCACTCGACTTCCGCAGCACGGTGCGACATAGCCTCAGCTATGGAGGAGTGCCTGCTGATCCGCGCTTCAAGTATCCGCGTCCAGCCAAGCCCGAACTGAT
This sequence comes from Acidimicrobiaceae bacterium UBA2093, assembly GCA_002331255.1. Classification (GTDB taxonomy): domain Bacteria; phylum Actinomycetota; class Acidimicrobiia; order Acidimicrobiales; family Ilumatobacteraceae; genus UBA2093. The sequence goes on along the minus strand of DCZD01000041.1, from coordinate 10,075 downwards.
GGTCGTTGCCGACATTTCAGGAAGTGTTGCGGCCTTCGCCCGTTTCACGCTCATGCTGGTCTATGCGATTCAAGGGCAATTCTCGAAGGTGCGTTCTTTCGTATTCATCGACGGCATTGACGAGGTCACCGACTTCTTCAAGGGCACAGAAGACATCAGTGAGGCGATTCACAAAGTGAATACTGAAGCCGACGTTATCTGGGTCGATGGCCACAGTGATTACGGCCATGCTTTCGAGGTTTTCTGGGAGAAATATGGTCGCGATGTCGGGCCAAAGACAACCGTGCTGTTGCTTGGCGATGCACGGAACAACTACCACGCATCGCAGTCGTGGGTCATCAAAGAGATGCGCCAAAAGGCGCGTCATGTGTACTGGCTGAACCCAGAGCCCCGCAGTTACTGGAACACTGGTGATTCGATTGTCGGTGAGTATGCAACCCACACTGACGGCGTGTACGAGTGCCGCAACATGCGCCAACTTGAATCGTTCGTCGAGAAGCTCGCCTGACAATGTCGAATACCAGGCTGTTGCTCGTGCGACACGGCGAATCAAACGCAACGGTCAGTCGCTCAATCGGTGGGCCACGTACCTGCACGGGTCTGTCACCGCTTGGCCGTACACAAGCGGAACGTCTTCGTGATAGGTGGATGCGCCACCCAGAGGTCGCTGTCGATGTTCTCATGTCAAGTGCATTCCCGCGTGCGCGTGAGACCGCCCAGATCATCGCGCCAGCAATTGGAAGCATGGGAGTCGACATCGACCCCTTGTGGGGAGAACATGATCCGGGTCCGGAATGCGATGGCCTCTCATATGCAGACTTCATCGAGCGGCACGGAATGCCCAACTGGGAGGGCGACCCTCATGGAGTGACGTTTCCAGGTGGTGAGACTGTCGCTGAATTCCATCACCGCATCGGTATCGCGCTTCATCGCACTGTTCGAAACAATGAAGGAAAGACCGTTGTGGTGTGTTGCCACGGGGGAGTCGTAGATGCAGTGCTGCGTATGTCGTTGCGTTCGTCGTTGACCGGTGGCTTCGAGGTGCACACGATGAACACGTCCGTCACCGAGATGGTCGAAGTTCGTCCAGGGCGCTGGAGGCTGGTGCGGTACAACGATCATGCACATCTGGCTGGACTACCGTCTTCCACATCATCCGAGATCGCGACACAGCAACAATCAGCGGGCTGAGTGCCCATCGAGGACATTGACATGGCTGATGTCGTCGTCGTTGGTGGTGGCACAGCCGGATGTGCGGTCGCGGCACACCTGTGCGCAGTGACCGACGCAAGAGTGACTCTCTTAGAAGCTGGTGATCAATTTGACCATCATCCGGTCAACCTCTTTACGTCGATGTCGCGACCTGGCGTGCTCGACACGTCACTTGTCGTTTCTGCGATAGACCACGGCGAGCGGTACGGCTATTTGCAGGCACAGGTGCTCGGCGGCGGCAGTGCTGTAAACGGATTAATTGTCCTTCCCGGAGCAATTGATGACTTCAACGAGTGGTGTGAGCGCGACGGGTTGTCTGAATGGTCGTGGGACCACGTGGCGCCATGGTTTGACATCGTCGCCACCCCCACCTCGCTTGTTGATGAGACATCTCACAGCTCAGTGGCGCAATTGCTGAGCGACGCCTGGTCGAAGGCGCGACCGGTGCCGCTGGCGCTCGTTTCCGCTTCTCGACAATCAGCGGACTCTGACGCTTTCCGTCATGCTCAGGCAACCGGACGACTGTCGCTTCGTTTGCAGACCGCTGTGTCTCGCATACGGTTCACCGGATCACGTGCCACGGGGGTCGACCTCGTCGACGGCTCATTAGTTGAGGCATCATGCGTCGTCGTGTGTGCAGGTGCTCTGCGTACACCGATCTTACTTCGCCAATCTGGCGTTGATATCTCAGGACTTGGCGAAAATCTGCAAGATCACCCGAACATCATGTTCACTGGTAAACGTCGCGTACCCTTCGTCGAACAAGTGCCTATCTCTCGGTATGTGGCCTTTAAGAGCGACGGCGACGCTAGCGCACCAGATGTGGCGCATGTATTGGGGTACGAGCAGATTGATGCTGAAGGGAAATTGGCTGGAATCGGAGTTTCGCTAATGGATGTGTATTCGCGTGGCGCAATCGTCGAGTCATCCACTGGTGCATGGACCGCCGACTTTCGCTGCTTGTCCGACGCCCGTGACCGAAAGGTGTTTGTTGACATCGTTCGGCAGGTCGCAACGGAGGTCGTCGAACAAGACCTCGAAGCAACGTTTCATGCAACTGACGCAAGGCACTTGTCCGACGTACTTACCTTCCTCGTCACAAAGTCAGATGAGAAAGTTTCATCATGGCTTGATCACAATGTTCGCACCCTGTCTCATGCAGCAGGAACCTGTGCGATGGGTGTGGTGTGCGACGGAAAAGGCCGTGTCGCAGACATCGACGATCTTTGGGTTGCCGATGCATCGCTAATGCCACGCATTGTGCGGGCGAACACCAACGAGACCGTCGCCATGATGGCCACGCGGGTGTCACAATTCGTAGCTGAGACATTGGAGGGTTGATGGCGACGCCTTACACGTACGGATTGCATGAACTGGGCGACTCCTGTTTCGCTTACCTCCAGCCGGATGGAGGCTGGGGCTGGAGCAATGCGGGGCTCGTCGTTGGTGACGGGTCATCGCTGCTCGTCGACACTCTCTTCGACCTGAAACTCACTCAGTCGATGCTCGATGCGATGGCATCAACCGTGCGGACTGCACCAATTGGAACGGTTGTCAATACTCATGCCAATGGCGACCACTGCTATGGCAACCAATTGGTGAGCCACGCCGACATCATCACCTCGCATGAGACGGCGCTCGAGATGCGCGATGTCACGCCTGCAACTCTCGCTGGTCTCAATTCAGCACCAGGCGAATTAGGCGAGCTGTTCCGTAACTTCTTCGGTGCCTTTGATTTCGATGGAATCGAGGTGCCTGAGCCAACTCGTACGTTCACTGGACGACTCGAAATAGACGTAGGAGGACGAGTCATTGAGTTGGTTGAGGTGGGACCAGCACACACGAAGGGTGACACTCTGGTGTTTGTCCCCGATGCAAAGACTGTCTACACCGGAGACATCTTGTTCATCGGCGGCACACCAATCGTGTGGGCTGGGCCACTCACGAACTGGATCGCAGCATGCGATCTCATGTGTTCATCAGATGTCGACACGGTGATTCCTGGTCACGGACCTGTCACAGACAAGTCCGGTGTTGTGGCTGTACGTGACTACCTGCAGTACATCAACGACCAGGCGACGGCACGCTTCGAAGCTGGTATGAACGCGTGGGACGCGGCACAAGACATCGCGTTGAACGAATTCGGCGAGTGGGGAGAGCGGGGCCGGATTGCAGTGAACGTCGACACTGTCTACCGACACCTTGACCCAGCCCACGCCTCGCCCGACGTGGTCGAGATGTTCAAGCGGATGTTGTCGCTTGAGAAGCCTCACTGACTTTTCGTCGCACGACGAAGACCCAGCCAAATAGAGCCACTGCACTAAAAAAGAACCACTGGAACGCATACGACAGGTGAGGACCGTTGGTGATGTCAGGCAGCGGTACAACTGACAGCAACGTCTCTGCCGGTATTGACTCGACCAGCTGCACGTACAACGCTTCAAGTGAACCTGCAGTCTGTTGGTCGATTCGCGCGATATCTATACGCTGCATTTCAGCGAGCGTTCCATCGGCTGAGTCGATTGCACCGAGTCCGCTTCTCTTCTGAGTTGGGCGAACGTGGCCGACCACGGTCACCTCACCAGCAGGCGAGGGCGGGATGTCCACGGTCAATGGTATGAATCCGCGATTCACCAATATTTTGCGTCCGTCCGCGAGAAGAAGAGGCATCACGACATCGCGGCCTGCAGCACCATTTTGCGATCGATTCACGATGAGCACCATCTCGTTGCTCACATATGTTCCTTGAAGACGCACCAGGCGCCATTCGGCTTCGTCGGCGTCCAAGCTGGATGTGACAATGTCACCAAAGTCTGCAACAGGTGCGGCAATCTGTTTGGTGACTTGCGTGTTCAGTGCTTTGCGCTCATCGAGGCGATTTAGCTGCCAGAAACCGAGATTGACCATGAGGGCGACCAGCGCACCGATGAGCACGTGTAGGGCGATCCAGCGCGGGGAGATGAGGAAGCGGTACATCGGCAAGGAAACGGTATCGGGCATTCCGTTCGGGTGTACGGTCCTGCCATATGGACTACACGCGGGACTCGTTGACCGACTCGTGGTGGTCCAGGGTCTTTTCTGCCGATGTGGTCTCTGGCGAACCGCAACGCATCGGCGACGGGCTTGTGGGCATGAACCTGCGTGTGCCACTTAACAGCGTGGCGCCACACGTGCCGGCGAGTGTGGTGGTGAAGATGATGTCGGAAGATGCGACAAGTCGCGCGACCGCGATCACTCTCGGGAACTACATGAAAGAGGTGCGCTTCTACTCTGAGATTGCGCCGACGATCGACGTGAACACGGCGAGCTGTCATTTTTCTGATTTCGACGAGGCGACCCATGACTTCGTGTTGGTGCTCGACGACTTGGCTCCGGCACGTCAGGGCAACCAGATCACAGGTTGTGACGTAGAAACTGCGCAAGTGGCAGTAACTGAGATGACGAAGCTACATGGCCCCCGATGGGGGGACCCGACGTTGTTCGACGTGTCTTGGCTTCAGCGCTCGACGGACCCAAGCGGTCCCGAGACTTTGAACGCGGTCTACGGCGCCGTAAAAGGTGGCTTTCTCGATGTGTTCGGCGAGTCGCTTCGAGTCACGTGTGGAGAAGCTGGTGTTGAACTGGTGCATGAGTTAGGTGCGGCACTGGTTGGGTATCTCACCGGTCGCGACACCCCACACACCTTGGTGCATGGCGACTTCCGTCTTGACAACTTGATGTTCGGCGGCATCGAAGGCGGACACCGTTGTGCGGTGGTTGATTGGCAGACCCCGGCTCACGGTGACGGCGTGACCGACCTGTCATATTTTCTGGGAGCAGGACTGCTGCCCGACGCGCGACGCCTGAACGAAGAAACACTGGTCATGCAGTACGTGGATGACCTTGGTCGCTACGTGGGTGATGTCAATTTCAATGACATTTGGCGCCGTTATCGACGTGAGGCACTCGCGGGGGTGGTCATGTCGGTCGTCGCGAGCCAAATCGTGCAGCGCACAGAGCGTGGTGATGCGATGTTTGACTCCATGGCAACACGTCACGTACGTCACGCTCTCGACATGGACTCGCTATCTCTTCTCTAGATACGGTGGTGTCATGACGGCAGATGTGCATCGACCAGTGCTCATCTATGACGGCGAGTGCGGTTTTTGTCGACTTTGGGTGCGACGCCTACGACGTCTCGTGCACAATGCACCACGTTGCGAGCCGTTTCAAACAGCGCCACTTGAGCAACTCGGAGTGTCACGCGAGGAGTGCACCCTTGCTGTGCAATACGTTGACCGACGGGGACGAGTAAGTGGTGGCTCAGACGCCGTCGCACGACTCTTTATCGGAGCAGGCTCCTTGTGGTTTGTACCCGGTTGGTTGCTGTTGGTCCCCGGTGTGCGCCAAGTTGCTCAGGTCAGTTATCGGTGGGTGGCACGAAACCGCCACCGATTCAAAGGCGCACCTACAGCGGACTGACGGCCTCAATGAAGGGATCGCCAGCGAACTCGTTGAGGCTCGACACCAGTTCGTCACAGGCAGCGTCGTCGCCATCGCAGAGAGCGTGCTTGACGCCGAGTGAGAAGTAGCTGGCATGAATCATGTCCCTAAATTGTCCGTGGATGCGGCCCGTCACTATGCGTAACGCTGTTGTCAGTGCCTCAATTGGGTCACGGTCGTAGATCGCCAACATGTCGACCCGTTCTTTCTTTGTTAGTTGCCGTGCACGTGATGCACAGGTGATACGTCGCAGCAGATATGGAGAGAATCGAAATCCGTATCGCTGTTGCAGATCGATGCGGCGCCAGTCATCGCCCGACGTCTGTCCGCGACACATTGTGGTATTGCATCCACAGGGAAATTGGTCGTAATCACTTCCATCGGTGGTGCCGTAGTCGAAGGTCAAGACCTCGCCCACAGCAATGTCACGCCATGCGATGATCTGTGTCGCGTTGCGAGGTCCACAGTTTGGCTCGCAACTGTGGTTGACAGCGTCACCCGGCTCGCGTTCAGGGGGTCCGACGATGAACAAGTTGTCGTCTACTTGAATGGATCGCTCACGGCGCGTTGCTGGCATTGCATCAAATTCGCGTCGGTCACACGGATCGCCACCAAAGGTTGCGACCACTGTTCCTTGTGCGATGGGTGCAATCGCGCGGCTTCCCCAGCCGACGTCTCCCATGGGTTCAGCGAGAGCCAATGGCGTCAATCTGTTGAACTGCAGGGTCATGAAAGAAGACAAGCCCCAACTCCGCCGGCTTTCGTGCGCCGTACGGTAGCGGCGAAACCTCACGTCGGCAAACGTCGCGGGCTGGGAGTCGTCCGAACAATGTGCTTGTGGTCCGTTCGAAGCGTCAGTAACCTGACTGAGACGCATTAAGAGTGACCGTCAGGTCCGGCAACCGGGGTTTTAGCCGCACGGTGCCAGCCCACGAGAGTGGGGATGTGGTCTCGCAGGTGCGAGGCAACAGGCCTGACGTTCCTTCTTCATTCGTCGTGACTCAACAGTCGACTCACGTTTGCGACGCACGGAAAGGAGAAGCACCATGGCGACACCAAGTCACGGAGTGCCATACGCGCCCGCTCATCCTGGTGCGCCGTATGCACCGACCGGTGCCTGGAACAACTTGCAGCCAGGCGGGCATCGCCAGTTCCACACGTTCGCGGTCGATCGTCCGTTTTCTCTAGACGGTGGTGCGGCACTGCGTGACGTCACCATTGCCTACGAGACATGGGGAACACTAAACCCCGACGCGAGCAATGCAATTCTTGTGTGTCACGCATGGACTGGCGACAGCCACGTCGCAGGTCCTGCTGGCGAAGGACACTCGACGCCGGGTTGGTGGGAAGGTGTCATCGGACCCGGCGGGTTCATCGACACGAACCAAAACTTTGTCGTGTGCGCAAACGTCCTCGGTGGCTGTCAAGGCTCGACTGGTCCTGCATCACCACATCCGGTGGACGGTAAGCCCTATGGGCTGCGTTTTCCAGTGATCACTATCCGCGACATGGTGCGCGCGCAGGTTCACCTTGCAGACCACCTTGGTGTCCATCGGTGGCGAAGTGTGATCGGTGGCTCGATGGGCGGAATGCAGGCTCTCGAATGGGCCGTCACCTACCCAGAGCGAGTCGCATCAGCAATTCCAATTGCTACATGTATCGAGTCGAGTGCCCAACAGATTGCGTGGGGTGCCATCGGGCGTCGCGCCCTGCAGATGGACCCAGCCTGGAATGGTGGCGACTATTACGACGCAGCTCCAGATGAAGGTCCGTGGCGTGGGCTCGCCGTGGCACGCATGATCGCTCAAGTCACATTTCGTACCGACAACGCATTCAATGAGCGTTTTGGCCGTGACTTGTCTGAGGCCAACATTCACGATGATGGCCTGCACTTTTTTGACCGATTCGAAGTCGAGCGGTATCTCGATCATCACGGTGACAAGTTGGTTCGGCGATTCGACGCGAACAGCTATCTCTTCATTGGAAAAGCCATGGACTTACATGACGTGGGCAGAAATCGAGGAGGTGCCGCAACCGCGATGAAGCGCATCACGGCACCTGTGCTCACCATCGGCATCGATAGTGACATTTTGTATCCCGCGTATCAACAGCAGGTACTACACGGCCATGTCGCCGGTAACGATCCGCGCACACGGTATGTCGAGATTTCGAGCCCCGAAGGGCATGATGCATTCCTCATTGACAGTCATGCCGTTGGTCTTGAGATCAAGTCGTTTCTGTCACAGTTGTGAACGAGCTACGCGGCGCCACCTTCGCGAGCTCGTGCGAGAAGAGTGTCGAGCCGAGTCGCTGCCGGACTTGAAGTCGGAACTCGAAGGGCGATCAATTGGTCGTTACGCAAGAGGAACATACGGGAACGCCTCGGACCCACTGACATAGTCTCGACAACACGCCACTCTTTGGCGAGGTGGCGATGACCGAAACCGCGTGGAACAATGGCAACGGAGTCATTGCCGGTGATCGTGCACCGAACTTCGCGCCAGCGCGAAGGGGTGCCACCATGTTCATTCAGAACTTGAATGCGACAGATGAACTTTGTCCCGTCTTTGCTGCTCCAGTGGGGGTCGCGTGCTCGCACGAGCCATGTCAGCCCACCTAATAAGGCGACAAACGCCACACTCGTCAAGGCGTTCAGCATCATCCAATGATTCCACGAAGGCCGAAGGTGCAGTGGGAGCCGGTCGGGAAACCCAGTACGCGGGCGGTCGACATGGGACAATGGAGGGGTGTTAGCGGCAAACCTCCTTGTCAATGTGATTGCTGTGGGCCTCATCGTGATCGGGCTTGGTCTGCTGTGGGTGACGTTCTCGTATTGGAAGAGTGCTACCCCTGATCATGCGGCACTTGCGACTTTGGAGATCATGGAGGATCGCCGGTTTGGTCGTGCCGATGACGGCAAGCGCGTCGAGATGTTGAACAAAGTCAGGCCATCTGGCGAAGCGCCAAAAGAGCGAATTGAAGAGCCACCCGTGTTGCGCCGTGAACCACGCACGTCGAAGCCGTCAAATGATAAATCGTCAGATAAGCCTCGCCCCGCAGAGTCAAAGCCAACTGGCCCGATTGACCCATTGCTGTCGCGCCATACAGAAGAAGGAAAGTGAGCCATGGCTCAGTTCGAACCCAATGAGATGATCGCTCGCTTCCGTGACAGGGCAGCAGCGGTGAAAAAGCGTCCTTTGCCGCCAGTTGCAGGCGAAGAGCGAACGCTGTTTCTTCAACAAGCCCAAGTCGACTTTCAGGACTTTGCGATCATCGGTGATGCCGAGGCGCTCGTTGAAGACGGCGTGCTCGTGTTGCGCATCGACATGCGACCACAAGCCAAGTGACGTCGTCACTGGCGCAGGCGCGCCGAACCCTCCGCGGACGCGAAGACGTCTATGTCATCGCTGGTGCAACTGCGGTCTTTGCTTGGAGTATCGGCCCATTGATGACGAGAGCGATGTCAGTGTCACTACCAGCTCTCATCTTCTGGCGCATGCTCATCGCGATACCGCTCATGACCGGTATCGCGTATGCGAACGGGGGAAAGATCGACAAAGCGATTCTCAAGCGTGCGTTCATCCCTTCGATCTTCTTCGCCACATCCATGATCGTGGGGTTCGGTGCAGTACGTGAGACCTCTATCGCCAACGCGACCGTCATCACCACCATTCAGCCTGTGATCGTCATGTTCATTGCGCCGAAGTTGTTCGGTGAACGCCTGCACGGTCGGCAGATTGGGCTGTCTGTCATCACGTTTACCGGCGTGCTGATGGTGATACTCGCAGCCGCCGACACAAGTGGTGCAACCCTCTATGGCGACATCCTGGCGCTCATGAACACGCTTTTGTGGACGACGTATTTCCTTATGTCGAAACGTCATCGCAACGACAACGTTCACTCCTGGTCATTTCTTGCCGCCGTGTTCCTGTGGTCATCCGTCATCTCTATTCCGTGGGCACTCCTAACCGCCGATGACATCACCGCCATGAAGCCGATCGACTGGGTTTGGGTGGTGGGTATGGCATTGCTGCCTGGGGTGGTCGGACACGGTCTCATGACGTGGGCCGCGAAGTCGTTGGACGTGTCACTTGCATCACTTCTCGGGCTCATGAGCCCGGTCATTTCGTCGATTGGCGCTTGGTTCGTGTACGACCAGGCCCTCGGTGCCACACAACTTGTCGGGGGTGTGCTGGTGCTCGGCTCGCTCGCCCTCATTGTGCGTCTGAATAGGGCTACAGCACGGGCAGAGACAGCAGAGTTGTTGTCTCCTCCGCCCGACCCGTTGGTATCCTGACGGCTCACGCGGACGTGGCTCAGTTGGTAGAGCATCACCTTGCCAAGGTGAGGGTCGCGGGTTCGAATCCCGTCGTCCGCTCCA
>DCZD01000045.1:5823-6452 GCA_002331255.1 Acidimicrobiaceae bacterium UBA2093 | reverse complement strand
AGTTCGATTCTTGTTAGCCCCACCAACTTCCTCGGAACTTTTCCTCTTCGCTAGTCGTCTAATTCACAATCTGCGACTTCAACGTCGCGCTAACCGCAAGGTGTCATCATGAACAAGAAACTGGGAATTCTCCTCATTGCAGGCGTAGCCATCGCGTCTTCCTGTGGTGGCGGTGACAGTGAGGGAAGAACTCGCAACGCTGTCATTGAGCGCGATGTTGAGTGCTTCGCCACGGAACAAGACAAGACAGACACGATGAACGCGATGAGTGAGCGCAGAGCTGCTTTGGCAGCGGCCGAGGGTGATGTCGACAAGTTCAACATTGAGTGGAAACGGTTGAATGACCGCGTGTCACAAGCCTGGAACAACCAGGTAGCACACCCCGAATGGAACATTCGAGGCACAGGGGAGTTGACCGTAAAAGGAAGACAAGAAATCATCAACCTCGGTCTCGAGTACAACGCGGCTTTGAACGAGTACAACGCGCTGTATGAGGTACACACGGGAAGGCAGTCACTGAATGAGGCGCTTGCGTATTACGACACAAAGTATTCCAAGGTCAATTCCACCAATGTCTGTGAACCATCGACAACCCTCGACATTTCAACCACCGTGGACACTCCAACGAC
>DCZD01000045.1:4366-5600 GCA_002331255.1 Acidimicrobiaceae bacterium UBA2093 | reverse complement strand
AACCACCGTGGACACTCCAACCACCGTGGACACTCCAACGACTGTTGACACCAGTCCTGTGAATGTTTTCGTGGCCAATTACGACTGCCCTGCTCCGATTGTGACCGGACCAACGAGCGTTGTCATAGGTAGCGTCGAGAAGACTCGATTCGAATTTTCGAGCTGCGAGGGTGCGGTACTCGAAATCAGAGTGTCGTCACCACTTTTCCTGCCAGAGTTCACCGTCATCGACAACGCCATGGTCATTAGTTTTACGGAGCCTGGCCTCCATACAGTCGGAGCTCGTTTCACGAAGAACGACGTGGCTGTCTCTCCATTCGGAACTGTCACAGTTCAAGTTGATGCGCCTTCAACCGAGGTGCCTTGCAAAGGCAAGGCACCGCTCATCAAAGTGTCAGAAGACTTCAACAAGGTGACGTTCACGTCCACCTGCGAGGGAACCAGCACGATTGCATACGAACTGAACTTGCGCAATTCGTCGGTGAGTAGCATCGGACTGCGCGCGAGTCAAGCCGAGTCCGGTCAACCAGTCGACATTAATGTCCCCGAACAATTCGGTAGAGGTGCATACGAGATACGTGCTGCACATCATGTCGCGGTGTTTGAAGGTGGTTATAGGTCCTACGGCGACTGGGCAACAGACCGGTTCGTCGTCAATTCAGGTGGTTCAGAATCGTTTGGCGACAACGATCAGACGGTGACGGACATGCCCGTTCCGGCGCTTCAACCATCTGACTCATCGCCATCAGATTCAATGTCGTCGCCTTCGTCAACGACAGACGACAGCACCACGACGTCAACTGTCGACTCCTCATCGCCAGTCTCCGGGTCGCCGATGGTCGAAGCGGTTGCCGTCCCGCAGTCGGTTGAATCCGTGAAGTGTGACGAGAAATGCATCACAGCCGTCACGGAAAAGTCGGGTATCGCTGAGTCTGAGGTGAAGTCACTCGAGGTCTCGGTGTTTGAAGGTCTATGGGTTCCGTTGCAGGTGAACAGTGACATTCTCTTGACTGGTCAAGTGACGAACTTGGCTGTTCGAGTGACGCCCAAGTCGGGCGACGCTGTCGTCCTCCGCACGACGATCCATAAGGGATCTGTCGCACAGACGCCGTTGCAAAACACCGCGGTGACGTCGTTGTCACAGGTGGTGTACGTAGATTCGTCGAACCCCGAGGGCGCCTACACGCTGAGCGAGGCAGAGTCGACGTCGTTCTTGGTGGCGAATTGGTGGAAG
>DCZD01000045.1:3955-4116 GCA_002331255.1 Acidimicrobiaceae bacterium UBA2093 | reverse complement strand
AGTGGCGAACGCGGATACACGATGAAGTTCATCAATCGAGTCGTCTTCGCGCTCTCCATTGCTGGACTTGTGAGCATGGTTCTGCGACTCACTGGCAAGGACAACCCTCCGCAGCAACAAGGCGGCTGGCGCGAAGTCACGCCGAACCGCTGACGTCGGAC
>DCZD01000045.1:0-3757 GCA_002331255.1 Acidimicrobiaceae bacterium UBA2093 | reverse complement strand
GGGCGGGGAGACACATGGGGAATATCGGCATCGTCGGTTCCGGCCTCGTTGGGTCTCGCGTCGCACAACACCTCACGTCGTTCGAGCATCCGATCGTCGTCACTAATCACTTCAACGTGAGCGAGGTGCATGGTTGTGACGTTGTCGTGCTCGCGCATAGTGCACCGCACGCAGAATTGGCAGCAACTCTGCTCGGGCAGGGTTGCAATGTGGTCAGTTGTTGCGATGACTTGGAAGACACGATGTCAATGCTTGATCTTGTTCCACGAGCAATATCAATGGGTCGGTCATTGGTCGTAGGGGCTGCATGTTCTCCTGGAATGACCGGCCTCTTGGTCAGTCATGTGTCGCGCGCATTCGATGTGATGGACGAAGTCCATGTCGCAGTACATGGCACAGGCGGCCCACGTTGTGCACATCAACACCACAAGAACCTTGCTGGCACATCGGTTGGGTGGCACGAAGGTGAATGGTTGCAGCGACCAGCAGGCAGTGGCCGCGAATTGTGTTGGTTCCCAGACCCAGTGAATGCGCGTGACTGTTATCGACACGCATCTGCCGAGCCGATTCTTGTGCAGCGCATCGCACCACAGTTGCGGCGCATCACGGCACGAGTGTCGGCGACACGGCGTGATCGTCTCACTGCGCGCTTGCCGATGTTGTCGCCGCCCCACAAAGAAGGCGGCATTGGTGCACTGCGCGTTGAGGCGCGCGGGTCACGTAATGGCGTGCGACATGTCGAGATTGTCGGAATGGCTGAGCGCATCGCATCGGTGGCTGCAGCAGTAGCAGCAAATGTTGCGCATGTACTCGCAACACACACCATCGAACCCGGAGTCCATGCGCTTGGTGCACCAGAGCTGCCCAACGCCGACATTCTTGACGGTGTTCTGGCAGCTGGTCACACGCTGCATCAGTTCATCGGTACCTGATGCCAACGAGGCAGTGGCCACGGCATTTTCTCAATCATTCTCAGATAGCGTCCGGACTATGTCAACGCGTCATCGTCACGGCAAAGCCGCACACGATGTGGCTGCATTGCACACCGAGGCTGCGTCACGGCTTGCAGCCGTCGGTCAGCGCTTCACAAGTAATCGACGTCTATTGGTCGACGCACTTGCTCGGGCCGATCACCCATTGTCCATTCCCGAACTACTCGAAGCAACGGGTGATGTCGCACAAAGTTCGGCATACCGCAACTTGTCGGTACTTGAGCGTGCTGGTGTAGTTGCCAAGGTCGTCACGAACGATGAGTGGGCGCGATATGAACTGACTGAAGACCTCACCGGTCACCACCATCATTTGGTGTGCGGGTCATGTGGCGCAGTGCGCGACGTCGTTGTTCCCGGTGACGTCGAAGCCGATCTCGATCGCGCATTGGCGGTGCTCGCCAAGCGCGAAGGATTCGAGTTGCAACACCACCGTCTTGACTTAGTCGGTGTGTGCAAGAAGTGTTCGTGAGGTAGTCCAATGGATATTCCTTTTCTACTGCCAAGCAAAGTTGTGACGCTGCCAGGTCGCGGCGAAATGTTGGTGCGTCACCACCAACACGCCGACACGTTGGCGCCGACAATTCTGTTATTGCACGGTTGGACGGCATCGTCTGACACGAACTTCTTCGCCATATACGAAGAACTTGCTGCTAAATACTCCGTCATCGGTGTCGACCACCGTGGGCACGGACGGGGCTTGAGGCCAAACGAGCGGTTCTCACTAGAAGCATGTGCAGACGACGCGGCCGATGTCGTGCGTGCACTTGGTGTGAACAAGGTGATCACCGTTGGGTATTCAATGGGTGGGCCAATCTCGGCACACTTCTGGAGCCGCCACAAAGCACTCGTCGAGGCGATGGTTTTCCAAGCAACGGCAATGGAATGGAATGCCACTCGAAAAGAACGCACACTGTGGAAGTTCGGGCGGGCGTTCTCGCCACTTGTGCGTGTGTTCGTGACGCCTCGCGTCATCACGTGGGGGGTGAAGCGCAGCGTGTCGCGCAGCCACGAATACCGGAAGTTCATTCCGTGGCTAGTCGGTGAAGCCCGTCGCAACGACCCGTGGTTCATCTCGCAGGCTGGTCGCGCATTGTCGGCCTACGACGGCGAGCCCTTGGTGGGTTCCATCACTGTGCCAGTGTCAGTCGTGATCACCACGAAAGACACCTTGGTTCCACCCGACAAGCAACGGGCGCTTGCAAGAGCTGCAGCAGCAGAAGTGTTCGAATTACCTGCTGATCACTTCGTGACGTTCCAGGGACCGCGCGAATATGTCGCGGTCACGCTGAAGGCCGTTGACGCTGTTGTGAGCCGTTGTCAAGCTGCTCACTGAGGCGTGTGACCGCGTCAGTCAACTCTTCAAGGTGATTCTTCAAGTCTTCGGTCGTCACGACGTCGTTCAGTGCCAGGCGAACACCGGCCAACTCGCGGGCTAGGTATTCAGTTTCGGCTTGAGTGCGTGCAGCAACTGCTCGGTCCATCTCAAGCTGTTCCCGGTCGCGGTCTTCTTGCCGGTTCTGCGCAAGCAGGATGAGCGGCGCCGCATACGCAGCCTGCAGTGATAGCGCCAACGTGAGCAAGATGAACGGGTACTTGTCGAAGCGCCATTCCTCGATGAATACGTTGAGCAGAATCCACACGAACACGATGACGCTTTGCAACACAAGGAAACGTGCTGTTCCAAGACGACGAGCGATGGCTTCGCTGAACTGGCCGAATGCGTCTTGGTCGTAGTGAATGCCGACGCGACGGCGCTGACGCGGCGTGGAAAGGTCGCGCACTCTCATGACGCCACCTGCTTTTGATGGCGACGCCAGCCACGCGGCAACATGCGGTCAAGCACGTCGTCGACAGTGATTGCGCCAAGAAGACGACCTTGGTCGTCGCACACACCGACCGACAACAAGTTGTATGACGCGAGCCGCTCGGCGACCTCGCGCTCGGAAATGTCGGGAGAAATGGTGGGCTCTTTCGACAGGCAACGTGACAACTCGCTGCTCGGTGGCTCACGCAGCAGGCGTTGTAGGTGTACGACACCGAGGTATGTGCCGGTGGGCGCCTTGAACGGGGGCTGCACGATGAACACCTGCGCAGCTACCGACACCAGCCATTCTGGGTCGCGAACTTGTGCGAGAGCTTCAGCGACTGTGTTGTTTGGCCCCATGATGATGATCTCTGGCGTCATCAACGAACCCGCGGTGCCTTCGGCATAAGACAACAACTGACGCACGACAGCAGCATCGTCTTCATCCATTGCATCGATGACTCGCGAGCGTTGGTCACCAGGCATTTCTGCGAGCAAGTCGACAAGGTCGTCGTATTCCATCTCGTCGAGCACGTCGACAAGACGGTCAAGATCAAGAGAAGCAATGAGATTCAACTGTTCGTCTTCCGGCATTTCTTCCAGCAAGTCGGCAAGTCGATCATCTTCCATTTCGCGCGCGAGAAGTTGACGCTGGGCAAGCGGCAGTGCGCGTACGACGGCGGCCACATCGCTTGGGTGCATGTCGCGCAAACGCGCAGCTTCAGCAGCCATCTCGGTTGTTCCGGCGAACATGGCGGCGACATCGTGCCAATCGACAAGGCGATAGCTAGCGCGACGACCGAGCACTGCACGACGCGCGAGGCGAACCTTCGACACTTCCCAGCCGTTTTCGCGATGGTTGATGGTGGGTCGCAGTGCAACGTCGCTGATGGTCTCGTCGCCAAAGCGTTTGTCGATGATGTCGGCGGCCAATAGGTGTTCGCCTGCACGTGGTTTGAAC
>DCZD01000035.1:13109-13302 GCA_002331255.1 Acidimicrobiaceae bacterium UBA2093 | reverse complement strand
TGGACAAGGTGGCGAACACCTTGCGAAGGTTTCTGCCAGCGTCGGTGGCGTACGTCATTACTCGCTGGAAGAACACCACGATGCAACAGTTGGTGTACAGGAAGACACGTACGAAGCCCGAGTACGTGAAGTCGAAGTTGCTTGAGGGAGTGCGCGAACACCTCGGGTCGAATTTTGACATCGACACCCATTT
>DCZD01000035.1:7320-12825 GCA_002331255.1 Acidimicrobiaceae bacterium UBA2093 | reverse complement strand
GACCACATCGAGCGCTTCGACGAGACGGGTGTACGACTTCAGTCAGGGAAGCACATCGACGCTGACATCATCGTGACGGCAACCGGACTGCAGTTAGTCTCAGTCGGCGACATGAAGTTCTCGCTCGACGGACGACGGATCGACTTTGCCGAGACGTGGACCTACAAAGGGATGGCATACTCCGGTGTTCCGAACATGGTCTCGACTTTCGGATACATCAATGCATCATGGACGTTGCGCGCTGACCTCACCAGTGAGTACGTGTGTCGACTGTTGAATCACATGGACGCAAAGGGCTACGACGTATTCACGCCCACGCTTCGCCATGAAGACGAGGGCATGACGGCTCACTCGTGGATCGAATCCTTCAGCCCTGGCTACATGCGCCGTTTCATGGACAAAATGCCGAAGCAAGGCGATCGTGAGCCATGGGTGAATCCGCAGAATTACGCCAAGGACAGAAAGATGTTCCGCAAGGCACCGATCGACGACGGAGTCCTCGTCTTCTCGCGCGTCGCCACCCGGGTGTGAAGAGCTGACGTGTCGTCAGAGAGTTCGTGGACGATTGACGAACCGGTTCTCTGTCGGTGACCAGAACCAACCGCCACCAGCCTTTGTGCCACCATCGACGGGGATATTGTGACCTGTCACGAACGACGACATATCAGATGCCAGGAAGAGTGCGACGCGTGCTTGATCTTCAGGCCATCCGAGGCGTCCGACGGGCGACCATGATGGCCATAAATGGTCGCTCTCTTCCCAGCCCTTCAAGTAGTTGACTTGGGGGGTCTGTGTGAGGTCTGGTCCGATGCCATTGACACGAACACCGAAACGCCCAACGTGAACCGCAAGGCAGGTGGTGAAGTGTGCTGCGGCTGCCTTCATGGCCCCGTAGACCGGCTCGCCGGCATAGCCACGCATGCCTTCGACTGAGTGGAAGTTGATGATTGAACCTTTACCTGCATCAGTCATGGAGTTGATGAACGCGCGTGTCACTCCGAAGATGTGGCCAAGGTTGAGGTCATACATGGTCTTCCAGGAGGCGGGGGAAGATTCGCGGAATGGAACGTTCGGGCGGAAGTCGCCGACATTGTTGACGAGTACGTCAACATGACCATGGCGCTTCAGCACATCAGATGCGAAGTTCTCAACCTGATCGTCATCAGTTACGTCGATGACCTGCGAGGTGATGGATCCGCCGACACCTCGCACGATGTCGTCAATGCTCTTGGCCCTGTCGGCGTCGATTTCTGCCACCTCGAGCACCGCGCCGTGTCGCGCGAACAGCTCGCAGATGGCGGCACCGATTCCGGCACCTCCGCCGGTGACGACGGCAATTTTCCCTTCGAGTAATCGATTCCAGTCTTCGATAGGGGGGACATTGGTTGGTAATTGCGTGGTCACGGATTCCTCCATGCGACAAGATTTCGATTGACCTCAGACAGTGAGCGCACTCCAGCAAGAGCCATTGCTCGACGAAGCTCGTCACGCAACATGCCAATTGCCATGTCAACACCTAGTTCGCCGGCGGCACCAAGGCCGTAGAGGTACGCGCGTCCGACAGAGCACGCATTCGCTCCGAGCGCCAAAGCTTTGAGAATGTCGGCACCACGGCGCACGCCGCCGTCGCAGATGATGAATGCGCGACCCGCGACCGTGTCTGCGATGTCGGAAAGTATCGACACTGGCGACGGGGCATGGTCCAGTTGTCGGCCACCATGGTTCGACACGGAGATTGCATCGATGCCATGTTGACAGGCAAGATCAGCGTCTTCGGTGCGCTGTATGCCCTTCACGATGATAGGGCCATTCCAGTTGGCGCGAAGCCAAGCGATGTCTTCCCATGACACTGATGGGTCCATCTGGTCATTGATGTATTGCGAGAGTGAAACTGCGGTTCCACCATCTTTATCGGCGTGTTCAGCGACGTTGGCGAACGTGATTGGTTCATGAGTGAGGAAGTCCCACGTCCATCGCGGGTGTCGAAGGCCATCGATGATCGTGTCAAGACCGATCTTTGGGGGAAGTGTGAACCCGCGCCGCACGTCTCGTTCCCGACGCCCGAGAATGGCAGTGTCGACGGTGAGCATGATCGACGTGAAGCCTGAGTCTCTTGCGCGATCAAGCATCGCCTTCACGATGCCGCGGTCCCGCCACACATACACCTGGAACCACTTTGTGGCTGTCGATGCAGCGCCAACTTCTTCGATGCTTCGCGTGGCCAGGGTTGAGAGCGTGTATGGAAGGTTCAGTCGTGCTGCAGCGCGAGCGACTGCCAGTTCGCCGTCCGACGTTGCAATGCGCGTAAAGCCGGTCGGCCCAAGGATGACGGGTAGGTCGTAGGCCTTCCCGAGAATTGAGCAGGTGGTGTCGATGTGTGAGACGTCGACCAACACCCGAGGCCGAAAAACAATTTTGTCGAAGTCTGACGAATTGCGCGTGTAGGTGACTTCGTCATCAGCGGCGCCATCGAAGTAGTCGAAGATGCCGCCGGGTAGTCGCCGCTTTGCGATGAGGCGAAGGTCGCCAACATTGGCGGCTTTCGATAGGCGCCGTTTTTGTGGTGAAAAGACCGGCTTTTTGAAGCGGATGACCGATCTAACCGTGCGAAGCACGCCCATGTCAGCGAGGTTCTCGGTCAGTTGAACTCATGTGGAGCGAAACCCTCGACTGTCGAGCGCATCATCTTGCGGTGCTGCGGGTAGTGGTCGCTTAGCGCTCTGTGGGCGGTCGTGGTTTCGTCCCAGATGGCGACATCGCCCGGCCGCCACTTCCATCGCACCGAAAAATTCGGATCGTCGAGTTTCGAGTTGAGGAAGTCAAGAAGCGCCCGCGCTTCATCGTCTTTCATTCCGAGCACCGAGGTCATGTTGAGCGGCGACAAGAAAAGCGCCCTACGCCCAGAAATGGGGTGACGCTTCACCAATTTGTGCATCGCGCCTCGACCAAAATTCTCTCGTATTGCGTTCCCCACTTCTTCGCCGAACAGTCGTGTGTTTACCTCGATGAGTTGCTCGGTTCCGCCGTGATGCACCTCTAGCGCATCGCAGAACTCTCTGAGTGGTGCTGACAACGAGTCGTAAATGGCCGCGGTGCTCGCCCACATGGTGTCACCTCCGTAGGGAGGGATGATGACGGACTGAAGAACCGCGTAGCGCGGCGGCGTGTGATACCAGGTGACGTCGGTATGCCACTTGTCTGCGTCTGGTGGTGACTGTTCGGTGTCTTCGATGACTGAAACGTTCGGCTCGGTGCGACCACGTAGGCGGGCGAGGGGATAAATGTCGCCGCCTCCCAGTTGAAGGGTCGCAGCGAGGTGTTGTTCCTCCGTCAACGTATTGTCGCGAAAGAATACGACACCGTGAAAGTGAACGGCATCAAGAAGTGCGTTGACATCGGTGGTCGACATGTCTGGCCCGAATGGAACGCCATGTGCGACTGCGCCGGCGTGGGTGGTGAGTGGAGTGAAGGTGAGTGCCACAGGTCGAGCGTAGTCGCCGCAGTCAGATGTTTTCGCTGGTGACGGCTCCGCCGACGATGGTGTCTCGTACTTCGATGTTGCGAATGTCGTTTGGATCAACTTTGAGAGGGTCGTCGGCGAGCACGGTCATGTCTGCGAACTTGCCAGTTTCAAGAGAGCCGATCAAGTGGTCGAGATGCAACAGATATGCAGCACCAAGGGTGGTGGCCTGTAAAGCGATAGCGGGTGAAATCGCCTCGTTCTCACCCAGGGTGCGTCCGCTCACGGTTTGACGATTGATTGCGGCCCACATGGTGTGCAGTTGGCCGATTGGTGTGACCGACGCATCGGAATGCAGTGTGAAGGGAATGCCGAGTCGTGCAGCTGACGCGGCCGGGTTCATCTGAGAGGCGCGATCGGAGCCGAGTGTGATGTCGTGGTGCTGGTCTCCCCAAAACCACAGATGATTGCTAAAGAAGTTGCACCCGATGCCAAGGTTTCGAGCACGTCGAAGTTGTGCATGGGTGATTGTCTGGGCATGAGTGATGGTGTGACGATGATCAAGCCATGCGTGGTTTCCGAGCGCATGCTCGACTGCATCTATGAACAGCTCTGAAGCAACGTCGCCGTTGCAGTGGCAGTGGACACCAATTCGCGCGGCGGTGAGTCGAGTGACCATGTCAAAGGTCTCTTCGGGTGTCTGTAAAAGGAAGCCATGGCCTTCGCCCGTGATGTAGCCA
Source organism: Acidimicrobiaceae bacterium UBA2093 (assembly GCA_002331255.1). GTDB lineage: Bacteria > Actinomycetota > Acidimicrobiia > Acidimicrobiales > Ilumatobacteraceae > UBA2093. The sequence continues at coordinate 8,625 of DCZD01000035.1, read as the reverse complement.
GGCCACGAGATCATCGCCGTGAATCCTTGAATCGAACCATCAAGCATCATCTTGACGACAGGGATCTTGAACTTGTCACTCTCGTGCAGTCGCGAAGTCTTGAGCGCGTCGAGTTGTTCGTCGATGCTCTTGCCTTGCGACCGCATCAATGGCGCACATGCGAGTCGAATGGGATAAGCCGCCATGTTGACGATATTGGCAACGACTGACGCGTGTTCTGGTCGGAACAAGAACGAGCTGGCAAGGTCGGTAGCAGTAGTGACACCGGCGAGGCGCGCAGCATGTCCAAAGTCGGTGATGCACTGCTCACTTGAGAACACTTTCCCCAAGTGCATGAACTCATCTTTTGCAAGTGCAAGTGCCGCTGTCTCGCGTAGCTCACCGTCGGGCTCGCCGTCGTGTCCAAAGCCGACACCGGGAGTTGGATGTCCAGCCCCGATGTTGTACTTGTTCAGAAAAGCCGAATTGACGGTCGCAAGATGTCCGCTTGCATGAAAGATGAAGATCGGAGTCGTGCTGGACACGGAATCCAGGTGATGACGATTGAGTCGTTCTCCGTCGAAATAGATGGGGTCAAAACCGGATGCAACGAAGTAGGGGACATCGTGTTTGTTTGCAAGAAGCCCTCGAAGTCGCTCGAGGAATTCAGCGATGCTCGCGACGCCTGGCGCAATGGTTCCGTCGGGCATAGTGCGATCAAAGCGACCCACATACGGCACTTGGCCCCACTGTCCCTCCATGAGGTGAGAGTGGGCTTCGACAAAACCAGGAACGATGACGTCTCGCTCAAAGCGCGTGTCAACGCGCTCGATGCCCCAACGAGAGCATTCATCCACTGTTCCGACTGCGAGCACGCGACCATCGCGCACGGCGACGGCACGACTCGATGGGCGAGAGGGATTTAACGTGTGGACGGCTTTCGCCGTATAGATAATTCCCCCAGTCACCGCTCAGACACTACCGAGAGTGCTGGTGGCGACCTCTTTTGCCATCACGGCCACGACTATCGTCACGACTACTGCGATTGGAACGACGATCGCTGTTGCGGGCACCGGGTCGGCTGTCACTGCGTCCATCGCTACGGCGATCACTTCGTCCGCTGCTGCGGCCGTTCGTTGGACCACTCCAGCCACTGCGGGTGCGAGAGTCATCACTACGGGGTCCGCGATCACGACCGTCGAAGCCGTCGCGGCGGTCGTTGCCGCGATCATTGCGATCACGGTCCGAACGTTCGCGAGGTGCGCGGTCGTTCCAGCCACGGTCGTCACGGCCGCGATCCGAACGATCACGATCTGAACGGTCACG
>DCZD01000035.1:4799-7084 GCA_002331255.1 Acidimicrobiaceae bacterium UBA2093 | reverse complement strand
TCTGATCGATCACGAGCATCGTCGAATCGACCTGACGGACGCTTCGAGCCATCGCGACGTTGCCCCGGCCGTTGACCGGTTCGCTGGCGACGGCCATGTCCACGACCTTCAGAGCGACCTTCACCGTTGTGTCGTTGTGGCTTGATGGAGTCAAGATTCTGCATTTCGCGGAACACACGCTCACCAGGAGCGATGTCGGTGAGCAAGTCGTGGTCGGCGTCAACGCGAGTAGTTGTTGCCTCAATACCCGCATCGCGCGCGAGGCGCTTGACGCCACGACGCTGCTGGTCCGTCATCATGGTGACAACGACGCCAGACTCACCGGCGCGCGCGGTGCGGCCCGAGCGGTGGAGGAAGGCCTTTGGCTCTGCCGGTGGATCCGCATGGATGACGAGCGCGACATTATCGACGTGAATTCCACGAGCGGCGATGTCGGTCGCGACGAGCGTGTCAGCGACTCCAGTTGAGAACGCTGCCAAGTTGCGGGCACGCTTGGCCTGCGACAAGTCACCGTGAAGCTCGACCGCCGGTACGCCTGACTTCACCAATTGTTCTGCGAGGCGGCGGGCACCGTGCTTGGTGCGAGTGAACACCATCGAGCGTCCGGGTGCTGCGCACAAGTCGGTAATGACCGGAATTCGGTCGTTGTTGTCGACATGCAGAATGTGGTGAGTCATCGAATCAGCCGGAATTTCCGCTTCATCGACTTCGTGTGTGGCGGGGTTATGAAGGAACTGGCGAACCAACTTGTCGATACCACGATCAAGAGTGGCAGAGAACAAGAGCCTCTGTCCGTTCTCGGGGGTTTGGGAAAGAATCTCACGGACATGCTCGAGAAAGCCAAGCTCTGCCATGTGGTCTGCTTCGTCGAGGACGGTGATCTCCACATCGTCGAGCGACATGTGGCGCGACTCCATGAGATCGATCATTCTGCCTGGGCAGGCGACGACAATGTCGACGCCGTTGCGAAGTGCAGTGATCTGTCCGTTGTATGCCACGCCGCCGTACACAGTGGTGTAGCGCAGGCGCATCTCGCGAGCGAGTGGTGCGATGACGTCACGAATTTGGTTCGCCAACTCGCGTGTCGGCGCGAGGATGACGGCCTTGGGTGCACCAGCGCGGCGTTCCTGTTCACTCTCGGCGAGACGGGCAAGAAGCGGAAGCACGAATGCCAGGGTCTTGCCGCTTCCGGTGCGACCACGGCCCAGTACGTCACGACCTGCGAGGGCGTCTTCGATTGTGGCTACTTGAATGGGGAATGGTTCTGTGATTCCCTGCTCGGCGAGAGCCTCGACGAGTTGTGCGGGAAGTGCGAAGTCGGCAAACGTGCGCGCGACAGACGAGGGCCTTTGAAGGTCCATGGTGGGGGTACTCCGATGTGGATCGAGCCACAGATACCGGGATGTACCCATGGATAGTGCCGTTATTTTTGCGGCAGCCAGATCAGGGTATCGGGGTTTTCCACAGATGGTGTGTCAATCAAGAATGAACTTGATGGCACCGTCGGCTGATTGGCGACGTGGGTGGAGAACCTTCTCAACCAATTCATAGACGGCGAGCAGCACGCGTCCGACGCGGTACTTGCGAGAGACGAGTTTTTCGACTCGCATAACGTCAGATGCGTTGAGTTCGTGAGCAGTTGCTGAGTACACCGTTGCGTTGGGTGCGATGTTGCCACGGTAGTCGCTAACAGCGACCGTGACCCTCGGGTTGTTTCGAATGCGGCGCACCTTGTGTGCTTCGGCCTCCGTGGTGAAGGCGTAGCCGTCATCGAACTGAACGATCCACACCGGAGTGTTGACTGATGTGCCGTTGACACGAAACGACGTGAACGCGATATAGCGAGCGTCGTCAAGTTCATGTGTCATGAGTCGGGGAGGGGGGACTTGAACCCCCGGCCTCCTGCTCCCAAAGCAGGCGCGCTGCCAACTGCGCCACTCCCCGAGTGGGTGTCGTGAGTAACCGAACGCTATCGGTCAACTGGCACGCTTGGCTTCACGGGCCAAGCGCCGAGCTGTGCGGCCAGTCGGCGTGAGTTGCCGATGGTCAAGGTCGCCCATTTCGATGCCATTGTCGAACAACACGCGATAGCGCTGCCAATTGAAACCATTTGCCAGCGTGACTTTCCCTGCGGTACCGGCTATGACGCCGTCGAGGTCGATGCTGGCCGACACGGTGTCGCCAAGTCGGAGATTGACCTGTCCTTCATGCGGACGGGCGAGAGAATGTGGTTTCCACAAAGGCACGACACCATTCTTACTGATGGCCGCGTGAAGGCATGGCAT
>DCZD01000035.1:1980-4589 GCA_002331255.1 Acidimicrobiaceae bacterium UBA2093 | reverse complement strand
ATTGGCCAATCGGTTATGGCATCGGGCATGTGAATCTGGCATCTCATCAGTTGTCCGTCCCGTCGGACAGTCCGCCGAGTCCCACCGATACACTCCGAAGCCTGTGAAAAGCACCTGCGAAACGCTCGAAGGCAACAAGGTCAAGTTGCGCGTCGAGATCGACCAGTCAGAATTCGACCGCAACATCGACGCCGCCTTCCGGAAGATCGCTCAAGAGATTCGCTTGCCAGGGTTCCGCCCTGGGAAGGCTCCGCGTCGCGTACTCGAAGCTCGTATCGGCCTCGATGCAGCGCGCGCACAGGCACTACAAGACGCGATCCCTGAATACCTCAGCCGCGCGGTGCGCGAACACGACGTCGACATCATTGCCACGCCCGACGTGGAGATGGTGGCCGGCGAAGAGAGCGGAGACATCACGTTCGATGCCACGTGCGAGGTGCGCCCCGAGATCACGGTTCCCGGGTACAAAGGCCTGCGTGTCGAACTTGTAGCCCCCACGGTTGCCGATGAAGAGTTTGAAGAGGTGCTCCAGAACGAGCGCCGTCGTCATGGCAAGTTGGTCGATGCGGACCGTGCCGTCGCTATGGGCGACTACGTCATCGTCGACCTCGCCGGAACACGCGACGGAGAACCTGTCGTCGGGCTGAACACCGAAGACTGGACTTATGAAGTCGGTCGTGGTTGGGTTGCGCCAGGCTTCGACGATCAATTGGTCGGAAGCAAGGCGGGAGATGAAATCACATTCACCGCAACGCCAAATGGCACCGAGCAGCCCGCCGATTTCGTGGTGAAGGTGCAGCGCGTGCAGGAGATGCAAGTCGGTGACCTCACTGATGAGTGGGTGTCCGAGAACATCGCCGAATTCGACAACGTCGAAGCATGGACAGCATCGCTTCGCGAGCGCCTCGAGAGCATGCGCCTCAATCAAATGCGCAGCACGTTGGTCGACAAAGTGACAGATGCGCTTGCATCGCTCGTCGACGTCGACGCGCCACAAGCCATGGTCGATAACGACCTCCAGGGTCGTGTGCAGAACACTGTCGCGCAATTCCAACGTCAGGGAATCTCCCTTGACCAGTGGCTGTCAGCCACTGGTCAAGACACAGCATCGTTCGTCGAGGCGCTGAAAGTGCAGAGCGAAAAAGCCGTCAAGGTCGACCTTGCACTTCGAGCCGTCGCAGTCGCTGAGACCATCGAAGCCGATGAAGTCGACATCGAAGCCGAGTTCGAGGCAATTGCGGTACGTGTGAACCAGAAGCCTGCACAGGTTCGCAAGGCATATGAACAAAACGATGCTGTCGTCGATCTTGCTGCGCAAATTCGCAAGGGCAAGGCCCTCGACTGGCTGTTGCACAATGTGGAATATGTCGATGCAGCCGGAGCCGCGCTCGACCGCGACACAGTGCTCGGACACAGCGATCATGACCATGGTCACCACGGACATCAGCATGACGACGAGTCAGCGCACGATCACGATTCGGAGGCATCCTCGTGAACTTCCAGAACTACTACGTTCCTAACGTCACCGAACAGACCAGTCGTGGTGAGCGCGTCTATGACCTCTACAGCCGACTGCTGAAAGAGAACATCATTTTCCTCGGCACGCCGATCGACGACACCATCGCCAACCTCATCTGCGCCCAGCTCATTCACCTTGAGAGCGAAAACCCAGACCGCGATATCAACATCTACATCAACAGCCCTGGTGGTGACATCACGGCGCTGTTCGCCATCTACGACACCATGCAGTTCATCCGTAACGACATTGCCACCATCTGTCTCGGTCAGGCGGCGTCAGCGGCAGCAGTGTTGTTGGCTGCCGGAACCAAGGGCAAGCGCCTTGCACTGCCACACAGCCGCGTGATGTTGCACCAGCCCTATGGCCAGGTGGGTTATGGACAGGTCACCGACCTCGAAATCGCCGCCCGCGAGATTCTTCGCATGCGAGACCTTCTAGAGGAAATTCTGTCGCATCACACGGGCCAGCCACGCGAGCGCGTTCATGCCGATACCGACCGAGACTTCGTAATGGAAGCCCAAGAGGCCCTCGAGTATGGCATCATCGATGACGTGATTTCGTCGCGTCAGTTCGCGGACCGCTCCGGTCCGATTCGCTGACCCGATTGGGGAGGGCACGACGTGGCCAAGTTCGGTGACTCAGGCGAACTGCTGAAGTGCTCGTTCTGCGGTAAGTCGCAGAAGCAGGTCAAGAAACTCATCGCCGGACCTGGCGTATACATCTGCGACGAATGCATTGATCTTTGCAACGAGATCATTGAAGAAGAACTCGCGGACCGTGGCGATGTCCGATTCGACTCACTTCCCACGCCTCAAGAGACCCGCGCATTCCTTGACCAATATGTCGTCGGACAAGAGAGCGCGAAGAAAGTCTTGTCAGTGGCGGTGTTCCAGCACTACCGACGCTTGCAATACCTGCAGCAAAACGCAGGCATCCGTCGCGATGACGTCGAGTTGGCAAAGAGCAACGTCCTCATGCTTGGCCCCACAGGCTGTGGCAAGACGCATATGGCACAGACGCTTGCGCGCATGTTGAATGTGCCGTTCGCAGTTGCCGATGCCACGGCACTCACAGAAGCTGGGTACGTTGG
>DCZD01000035.1:1280-1720 GCA_002331255.1 Acidimicrobiaceae bacterium UBA2093 | reverse complement strand
TACATCGATGAAATCGACAAGGTCGCACGAAAAGCCGAAAACCCGAGCATCACTCGCGATGTCTCTGGCGAGGGCGTCCAGCAGGCGCTTCTCAAGATTCTTGAAGGCACGGTTGCTTCTGTCCCGCCGCAGGGCGGACGCAAGCATCCGCATCAAGAATTCATCCAAATCGATACCACGAATGTCCTCTTCATCTGTGGCGGAGCGTTTGCCGGACTTGATCAAATCATCGAGTCCCGCATCGGGCACAAAGGCATGGGATTTCATGCCACGGTCAAGTCCAAAATTGAGAAAGACCCGGGCGAGATGTTCGCACAGGTCATGCCAGAAGACTTGTTGAAGTTCGGAATGATTCCTGAATTCGTCGGTCGTCTGCCGATGATCGGAGCAGTGCACAGTCTTTCGAAAGAAGCGCTCGTACAGATTCTTACCGAGCCGAA
>DCZD01000035.1:0-1027 GCA_002331255.1 Acidimicrobiaceae bacterium UBA2093 | reverse complement strand
GCCATCGCTGAACTCGCGCTGAAGCGTCAAACTGGCGCGCGCGGCCTTCGTTCAATTCTTGAGGAAGTACTCCTCGACATCATGTATGACGTTCCGGGTCGCACCGATGTCGCGAAGGTCGTCGTCGACGTCGACTCGGTGGTCGAGAAAGCTGCTCCGAAGCTCGTTCCTCGCGGTCCGAGCCGCGTGTCGCGGCCACGTCGCGCGGCCTCCTGACCCAAGCTTTTCGAACCGTGAATTTCGCTGCGGCGCTGGCCTACCTAGATGATCACGCCTCCTATGAAAAGACTGGGCGCATAGATTCGCCCTCGCTTGACGGAATCACGACCCTGTTGGAGGCATTGGGCGACCCGCACAAGGCGTTCAAGGTCATCCATGTCACCGGGACGAATGGGAAAGGTTCCACGACAGCCATCATCTCGAAACTTCTCGTCGCGCACGGACTTCGCGTCGGCACGTATTCCAGCCCGCACCTTGAATCTGTGCGCGAGCGCATCCAAGTAGACGGTGAGTCGATCAGGGAAGACGATTTCGCAAGTGTCGTCGCAGACATCGCGCGCGTCGAGCCAATCATCGGGCGGAGGCCGAGTTACTTCGAGATCTTGACTGCCGGAGCATTCATCCACTTTGCCAATGAAGCAATTGACGTTGCCGTCGTGGAAGTGGGCATGCTCGGGCGATGGGATGCCACGAACGTGGTGTCGCCTGACGTGGCTGTCATCACGAATATCGCGCTCGACCACACAGAGTTCGCCGGACCGACCCTTAAAGACATCGCTCGCGAGAAGGCCGGCATTATCAAAGCCGAAGCTTCGGCGGTCGTCGGCGAGACTCGCCCCGAACTCGTCGAGATATTCCGCAACGAACCCCACGGACGGTTCGTTCTACGTGGTGATGACTTCGAAGTGCGCGACAATTTTCTTGCGGTCGGTGGTCGGCAATTAACCATCACCACGAGGCGAGCGGCGTATGACGACCTGTTTCTTCCTCTTCACGGACAACATCAAGGTGACAACGCCGCGATTTC
>DCZD01000023.1:34923-38425 GCA_002331255.1 Acidimicrobiaceae bacterium UBA2093 | reverse complement strand
GTCCGCAGTTCTTTTTCCGTACGACTGACGTGACTGGCACTGTTCAGTTGCCGTCGGGTACGGAGATGGTGATGCCTGGTGACAATGTCACGATGACTGTTGAGTTGGGTAAGCCGATTGCTATGGATGAGGGTCTTCGTTTTGCTATTCGTGAGGGTGGCCGCACTGTTGGTGCGGGTCGCGTCACGAAGATCATCAAGTAGTTAGAACCGACATCATGGCTAACAGCAGTATCCGCATCCGCCTGAAGGCGTTTGATCACGAGATCATCGACCAGTCGACGCGCAAGATCGTCGAGACCGTCACTCGTACCGCCGCCACAGTGCGTGGACCTATTCCGTTGCCGACCGATAAGCATCGCTTCACGGTCATCCGCGGACCACACGTCGACAAGGACTCGCGAGAGCACTTCGAGATGCGCATCCACAAGCGACTCATCGACATCATCGATCCGAACGCCAAGACCATCGACTCGTTGCAGCGCATCGAGTTGCCTGCAGGCGTCGACATCGAGATCAAGATCCAGAACTGAGGTCGTCCGGATGTATCCGGACCACGAACTCACAAAGGGCGGCCTTCGGGTCGCCCTTTGTCATTCCCCATGACGTCTGTCAGAGCCCGATTCTTCATAACTTCTTAGGTTTCTGCGTGACACATCACGGTCAAGTTGCACAAGAATGAGGCCATGAGTGACATGCCCGACAACTCCCCGTACAACCCGTGGCGGTCTCCAACCGGAACAGTGACCGCACCGGAACCTCCTACCTACGCAGACACGTTGGTGACATCACCATCGGCGTATGAGCAGTCGAGTTGGAATCCGCCGACACCTCCGAAGCAGGACTCGCCGAAGAAGGGTCGTGGCGTCGGCATCGTCGTTGTTCTCATTGCGGCTGTGTGTGGTGGCGTTGTTGGCGGAGTCATTGGTGGGCAACTCAGCGACGACTCCTCGTCAACTGCCGGACCTGTCGTCACGGCGAGCCCGGTGGATCCCGACACTGTCGGAAATTCAAACGTTGCTAAAGCCGCAGCTGTTATCGCGACCAGCGTCGTGACTATCGACGCCTTCGGTGATGGAGGTGAGGCAGTCGGAACCGGTGTCATCATCTCGAACGATGGTGAAATTGTGACAAACCATCATGTGGTCGAAGGCTCTGACACGGTTCGCGTGCGTCTTGCAGGTGCAACCGACACAGTCGAAGCCGATGTGCTGGCAAGTGACGCAGGGAACGACCTTGCATTGGTGAAGCTGAAGAATCCGGCAGATCTCACCGCTGCAGTATTTGCCGACCCAGACAGCCTCGCTGTCGGTGATCAAGTTGTTGCTGTCGGATATGCACTCGACCTCGACGGTGGTCCAAGTGTCACAACAGGAATTATCAGCGCTCTCAATCGCACGCTCACACTCAGCGACGGTGCATTGAATGGGCTCGTCCAGACCGACGCCGCCATTTCTTCTGGTAACTCAGGCGGACCACTCGTGAATCTGAAGGGCGAAATTGTCGGTATCAACACTGCGGTTGCACGTGATGACTTCTCGACCGCTGCAAACAACATCGGTTTTGCAATCGGTGTGAAAGAAGTATTGCGCAACATCGAGGTATTGCGCGCCGAGTCCAACGGCGAGAAGAAGGCCGAGGGTTACCTCGGTGTCGCACTCGGCGATCGCAGCGATGGTGGTTCTGGTGCAGTGGTCACCCAGGTTGCCCCAGATTCACCCGCAGAAAAGTCGGGTCTCAAAGTGGATGACGTGATTCTGGAAGTGAATGACACACCGATCACCGGTCAGGGTGCACTCATCGGAGTCATCCGAGATTCCAAGCCAGGGGACACAATTTCGATGCGCGTCATCCGAGGCAAAGAAGAGCTCACTCTCGAAGCAACTTTGGTCGCGCGCGAAAACGGCTGATCATTTCGTCAGAGCACGATTGTTGGGAAGCGTTGCTCGTCGAGTTCGTCACCATCGGTTAATCCGTTTGGTTCGAAGGGTGGTGACGTCTTCCACGGTCTCGTGACCCACCGCACGTCGTCTCCGATGTATCGAAAACTCGCCACGCGACGACTATGACGGTGGTTCTTGGTGCCAGGGGCAGAGTGCAGCGTTCGGAAGTGAAATGCGACGACGTCGCCAGGCGACGTCGGGCAGGTAATGACATCGCCCAGTGATTCAAGTTCATCAACAGTGGGAAATCTCTCGAAACCTGAGGCTGCATCGACGTACGGAGAGTCGTCCACGAATCGATTCGGAATGAAACGTCGTCCAAGGCGATGACTGCCAGCGAGGCAACGAAGTGCAATCGTTTCGGGAATGTCGTCGAGGGATACCCACAAGCTGACATTGTCCATTCCGTCGACGCCGTAATACGGATCATCGTGGTGCCAAGGCGTGGGCGTGACGGTTCCGGGTTCTTTCACCAGAACGTGTTCGTGGAAAAAGCGGGGACGTTTTGTGCCCATCAGTTGACCGGCGATGCGAGGCAGTGGACCAGTCGTGGCGGAGGTCTTGAAGTGGTCGATGCGCTGCCAATTCACGTAGTCATCGAAGAACCGACCTCCAGCATCCTTCGGGGTGTAGTCGTTTGACCAGATGCTCGGGGAGGCCATATTCATGGCGATGCCATCGGCGATCGCATCGAGCGTGCCGCGGTCAAGCATCTGGGGCAGGACCACGACGCCATGGTGACGGTAGGTGTCGATCTCAACGGCGGTGAGCTCTCGCATTGCGAATCAGCGTAGGCAGCAGGGCCTCCACTCGAAGGGTCTGATTCACAAATGCACAAGAGTCGGAATTTCTCGCCACAGAGTTAGTTAGTGAAGGGTGCGCCGGGGTGGGGTCGGCTGGACCCGCCGATAGCGTAAGCAACTCATGCGTCTGGGGCTTCGGCCCTTGGCTCAAGGATCGATCGTCGAACCTGTTTCCAACAATCGACGTCCGTGAAGGCCGAAACGACCCGCAAGGTCGAGGCGGAACCGCACGGCACAACCCAACACGGTGCTCCGCCACAACCTTTGGTTGTGCGGAGCATTTGCGTGAAGACAACAGATCAACACACAACGAGCAAGAAAAGGGTTGCCGCCATGGCACAAAAAGCGATCGTCGGCGAAAAAGTCGGCATGACACAAGTGTGGGGAGATGACCAACGCGTCATCCCCGTCACAGTGCTTCGCGTCGAGCCGGCGCGCATCGTTCAGGTGAAGACCAACGAGCGTGACGGATACTCGGCAGTTCAAGTGACCTTCGGTACGAAGAACGCGCGCAAGATCAACAAAGCAGAAGTCGGACACTTTGCCAAAGCTGGTGTTGATCCGGGTCGACGTCTCGTCGAACTTCGCCTCGACTCAGTCGATGGTTTCGAAGTTGGTCAGGAAATCACCGTCGACACACTTGCTGCTGGCGAGAAAGTCGATGTCACGGCTGTCAGTCGAGGCAAAGGTTTTGCGGGTGGCATGAAGCGCCACAACTTCAATGGTCAGGGTGCGAGTCACGGTAACCACAAGCACC
>DCZD01000023.1:32983-34756 GCA_002331255.1 Acidimicrobiaceae bacterium UBA2093 | reverse complement strand
ACGGTAACCACAAGCACCACCGTGCACCTGGCTCCATCGGTTCGTGCTCTTTCCCTGGTCGTGTGTTCAAGGGTCTACGCATGGCTGGTCACATGGGTCATGAGCAAGTGACAACTTTGAATCTCGAAGTCGTACAGGCAGATCTCGAGCGCGGCTTGTTGTTGGTGAAGGGTTCAGTGCCCGGTCCCAACGGCGGCGTCGTCATCGTTCGCAACGCAGTAAAGGCCAAGTGATTCCCATGGCATCGCTCACAGTCAAGACAGCGTCCGGCAAAGACAGTGGCAAGGTTGAACTTGCTGACACGATTTTCGGCATCCAGCCGAATGTGCCGGTCATGCACCAAGTCGTTACCGCACAGCTCGCACATCGTCGCGCTGGTACGCAAAGCACGAAGACTCGTGCAGAAGTGTCCGGTGGTGGCAAGAAGCCGTTCCGCCAAAAGGGAACTGGTGGTGCCCGTCAGGGTTCGACGCGTGCTCCGCACTACAGCGGCGGTGGTATCGCACTCGGACCGAAGCCTCGTAAATACACGCAGAAGACACCGCGCAAGATGGTGCGCCTCGCCTTGCATTCGGCGCTGTCCGATCGCAATGCTGAAGGTCGCATCATCGTTGTCGATTCATGGGGTTTCTCTGAGCCCAGCACCAAGGGTGCGGTTGCGGCGCTGTCGGCTCTCGGCATTGAAGGTCGCGTACTCGTCGTCCTCTCCAACGCTGACGAAGCAGCAGCGAAGAGCTTCCGCAACATCCCCGAAGTGCAAATCATTTCGCTTGGTGAACTGAATGCCTACGACGTGCTCTGCAACGACTGGGTCGTGTTCACTTCGGCCAGTCTCCCGACACAGAAGGAAGGTGCGTGATGAAAGATCCGCGCGACATCATCCTGGCTCCTGTGGTCTCAGAAAAGAGCTACGCACTCATGGAACAAGACGTGTACACGTTCCAAGTCCATACCGATGCAAGCAAGCCTGAGATCCACGATGCCATCGAGGCAATCTGGGGCGTCAAGGTCCTCAAGGTGAATACCTTGAACCGCCGCGGCAAGTACCGCCGCACCCGCAACACCAACCGTCTCGGTCAGCGCGCCGCAACAAAGCGCGCGATCGTCACTCTGGCACCGGGAAGCAAGATCCCGTTGTTCGAAAGCTGAGCTGACCATGGGTATCCGTAAGCGCAAGCCAACGAGTGCAGGTCGTCGTTTCCAGACTGTCGCCGACTTCAGTGAAATCACGAAGTCGACACCTGAGAAGACGCTGCTCGCGCCCACCAAGAATTCTGGTGGACGTAACGCATATGGTCGCAAGACCGCGCGTCACCGCGGTGGTGCTCACAAGCGCCAGTACCGCATCATCGATTTCAAGCGCGTCAAGGATGGTGTGCAGGCCAAGGTCGTTGCCATTGAGTACGACCCGAACCGCACATGTCGCATCGCATTGCTTCACTACGTCGACGGCACGAAGGCATACATCCTCGCGCCGAAGGGTCTTGAAGTTGGCATGCGCGTCGAGAGCGGTCAAGGCGCCGACATCAAGCCCGGCAACGCACTTCCTTTGCGTTTCATGCCCGTCGGTACCACGGTGCACAACGTCGAGTTGCGTCCTGGCCAAGGTGGCAAGCTCGGTCGTTCCGCTGGAACTGCAGTGCAGCTCGTCGCCAAAGACGGCGATTTCGCAACACTGCGTATGCCGAGCACAGAAATGCGCCGCGTGTTGCTCGACTGCCGCGCAACAGTCGGTGAAGTCGGCAACAGCGAACACGAACTCATCAAGATCGG
>DCZD01000023.1:31202-32743 GCA_002331255.1 Acidimicrobiaceae bacterium UBA2093 | reverse complement strand
CCATGAACCCGGTCGACCACCCACTTGGTGGTGGTGAAGGAAAGACCTCTGGTGGTCGTCCTGCCGTGTCGCCATGGGGCAAGCCCGAGGGCCGTACCCGTAATTCCAACAAGCCGTCTCAATCACTCATCGTTCGCCGTCGCCGTACAGGCAAGGGTCGGAGGTAATCAATGTCTCGCAGCCTGAAGAAGGGGCCGTTCGTGGACGAGCACCTGCTGAAGAAAGTCGATGCGGCAAACGCATCTGGCGATCGCAAGGTCATCAAGACCTGGTCGCGACGTTCGACGGTTGTGCCCGACATGGTCGGTCACACCATCGCAGTTCACGACGGACGCAAGCACGTACCGGTGTATGTCACCGAGTCCATGGTCGGCCACAAGTTGGGTGAATTCGCACCAACGCGCACATTCAAGTTCCACTCTGGCCAAGAAAAGAACGTGAAGAAGTAGTCATGACTGGTCCCAAACTGAACGAAGCAAACCGCGTGGCGGGCACGAAGAGCGGCGTGAAGTCGACTGCTCGTTTCGTGCGTATGTCTGCATCGAAAGCGCGAGTTGTGCTCAACCTCATCCGTGACGTCGACGTGAAGCGCGCAGACGAGATCCTGCAGTTCACCGACCGCGAGGCAGCTCGTGTCGTGCGCAAAGTTCTCGCCTCGGCGGTCGCCAACGCCGTCAATGACGAAAAGACCCAGTTCGACGCCGATGACTTGTATGTAAAGGCATGTTTCGCCGACGAGGGTCCGACCCTTAAGCGTTTCCGCCCACGTGCTCGTGGTCGTGCCGGACACATCAATAAGCGCACCTGCCACATCACCGTCATCGTCGACCAGATGCCTGACGAGATGATGGCGCGACGTGACGCGAAGTCGAGTGCACGCGGAAGCGCGCTGTCCAACCGACGTGCGCGAGTCGAAGCAAGCCGCAAGCGTTCAGGTGGCGAGAAGGCACCCGAGTCGACAGAGCCCACAGCCGAGTCGACCGACACAGCCACTGCCGAAGCAACTTCTGAGGAAACGGGGAACTGATGGGCCAGAAGATCAATCCGTACGGCTTCCGTCTTGGTGTCACCACCGATTGGAAGAGCCGCTGGTTCAGCACCCGCGAATACAAGGACTACCTCACCGAGGACTGGAAGATTCGCGAGTATCTCATGGGCTCGCTCGAAGATGCTGCTGTCAGCCGCATCGAAGTCGAGCGCACTCGTGACAAGTTGCGCATCGACGTGCACACCGCACGTCCTGGCATTGTTATCGGTCGTAAAGGTGCGAAGGCAGACGAACTTCGCGCTGGCCTCACTCGCATCACCGGCAACCCACGTGTGCAGTTGAACATCGTTGAAATCAAGCAAGCCGAACTCGACGCTGCTCTCATCGCTCAAGGTGTCGCCGACCAGTTGGCGAATCGCATCGCTTTCCGTCGCGCCATGAAGCGTGCGGTTCAGAATGCGCAGAAGTACGGCGCACTCGGCATTCGTGTTCAGTGCTCTGGTCGTCTTGGTGGCGCAGAAATGAGCCGCACCGAGTGGTACCGCGAAGGTCG
>DCZD01000023.1:30465-31019 GCA_002331255.1 Acidimicrobiaceae bacterium UBA2093 | reverse complement strand
GCGAAGGTCGTGTGCCGTTGCACACTCTTCGCGCAGACATCGACTACGGCTTCCGTGAAGCTCGCACCACGTCCGGACGCATCGGCGTCAAAGTGTGGCTGTACAAGGGCGACATCTTGCCGTACAAGAGCTCGACTCAAGACAAGATCTCACGCGAAGCTGCAATGGCCGTCGGTGAAACATCAGGTCAGTCGCAGCAAGAGCCCCGTCGTGTCGTGTCCTCTGGTGGACCACGCGCAACTGAGTTCGTCGAGACCGAAGTGACACCACTCGTGAAGGAAGCCGATCCCGAGTTCGAGCGTTTGCTCGAAGAGGAAGAGGCGATCGAGCGTCGTATGCAAGATGCGCACGAGACACCCAAGCTCAGGGGAGATGACTGATTATGTTGATGCCTCGCAAGGTCAAGCACCGTAAGCAGCAGCGCGGTCGTATGAAAGGCGACTCGAAGGGCGGCAACGCTCTCGCATTCGGCGAGTACGGCATTCAGGCTCTCGAGCCTGGCTGGCTCACCGCGCGCCAAATCGAAGCGGCACGTATTGCCATGACCCGTCACA
>DCZD01000023.1:24553-30267 GCA_002331255.1 Acidimicrobiaceae bacterium UBA2093 | reverse complement strand
GCAAGGTCTGGATCAACGTGTTCCCTGACAAGCCGGTCACGAAGAAGCCCGCTGAAACTCGCATGGGTTCCGGCAAGGGCAACCCCGAATTGTGGGTTGCAGTTGTGCGCCCCGGTCGCGTGCTCTTCGAACTTTCCTATCCGACCCCGGAGATCGCAAAGTCCGCTCTCGAGCGCGCTGTGCAGAAGCTCCCCATCAAGGCCCGCGTCATTACACGCGATGAGCCGATCTGAGTAGGAGACGACGATGACACGTTCAATCGAAGACCTCCGCGACATGGACCTCGCGTCGCTCGTTTCCGAGCTTCGCGCGACCAAGCAGGAAGCACTCAACTTGCGATTCCGCAACGCCACTGGCCAGCTCGACAACACCGCCGAGTTGCGCAATGTGCGTCGTCAGATCGCACGCATCAACACCCTCATTCGTCAGCGTGAAATCGTGGCGGCCGAGGCAGCAGGGAAGTGAGCACAGAGATGGCTGAAGAAACCACATCTGCCGAACGTACGACGCGCAAAGTGCGCGACGGAGTAGTCGTGTCCAACAAGATGGACAAGACTGCCGTCGTCGCTGTCGTCGAGCGCGTTCGTCACCCCAAGTACGACAAGTTCGTGTTGCGCACCAAGAAGCTGTACGCACATGACGAGGCAAACGACGTCCAAGTGGGCGACAAGGTCCGTGTCATGGAGACTCGTCCTTTGTCAAAGTCCAAGCGCTGGCGCGTCGTGGAAGTTCTGGAGCGTGCAAAGTGATCCAGCAAGAGTCCCGTCTCCGCGTTGCGGACAATAGTGGCGCACGTGAAGTGCTCGTCATCAAGGTGCTCGGTGGCACACGCCGCCGTTACGCCTCGATCGGTGATGTCTTCATCGGCACTGTCAAAGATGCCATTCCTGGTGCCGGCGTCAAGAAGGGCGAAGTCGTCCGTTGCGTCGTCGTTCGCACCAAGAAAGAGAAGCGTCGTCCCGACGGTTCGTACATCCGTTTCGACGAGAACGCTGCCGTTCTCATCAAAGATGACCTCACGCCGCGTGGAACGCGCATCTTCGGACCAGTTGGTCGCGAACTGCGTGACAAGAAATTCATGCGAATCGTCTCGCTCGCACCGGAGGTGTTGTGACATGAAGTTGCGTAAAGGCGACGAAGTCGTCGTCATCTCAGGCAAGCACAAGGGCAAGAAGGGCATCATTGAGTCAGTTCTTCCCAAGGACAACAAAGTCGTCGTTCAGGGTGTGAACACCGTGAAGCGACACACCAAGGCACGTTCACAAACGCAGCAGGCCGGCATCATCGAAAAGGAACTGCCGATCGACGCGTCAAACGTCATGTTGCTCAGCAAGGGCAAGCCGACCCGCGTCGGTTTCAAGGTCAACGCCGATGGCACCAAGGTGCGCGTCGCCAAGAAGACAGGGGAGGAAGTCTGATGACAACCACCACTGCTCCACGACTCAAGCAGCGCTATGCGACCGATGTTCGCAACACGCTCATGGGTCAGTACGGGTACAGCAACCCGATGCAGGTTCCCACGCTCGAAAAGATCGTCATCAACATGGGTGTCGGCAAAGCAACGCAGCAGCCATCGCTGCTTGAAGGTGCAGTTGCCGACCTCACACTGATCGCCGGTCAGAAGCCAGTGGTCACCAAATCGCGTGACTCCATCGCCAGCTTCAAGCTGCGCGAGAACCAAGCGATTGGTTGCAAGGTCACGCTACGCGGCGACCGCATGTGGGAATTCTTCGATCGACTGCTCTCCGTGGCCATCCCGCGTATCCGCGACTTCCGCGGTTTGCCGGCGAAGTCATGGGACGGACATGGCAACTACACGTTCGGTCTCTCCGACCAGACAGTGTTCCCTGAAATCGATTACGACAAGATCGACGCACCTCGTGGGATGGACATCACCATCGTCACAAGCGCAAATACTGACGAGCAAGGAAAAGCTTTGCTCGACGCATTCGGATTCCCCTTCAAGAAGGGCAACGAGGGAGGGGCGGCATCGCGCAAGAAGCGTTCGAGCCGTCCTGGTGCCCGCGGTGGAAAGAAGTAGGTGAGGAAGACATGGCTAAGAAGTCTCTGATCAACAAGTCGAACGCCAAGCCCAAGTACAAGGTGCGCGCTTACACGCGTTGCCGTCGTTGTGGTCGGGCACGTTCGGTGTTCCGCAAGTTCGGTCTCTGCCGTGTGTGCCTGCGCGAGTTGGCACATGCTGGTGAGATCCCAGGTCTGACGAAGGCAAGTTGGTGAGGTACGCATCATGATGACTGATCCCATTGCCGACATGCTCACCCGCATCCGAAACGCCAACCAGTCGTTTCGCGAGACGGTTGACATGCCCTCGTCCAAGCAGAAGGTGGCACTTGCCGAAGTGCTGAAGAAAGAGGGTTACATCTCTGACTACAGCGTCAACCCGAACCCCAAGGGTCCGGGCAACGTGCTCTCCATCTCTATGAAGTACTCCGACGATCGTCGTCGCACCATCTCTGGTGTGAAGCGCGTGTCCACCCCGGGCCTGCGCGTGTACCGCAATTCAAAGACCCTTCCCCGAGTTCTCGGTGGTTTGGGAGTCGCCGTCCTGTCCACCAGCCAGGGCCTCATGACCGACCGGGAAGCGCGTCAGCGCAAGGTCGGTGGTGAAGTGCTCTGTTTCGTGTGGTGAACGAGAGGAACTGACCATGTCACGTATCGGAAAAGCACCGATCACAATTCCCTCAGGTGTTGATGTGTCCATTGCCGGACGCACCATCACGGTGAAGGGTTCGAAAGGCACGTTGAGCCGCGATATTCCTGGCGACATCATCGTCGCGAAGGAAGACAGCACGATCACGGTGTCGCGCCCTGCTGACGACCGCGTCAATCGTTCGCTCCACGGACTTACCCGCACGCTCATCAGCAATATGGTCGTCGGTGTTACCGAGGGTTATGCGAAGGAACTCGACATCGTCGGTGTTGGATACCGCGCTGAAGCTCAGGGCCAGAACCTGCGTCTCGCGCTTGGTTTCTCGCACCCTGTCATCGTTCCTGCACCAGCCGGAATCACCTTCGAAGTGCCCCAGCAGACGAAAGTCATCGTGAAGGGCATCGACAAGGAACTCGTCGGTCAGGTCGCTGCCAACATCCGTTCCATTCGCAAACCAGAGCCATATAAGGGCAAGGGCGTGCGCTACGTGAACGAGCGCATCATTCGCAAGGCCGGCAAAGCCGGAAAGAAATAGTGGTAGGTCGTCATGTCTAACATCGCCAAGGTCCGCCGCGAAGGCCGTCTTCGTCGCCACCGTCGCGTGCGCAAGAAGATCCACGGCACCGCGGAGCGTCCACGTCTTGCAGTGCACCGCACCAACAAGCATTTCAACTTGCAGCTCATCGACGATGAGGCAGGGCGCACCGTCGCAGCTGCATCATCGGTCGAGGCTGACATGCGTTCATCTAGCGGAGCCACCGTTTCGGCGGCCGCACAGGTGGGCAAACTTCTCGCACAGCGCGCTAAGGCTGCTGGTGTCAGCAAGGTCGTGTTCGACCGCGGTGGCTACCGGTACCACGGTCGCGTGGCGGCAGCGGCAGAAGCCGCCCGTGAAGCAGGACTGGAGTTCTGATGAGCAACTTTCAAGCAATAACCACTCCCGAACCGGGTGCATTGCGTGAGTCACGCGTCATTCACATCAATCGCGTTGCGAAGGTTGTGAAAGGTGGACGTCGTTTCTCATTCACCGCTCTCGTTGTTGTCGGTGACGGAAATGGTCGAGTTGGTCTCGGATACGGAAAAGCCAAAGAAGTTCCGTTGGCAATCCAGAAGGGCACCGAAGAAGCGAAGAAGAACTTGTTCTCAGTCGCACTCGCCGGAAGCACCATCACCCACCCAATCGAAGGTATCTCTGGTGCAGGTCGCGTTCTGTTGAAGCCCGCCGCTCCTGGTACCGGTGTTATCGCCGGTGGCGCAGCTCGCGTCATCTTGGAAGAGGCCGGTATTCACGACGTGCTCGCCAAGTCACTTGGCTCTGCGAACGCCATCAACGTCGCACGTGCGACCATCGCGGGTCTGCAGCAATTGCAGCGTCCCGATGTCGTCGCAAAGCGTCGTGGAATTCCTGCAGATTCATTTGTTCCGAAGGGAATGTTGAAGGCCTATAACGAGCGTCAGAAGGCGATCGCTTCGGGTGGAGGACACTGACCATGGCTGAGAAGACACTCAAAGTCACTCTCAAGCGTTCAAAGATCGGCAACAAGCCGAAGGCTCGTGGCACGCTGCGCGCACTCGGTTTGACCAAGATCGGCGATACGAACACGTTGCCAGATCGCCCCGAAATTCGGGGAATGATTTCGCGCGTTCCGCACCTCATCGAAGTAGAGGAGAACTGATCATGCGCGTCGATGAACTCGCACCAGCACCAGGTAGTGCCAAGCGTCGTAAGCGCGTTGGTCGCGGTATCGGTGGCAAGGGCGGCAAGACCGCCGGTCGTGGTACCAAGGGTCAGTACGCCCGCAACACAGTGGCACGTGGTTTCGAAGGTGGACAGATGCCACTTAAGCAACGCGTGCCGAAGTTGAAGGGCTTCAACAACCCATTCCGCGTCGAGTACTACGCCGTCAACCTCGATTCACTCGAGGCCATTGGCGAGAGCGAAGTCAACCCTGAGATTCTCGTGAAGCGTGGCGTTGCCCACAAGGGCACGCTCGTCAAAGTTCTCGCACGTGGCACCATCACCAAGCCGGTGAAGGTCTCGGCTCATGCAGTGTCGAAGGCGGCCGAACAGGCCATCGTCGCCGCTGGCGGAAGCGTCACCATCTTGCCGTTGCCGCACAAGGTTCGTCCTGCGGCAAAGGGCAACCAGTTCACCAACCGCTGATTTCAGCGGCTGTCATCCACGTCGCCGCTCGATCTAGAGGGAGTCGCCAGTGTTCGCGAATATGAAGAACATCTTCAAGGTGGAGGATCTTCGCAAGAAGGTTCTCTTCACCATGGCGATCATCATGGTGTACCGATTCGGTTCCGCCATTCGAGTGCCCGGTGTCGATGCCGCAGCAGTCGCGCAGTTGCGCGAGTCGGCACGTACGCAAGGCGCGCTCGGCTTCTTGAACTTGTTCTCTGGCGGTGCTTTCAGCTCGTTCTCGATCTTCGCGATGGGCATCATGCCGTACATCACGGCAAGCATCATCATGCAGGTCTTGAATGTGGTCATTCCGAAATTGCAGGAATGGCAGGAGATGGGCGCCGTCGGTCAGCGCAAGATCACGCAGTGGACTCGGTACGTGGCCATCGCCATCGCGACGCTGCAGGGCGCGGGTCTCACGTTCATCTTCGGCCAAGGCAACGGCTCAGCATTCTTCGGCGCCGCTGCACAGGCCCCAGACGTCGTGTTGCTCGACCCGTTCATGCCGAAGGCTTTGCTTGTTATTCCGTCCCTCGTGGCCGGAACGGCTTTCCTCATGTGGCTCGGTGAGCTCATCAGTCAGCGCGGCATCAGCAATGGCATGTCTGTGCTCATTTTCGCATCAGTCGTGGCGGGCTTGCCATACGGCTATTACTCCATCTTGCAGAGCAAGAAGTTCGTTGTGTTTGCCGTTCTTGTCATCGTGTCAATTGCCATCTTGTTCGCGGTCGTGCGTGTCGAGCTCGGCCAGCGTCGCATTCCGGTGCAATTCGCCAAGCGTGTCGTTGGTCGTCGCATGTACGGCGGTCAGAACACCTACATTCCGCTGAAGGTCAATCAGTCCGGAGTGGTCCC
>DCZD01000023.1:21724-24277 GCA_002331255.1 Acidimicrobiaceae bacterium UBA2093 | reverse complement strand
GCCCGTTTTGTTGACCAATATCTCATCAACAGCCAGAACCTGGTGTACATCGTGTTCTTCTTCGGACTCATCGTGGCGTTCGCCTACTTCTACAACTCGATCGCGTTTGATCCCATTCGTCAGGCTGATCAATTGCGTAAGCAGGGTGGCTTCATTCCTGGAATCCGTCCTGGTCCGCAGACCGAGAAGTTCCTAGGTAAGACCGTTAACCGCATCACATTGCCTGGGGCATTGTTCATTGCGTTCATTGCAATCACGCCGTACATCATTTTGTGGGTAGGTGACGTGCAGTCGTTCCCGTTCGCAGGTACAACGGTTCTCATCGCGGTGGGTGTTGCGCTTGAATTGATGCGCCAGATTGACAGCCAACTCATGTTGCGCAACTACGAGGGATTCCTCAAGTGATCGGCGTGCCGTCGAGGCGCTGATCAGGTGGCGACATGATTCCCGGAGTTCGCTTGGTGATGTTGGGCCGCCAAGGAGCGGGCAAGGGCACACAGTGCGTGCGTATGTCACGTCACTTTGTCGTGCCTCATATCTCGACCGGTGACATGTTGCGCGCTGCTGTGCGTGAAGGAACTGATCTTGGGAAGTCTGCGAAGAACGTGATCGAGGCTGGTGGCCTTGTTGGTGACGACATCATGGTCGCTCTTGTCGATGAACGTTTGCGCATGGACGATGCTCGTACGCGCGGATACATCTTGGACGGCTTCCCGCGCACCGTGGCCCAGGCGCAAGCTCTTGACAAGTCCGCGAAGGCGCGACCACTTGACGTGGTCATCGACCTCGTTGTGCCGCGTGAGTTAGTGCTTGAGCGTCTGACGTCGCGTCGCGTGTGCCGCGACTGTGGTGCGAATTACACGAGCACGGGCATCGACCGCAGCCCATGGGTGTGCGACATGTGTGGAGGAGATGTGGTGCAGCGTGCCGACGACACCCCTGATGCCATCAACCGTCGACTTGACCTGTACGAGACCCAGACCCAACCACTCATCGATTACTACGGGGGTAGTGGGCGCCTTGAGTCGGTTGATGGGGTGGGTGACCCCGACGTGGTCTTTGACCGGCTGACCTCAGCCATCGAACGCCACAGATAGGCCCCGATCTCGGCCACATCGGCCAAAGCGCCTCGTGGGAGCGTCGAACCCCGCCGATAGCATTGCCACTTGTCCCTATGGCGGGTTCGCCAGGGGGACAACCCAAAGTCACTACCAAGGAGACTCATCTGGCCAAGCCCAAGGAAGACGCGATCGTGCTGGAAGGCACGATCCTCGAGTCACTGCCGAACGCCATGTTCAAGGTCGAACTCGAGAACGGACACAAAGTGTTGGCGCACATCTCCGGAAAGATGCGCATGCACTACATCCGAATTCTTCCTGGTGACAAGGTCCAAGTTGAGCTCACCCCATACGACCTCACCCGAGGTCGTATCACATACCGCTTCAAGTGAGATCGCAATGAAGGTACGCCCAAGCGTCAAAAAAATCTGTGAGAAGTGCAAAGTCATCCGTCGCCATGGGCGTGTGATGGTGATTTGCGAGAACCCCCGGCACAAGCAGCGCCAGGGCTGAGAGACACACGAAGGATCAACAGTTCAATGGCACGTATTGCTGGCGTCGACATCCCGCGCGAAAAGCGTTTGGAAGTTTCGCTCACCTACATCTTCGGTATCGGTCGCACGACCGCTAATCGCATCTGCAACGACACGGGTCTCGACAAGAGCACCCGCGTGCGTGACCTCACTGAAGAAGAGGTCAACCGCATCCGTGCATGGGTCGACGCAAATGTCACCGTCGAAGGTGACTTGCGACGTGACGTGCAGCAAGACATCAAGCGCAAGATCGAAATCGGTTGTCTCCAAGGTATTCGTCACCGCAAGGGTCTTCCAGTGCGCGGTCAGCGCACACACACGAATGCTCGTACGCGCAAAGGCCCGAAGAAGACGGTTGCCAACAAGAAGAAGGCAGTGAGGTAATCCAGTCATGGCAAAGCCAGCAGCAGGCGGTCGTCGTCCGCGTAAGCGTGAGCGCAAGAACGTCACCAACGGTGTCGTTCACATCAAGAGCTCGTTCAACAACACCATCGTCTCCATCACCGACCTCGAGGGCAATGTCATCTCGTGGGCATCGTCTGGTGGCGTCGGTTTCAAGGGCTCTCGTAAGTCCACTCCGTTCGCCGCTCAAATGGCAGCTGAGAAAGCAGCTCGTGCAGCGATGGAGCATGGTCTTCGTCGCGCCGAGGTGTACGTGAAGGGTCCGGGTTCTGGTCGCGACACCGCGTTGCGTTCTATCCAGAATGTGGGCATCGAAGTATCCGGAATCAAAGACGTCACTCCCGTGCCACACAACGGTTGTCGTCAAGCGAAGCGTCGCAGGAGCTGATCATGGCGCGTTACACAGGCCCCAAAGTTCGACTTTCCCGTCGTCTCAACACGAACATCTTCGAGAATGCCAAGGGAAGCAAGGCTCTCGATCGTCGCCCGTTCCCTCCGGGAGCACATGGTCGTACTCGCCGTCGCAATGCCGGCAGCGAATACCTCACGCAGCTGCAAGA
>DCZD01000023.1:13037-21443 GCA_002331255.1 Acidimicrobiaceae bacterium UBA2093 | reverse complement strand
GAGAACCTGCTTCGTCTGCTCGAGCAACGCCTCGACAACATCGTTTTCCGCGCCGGTTGGGCCAGCACCCGTCCGCAAGCGCGTCAGTTCGTCAGCCACGGCCTTCTTCAGGTCGACGGCAAGCGAGTCAACATTCCGTCGTATCGCGTGAAGCGTGGACAGGTGGTGTCCTTGTCACCCAAGGCCGTCAACATGATCCAAATTCAACACAACATCGACACTCTCGACCGTCCGCTCGTCGGCTGGCTCGAGGCCGGAGACAAGAACGTGACCGTGCGTGAACTTCCACAGCGCGAACACATCGATGTCCCCGTCCGCGAACAGCTCATCGTCGAGCTCTACTCCAAGTAACCCTTCACTCCAGGCCCAGGAGATCACCATGCTTGTTATTCAGCGTCCCACAGTCGAAGCAATCGGCGAAGAGCAGAACAACCGTCAGCGTTTCGCTGTCGGCCCGCTCGAGCCCGGCTTCGGACACACCATCGGAAACTCGCTACGTCGCGTGCTTCTGTCGTCCATTCCTGGTGCTGCAATCACCACCGTGAAGTTCGACAACGCGCAGCACGAGTTCACCACCGTCAACGGAGTTACCGAAGACATCACTGAGATCATCCTCAACCTCAAGGACATCGTCATCACCAGCACGAGCGACGAGCCCGTGGTGTTGCGTCTTGATGTCAAGGGTCCGGCTGATTTGAAGGCTGGCGATATTCCGTGCCCCGCAGAAGTTGAGATTCTGAACAAGGACCTCCACATCGCGACATTGAATGCAGGTGCACACCTCGCAGTCGATGTGACCATCGAGCGTGGTCGTGGATACGTGTCGAGTGAGCGTGACCTTGAGAATCGCATCATCGGTGTCGTGCCGATTGACGCCATCTTCTCTCCAGTGCGTCGCGTCATGTTTGAAATCGAGCCCACCCGCGTCGGTCAGAGCACCAACTACGACCGTCTCGTTCTCGACATCGAGACCGACGGTTCGATGCAGCCCCGCGAAGCACTTGCTTCT
Organism: Acidimicrobiaceae bacterium UBA2093; assembly: GCA_002331255.1. Taxonomy (GTDB): domain Bacteria; phylum Actinomycetota; class Acidimicrobiia; order Acidimicrobiales; family Ilumatobacteraceae; genus UBA2093. The sequence goes on along the minus strand of DCZD01000023.1, from coordinate 20,434 downwards.
GCCGGAGCAACGCTGCGTTCACTCGTTGACATCGTCGCCACGTTGTCCGACGAGCCGCAGGGCCTCGAGTTGTCTGAAGTTCTCGGTGCGAATGTCGGTATGCCCGACCTCGATCACCCGATTGAAGACCTCGATCTGTCCGAGCGTCCGCGTAACTGCCTGAAGCGTGCACAAGTCAACACAATTGGCGAACTGCTGCAGCGCAGCGAGGAAGACCTTCTGAACATCACCAACTTCGGTCAGAAGAGCCTCGACGAAATCATTCAGAAGCTCGACGAGCGCGGCCTTTCGCTGCGTCTCTGAGAAACGTCTAAGGAGTAGTCACATGCCCGCAACACCACGTCGCGCGCCAAGGTTCGGCGGTAGCGCCGCACATCAGCGCCTCCTCATGGCGAACCTGGCGGCATCACTTTTCGCTGCCGAAGGAATCGTCACCACCGAGGCAAAAGCCAAAGCGCTACGTCCCATCGCAGAAAAGCTCATCACGAAGGCCAAGAAGGCCCAGAGTGAGTCGCCCATGCGCATCCATCGCATTCGTCAGATCCAGGGTTACTTGGGTGACAAAGAAATGACCACCAAGTTGGTGAATGAGGTCGCGCCCCGTTACCTCCAGCGCAATGGTGGATACACACGCATCTTGAAGCTCGGAACTCGCCAGGGTGACGCTGCGCCGATGGCGCGCATCGAACTGGTCTGACAACTGACGCCGGTGAATGAACCGGACGAAAGATGATGGCATCTATTGACGGGCCCGCGCTTGCGCGGGTCCGTTTGCATGTGGCCTACGACGGCACACCGTTTCGCGGTTTCGCGGCAAACGATGGTGTCGACACGGTTGCTGGTCGACTGAATGAAGCCCTGTCGACCGTCGTGCGTTCACCAGTTGCAATCGTCGGTGCCGGTCGCACCGACGCCGGAGTGCATGCAAGCGCACAAGTAGTTAGTGCCGATCTGCCGTCGAGTGTTGATCTCTCGCAAGTCCAGCGGAGTGTCAATGCATTGTGCGCACCGCACATCGTGGTGCGCGAAATCACATGGGCAGATGCCGACTTCCATGCTCGTTTCAGTGCCAAGTGGCGTCGTTATGAGTACACCATCTTGAATACGGCGACACCGGACCCATTCAAGTTGCTCACGGCGTGGCACGTTCGCGAGCCGTTGCGTGTGCATGCCATGCGACTGGCATGTGATGCCATCATCGGCGAACACGACTTCACGTCTTTCTGCAAGCGACCTCCGACCGAGGAAGGCCAACCCGCCGCTTCGATGCACCGGTATGTCATGCAAGCGAAGTGGAACCAGGACGGCGATGTGCTTGTTTTCCACATCACAGCGAACGCGTTTTGCCATCAGATGGTGCGCTCGGTCGTTGGGCTGATGGTTGACATCGGACAGGGCAAACACCTCCCGAGCGACATGCGCCGCATCATGCTCGCCAAGGACCGCACTCTGAACGCCCCATTGGCCCCGCCTCACGGCCTGTGTCTGGTCGAGGTCGGCTACTAACTAGCCCGGTGCCGCCCGAGCGCGCCGAATCGATCCTGATTTCAGGAGGGGGACGGTTGTAGGCCGGCCAACCCGACCCGTATCCTTTCGAGGTTCCGGTGCAAACCGGTCAGCCGGCGGGTCCTCCGCCGTCGTCAAGGAAGTTCCATGGCCACTTACACACCCACTCCGAGCGACATCACACGCACTTGGCACGTCATCGACGCCGAGGGCATGGTGCTTGGTCGTATCTGCACGGAAGCCGCCCGCCTGCTCCGCGGCAAGCACAAGCCGATGTTCGCGCCGCACATCGACACTGGTGACCATGTCATCATCATCAATGCCTCGAAGGTCGTCATGACCTCGAACAAGGCCGAGAAGAGCATGATCTACACCTACTCGGGTTACCCCGGTGGTTTGAAGAGCGAGTCATACGCAGAGCTGTTGGCACGCAAGCCCGACGATGCAATTCGTCGCTCCATTGCCGGCATGCTGCCGAAGGGACCACTTGGTCGCCAGATGGTGAAGAAGCTCAAGGTGTATGCCGGTGCATCGCATCCGCACGCTCCGCAAAATCCAGTTCCGTTCGACGTCAGCGCCGCCAAGGCGCGCTGAACAATTTCAAGGAGTCATTCGTGGCAACTGCACCGCTCACACAGACAACGGGCCGCCGTAAGGAAGCCGTCGCACGCGCGAACGTTCGGGCCGGTTCTGGCAAGGTCACCGTTAACGGTCGAGCAATCGAGGCGTACTTCACCACGCCCACGCAACGCATGGTTGCCATCGAGGCACTGCGTGTCACGAATAACGAAACAGTTTTCGACATCGATGCCAACATCTACGGTGGCGGCGTCAATGGTCAAGCTGGTGCATTGCGCATGGCAATCGCACGTTCGCTCGTCGAGATGGATCCTGAAACTCGTCCGGCACTGAAGAAGGCCGGACTGCTCACTCGCGATTCACGTCGCAAAGAGAGCAAGAAGTACGGCCTCAAGAAGGCCCGTAAGGCTCCGCAGTACACCAAGCGCTGAATTGCGCCGCACGCACAGCGTGCGTGCACTTTCCAACACCCAAGGTCATGCTTCACTTCGGAACAGACGGTGTACGTGGCACAGCGTTCGAGGACTTATCCGTCGAATCAGTTCGTGATCTCGGCCGAGCCGTTGCTCGCGTATTGTCGCCGACAGCCGTTGTGGTTGGTCGCGACACCCGACAAAGTGGACCATCGCTGCAATCGGCGCTCGTTCAAGGCATCACTGCCGAAGGGGTAGAGGTGCACCTTCTTGGTGTTGCGCCAACGCCGGCAATCGCCTTCATCGCTGAAACCCACGATTGGGTGGGCGTCTCCATCACGGCGTCACACAACCCTTGGAAAGACAATGGGATAAAGGTATTTGCTGCTGGCGGCGCGAAGTTGTCCGATACGCAACAAGTAGAGATCGAACGTGAATGGCATGCCATGAGCACAGCCGAGCAGGGAATTCCCGAGGCAACAGTCCATGCGGCAAGCAACCTGCTCGACGAGTACATCGATCATCGTGTGTCAATCATCGGTGAAGGCCGACTGAACGGGCTCACTATTGCACTCGACTGTGCAAATGGTGCCATGTCAGAAGTCGCAGGCAAAGTGTTCCTGCGTACCGGTGCCCTGGTCGAAGTCACGCATGCATCACCTGATGGCACGAACATCAACGAAGAATGTGGAGCAACTCACCCCGGGTCACTTGCGGAGCATATGGCGACATCCTCTGCTGATCTGGGCTTGAGTTTTGATGGCGACGGCGATCGAGTCATTGGCGTCACGTCCGATGGTTACATCGTCGACGGGGACCACCTCATCGCACTGGCCGCCGTCGACTTGGCGCAACGTGGTCTGCTGCGAAACAAGTCCGTCGCAGTGACGGTCATGTCGAATATCGGTTTCCATCGCGCGATGCAGTCACATGACATCGATGTAGTGGTTACTCCGGTGGGTGACAGGCATGTGCTCGAAGCGCTCGAATCCAGTGATCTGGTTCTGGGTGGTGAACAGAGTGGCCACATCATCTACGCGGCGCATGCCACCACAGGTGACGGACTATTGGCTGGTCTCATGCTTGCTGAGCATCTGCAGCGCACGAAGTCTGACTTCTCGCAAGTGTCACGCGACGTGATGACGTCGTATCCGCAGGTGTTGGTCAATGTGCGCACGAACAACAAGATCTCTGATCCGGCTGAGATATTGGCCGATCAAATAGCGACAGCGGAGCGCCTGCTCGCAGGGAATGGGCGAGTGCTGCTTCGTGCATCAGGTACTGAACCCGTGATTCGAGTCATGGTCGAGGCTGAAACTGCTGAATTTGCGCGAGAAGTTGCCGACACGCTTGCCGATGCGGTCCGTGCGGCCGACGAGGCTCACTAATCTCGAAACATGTGCGGCATCATTGGCATCGTCTCCCGCCCGACGGGTCGTGCAGTACCTAGTCGTGACGAGGTACTGACGGGGCTCGACGCCGCTATCGGTGCACGCGGAGACAATGCGATAGTTGCGCAACACCTTCGCTATGTCGATGAGTTGTTGCGGGGTGATGCTGGCATGCAGGCGCTCGCTGGCAATCTCGAACTAGTTGCCGCAATGACGACGCGCCTTGATGCACTCGATGTCTATGCCACTGAAGAGGATCGTCGTGTCGATGCATTGACGGGTAGTCCCGCCCACATTGAAGGCGAGGCAGCCTTGGTCGCTGCAGTTCGTGACCCACTCTGGTCGCTGCGACGTGATCGTTTGCGTACCGCCGATGCCGTGCATGCCTTAGCTGGTCGCCATGCGTCGTCGGGGGCGCTGTGCGGTTACTTCAGCATCCAGCAGGCTCTGTCAGCACTTGACCGACTCGAGGTTCGTGGACGAGATTCTGCCGGTGTTGGTGTCATCGTGTGGGGCGAGGCACTCAACCCTGCGAGCGAACCGATTGCATCCATGCTGCGCGACCGCGTCGGTGATCCGTTGTTCACCAACAACAGCGTGCGCGCACACGGCCGTTCGCTGGTGTTCGTATACAAGGCGGCGGCTGAAATTGGTGAACTCGGTGACAACACGCGAAAGATGCGCACGTCCGTCATGGACGACGAGTTGTTGCGCCATGCTCTTTCCCTCCCTGGAGTGCGAACCACCGTGCTCGGACACACGCGGTGGGCCAGTGTTGGCATCATTTCCGAGCCGAACGCCCACCCCGTCACGAGCGAAGAAGATGATGACACTGTGTCCACCATCGCCATCGGAGTTCTGAATGGTGACGTCGACAATCACGCAGATCTGAAGGTGCGTCACTCACTCAAGTTTGCCGACCCCATCACCACCGACGCGAAGGTCATTCCAGCGCTCGTGCAGCGGTTCCGCGCAGAAAACGAGTTGACCGAAGCGTTCCGAAAGACCGTGTCGTCATTTGAAGGTTCGGTGGCGATCGGCCTGGTGAGTGCCGAGTCTCCGAACAAAATGTTGCTTGCCCTCCATGGAAGTGGACAGGGATTGTGCATTGGTCTTGCAGAAGACCGTTACATCGTGGCGAGCGAGCCCTATGGAGTGGTCGAAGAGACTCTGCGATATGTGCGCATGGATGGAGAAGCTCTCGCACATGCCGACCAACCCGCAAGCCGTGGTCAGATCATGGTGCTCGATGCCGATGGGGCAGGTGGTCTTGATGGGCTCACCATGTCTGCTTACGACGGCACCGCACTTCCGATTGCCGATGATTCCGTGATCACTGCAGAAGTAACCACGCGGGATATTGACCGTGGTGAAGCCCCACACTTTTTGTTGAAAGAAATCCTCGAAGCTCCGCGAAGTTTTCGAAAGACTCTGCGCGGTCGCATCGTCGAGCGCGACGGAGGTGTGCATGCCGATCTCGGTACGGACACACTTCCCGACGACATTCGTCGGAAGTTGGCAGACGGCATCATCACTCGCGTCCGCGTCATCGGGCAGGGAACTGCAGCCGTGGCAGGAACATCGATGGTGGCAGTGTTATCCGCCGTGTCAGACGGCCGTATTCACGTCGATGCACTGACGGCGACAGAGTTGTCCGGCTTCGACATGCGCACCGACATGTCCAACATGTTGGTCGTAGCGGTCAGCCAAAGTGGAACGACCACCGACACCAATCGCACGGTGGACTTGCTCAAGAACCGAGGAGCCTCGGTCATTGCCATAGTGAACCGTCGGGGATCAGAGCTGGCGAACAAGGCCCATGGTGTGCTCTATACATCTGATGGTCGCGACGTCGAGATGAGCGTCGCCAGTACGAAGGCCTTCTATGCACAAGTCGCTGCAGGTGCGCTGCTGTCGTGTGCCATCGCTGAGGTGTCGGGGCATGTGAACCGCGAGGCTGCCGATCGCGTAGTTCGTTCATTGCGAGACATGCCGGATGCAATGGAGAAAGTAATTGGTTTGCGTCCGATCATCGCCGATGCAGCTCATCGCTTCGCTCCCTCGCGCCGCTATTGGGCGGTGGTTGGCAACGGACCCAACACGGTCGCCGCCCATGAAGTTCGCATCAAGCTTTCTGAGCTGTGTTACAAGTCCATCTCTTGCGACGTCACTGAAGACAAGAAGCACATCGACTTGTCATGTGAGCCGATGATTCTGGTGTGCGCAGCCGGCCTGGCGGACGGCACCGCTACCGACGTGGCCAAAGAAGTGGCCATTTACAAGGCACACAAGGCACTTCCGATTGTCGTTGCATCAGAGGGCGAGTCCCGTTTCGACAGCGCAAGCGCGGTCATTTCCGTTCCGGTCGTGGAATCAAGCCTGGCGTTCGTGCTGTCTGCCATGGCCGGTCACTTGTTCGGTTATGAGGCTGCACTCGCCATCGACTCACTGGCTCGTCCACTTCGTGCGGCACGTGAAGCCATCGAGCATGTCGTTGAGCGTGGTGCGCAGGCCGACGACGCCCTCGCACGGGTGCACGATGCCATCGGTACTCCTATGCAGACATTTTTCAATGCTCTGCAGACCGGCCAATACGACGGCAATCTCGAAGCATCTACTGCCGTGCGCATTGTGTCGCTGTTGCGCACAGTCACTGCGGTGTCGCCACTCGAGTCGTATCAACGTGACACTGGGCGAGTTGCATCGCCAGAGGTGCTACTCGATGATCTCATCTCTGCACTCACAAGAGGCATCGATGAATTGACCCGCCCCATCGACGCCATCAAACACCAGGCAAAGACCGTCACCGTGGGTATCTCGCGAAGTGAGGAAGGTCTGCTCGACCGTGCTCTGGTGCGCGCGGTTATCGACGCAGGTACATCTCGCGACCGTCTTTCGTACGGCACGATGAAGGTGCTGGCGTCACTCGACGGTGCGGTGAGCACTGTGAATGGGTACACCCGCTACCGCATCGAAGGCGATGTTGTTGCCGGATCCGCCACAATCTCGATCGTCGATCGTGGTGGCATGGCTCGAGACCTGAAATCACGTGTCGACTCAAGCAATTCCTTGGTTGGCACAAAACGTCGTGTCGCTAGCGAACAAGAGGTACTTGTGGCGCGCGGACGAAGTGACGGTCGTACCGTCATCCTGGTACCCGAGATCAAGGGTTCACAGACCACTGGCCTCACACTTCTACATGTGTCGTTCCACGAGAAGTTGACAGCCACCGCGGTGAAGAACGTGTTGCAAGGCTATGACCGACGCTACGACCGTCTCGTCGACTGGGTCACGGAGACAGAAGGTTCCTTCCGTGATGACCGTCTGGCTGAAATTTCTATCGCAGACTTGTTGATCTTGCCGGTGTCCGAAACCGCTGATCACTGGCGCACGAAGTAAGAAATATGCGGGGTATCGGCATTGACGCCGTCGACGTCGAACGTTTTCGCTCGTTGCTAGACAGACGACCCGGAATGCGAGAGCGATTGTTCACCAGTACCGAGTTGGC
>DCZD01000023.1:4980-12763 GCA_002331255.1 Acidimicrobiaceae bacterium UBA2093 | reverse complement strand
GGTCTTGGGGCATTCGGATTCCATGACGTTTGGCTCGATCGCACGGAATCTGGTGCACCGGTGCTGCATGTCGAAGGTCGCGCCGAAGAACTTGCGCTCCAGGCCGGCGTGTCGAGTTGGATGGTGTCCATCAGCCATACCGATTCGGTGGCAGTGGCTGTCGTAGCTGCCCTCTGAGAGCCTTCTGCTCGGTTCCTCCGTACGCTTTGGAGTGTGATTCCGGTCGTCACAGTCACCCAGATGCGTCGTGCCGACGAGGCGCAGATCGCCATGCTCGGTGCGCACGGTCATGCCGTTCTGGTCGAACGTGCTGGTGCAGCCGTGGCTTTTGCAGCGCTGCGCATGTTGGGTGGGGCCTATGGCAAGCGCGTCGTCGTCATCGCTGGCAAAGGAAGCAACGGAGCCGACGGCAAAGTGGCTGCACGCAGACTCATCGACAGGGGGGCAGCCGTCGAGGTGATTCCAGCAGCTGACGCGACCGATGAAGTCATCGACTCACAACGTGCAGATCTCGTCATTGACGCGGCTTACGGAACCGGATTTCACGGCACATGGGAGCCACCATTGGTGTTCGGTGTGCCAGTGCTCGCGGTTGATGTTCCGAGCGGGCTCGATGCAGATGTCGGCGCGTGCGAAGGTGCCGTGTTGCTTGCAGATCGAACTATCACATTTGCTGCACTAAAGGTTGGCCATCTTCTGAATGATGGCCCACGAGTGAGCGGTGACATCGAAATCGCTGACATCGGAGTCGACGTTGTCGACCATTGTGACGATGTAACGACGTTTCTTGTAGAACCGACAGATGTTGCGGCATGGATCCCGCCTCGAGATCGAGATGCACACAAATGGTCACATGCAGTGCGCGTCATTGCCGGAAGTGGCGGCATGACCGGAGCTGCCGCGTTGGTGTGTGCCGCATCGATGCGCGCAGGTGCTGGCATTGTCCACGCATCAATGCGCGAGACCTCGCACGATGGGTCGAGCTCGCTCCCGACCGAGGTGGTACAGCGACAGTTGACACCGGAAAACTGGGGATCACAAGTTGCTATTGATGCTCACCGATTTGCGTCACTCGTCATCGGACCAGGTCTTGGTCGGGGTGATGACGTTGCAGAGCTCGTCCGTGACGTCGTTCGGTCGGTGTCCATTCCGGTCGTCGTCGATGGAGACGGTCTGAGTGCCGTCGTCGACTCACACGGAGATGCATCGAGCATCACATCTCGCATTGCCCCCACGGTCCTGACACCGCATGATGGCGAGTTCGCATCGCTCGGCGGCGATGTCGACGACGCTGACAAGATCGCAGCGACCCGTCGCCTTGCAGAGCGCATTGGCTGCGTGGTCTTGCGAAAAGGACCGACTTCGATCGTGGCATCGGCCGATAGCCCCACGTTCTTGGTTGCATCGGGCGATCAACGCCTGGCGACGGCCGGAAGCGGAGACGTGTTGTCCGGCATCGTCGCTGCGTTCATCGCGCGTGGAATGGACGCCGCACCTGCAGCCACTGCGGCGGCGGTGGTGCATGGCGTCGCAGCATCATTGTGTCCCGCAGAAGGAACCATCGCACGAGATGTCGTCGGCGAGATTGCACATGTGCTCGATGAATTGAGTGTGTCTCAGTGAGCACGTCAACGACACGATGGGCCTGGGTTGAAGTCGACACCGACGCAGTGTGTAACAACGTCGCGCATCTTTGCTCGCTTATGGCGCCGAGTGAGGTGTGGGTGGTGGTGAAGGCCGACGGATACGGACATGGCGCCTTGCGCGTGGCGCGAGCTGCAATTGACGGAGGTGCCACTGGGTTGTGTGTTGCGCTCGTGGAGGAAGGAGCTCGTCTTCGTGAAGCCGGGGTCGAAGTGCCGGTGCTCATTCTCAGCGAGCAGCCTCCGTCGCAATCTGCTGACATCGTGCGTCATGGTCTCACTGCGACCATCGCATCACGTGCTGGTCTCATGTCACTGAATAGTGCCGCCGCAGCACATGGTGTGGTTGCGGCAGTGCACGTGAAAGTCGACACCGGAATGCATCGGGCTGGCGTCGATCCCAAAGATGCCATCAATCTTGTGACTGCGGTACACGAAGCAGACAATCTTGCACTAGCCGGAGTGTTCACTCACTTCGCCTGTGCAGATGAACCCGACCATGAGGCAAACGCTCGGCAACTGGCGACGTTCAACAGAGTCATTGACGACATTCGTGCGACCAGAATCAACCCTGGTCGTGTGCATGCCGCCAACAGTGCGGCTGCGCTCACGATGTCGACTGCACGTCTTGACATGGTTCGAGTCGGAATCGTGACATACGGGTTGGTGCCAGGTTCTGGTGTTGCGAGTTACTGCGGTGAATTCAGGCCGGCGTTGGCCGTGAAGGCGCAAGTTAGTGCTGTTCGTACAATCGAAGCAGGTGACGCAGTGTCGTACGGATTGCGTCGTGCAGTGAGCCGAACATCGACGATTGCCACAGTTCCCGTCGGATATGCCGACGGAGTACCACGTGGCCTGTGGGCCACTGCGCAAGAAGTGCTGTTGCGCGGCCAGCGCTGTCCGATTGCCGGAACGGTGACCATGGACCAGTTGATGATTGACGTCACTGAGTGTGGTGGTGTTCAAGTGGGAGACGTCGTGACGCTCATCGGTGCCGACGGCAACGACGCGGTCACCGTGTCGGAATGGGCCACGTCGGTTGGCACCATCGATTATGAGATCGTGTGCGGAATGAGCGCGCGAATGGAGCGTCGATATCTGTGATCGACGCACGTACGACGAATGTGAACCAGACCGAAGAGCTCGCTGCTGCTGTGGCATCACTTGTGCGACCTCGCGACATCATCGTCCTGTCGGGTGAAATGGGGGCGGGTAAAACCGCATTCGTACGGGGGTTCGCAGCGGGCATCGGGGTGTCGCCCGACGAGACGGTGTCATCGCCGACATTCACTTTGGTACACACCTACGACACAGGCACGGTGATTGTGCACCATGCTGACTTGTATCGGCTAGGTCGACTTTCAGACGTGGAAGACCTGGGCTTGCGCGAGCTTGCTGACCTTGGCGATGTCGTTGTGGTCGAGTGGGGCGACGTCGCCGAAGAAGTGTTGGGGCATCATCTCGTCGTATCTCTCGAAGTCGACGATGACAACGAAGACAGTCGACACATCGTTGTGTCGGTGATCGGACAGACGTGGGATTCGCGCTGGGAGCAGCTGAAACGCGCGCTCGCAAAGTGGGGCGACTGACATGATGATTCTTGGTATCGAAACGGCTGTCGAACATGTTGGTGTTGCATTGGGTGATCATCGAGGAACGCTCGCTTCGGCCACCGTTAACAGCGACCGTCGTCACGCAGAAAGTCTGGCGCCGATGATTGAGTTCGTTTGCGCACAAGCCGGTGTGACGCTTCGACAACTTGATGCGGTAGCGGTCGACGTCGGCCCCGGGCTTTTCACTGGTCTGCGTGTCGGGATTGCTGCAGCTCAGTCGCTGGCGTGGGCACTAGATCTTCCGGTGGTGCCGATATGCAGCCTTGATGTTCTTGCACTTCAGGCATCACGCACCGAAGATGATGTCGTCGCAGCTGCACTCGATGCGCGCAGAGGTGAGATGTACTGGGCGGTATATAAGCCAAATGACGGTCGAATGACACGACTCACCGACCCAGTGGTGACCCCACCAGATGATTGTGCGATACACCTCGCCGAACGCGACCAGTACGTCACGTGTGTCGGCTCCGGTTTTGTGCGTCACAGCAACTCATTCGAAGCATTGACGCGTACCACGATGCGTGCGGAAGAAGCACCGTGGCCGAGCATCGACGATCTCTTGTCGTTGGCTAGTCAGCAGGCAGTACGTGAAGAGTGGGTGGAGGCCCACCTGGTCGAGCCGATGTATCTGCGGGTGCCAGATGCCGAGATCAACTGGGCCACGAGAGAAGGTCGATGATGGGTATCACGCGCACATCGCCAATGAACGAGTTGACCACCGAACCGATGCGGAGACGCCATCTGCGCCGTGTGCTCGACATCGAGGAAGCCGTGCACAAACGACCGTGGACCCATCGCGTGTTCGTCGACGAGTTGTCTCAAGTTCGCACCGGTAGCCGTAGTTACATCGTGGCCTACGTCGGGGACACTCTCGTCGGCTATGCGGGCCTGTTTTACTCAGCTGGTGATGCTCACATCACGAACATTTCGACCCACCCGTCGTGGCAGGGTCGCGGCATCGCCACCGAGTTGATGCTTGATCTATGCGATCTGTCAATCCAGAGCGAATGTACGGCGATGACTCTTGAAGTGCGCGCATCGAACGATGTGGCCCAACGCTTGTATCGGCGCTTCGGATTTGTGCCAGCGGGCGTGCGCAAGAAGTACTACGAGAACTCCGAAGACGCCATTGTCATGTGGTGTCATGACCTTCAAGGTGCTGAATTTGCATCACGGATTGCACATATCAAAGAGTCACGCCGATGAGTATGAACCGCACGATGTCTGTAGACGAGTCCACGGTGGTGCTTGCACTCGAGACCAGTTGTGACGAGACCGCCGCTGCAGTGGTGATGGGCGGCAACGACGTCTTGTCATCGGTGGTGAGCAGTCAGGTCGACATCCATGCCAAGTTTGGGGGAGTTGTTCCAGAAGTGGCGAGCCGAGCGCATCTTCAGAACTTGTTACCAGTTGTGTCGAGTGCGATCGAAGAGGCAGGTATTCAGCCAGAACGAGTCAATGCAGTGGCAGCAACTGTCGGGCCGGGGCTCATTGGTGCGTTGCTCGTCGGGGTGTCTGCCGCCAAGGCACTGTCACTTGCGTGGCAGAAGCCGTTCATCGGTGTGAATCACATGGAAGCCCACCTCTATGCGGGGCTACTAGATGACCCGACGCTTGAGTTTCCACTCGTCGTGTTGTTGGTGAGCGGTGGGCACACGATGCTCGTCGACATGCAAGACCATGGCCGTTATCGCGTGCTCGGTCACACCATCGATGATGCAGCGGGAGAAGCTTTCGACAAAGTTGCTCGATACCTCGACCTTGGTTACCCGGGTGGACCAGCGATCGACGCAGCATCGACACGTGGTGATGCCGAAGCAATCGACTTCCCCCGTGCGATGTTGCATGACGGCCTCAATTTCTCATTCAGCGGGTTGAAGACTGCTGTCATCAACCATGTGAAGAAGAACCCCGATGTGTCGAATGACGATGTCGCAGCGTCGTTTCAAGCAGCGGTCGTCGAAGTTCTCGTAGCCAAAGCAGTACGAGCAGCTCAGCAGACGAACGCGACAGGCGTCGTTCTAGGTGGTGGAGTTGCAGCGAACTCACGGTTGCGTGAGCAGATGTCGAAGGTTGGAGCAGAGAAGGGTCTGCGCGTTGCACTTCCGAGTCGGGAAATGTGCACCGACAACGCAGCCATGATTGCGGCAGCAGGCTGGCATCGACTGCGCAGTGACGGACCCACGCCACTGACCGCCGGTGCACACCCGAACTTGCGCTTGCCAATAGACACATCGGGGGTGTCATCGAGATGAGCGTCGCCCATGAGATGAAGCCGTTGCAGTTGGGTCGGGCCACAGTGACGCCTCCTGTGGTACTGGCACCGATGGCTGGTGTCACAAACGCCCCCTTTCGATCGCTGTGCCGGTCGTTCGCGCCTGGCCTCATCTATGTAAATGAAATGGTGATGGCTGCTGCGCTCGTTCACGGAAATGCAAAGACTCGGCGCATGGTGGCATTCGGCCCCGATGAAGAGTTCCGCAGCCTGCAGATCTACGGCAGTGACCCCGAGTTCGTCGGTAAAGCCGTACGTGCATTGTGTGAACAAGACATCGTTGACCACATCGACATGAATTTTGGTTGCCCCGCCAATAAGGTGACGCGCAAAGGTGGCGGTGCGGCAGTTCCGGTGAAACGCCAGTTGATGCGTGCGATCATGGCTGCTGCAGTTCGCGAAGCATCGAAGTTCGACATTCCGGTGACGTGCAAATTCCGTATCGGAATAAACGATGACATTGTCACGTTCCTCGACACCGGCAAAGCAGCAGAAGAAGAAGGCATCGCCATGATTGCCTTGCATGCACGCACAGCGGAACAGCACTATGCAGGTACCGCTCGTTGGGAAGCAATCGCAGAATTGAAGCGTCATGTCACCAGCATTCCTGTGCTTGGCAACGGTGACATCTGGGAAGCAGTCGATGCTATTGAGATGGTGCGTACCACCGGTTGTGATGGGGTCGTGGTCGGGCGTGGTTGTCTCGGTAAGCCGTGGTTGTTTCGCGACATTGTCGATGCGTTCGCTGGTCGCGCGGTGCGCGCAACACCAAACCTGGGCGATGTCACAAACGTGATGGTTGACCACGCCGACGCGTTGTGTTCACACGCAGGTCATGACTCGGGCATTCGCAACTTCCGCAAACACACCGGTTGGTACCTCACCGGTTACCCAGTTGGCTCCGACGTGCGTCGACGTATGGCGTTGGTGTCATCACACGCCGAACTCGTGTCAATAGTCGAAGAGCTTGACCCCACGATGACAGTGGTACCGGGCGGCGAACGTTTGGCTCGTGGACATACGAACGGACCCATTCGCGTCGTGTTGCCGCACGGTTATCTAGATGATCTTGACGATCTCACTCCACCCGACGATGCTGACGTGGTGGCGCTGAGTGGTGGCTGAACACGTCGTTCTCGCTTCGCGTTCACCACGACGAGTGCAACTGTTGGCCGAACTCGGGGTCGAACCGCTCGTCGATCCGGCTGATGTTGACGAGACGCCTTGGCCACGTGAAGAGCCGCTGACTTACGTGCGCCGCGTTGCAACCGACAAGGCACGGTGTGTTGTGCAACGACACGAAGGCGCAACAGTCATCGCTGCTGACACGACCGTCGACATCGACGGCCGCATTCTCGGTCAACCAGCCGACATTGATGAAGCACGCACGATGTTGCGTGTGCTCAGTGCACGCACCCACCGCGTGCACACCGCTGTCGTCGTGATCGACTCATGCGGAGAGCGCGCTGCCGTCGTCACCTCGCTCGTCACATTCCAACCGCTCGACGACGAGACCTTGGAGTGGTACCTGGGCACAGGGGAGTCGCTCGGGAAGGCCGGTGCCTATGCCATCCAAGGCCAGGGGTCGGTGCTGGTGGAGCGGGTCCAGGGGTCGATGTCGAATGTGGTCGGATTGCCGCTCGCCACAACGGCTCAGATGCTTGGACTGCGGGCCCCGAGCGACCCCAGCCGTTAGCACTCTCAGGCTCCGGTTGCTAAGGGTCGCCTCAAGTCTCTATCCTTAGCAATCGCACTCGCCGAGTGCTAACCCCCCAAGCCGGCACCGCCGGGGCGGGTCAACCCCATTCCACCTTGTCTATGGAGGAACACCAATGAACCTGAAGCCACTTGATGACCGAATCGTCGTAAAGCCGAGCGAGGCGGAACAGACCACTGCATCTGGTCTCGTCATCCCCGACACCGCAAAAGAAAAGCCGCAGCAGGGAACCGTCCTTGCAGTTGGCCCCGGTCGCTGGAGCGATGACGAAGGCAAGCACTTCGCACTTGACGTGAAGGTCGGCGACACCGTTCTGTACAGCAAGTACGGCGGAACCGAAATCAGCCACGGCGGAGAAGACCTGCTCATTCTCAGCAGCCGCGACGTACTCGCGATCGTCGGTAAGTGAACCGACCATGGCAAAGCAACTGAAGTTCAACGACGAGGCTCGGCGCGCGCTCGAAGCCGGCGTCAACAAACTCGCCGACGCTGTCAAGGTCACACTCGGACCCAAGGGTCGCAACGTGGTGCTCGA
>DCZD01000023.1:4070-4797 GCA_002331255.1 Acidimicrobiaceae bacterium UBA2093 | reverse complement strand
ACAAGAAGTTCGGCGCACCAACCATTACCAATGACGGTGTATCCATCGCAAAGGAAGTCGAACTCGACGATCCGTTCGAGAACATGGGTGCACAGTTGGTGAAAGAAGTCGCCACCAAGACCAACGACGTCGCTGGTGACGGAACGACTACCGCAACCGTTCTCGCACAGGCCATGGTTCACCAGGGCATGCGCAACGTCGCTGCAGGTGCAAACCCAATGGGCTTGAAGCGCGGCATCGAAAAGGCCGTTGCAGCAGCTGTTGAGTCAATCAAGGGTCAGGCAAAAGATGTAGATGACAAGGGCGATATCGCCAGCGTCGCAACCATCTCTGCTGCCGATGCAGCAATTGGTGGAGTCATCGCCGATGCCATCGACAAGGTCGGCAAAGACGGAGTCGTCACTGTCGAAGAAAGCAACACCTTCGGAATCGAGCTCGATTTCACAGAGGGAATGCAGTTCGACAAGGGCTACCTCTCGCCGTACTTCGTTACCGATGCAGAGCGTCAAGAGGCAGTGCTCGAAGAGCCATACATCCTCTTCCACGCCGCAAAGATTTCGTCGGTGCAGTCGATGTTGCCAGCGCTCGAGTTGGTCATGAAGACCGGTCGTCCGCTGCTCATCATCGCCGAAGATGTCGAAGGCGAAGCACTCGCAACACTCGTGGTCAACAAGATCCGTGGCACGTTCAATTCCTCATCAGTGAAGGCTCCTGGCTTTGGTGATCG
>DCZD01000023.1:3561-3837 GCA_002331255.1 Acidimicrobiaceae bacterium UBA2093 | reverse complement strand
CATCAGCGAAGAAGTCGGTCTCAAGATCGAGAACGCGACGCTCGACCTATTCGGCAAGGCGAAGCGCGTCATCATCACCAAGGACACCACCACCATCGTCGATGGCGCAGGTTCCAAGGAAGATGTCGCCGGACGCATCAACCAGATCAAGACCGAAATCGACAACACCGATTCCGATTGGGATCGCGAGAAGTTGCAAGAGCGCCTCGCCAAGCTTGCTGGCGGCGTGGCCGTCATCAAGGTGGGTGCTGCGACCGAGGTCGAGCTGAAGGAAAA
>DCZD01000023.1:0-3374 GCA_002331255.1 Acidimicrobiaceae bacterium UBA2093 | reverse complement strand
AAGCACCGCATCGAAGATGCCGTGTCAGCGACACGTGCAGCTATCGAAGAAGGAGTCGTCGCCGGTGGTGGCACCGCACTTCTTCGCTCGCGTGCATCAGTGCTGAAGGTTGTCGAGAGTCTCACTGGTGACGAAGCCACTGGCGCACGTACCGTGTACGACTCACTCGTTGCGCCTGCCAAGCACATCGCCGACAATGCGGGCCTCGAAGGCTCGGTCGTCGTACAGCGCGTCGAAAGCGAGAAGGGCTCCATGGGCCTCAACGCTGCGACAGGTGAGTATGTCGACCTGGTCAAGGCCGGCATCATCGACCCGGCCAAGGTCACTCGTGCAGCGCTCCAGAACGCGGCCTCGATCGCCGCTCTGGTGCTCACCACCGAGTGCCTCGTGGCCGACAAGCCAGAGAAGAACCCACCAGCAATGCCCGGCGGGGGCGGAATGCCCGGTGGAATGGGGATGATGTAACAACGTCCCCCTTGGATCGCCGGGAATAACTAACCCCTCCTATGTGGTTGTTCCCGGTACCCCCCGATGTGAGCCCGGACCGTCAGGTCCGGGTTCACGTGTTTCTCGGGGTAACTCGCGCACAATGTGTTGTGCATAGCGTGCTCCTTTCATGAAGGATTCCACGTCGCAACGTCCGAGACGCGGGTTCTGGCTTCATCAGCTAGTCGAGTATTTCGTTGCGTTCGCGCTTGTTAGTTCGGCTGCGCAGTCCGATGACACTGCAGTGTTATCGATTGCAGCAATCGCGGTGCTCGTGAATGCAGCGACTACTGAAGGGTTGCTTGGCGCGTATCGACTCACATCGGTCAGTGTGCATCGCGTCATTGACGTCTGTGTTGCCGGTCTGATGTGTGTCGCGGCACTGACACTTGATGTCACATCGTCGACGTCGGTGACACTTGTCGGTGCAGCGGTTGTGATCACACTTCTCGGATTGGGGCTCATGTCTCGCTGGTTCCGACGCAATACTGCGACCTGATCGTCGGTACGCTGAGTCACATGGCTTTTGATCGTCCGGCTCCTGATCTGAACAAACTCATCGCAGCGTGGGAAGAGTGGGAAAAAGGGGCAGAGAGCCCTGGTCGCACACTCGCCAACCTAAAGACTGCTGGTCTTGCTGATGTGCTTGTGCAACTCAAGTCGACGGGTTGGACTGCGGCAACACCAACTTCATGAATAGGCGTCCAGGCGGCGACCAGCGAATTCCTCGTCCCAATCAGTTCCGCCTGGGCGAAGTTGCACCGTGGTCAGGTCGTGATCTTGATGTGTTGGGCGATTTTGATGAAAGTATTCGTCGGCTCGAGCAGTATTTCCTGAACCGCACGCCGATTGACACTCGTGCACCGTACGCCCCGGCGCAGGGCACACGTCCATCTGCAGTGTTGCTGCCACTCGTGAAACGAGACGGGGTACCGCACACGGTGCTCACTCGTCGAAGTGCAAGGTTGAACAACCATCGTGGCGAGATTTCGTTTCCTGGTGGGCGAGTGGAAGATGGGGAAAACCACGAAGATGCTGCGCTTCGCGAGGCACACGAAGAAATTGCTCTGCCCCCACATCATGTGCGCACACTGGGCGTGCTCGACCTTGTCACTACTCGGGTGAGCAACAGCACCATCACGCCGATTGTCGGTGCAGTAGACACGGAACCCGAGTTGGCTGCGCATGCCGCAGAAGTTGAGCGCATCCTCACAGTTCCGTTGCACGAGTTGGTTCGTAGTGACACCTATCGGCATGAGTTGTGGACCACACCATTCGGAGAGATCACAATTCATTTCTTCGAGCTCGATGATGAGACAGTGTGGGGTGCAACCGGAAACTTGCTCGCACAACTCATCGACGCCGTCACCCGCTAAGGGCCGGCATACGCGCGCACCGTGCGATAAAACAACAGCGCCCAGCCACGGCACAACAATCGATCTCGAGGTGGGCGCACCGAGCACCCCAAGCGCATGTCAGCGAGGAGCTTGTCGTCGACGCGACGCCGAGTCGGAGCATCCCACCAGATGCCGTCGTCAATTCGAGAGAAGTTGCGATAACTGAAGTCGTGACGCCGACATGCGTTCGTGAAATCGAAGGTTCGGCCCGTCCCTCCGACGAGGGGTGCCGAGCAACCGTCACTTGACCAGTCGAGACGAGAGTCTTGTTTTGGATCGTCTGCAGCCCTGATGAAGGTTGAAAGCGATGAGGAGAAGGCCAGGCGGCGCAATACAGAAACTGCATGATCAGATTGAACCGGTGACGCAACACCGATTGTGGCGACGATGAGTGATGTAAGCAGAAGTGGCATCGGGCATTCCTTTCAGACGAGAGCGCTGAGGCGACTCGTGATGTGGTGGTTGCCCGAATGTGTGTGCGGTTCAGCCCTTCAGGCAGCGCATCAACTGGGCCATCTCGACTGCACCCACTGCAGCCTCATCACCCTTGTTGTCGATGCCAGCGCCACTGCGGTCTCGTGCCTGTTGCTCGGTGTCGACAGTGAGTACGCCGAACATGATCGGTATTCCGGTCGTGAGTTGTGCATCTTGAATGCCACGGGCAGCTTCACCTGCGACGAAATCGAAGTGAGCCGTGTCGCCGCGAATGACGCAGCCAAGGCAGATAACGGCATCGACTTTGCCACTTTGTGCCATGGACATTGCGGCAAGGGGGGCTTCGAATGCACCAGGTACCCAGGCTTCCATGACGTCGGCGTCGGCGACGTTCAACCGTGAGAGTCCACGGCGTGCTCCGTCACGAAGATCTGAGACGATGTGGTCGTTGAAGCGAGCGGCGACGATGCCGATACGCAATCCTGTCCCATCGAGTGTCGGACTGTTTTCTGCTGAACCAGCGCGTGTCATGATCTCTCCTTCGTGGTCGCTGTCTGTTCGTTGAACTCAATGAGGTGACCCATGCGCTCACGCTTAGTGCGCAGATATGCCTCATTCTCCGGCGTGGGTACCGTGTTCAGCGGAACGCGATCGACCACGGTCAGACCGTATCCGCCGAGGCCACCGTATTTCGACGGGTTGTTCGTCATCAGTCGCAGCTGGTGAACACCGAGATCAGCGATGATCTGCGCGCCGATCCCGTACTCGCGGGAGTCAACTGGAAGACCCAACTGCAAGTTCGCATCCACGGTGTCGAGCCCTTCATCTTGAAGCGAATATGCACGGATCTTGTGACCGATGCCGATGCCGCGACCCTCATGTCCACGCAAGTACACGACGACTCCGCGACCTGCTTTGGCCACAAGCGACATTGCGCTCTCCAGTTGTGGCCCACAGTCACAACGACGCGACGAGAACACGTCGCCGGTGAGACATTCGCTGTGCACGCGAACGAGTACTGGGTCACCATCGCTCACGTTGCCCTGCACGAAAGCC
>DCZD01000025.1:4962-10991 GCA_002331255.1 Acidimicrobiaceae bacterium UBA2093 | reverse complement strand
AGCGCTGCGGCAGGCCCGTCTTCGGCTGTACTCGCCAACTTGTCGACAAGCGTGAGAAATGAGTTGATACCACGCACGGCGGCACCGGTAACGCCGACGTCTGATGCGTTGCGCAGTGCCTGCAAGAAACTTGTGCCATTGGCTCGAGCCCATGAGTCGAGTTTGCCGATGCTGGTGTCGCCGATGCCCCGCTTCGGCACGTTGATGATGCGCTTGATACTGACTTCGTCGCTGGGGTTGACCGCAATCTTCAGATATGCAATCGCGTCTTTCACTTCTTTGCGGTCGTAGAACTTGGTGCCACCGACGACGCGATACGGAATGCCCTGACGCATGAAGGCTTCTTCGACTACGCGGCTTTGCGCATTCGTTCGGTACAACACTCCGATCTCACGCCACTGGCGGCCATCACTTTCGTGCATATCATTTGCGGTACTGGCCACCCAGGCGGCCTCTTCGTGCTCATCCTCGGCGTAGTAACGCACGATGTGGTCACCACCACCATGGGCGGTCCATAGATCCTTGGGTTTGCGATCACGGTTGTTAGCGATAACTGCGTTTGCTGCGTTCAGGATGGTCTGCGTGCTGCGATAGTTCTGTGCAAGTACGACGACCGTGACTTCAGGGAATGCATTCTCGAAGTCAGTGATGTTGCGGAAGTCGGCGCCACGGAACTTGTACACGCTCTGGTCGGTATCACCGACGACGCACACGTTGTGGTGTGTGGCGCCGAGCATGAGAACAATCTGGTTCTGGGCTCGGTTGGTGTCTTGATACTCGTCAATGAGGATGTGCTGAAACTGATGCTGATAGTGGGCCAGTACGTCTGGAAAGTCTCGAAGAAGTCTGACCGTGTTCACGAGGAGATCGTCGAAGTCCATGGCGCCAGCCCGTTCGAGACGCAATTGGTATTCCTTATAGGCCTCAGCATGACGCCGATCGACGATGTGCTGGGCCGAATCGAGTGCCGCGGATGGCGTAACCAGTTCGTTCTTCCAGAGACTGATGTGGGCTTGAACAGCTTGAGCTGGGAACTTGCGGGGATCAAGACCCATATCGCGCACGACATAACCTGCGAGTCGTTTGCTGTCAGAAGCGTCGTAGATACTGAACGTCTTCGGGTAACCGATCTTGTCAGCGTGCGCACGCAGCATGCGCACGCAACTCTTGTGAAAGGTGGTGACCCACATGCTGCGAGCCATCGGACCAACCAGCACAGAGACTCTTTCCTTCATCTCGTCTGCGGCCTTGTTGGTGAACGTGATGGCCAAGATGTTCATGGGATGTACGCCGTTGCGAATGAGCCATGCGACCCGCTGGGTGAGAACGCGGGTTTTCCCTGACCCTGCTCCGGCGATGACAAGCAGCGGACCGGAGGGATGGGTGACTGCGTCTAGTTGTTGAGGGTTCAAGCCCTCTTCTGAATCACCCTCTGCACCGACATTCAACATGACCGAGCCAGTGTAAGACGGGGCTGTGTCGGAGAACGAGTGTCCCCGAGTTCTCGTACGTCGCGCGACGTGTCAGCGACGCGCGAGAACGCGTACGGGCAGCGATCGCGGACCGCGCACCTGCCCCACGCTCCACTTCACTTCTTCCGACGTGTTGAGTTCGAAGTCTGGGAATCGCTCAAGGAACACGTCGATGGCGACATTCATCTCAAGTCGGGCAAGGTTGGATCCGACGCAGCGATGAATGCCGAGGCCGAACGCTGCATGACGGTTCTCTTCGCGGTCGATGATGACTTTGTCTGCTTCTTCGAACACGCTGGGATCACGGTTTGCTGCGGGGAACGGAAGAAGAACCCAGTCCTCTGCCTTCATCGGACAACCGTGGAAGTCGTAGTCCTCTTTAACGAGCCGCGCCATGGTTACTGGTGCATATGCGCGGAGGAATTCTTCGACCGCCGTCGGACGAAGACCCGGGTTCTCAACAAGGCGACGACGATCAACCGAATTCGTCGCAAGGTGCCACAACGAGGAGCCGATACCACTCCATGTGGTGTCAATGCCTGCGATGAGAAGCAACACGATGGTCCCGCGCACGTGCTCGGGCATCAACTTGTTACCCATGATTTCTGCGTTCAAGAGGTACGTGATCAGGTCATCACGTGGATTCTCGATGTGGTCCTGAACGTGGTAGCTGAGATAGGCCTCAAACTCTTCAAATTTCTTTCGACGCTTCTCTGGCTCTTCGTTCACAGATTCGAGCACCAAGTGCACCCAACCACGGAACTTGTCTGAATCCTCCAACGGAAGGCCGAGCATGCGGGCAATGACCATGACCGGAATGTGCTGGGCGTACTGAATTGCTGCATCGACGAACTCTGCATCACCCATGTTGTCGATGAGCTCATTGCAAATTTGTCGAACCTCGTCCTCCCATGGCTCGATCTTCTTCGGCGCGAAAGCCGGCAAGAGCAAACGACGTGCCTCATGATGGAAAGGTGGATCACTTGAGATTGGTGGTGCGTTCCCGATTGGTGCAGGCGGCGGTGGGATTTCCATCTGGCTTGGCTTTAAGCGACTGACGACAACTGACCGACTTGTGAAATGTTCGGTGTCATAGGCAATTTCGTGCACGTACTCATGTGTCAGTGGCAACCAGGTGCCGCCGTAACGCGCGGTGTGGGCAACCGGACACTTCTTGTTCTCAAGAAGGTCATTCCAAATTTCGTGGATGTTCTCGTTGTAACTCGGGTCGGCGTGATCGAAATCGTTCTGCCAATCAGAGACGGGACCGTACAAATTGGTCATGTCGCTCACTCCTCAATCGAGATTGCGTATTCAGGGCAATTGGCCAAAGCCAATCGCGCCTTGTCTTCGAGCCCGGCCGGCACCACACCGTCGTTCAACTCATGTGCGTTTCCGTAGTCGTCGACGTCGAACAGCTCTGGTGCCAACGCATAGCACCGATTGTGTCCTTGGCATTTGGCCGTATCAACTCGCACTCGCATGACTTGAAGAGTACGGCTGACAGACAAGAATGAGCACATCGGAGCGTCATCCATTCTCATTCTTCTTCCGCCATCTGAGGGAAAGGCCGAAGGCGGCGATGTTCGCCGACCATGGAAAGTCGATTCGGGCACATTCAGTGAGACACTGCAGGACAAGTGTCTCACTGTTGTTTCGGCACTGACGAAAGCGCGCGGTGGCGATGCGGCGCTCCTCGGTGTCAAAGGTGTGCACCTCGAACGAGCACGTCGAGCGAATTTTGCATTGCTTGGTGCGTCGACACTTCCCGCGTGGCAGCGCTACACCGGCGTCGTGTGGGATCACCTTGACCTTGCGTCACTCACTGCATCGGAACGCAAACAAGCGGCATCGTCTATTGCGATAGTGAGCGGGCTGACAGGCCTCGTCATGGCTAGCGATCCCCTGCCTGACTACCGGTTGAAGATGGGCGCCCGCCTCGCACCCCTCGGTGCGCTAGCTCCATGGTGGCGGCCTGAGGTGACTGAGGCATTGACCAAGGTCGCACGACGGCGCGAAATCATTGATCTATTGCCACAAGAACACCGTGGCGCAATCGACTGGGCTCAACTACCCAACACCATCAGACTTGAGCTTGTGTCAAAACGCGGCGGCACCGTCGGGGGCCACAACGCAAAGGCTGCAAAGGGTTTACTCGCACGGCACGTGTTGATCGCAACGTCGAAAGGTGTATCGATTGCGAAGGCTGCAACGTCATTCAAACACCCTGACTACACGGTGCTCATAGAGACCAATTGAACCGATTGGTCTACTGTCCGAAGTCAGAGCAACTTAGATGCGAAGAAATCGAGGACTCTGTTCACCGCCGCGTCATCTCGCTGTTCGGTGAGAACCGAGTGATCCTTCTTGTCCTTTGAGGGAAGTTCGATGGCGATGAATGCATCGCCAAGCATGTCGCGCAACATCGAGAATCGATCACCAACGAGCTTGTCCTGATCAAAACGAAGACCAAGCACTTGACAGCCTGCAGCGGCACGGCGCTTCACGACCAACGCATCATCGGGCGACAAGTTGAGATCACGAGCGCGGCTCTTGCTAACTGCAAACGGAAGTGACGGCTGCGACAACACCGGTGCGACCATGATGTCGTCCACCATCATGCCGAGTGCAAATCCGCCGCTGAAGCACATGCCGACGGCGCCAACACCTTTGCCACCCAGTTCCTGATGAAGCGACCTGGCAAGTGCTCTCAACCAGGAGATGATCGGGGATGTCTTGTTCATCGCCATTGTCGTGAACTCACGAGAGATGCAGACCTTCAGCATCGACCTCCCGATGTATCCGCCACTTACCTCCTTGCCAGCTGTGCCGACAAGATCAGGCATGACCACTGTGAAGCCACGTGCAACGACATCTTCGGCGAATCGAATGACCGCAGGTGTGACACCGGGAATTTCATGCACAACGACGACTGCAGGACCGTTTCCCTTTCGATACGTGTCGCGCGTCAGTCCACCTGACGAGAATGACCCTCGCACCCATCCGTTCAACGCATCGCTCGTCATGACATCTCCCTCACCGCTTGTAACGCAGATTCTGCCAGCACTTCAGTACTCGCTTTCATGACCGCCGTGTCTTGATCCGTATCGCCCATGGCACCCTTGGTGAAACGTGCGAAAACACCCTCACTGATGATTGCGAGTCGCCAACTAGAGAACGCCCGGTAGTACCCCACGTTCGACACATCACGGCCGGTCTTGTCGGCGTAACGCTGCACGAGTTCTGCGTACTTGGGAAACCCCTCGATGCCTGACGGATCTACCTCACGCAGCAACGGGTGCCCATTGTCGGTCCAATACACACCGATGTAGCCGAGGTCTGCCAACGGATCACCGAGGGTGCACAATTCCCAATCGAGCACCGCGACAATTTGTCCAGTCGCGATATCTGTCAAGCAATTGCCAAATCGGTAATCCCCATGTGTCACAACCACTCCCTGCTGTGGCGGGATGTTGTTTGCGAGAATTCGAGCAACTTCATCAATCGCGCTTAGATCGCGTGTCTTCGAGTTCTCCCATTGAGTCGTCCAACGCTTCACTTGCCGCTCGATGTAGCCCGTCCTCTTGGCCAGATCTCCAAGTCCGATGTCATCGACATTGAGCGAGTGCAGATCAGCGAGCACATCGATGAGGTGATCAGAGGCCACGCGGCGAAGCGGCGTTTGCAAAGTCTCACCTTTGGTGGGTGAATCAAGGACTACACCTTCGACAAAGGACATGACGTAGAACGGCGCATCATTCACTGACAGATCTGTGCAGATACCGAGTGTTCTCGGAACAGGGACTGACGAAGATCCGATCGCGGAAACGATGCGATGTTCGCGTGCCATGTCATGTGCTGTGGCGAGAACGTGGCCAAGCGGCGGGCGGCGAAGCACCACGTGACGACCCGCTGAGTCCGTCACCTTGTAGGTGAGGTTGCTGCGTCCACCCGCGATGAGGGAGTACGAATACGGCGACGTGAATCCGTCGATGTTGTCGTTTAACCAACGACCGACATTGACTTCGTTGATCCCCGCAACCACCAATGCGAACCGTAGTACGGGCGGGTGTTCGTGTGATCAGCCGGGGCGGACGACACCCACGACCTTGTACCAGCGAACAGGCGATACCTTCACGACGTCACCGGTCTGAGGGGCGTGCACCATCTGCCCGCCACCGAGATAGATGCCGACGTGGTGAATTGGAGATCCGGTAAACACCAAGTCACCTGGCGCGGCAAGTTCTGTCGGAATCTTTGGGAGGCTTGAGTACTGAGTTCGAGAACTGCGTTGCAGCCCGACCCCAGCTCGACCCCATGCATAAGACGTGAGACCGGAGCAGTCAAAAGCCACACCTGGTTCACTTCGCGCATATTGGTACTTCACTCCAAGTTGACCAAGTGCCGCGTTGATCGCGGTCTGAGCACGCGCTGACACCTTTGGGATGTTCTTGTACTTCGACTGCGTCGTGGAGTACTTGCTCTCGTAGCCAGCCGCAATTCGACGGGCCTCCTCCAGTGCCTGTGCATTGCGTCGCTCACGAACTTGACGCAACA
>DCZD01000025.1:0-4619 GCA_002331255.1 Acidimicrobiaceae bacterium UBA2093 | reverse complement strand
GAACCCAACGAGTCGGTTGTCGTTGCACCGGTATTCAATGCGATCGCCGTCAGCTCTTGCCGCTGAAGGGCATCTTGCACCCCACCAGTACTAGTCAACAAGTTTGTGAGGGTGCTGTTACGGCCACCATTCATGAATTGGCTGACGGCTGCCGTGTAGAGCGTTCCGCGCATCTGAGCCAACTTGGCTTCGTTCTCTGACACCTGCAACTTGGCCTGCTCAACTTCGACGCCAAGTTCGTCTTGCCGCGCTAACGCTTCGACATAATCCTCACCCAATGAGTCCATCTGCTCAGACAATCGCTCAAGCTCATCAGCAATTGCCTCGGCCTCACGCAACTTGTCGTCAACACCAGTCGCGCCAGCACGCTGACCCACGGGGACGCCAACAGAAACTGCGACGAGAAGGGCGCAGACGACTCCGTTCGAGCGGACACGGTGCAGACGAGGACGACCTCGGGTGCCAGTCATGATTCAACAAAGGGTAATGAGTACCTCGCCACATTGGGCATCGGCTTGGAAATCCTTATGTGACAAAGGTTTCGAGTTACTCCCACTCGATTGTGCCAGGGGGCTTCGAGGTGATGTCGTACACGACTCGATTGATGCCCTGAACCTCGTTGATGATGCGACTCGACATCTTTTCCAACAACTCATACGGCAAACGCGCCCAATCCGCTGTCATGGCATCGTCGCTGGTGACTGCACGGATGATGATCGGTCGACCGTAGGTGCGCTCGTCCCCCATCACTCCGACGCTGCGAATATCCGCGAGTACCGCAAAGGCTTGCCAGATGTCCCGCTCGAGACCAGCTGCACGTACTTCTTCTCGCACAATCGCATCGGCATGTTGCAAGATCTCGACTTTGTCTGGTGTCACCTCGCCGATAATCCGAACTCCAAGTCCCGGCCCTGGAAACGGCTGTCGCCACACGATGTCATCAGACAGTCCGAGCTCTGAACCGACGCGACGAACTTCGTCTTTGAACAAATGTCGAAGTGGTTCCACCAATTGCAACGTCATGTCCTCAGGTAATCCGCCGACATTGTGATGGCTTTTGATGACAGCTGCGGTGCCGTCACTTCCCCCGCTCTCGATGATGTCTGGATACAGCGTTCCTTGCACCAAGAACTTTGCATCGGTCAATCCGCCGGTGTGCTCTTCAAAGATGCGCACAAACAACTCACCAATGGCTTTTCGTTTTGCTTCGGGCTCGGTGACGCCCTTCAATTTCTCGAAGAAACGTTGACCGGCATCGACATGAATGAGCTCGATACCCATGCTGCGGCGGAAGGTGTCGACTACTTGCTCGCTCTCTCCGCGACGCATGAGACCCGTGTCGACGTACACGCACGTCAATTGTGAGCCGATTGCACGATGTACCAGCGCAGCTGCGACTGACGAATCGACTCCGCCACTTAGCCCACAGATCGCACGTTCATTGCCCACTTGCGCTCGAACAGCCGCAACTTGCTCGTCGACAATCGACGACATGGTCCAATTCGGTCGACACCCGGCGATATCGACGAGGAACTTACGCAGTAACGCCTGACCGCCGACAGAGTGCACAACTTCAGGGTGGTGCTGAACACCAAAGATCTTTCGATCCGTATTCTCAATAACCGCCATCGGCGCATCGAGTGTCGATGCTGTTGTCACGAAGCCAGGTGGGAGCGTTCGAACCGCGTCGAAGTGACTCATCCACACGTCACTTGACTCTCCCATTTCGTCGGGCAACAAGCGACTAATGCCCGTGCGCGTAAGCGTGGCTCGGCCGTATTCTCCACGGCCGCCACGCTCAACTCCGCCACCCAGTTGTTGGGCGACCAACTGGCAGCCATAACAGATTCCGAGAATCGGAACACCGAGCTCGTACACCGCAGGATCGAGAGTCGGCGCACCTTCGACGTGAACACTCTTTGGACCACCCGAGAGGATGATCGCCTTAGGGTCCTTCGCGGCAATATCCGCAGCTGAGAGCCGATGAGACACGATCTCTGAGTAAACCTCGGCCTCGCGCACCCTCCGCGCGATGAGTTGGGCGTACTGGGCACCAAAATCAACGACAAGAACTGTGTCGTGGGCGCCCATAACTTGTCTCACCCTAGTTGGCGTGTGACGATGGAGCCGTGCCGACTCGTAGATCTTTCTCCGTGGTCATATTCGCGTCTTTGTGCCTCGCAACACCTCTCGCTACTGATGTACAAGCGAGTTCGATGCTGACAAAAAATCAAGATGGCTCCGAGACAACGCTGCCATCGACAGATTCGACATTTGTATACGACCTCAAGGAAGAGCCATCACAGTGCATCGGATTGCTGCCGAAACCGAACTGCGGCAAGGAGCCCGAACAAGCGGGCGACCGCGGAGGCGCTCTTCAGGGTCTTGTCTTCGTCATCTTGCTAGCGGCCGTCGGAACAATTGCGACTGTTGTGGTGCGAAACGTCATTCGTCGTGATCGTGCAATAGCAGCACGACTTCAGAGCGACACTGACAAGACAACTATTTAACGCAACAGATCAGAGCAGAACGCCACTGTTCCAGAGAAGAACTGGTGAGGCGCTTCCCAGGGCACAAAATGGCCGCAGTCACGTAACAGGAATGGCCCGACATGGTCAGTGAACACCAGCGCCGCCATCTTGTCGAAGTCTGGATACAGCACCCGGTCACTCGGTCCGAACATGATCAACGTCTTCGTGTGGTTATTCGAAGCAAGTTTCACTGGAGCCGAAATGGCTGCACCAGGAAGCGACGACTCGTAATTGGCGAATGTTGCACGCAACTTCGATGCGCCAGCAAACGGCTCGGAGTGAAAGCGGACATCAGTTTCAGAAAACGACCCGGGGTGCGCCCAATACCTTGAGGTGTAGAAAGTCGCGATGTAGTTCATTCGCGCGCTTTCGGTCTGAAGTTCGCCAATTAACCCATCTGCATCGGTCGCTTGACGAATGAAGTAATCCATCGATGCACGAGGAGGCCGCGTATCCAGATGTGACATCGTCGCTTTTTCATATGGCAGCGGCGAGTTGAAGAGCACCATGCGGCCAACCCACTCGGGTTGCGACAGTGCGAGGTGTTGAATGATCGGACCGCCGAGGTCTCCGCCGGCGAGCACCACCTTGTCGTACCCGAGATGGTCTCGCACCAGCACCAGGATGTCTTCCGCGTGGGCCGCAACGTCGTTGTAACCATCTGGCGCAATGTCTGAGTCTCCGAAGCCCCGCAGGTCGGGCACAACCACGTTGAACCCG
The DNA here is from genome assembly GCA_002331255.1 of Acidimicrobiaceae bacterium UBA2093. Taxonomy (GTDB): domain Bacteria; phylum Actinomycetota; class Acidimicrobiia; order Acidimicrobiales; family Ilumatobacteraceae; genus UBA2093. Next base: position 1,368 of record DCZD01000025.1, on the reverse strand, counting down.
GCATCTCTCAGTGGCGCGATGACTCTCCAGAAGATGCGCTTGGTCTCTGGCCAGCCATGCACGCACACGATGGTCGGTGCGTGTTGGGAAGTACGTTCGTGAACGAACGCCTGTGTGAAACCTCGGGGCGAGGCAGTGTGAACGAGAAAGTCTTCGTTCTGCACTCGTGTGCTCAGTTAGAACGATGTGGGGCGAAATACCGCTCAAGGGTGGAGAGCATGTCTGCGTAGACAGTCTCCATCTTCTCCTCACGAGTGGTCTCCCACCAGCTGATACGCATTGCAAGCACGAGAAGGAATGCGAGAACTGCAGCATCGGTCAAGGCCACGTGGCTCAGCACGTAGAGATCTGAGAACGAATTGTCCGGATTCTGCTGCCAAAACCACAGAAAGTTTGCGCTTGCCTGGACGTTCTGGAGATACAACGCGAACGGTCCGATGACCTGCGACAGTGCCAGCCAGGTGAGGAGAATCGGCAAGAACAGGCAGCCAGCACGCACGATATGCAGGAGCCTCGGGGTCTCGGTGCGGAATGGAATGAGCTGCATGAAATTGACACGTGACCATGACACCAAATTGCGCTCGTCACGAATGTCATCTGTCAGTTCCTTGACAACTGGGCTGATGTGGGTCTTCTGCTTCGACACCTTCATCCATTGGTCAATCGACTGAAGTGCCACCTTGTTTGAAATTCTCTCCAACGACATGTGTCGCTTCCCTTCCCTACTTTTCGCAATTCTCTTCAAGCTTTTCGCCGCTGTACACCAAGTACACGACGAGGACATAGTTTCCTGCGCCACCTACGCCAAATCGCTCACCGTCAACACCCAATGTCTGAGCACCGATTGTGCGAACTTCAACCCCGTTCAGTAGCGGTGTCGAACTGCGGACACTCGCCACCTTGGCCTGTGCGCGCTTGTCCCCCTCGCCTGGCTGTTCACCTGAACCGAACCCGCCAGCCAGAATCACAAGTCCGGGTTTCGCTTGTTCTTCGGTCCAGCCACGATCCTTGATCTCAGCTGCGATGCCATTTTCGATTGCCCTGCCAATGGCCGCCTTGCCACGTTCCATGACTTGGTTCGGCAACTTGATCCCGAACTCGGCACAACTCAACTGAAATGTTGGCTGCGTGGTTGTGGTCACCGCAGGTGTTCCGGAACTCAGTGCGACACCAGACGTGATGATCGCGCTACCCAGTCCAACAATTGTGAGTGCAAGAAACAGGTCGGCGTAAATCCAGCCTGCGCCGTCCTCACCAGAGCTACGTCTGCGTCTAAATCCGAAGTGCGATGGCACGAAGTATGACTCTACGCCAACTCAACTTTGCGCCTGCGTCTTGCAGGGATGACCAACGCGAACAGCACAGCCA
>DCZD01000004.1 GCA_002331255.1 Acidimicrobiaceae bacterium UBA2093 | reverse complement strand
GAACTCCCATTGCCGCAAGAACGTGGGATGGCTCCATCGCGCCACTCGCACAGGCGGAAGCCGCAGATGCGCAGAGACCTTGTTCATCGAGCAGATACAACAGTGCTTCGTTCTCGATGCCCGCGATACACACGTGCACGATTCCAGGCACGGCTTGACCATCTTCAACAGTGAGGGAGCAACTCTCCACAGACGACAAGAGTTCTTGAATGAGAGCATCGCGCAACTTCTTGATGCGGGCAATCTCTTCAGTGCGGGATGCGTGCGTCACTGCAAGTGCCGCGGTGGCGCCAACGATGCCTGCCACGTTGTGCGTACCACTGCGACGGTCGCGTTCCTGGCCACCCCCATGAATCAGTGGTTCAAGATTGATTCCGTCTCGAAGCGCCATCACTCCGATGCCCTTGGGTCCGCCGAACTTGTGTGCAGACAACGTCATCACATCGACGTGTGGCCAGATGTCTCGTAGATCCAACCAACATGCTGCCTGCACCGCATCTGTGTGCAGGATCGCTTTCGGCGCTCGACGCCGCACAGCACGGGAAATCTCCACCATGTCACTGATGACTCCGACTTCATTGTTGACCGCCATGACGGACACAACGCTCGTGCCATCATCATCGCGCAGTGTCTCGCGCACCAGCGTCGCATCAAGTGCGCCAGTTGGCGACACTGGAAGCACCCGACCACCGACGTGCTCAACGCAATGCAACACAGCATGATGTTCGGCCGCTGAACACACGGCGGTGCCCCCGTGGCGGCGAACTGCACCAAAAATCGCTGAGTTCGCTCCCTCGGTGCCACCGCTGGTGAAAACAACTTCTCCTGGTCGACAACCGATCACTTCGGCTACGACATCACGAGCCTCATCTATGGCTCGACGTGCCACACGAGAGAAGCGATGCGACCCCGACGGGTTTGCGAACACGACGTCGTGGAATGGGTCCATTGCGGCGCGGGCTTCTGGGCGGAGCGGTGAGGTGGCTGCGTGGTCGAGATACACGTATCCCCCGACCTTTCCAACTGCGCTCTCGTGGCTCACATGGCCAAGGCTACCGATGCCTTTCACAGGTGGGTCTCGTGCTGAACTGTCCGCATGGGCACAGATGCTGCACGATACGGAGAAGTATTCGCGCCCGTGTATGACGAGTGGTACGCCGACCTCGATGACGCCGACTTCATCGACTACATCGCGGCGTGTCGCCGTGGCGATGAGAGTCTGCGGGTGTTGGAGCTGGGCGTCGGCACCGGTCGGCTGGCTGAATCTTTTGTCACTGCCAGAGGCCACGGCCGCGACGACTACGTCGGAATCGACTCGTCTATCTCGATGCTCGAGCGACTCACACACCGTGAACCTTCGATCTCAATCACTGCAGTGCACGGCGACATGGCGGTCGTCCTTCCGGATGGACCATTTGATGTGGTGTTTTGTGGCTACAACACCATCTTCAATCTTCCAGACGATGCTGCCCTCGCCATGTGCTTGCAAGAAGTTGCACGCGTACTCGCTGACGGCGGCGAATTCTTCGTCGATGCTGCCATCCCGTTTGGGCACGAGGAGGCCGATAGCAACACCACGAATTCGGGGCCCCTAGCCGTGACGCGTGGGCGGCACACAGTTCTTAGCTCGAGCGCTCACGATGAACGCTCCCAGACTGTGTCAGGCGAATTCGTGCACTTCGCTTCCCCGACCGATGTTCGGCGATACCCGTGGTCCATCAGGTATTGGACCGCTGAACAGTTCGACGTGATCGCACTGCGCAATGGTCTGACATGTGTTGAGCGCGTCGCAGATGGCAATGGAACTCCCTGGGCGCCACACATTTCGAGACACATAAGTCGGTTCCGTGTCGCCACTTAGCGTGGCAACGGCCGTATCCTTGGGGAGCAGTGAGTCAACTTCGCTTGAACATCCTCACCGGCCGATGGGTCACGGTGGTGTCGAACCGGGCAAAGCGCCCTTCTGACTTCGCGCCACGCAGCACACAGGTCGAAGCCGACCCAAGCCGTCCGTGTCCGTTCTGCCCCGGACAGGAGTCCGAGCGCGAGACGCTTCTCGAACAACGAAACGGCAACGGCGAGTGGTCGTTGCGCGTGGTTGCAAACAAGTTCCCTGCCTTCGAAGGCGATGAATCACTCGCGGTTCGCAATCTTGGGCCAGTTCACGTCATGGCAGAAGCCAGCGGCACTCACGAAGTATTCGTCCTCGGTCGTTCACACGACGGTCGAGTCAACGAATTTGATGACGAAATCATCGCTGACATGATGATGACACTGCGAGATCGTTTCATCGCACATGGCAAATTGCCAAACGTTCGCTACACACAGGCCTTCATCAATCATGGTCGTGAAGCCGGAGCGTCACTCTCGCATCCGCACGGTCAGTTGCTCGGCCTCCCCTTTGTTCCGGGCGAAATCCTCGAAGAAGAACGGGCCTTCGAACGCTTCAAAGGCGGCTGCATCATCTGCACCACCATCGAAGCTGAATGTGCTGAACGTGAGCGCGTCATCGTCGAAACCGACGATGCAGTCGTCGTTTGCCCATTCTGGAGCGCCGGACCGTATGAACTGCTCATCATGCCTCGGTCACACGACGCACATATCACCGACTCGTCGAACACCACGCTCGCCGGTGTCGGTCGAGCAATCCGCGATGCACTCGATCAGTTGGTGCGCACACTCGGTGACATCGCATTCAACGTCGCATTCCACACTGCTCCGTCACATCACTCTGGTCAGTTCCACTGGCATGTGCACCTGTGGCCAAAACTCAGCACCACTGCTGGTTTTGAACGTGGCACCGGCGTCATGATCAACGTGGTGCCCCCCGAAGACGCCGCCGCAGAATTACGCAAGACGTCGGCAGCGGTCTGACTCGGTTCATGGGTCGAATTCAAGTCTCAGTGACCATCCATGCGCCCGTTGCGCGCGTGTGGGAAGTCGTCGAACCAGTTGAACGTCATGTCGACTGGATGGCCGATGCTGTCGCTATCAGATTCACGACCGAGCAGACGCGTGGCGTCGGAACGGCTTTTCTGTGTGATACCAAGGTTGGGCCCATTACTCTTGTCGATGAGATGACCATCACCGAGTGGGTTCCTGGCGAGGCCATGGGCGTGCGCCACACGGGGGTCGTCACTGGTACCGGTCGTTTCACATTGGTCGAAACAGAAAATGGGCAGACCTTGTTCACATGGACCGAAGACCTCTCATTTCCATGGTGGCTCGGTGGGAAACTTGGCGAGATCGTCGGCGGAAAAGTTGTGATGCGATTCATCTGGCGTCGCAATCTTGTTGCGCTCAAGAAACTGGTTGAGTCCGCTTAGATCAATCCGACTGCGGCACGGACAAGTGCGGTTGAGCCAACACCGAGAATCAACACTGCAGTCAACGGCAGGCGCCGAAACGTCGCTCCCGCCGCGACACACACCCCGACGAGTCGTGCGTCGAGCACAAGTTCTTGCCCCGTGGTCAGCGTGTCCTTCATGATGAGCGCTGCGAGCAATGCAGCAGGGATCAATGCGAGGCATCGATTGACCACCGCAGGCAACTGTCGCCCGCCAAGCACAACCAGACCGAGCACCTTGAACACATACGCACCGACAGAGAGCCACAGAACCAACCACCAACTCATGGCCCCACCTCAAGCGAGTGGTCAGGAGCGTTGTCTCCGTCATGGGACACAAGACCCACGAACACACCAACTGATGACAGAAGAATCGGAAGACCGATGGGAAGGATCGGCGTCAATGCGACCGTGACCATCGCACCGATGAATGCCGCTCTCCGGCCACTTCGGCTCGAAAGGTGTGGTGCCACCATCGCCACAAACACCACAGGAAACGCTGCATCGAGACCGAATGTCTCGGGGTCGATGGATGATCCTGCGAGTGCTCCGATCAATGTGCCGAGATTCCAACACGTGAACAACATCACCGCGCATGACCAGAATGCCCAGTCCTTCGCACGCTGATCTGGTGCTGCAGAGCTCATTGCAGTTGTCTCGTCGATCACGAATTGAGCCGCCAACATCCGCTTCGCTAGCGACCCCTTTATCGATGGTGACAGAGCAAGCCCGTAGACCCCGTTTCGCGCTGCGAGAAGGAGACCACCACTCACCGCGCTGGCGACCGAGCCACCAGCAGAGATGACGCTCACTGCAGAGAACTGAGATGCACCGGTGAACACGAGCAACGACAAGAGACAGGTTTGAAGAATCGATCCGCCAGCACTCACCGACAACACGCCGAACGAGATGGCATAAATGCCACTTGCCACTCCGATGACGACGGACGCACGCACGACATCGCGCATGTCATGTGGCACCTGTGGGCGAGGCACGACTCAGCGCCCAGTGAACGTGGCTTTGCCAGGTCCGTTCTGCAAGAAACTCGCAACGCCGATGCGACTGTCCTCAGATTCGAAGACCTGGACGAAGAGCTCCCGTTCATGAGCCAGTCCTTCGGCAAGCGTGCGGTCAAGACCACCGTCGACTGCTCGCTTAATGAGACGCTGGGCGACAGTCGCCCCTGACGCAACAGAACTTGCGAGCTCTAGAGCGCGGGTGTCGAGACGTTCAGCGTCGACAACTTCATCGACCAACCCGATGCGTAAGGCTTCGTCACTTCCGACCTGGCGGCCAGTCACCATCATTTCGAGCGCCCGCGAACGCCCGATGGCTCGCGGAAGCCTCTGTGTCCCACCGCCACCAGGAATGATGCCGAGCAAAACCTCTGGCTGACCAAACACCGCCTTCGAAGATGCGATGCGATAGTCGCACGCAAGAGCTATCTCGCAACCGCCGCCTAAGGCATAACCGCTCACAGTTGCAATGACGAACGCCGAAAGTGCTGAGATGGCATCTGCTGTGCGGTGAAAGTTGTCGGTGACATGGCGCGCTTCCTGTTGGCCACCGAATTCGGTGACGTCGGCACCTGCTGCAAAAAGTCGTGGACCGCCGGTGATGATGACAGATGCCGCGGTCGCCACGCGTTCGTCGCGGGTCGCATCGAAGAGTGCTGCGAGCATTTCACCCGATAGTGCGTTCATCTTCGGGTTGTTGAGCGTCAGATGGGCGACACCCGAGACAGGGACGTCGATGATGACCTTTGGCGCCACGCTGCTCATGCTCCGACACCTCGTAACATCTCGTCGGCCGCCGACCAGGGATCCACACGTCGATCAAGCACGCCACGCTGAATGGTGTCCCACCTCTCACCGGTGAGGATGGCACGCGCACGATCTTCGAGTCGACGTGCGACGATTTCGCGGAGCTCCTCGCGTAGGCGAAATTCGCGGCGTCGTTCCAGCTCACCACTGTCATCAATAAATTTTCGATGACGCAATACTTCGTCCCAGAGGGCGGGCACTCCCTCGCCACTCGTTCCAACAGTAGACAACACCGGCGGTCGCCAGTCGTCTGATGACAGGTCTGACAAGTCCAGCATCTGCTCGAGGTCGCGTCGCGTTTCATCGGCACCCTTGCGGTCAGATTTGTTGATGACAAAGATGTCAGCAATTTCCATGAGGCCGGCTTTATTTGCCTGAACCGAATCACCCCAACCAGGGTTTACCACCACAACTGTCGTATCGGCTTTGCCTGCTATCTCGACTTCAACCTGACCGACGCCGACCGTCTCGACGAGAATCCATTGCTTGCCAACCGCATCGAGCAAGCGGATGGCTTCGGGGGTCGCGAGCGACAGACCACCAAGATGTCCGCGGGTGGCCATCGACCGGATGAACACTCCCGTGTCGAGTGCATGGTCTTGCATACGCACTCTGTCTCCGAGAATTGCGCCACCGGTGAACGGTGACGATGGGTCGATGGCAAGGACTGCCACTTCAATCGACTGCGAACGAATGTGTTTGATGGTGGCACTTGTCAACGTGCTCTTCCCAGCCCCAGGTGCACCTGTTATGCCGACCGTGTAGGCACCACCACTCTTGGGGTATGCCAAGCGCCCTATTTCGCGAGCAGCTTCGCCACCCCGCTCGAGCAATGACAGCGTGCGTGCAAGAGCACCGCGATCACCGGTCGATGCTGCGTCGAACAACTCGCGCGGTGACGATGAACGAAGTGACACTTATGAGACCTGCACCACTGCAGTGACGCCGTCGATGCGGTCTTTCATGATGCGCTCGATGCCGGCCTTCATGGTCTGATCGGACGCAGGGCATGTCGTGCAGGCGCCGACCAATTCGACCGACACGATGCCACTGGACTCGTCCACATCACGCAAAACGATGTCACCGCCATCGGCTTGTAATGCCGGCCGAATGACCTCGATTGTCTCTTCCACCTGCGTACGCATTGACACAATGCTCAAATGTACCGGCACGGGACTACTCTTTCGAATCGTGTCGACCCATCTGAATGCGAGCGTGTTGGCACACCAAGGCGGTTGGGATGAATTGCTCTTCGTGGCAGGGCCGATTCTGTTGATCATCGGTCTGCTCGCTGTGGCAAACAAGCGAGCAAAGGCGGTCCAGCGGGAACGTGAAGCTGCTGAGGCTGAGACCACTAGTGAGTTCAATCAATCCGATTGATGCTGCCGCCCAATCCGGCCAGGCGACCAACTAAGTCGTCGTAGCCACGATCAATGTGATGTACGTCATGGATCTCCGTCATGCCCTGCGCGGCAAGTCCAGCGACGACGAGGGCAGCTCCTGCGCGGATGTCGGGTGCCACCACTGTGGACCCCACGAGATGCTCACGACCGCGCACGATTGCATGGTGGCCATCCACTGAGATGTCGGCGCCAAGTTTCTGTAGCTCTTCGATGTAGCGAAACCGTCCGGGGTACAAATTCTCCGTGACAATTCCCGTTCCGTCTGCCGTCGCGAGCATCGCAACAAGCAAGGGTTTGTAGTCAGTTGCGATTCCTGGGTACGGAAGCGTGGCCACATCGACAGCTGAGAGCCGCTGATGACAGGACACCTTCAACCCGTTGTCAATCGGAAGAATCGACATTCCCATGTCGGCGTATCTGGTCAGGAGCATTTCCATGTGACCAGGAACTGCGCGATTCACTTCGATATCGCCGCCACACATGGCAACTGCCGCGATATAGGTGGCTGCCTGCACACGATCGCTCACAACCTCGTGTACACACGATTGCATCGACGCAGGCTTCACTCCACGTACGACGAGCGTCGACGTGCCGACTCCGTCAATGTGGGCACCCATCGCCCGCAACATCACACAAAGATCGCTGATTTCGGGTTCGCGGGCAGCATTGGAGATAGTGGTCACTCCATCGGCGACTACTGCTGCCATCAATATGTTTTCCGTCGCGCCAACGCTTGGGAACGCAAACGTGATGTCTGCTCCCTTGAGTCGGCCAGATGTCTTACCGGCAATTCCATCCTCGGTGAGCTCGAATTCCGCACCCATCGCCTCGAGCCCCGACAGGTGCATGTCAATTGGTCGCCCACCGAAGTCGTCACCACCGGGGAGAGCAAGAAGTACATCACCAAATCGGCCGATGAGTGGACCCAAAACGTTGACCGATGCACGGATGCGGTCTGCAAGAGCGAACGGAGCCACCGGCGTAATACGTCCCGAGTTCACGATGCGCAGTCGATGTCGATCGAGCCGCTGGATGTCGAGACCCAACGCCACAAGGAGATCTGTCATGTAGTCGACATCGGTGATGTCAGGAACGTTTCGCAACTCATAGACACCGTCAGCCAAAAGCGTGGCCGCCATCAACTTGAGCACCGAGTTCTTGGCTCCGGGGACCGTGACGACACCCGACAATGGGCCACTCTGTGAGCACACGATGACGCTTCCAGAGGTCGAGCTCGACATGTCTATCAGTATGCTCGCGCGCAATGGCCGTGACCGAGTTCTTGCGAGTTCCCGACGCCTTGAGCGGCCGGCAGAAGAAGATTCTGCTGTTGCTGGCGCTCGCATCGCTGACGTCGGCGTACGTCAACACACTTTTTACTCAGACGGTGGCATTCGCTGCCGACGAGTTCAAGGTCTCCGAATCGGTCCAAGGCATCGCTGCAGCAATCGTGCGTTGGGGAATCGTCATTTCGTTACCCCTTGTCGCGCTCGCAGATCGCACTGGTCGTCGGCGAGTACTAGTCACGATGTCGTGGGTTGCACCTGTCGTATGCGCCTTTGGAGCCGTCGCGCCGAACTTCGGAGTACTGGTCGCCACACAAGCAGTTGGCCGTCCACTCGGACTGACGCTCGAAATCTTGATCATGGTCGTCACGATCGAAGAAATGCCTCGAAACTCGCGCGCATATGCCACCGGTCTGTTGGCAGTTGCGAGTGGTGGTGGCGCGGGCGTGGCTGTGGCCGCGCTTCCGCTCGCCGATGTCAGCCCGACATCATGGCGGTACATCTACGTACTCACACTTGTCTGGCTTGTCGTCGCAGCAACGCTCGTCAGGCATCTTCCAGAGACCCATCGTTTCGAAGAGCGAACAGAACATGATGTCGTCGATGGTCATCTCGATGTGGGGCGTCTCATCACCATCTCATCGGTTGTATTTCTCAGCAATCTATTCATCGCCACGGCATCGATCTTTCAGAATCGTTACTTAAAAGACGACCGCAACTTCAGCGCACTTCTCGTAGCAGCATTCACCATCGCAACATCTACCCCTGCATCCATTGGTCTTGTCATTGGCGGGCGAGTTGCTGACGTCCGCGGCCGACGAATCGTCGCGACATCTCTCGTACCGATTGGTGCACTGTTGCTCGCGACGTCCTTTGCCGTATCGGGCCCACTCATGTGGATCACAGCGGTCGTTGCCGGTCTCGTTTTCGGCACGGCCTACCCAGCGATGGCGGTCTACCGAGGCGAGTTGTTCCCCACCGCACGTCGAAGTTTCGCCGGTGGAGTCATCATGACGTCTGCACTCGTCGGCGGGAGTATTGGCTTGGTCGCGGGCGGTTTCATCATCGAAGCAAACGATTCATATGCCCCGACGATGTTCTTGATGGCGCTGGGCCCCGTGCTCAGTTCGATCATCGTGTGGAAGCGCTATCCGGAAACAGCACACCTGGAGCTCGAGGACATCAACCCGGGCGATCAGGTTCGCGGCAACACGAGAGTTGACAGCCAACCCTCAACATGACCGGCGATGACTTCGTCAGCGCCTTTCAAGTCATGCCGCTTGTTCTCGATCCATTCCATCGTCCGCGGCCCTTTCACGCGCCGAGCAGCGGCCCGCAACTGCGCCGGGGTGAAGAACTGATCGCGTGTACCGCTCACGAACAACGTCGGCACACGCACACGACCGAGGTGCGCTGCTCGACCTGCGTCGACTTTTCCGGGCGGGTTGAGTGGGTATGAGACGAGAATCAATCCGCCGACCTCGAGCGGGTCGTCGATGTCGGCAACGACCATTGAGCACATTCGCCCACCCATCGACCGGCCACCAATGACGACTGATGACATTGGCACCTTCCACCGCTTCGCTGCACGCACCACTTCGTCGCGCACGCAATCCATAAGCACGTTCGCTCGGTCTGGCGCCCGCCGACCAGCACGACGATACGGAAAATCAATTCGCGCGACACGTAATGGTTTGAGATGCTTCTCGAGCAACACGAGCGATGAATGGTTGCGATCGGCTCCAGCACCGGGAAAGAGCACTAGTCCGCCGACCCGTGTTCGTTGGGGTGCCACTTACAAGGTCTCCAACAACACTCTTCGAGCCTCAGTGAGATCTCGAATGGCGACACTCGCGTTGTCCTCATTTCCACCATGATCAGGGTGCGCGACACGAAGACTCTCCCGGTATCTCGCCATGACGTCTTTCTTGGTGACTTTGATCGTGCCACTTGGGAACCCGAGTGTCTCTAATGCCCACGCACGAGGATCGGCTACCGCACTGATCGAGGATGCATGCCCACCCATGAGATAGGCGACGAATGAAGACCCGAGAGGACCACGCCAGGAGATCGCTTTTCGCATTAGGCGAGCAAGCTCGCGACGGGTGTTCGCCTCAAGCCTCTCCAGCACGTAGATCGAGCCAAGTACCTGCTGTAACGGTGTGCCTCCGGTGCCGAACTCGAAGGTGATGGAATCACCTTCACCGGAGAGACGATGCACACTGACTGCAAGTCCGTGTCGGTCCGCCTGGAAACGATGGCGAAGGCGCGGCTGCACAACGCGGTGACCACGTTCGACTTCATTCAACAAACGATGAACATCGGCCACAAGGTCGTTGTCAACCTCGCGCACATGCACACTGAGCACCGCAGCCAACAAGACTCCTCCGAATCCGGGCACTGGATCGACCGGAAGGTTCATGAGACCTAGGGCAAGACGTCGCGTAGGTGCGATGGGCCGAGAATGCCACACTTCGAACTCGGCGAGAATCACGAGACGAAACTACCGAGGCTCCGGTTCGGTCGTGAGATTGAGCCCGCATTCGGCGAGGAATTCGCTCGTCACCGCATACTCGTGGTCAATTGCCTCCGGGCTCGAAAATCCGTGTCCTTCGCCGCTCATAACTTCAAGCCGAATCACACCACCAGCAGTCTCGACTGCGTCGTGCAACGCGAGCGACTGCGTAAGTGGAACCACTGTGTCATCGCTTCCGTGAAACACCAGCAACGGAACAAGAGCGATAGACGATGCGTTGTTCAATGGAGACCTTTCATGAAGCATCGTGTCGTCTGCCGAATCGGCACCCACGAGCGTCGGTACGTAGTGCGTCTCGAAAGGGTCGTCACCATGTGCAAGCGCGAATAGGTCAACGACCGGATAACTCACTATTGCAGCGGCAGCGGCACCGCGACGTCGTGCCAACATCGAGAGCACGGTCAATCCCCCGGCACTTCCCCCCATGAGAACTGTCCGACTCGGCGAGTAGTCATCGACACTCCACAGATGATCGAGGACAGCGAGCCCATCATCGGCATCGCGAACACCCCACCCACCGTTCAACGCGTCGACGAACTCTCGACCATGACCAGTCGTTCCTCGATGGTCCACGACCGCAATGTCACACCCACGCGAGAGCCAATACGTGAGGCGAGGGCGAAATGTGACTTGCCATTGGTCATTCGGGCCACCATGAATCCAGCAGATGAGTACTCCTCGACTATCTGGGGACTTGTACAAACGAAAAGGAATGGCAACGTCTTCGCCGGCGCAATCATGGACTGTCGGTTCGACAAGCCACGGCAAAATATCGTCAGCCCGCCAACGACCACCATCGGGGTCGCACAGTACCGACCGCTTCGGTGCGAGTGCGTCGGACTTCTGGGAATTGTCGGACACGCATGACGTGTCGTAGAGCACCATCTGTTGGGGGGTTCGGGCTCCACTGCGCAACGCAACAATCGTGTCGCCTACCCAACTCACACAACCATGAACACCATTACCTAGTCGGACGACATCTCCACCCGAGAGACTCACGACGTTGAGCGAACCAAAGCCACCTTCATTTCGAGCAAATGCGATGTGACTGCCAGTGGAATTGAACGCCCACGTTCGAGAGCCTGGCCCCCACGTGGAAGGCGCATGTTCGAGCTGTTCATCCATGGTGAACACGGTCTGACCACTGCCGTCGACCACTCTCACGTTCGAATATCCACCAGTATCTGACACCATGCCGAGAAGTCGTCCATCTGCACTTGCACGTGGCTGCTGATGACTTGCACCTTCGCTCGAAGCAACCGTTCGTCGTCGCGCATCGACGATATCGGCGTGCGTCCACGGCATGTGTGGTCGATTCCATGCCATGAACGCGGGTTCGTTTTGCCACCAAGTCACGTCGAACACAAAATCGCTGTGGTCATAGATGCACCGTGCATCGACCCCATTCGCATCGCACAACCACAGCTCTCGCCAGTTTGCGACAATGCCAAACGTCTCGCCATCTGGAGACCACGTAGCACTTGACCACGACTTTGCCTCTGGCACGGGGACTTCGACAATGCCAGTGACCTGTAGCGCAACATCGAAAGTGACAATCACAGGAAGTCCCCGACGAGCGATTATCACGCATCGGTCTCCACTTGAATTCCATGCATGGACTCCGCCGGACAACTCATACCCCGCAGCTGGTTCAGGATTCGCCAACAAGTCGCACTCCGACGAGCCATCCACAGCCCAGGCCCGCAACACATTTCGACGGACACCGCCGTCAACAGCTGTGAGAATCGCCGTCGCCCACTTGCCACTTGGGTGCATCAGGGAGTCAGTGACTTGGGCACCTTTTTGCACGAATGAACGAGGTATCGGCAACACATCGGCAGGCTAGTTGCGGCACTACGGTTCTAGTCATGACGTTAGAGCGCCCCGACCGCAACCTTGCCCTTGAATTAGTCCGAGTCACTGAGTCAGCCGCGATGGCCGCATCTCGTTGGGTCGGCCGCGGCGACAAGAACGGAGCCGACGGAGCAGCAGTCGACGCAATGCGCACAGTGCTCTCCACCGTTCCCATGACAGGAATCGTGGTCATCGGCGAAGGCGAGAAAGACGATGCGCCAATGCTGTTCAACGGCGAAATCGTTGGCGACGGTTCAAAGCCCGACACCGACGTGGCTGTCGACCCCATTGACGGCACCACTCTCACGTCCCTTGGCCGCGGCAATGCACTAGCCGTCATCGCCGTCAGCGAACGTGGCACCATGTTCAATCCCGGACCGTGCATGTACATGGAGAAAATCGCCGTCGGTCCAGGAGCCGTCGGCCACATCGACGTCACGGCGTCTCCAACTCAGAATCTCAAGTGGGTGGCGAAGGCCAAAGGTGAGAGTGTTCGTGATCTCACGGTCATGATCCTCGACCGTGACCGCCACAAAGACCTCATCGCCGAAGTACGTAGTACCGGCGCCCGCATCAAGCTCATCAGCGATGGTGACATCTTCGCCGCAATTGCCACCGCTTGGCCCGACGCCGGCGTCGACATTCTGTTTGGAATTGGCGGCACTCCCGAAGGTGTGACTGCAGCAGCTGCACTGAAGTGCATGGGCGGTGAGATCCAAGGGCGCCTCTGGCCGCGCAGCGAAGAAGAGCGCAACGAAGCAATCAACATGGGATACGACTTGAGCAAGGTCTTGACAACTGATGACCTAGTTCAGGGAGACAATTGCTTCTTTGCTGCCACTGGTGTCACCGACGGAGAGCTTCTGAAAGGCGTGCGCTTCACTCCCGGTGTCGTTCACACGCAGAGCCTCGTAATGCGTTCACGCAGTGGGACGGTGCGCCTGATCGATGCCCACCACAGGCTGGACAAACTTGGACAGTTCTCGGCAGTCAGTTACGACTGACGTCGCGACCGCTGAATCGTCAGTGTGATGCGCCGAGTCCGCCGGTAGCAGACAGACGGGCATGAGCGCGTCGCAAGGCTGCTTCGCCTTCAGCTGAATGCTCGGTGCGTAGCTGCTCTTCGGCACGACGCTTGGCTTCCGCAGCTCGCGTGACATCGATGTCTTGTGCAAGTTCTGCTGCATCGCTGAGAATCGAAACGTGATCGGGGCCAACTTCCACGAACCCTAGGTGCACGGCAATGTCCTGCACAGTGCCATCGGTCAGGTACACACGCGTGTGATTCTCGATGACAGCACCAAGAAATGGTGAGTGCCCTGGCAAGAATGCAATTTCACCACCGCCAAGTGTGCGGGTGATGACCTGTCGTGCTTCACCAGAGAAGAGAACCCTCTCCGGCGAGACGACCTCGACGCGCAAGTGACCTGACGCGTCGGCCATTATGCGTTCTCCTGGAGTGCCTTGGCCTTGGCATGCACCTGCTCGACATTGCCGACGTTCAAGAATGCCTGCTCCGGAACGTCGTCCAAGTCACCACGAATGAGTGCTTCGAATGACTCGACGGTCTCGGCCACTGGCACGTACTCGCCCGACACACCGGTGAACACTTCAGCGACGTAGAAAGGCTGACTGAGGAAGCGCTGAACTTTTCGTGCTCGCGCGACGGTCAAGCGGTCTTCTTCTGACAATTCATCGAGACCGAGAATTGCGATGATGTCCTGTAGTTCCTTGTAGCGCTGCAGGATTTCCTGCACACGACGGGCGACGTTGTAGTGGCGATCACCGACGGTTTCCGGGGTGAGAATCGTCGACGTCGATGCCAACGGGTCGACAGCTGGGTAGATACCGAGCGATGCGATCTGGCGTGACAACTCGGTGGTCGCGTCCAAGAAGGTGAACGTCGTGAACGGTGCCGGGTCGGTGTAGTCGTCGGCTGGCACGTAAACGGCCTGCAACGACGTAATAGAACGACCGCGAGTCGACGTGATTCGCTCTTGGAGTTGGCCCATCTCATCGGCCAGTGTTGGCTGGTAACCCACTGCTGACGGCATACGACCAAGCAGAGTGGACACTTCCGAGCCAGCCTGCACGAAGCGGAAGATGTTGTCGATGAACAACAACACGTCCTGGTTCTGCACGTCACGGAAGTATTCGGCCATCGTGAGTGCCGACAATGCGACGCGAAGACGCACTCCCGGTGGTTCGTCCATCTGGCCGAACACGAGAGCAGCTTTTTCGAACACGCCCGACTCGTCCATTTCCAGACGAAGGTCGGTGCCTTCGCGGGTGCGCTCGCCCACTCCGGCGAACACCGACACACCACCGTGCTTTGACGCAACACGGTTGATCATCTCGGTGATGAGAACGGTCTTGCCGACGCCTGCTCCACCGAACAAACCGATTTTCCCACCGGCGAGATATGGCGTGAGCAAGTCGATGACCTTGATACCGGTCTCGAACATGCGCTTCGATGGTTCAAGAGTGTCGAATGCTGGTGCCGGGCGGTGAATATCCCAACGCTCGACATTTTCGAATTCCTTCGGATCGCCGTCCAGCACATCGCCCCACACATTCCACACGTGACCAAGCGTCTTGTTGCCGACAGGCACCTGAATGCCGTGACCGGTGTCCTTCACCGGTGTGCCACGACGAAGTCCGTCCGTCGGCTTCAAGCACACCGCACGAACGCGGCTGTCGCCGAGCTGCTGTGCGACCTCAGCGAGAATGACGTTCGGCTTGCCGTCGACGTCCACCGTGAACTGCAGTGCCGTGTTTAGCTCTGGCAGCGAGCCGCGAGGGAACTCGACGTCGATGACCGGTCCCGCAATCGCGACGACTCGACCGTCTTGTTGGGTGTTGTTGTCTGTCATGGTCATTGCATTCTCCTGCTCAGACTCGTCCGCCGGTTTGGTTCGCATCAGCCATGACATATTCGACACGGCGTGGTGTCGAATCATCATCGCCCGCCAGTGCCTCGGCACCGCCGACGATCTCCATGATCTCGGTGGTAATCGAGTCCTGACGTGCACGGTTCATGATGCGCGAGAGGTTCTTGATGAGTTCTTCTGCATTGTCCGTCGCAGACTTCATAGCGCGCTGACGGAATGCGTGTTCGGATGCAGCTGCATTCAGCAGTGCGGCGTAGACACGGGCTTCGACATACCGCGGAAGCAAAGTGTCGAGGATGAGGTCCGGGTCTGGCTCGTACTCGTAGTCGGCGCCAGCGGCGTTCTTGCCGTCGCCACCTTCAACCACGCCTCGATCGAGTGGCACGAGCGGACGAATGACGACTTCCTGCGAGCCAGCTGAGACGAATCGTGTGTAGATGAGGACGACCTTGTCGACTTCACCTCTCACGAATAGGTCAACGACGTACTCGCCGATTTCCTTGGCTACCGAATACGGCGGGTTGTCTGTGAAACCAGCGAATCCCTGACCGAGGTTGTATCCACGGAAGCGGAAATACCCTTCGGCTTTGCGTCCAACTGGCACGACGAGATGCTCCACTGCACCACCGGTATCGGCTTTGATTTCACCTTCGGTCGCGCGAAGCACGCCCGAGTTGTAGCCACCGCAAAGACCGCGATCAGCCGCAATTGGAACAAAGCAGATGCGTTTCACGTCAGGCCGGCCCGCGAGGAAGGGTTTGTCCTTGCCTGCTCCTGCTGCAGCAAGATCCTTGACGACTTCGGTGATGAGCTCGGAGTACGGAACAGCCGCAGCCACACGCTGCTGTGCTTTGACGATGCGCGACGCCGCGATGAGTTCCATCGCGCGCGTGATTTTCTTCGTCGCCTGCACCGAGCGGATTCGCCCGCGCAGGATTCGTTCCTGACCTCCAGCCACTTAGATCACTCCGTCGCCAGCGTCTTGGTGCTCTTTGCGTCACCGATTTCGGCTGCATTGACATCGGACTTGCCTGCCGTCGTTCCTGAAACACGGAACTGCGCCTTAAAGGTCTTCACGATGTCACCGAGGTCTGCAGGGACGTCAGCCTTTGTGTCGCTGCGCAACGTTGCGAGCATCGAACCGTGACGCGCACGCACATACTCGAGTAATTCAGTTTCGAAGCGACGCACGTCAGCAACCGGAATGTCATCGAGATGACCCTTGGTTCCGGCAAAGATCGACACGACCTGTTCCTCGACTGGCATCGGGCTATTGAGCGGCTGCTTCAAGAGCTCGACCAAGCGGTAACCGCGCTCGAGCTG
>DCZD01000017.1:10348-14680 GCA_002331255.1 Acidimicrobiaceae bacterium UBA2093 | reverse complement strand
CACCGACGGCTCGAAAGGCACGTGGAATGTTGACGCTGACACCTCGCAGCTTGTCGACCGACGCCAGCACGAACAGCGAGAGGCTGCACACCGACTAGGCGCGACCGGCGAAGTGCGCTTTCTTGGCGCTGTTGACGGCGAGCTCACACATGACTCCACAATGGTCGACGCAGTCGCGCTCACCATTCGCCAGCTCACACCCGATGTCGTGCTCGGCCACGACCCGTGGAAGCGGTATCGCCTGCATCCAGACCACCGCAATGCGGGCCTCATCACATGCGATGCCATCGTTGCGGCACGTGACCCACACTTCTTGCGCCATCACATGTCCACTCACGGGGTCAGCCATCACCGTCCTGCGGCACTGTTGCTGTGGGAGGCGGACGAGCCAAACCACATGGAGGACGTGTCAGATTGGGTTGACGAGAAACTCGCCGCCCTGGAAGCCCATGAGAGCCAATTTGAGTCGACCATGAAGACCAAAGATGGCGACCTCACGGAGTTTCGTCACCGCATTCGAGACCGGCTCGCCGGGCTCGGTGAGCCCCATGGTGTGGCTGCTGCTGAGATCTTTCACCTCATCGACCGCCTCTGACCGGTCACTCCCTGGAGCAATGGGTACTTGTCTGGGAATAGCGAAAGCGGGGGGCGAACCCCCCGCTTTCTGACACTTCCGAACCGATTGGTTTGGTTTTTGAAGCTGAAGAAAGAGCTCAGCTCTTCTTCGCTGCCGCCTTCTTCTTGCGGCGCTTCTTAGCAGGAGCAGCCTTCTTGGCTGCTGCCTTCTTCTTTGCAGGAGCCTTCTTGGCTGCTGCCTTCTTCTTACGGCGCTTCTTAGCAGGAGCAGCCTTCTTGGCTGCTGCCTTCTTCTTGCGACGCTTTGCAGGAGCCTTCTTCGCTGCTGCCTTCTTCTTGCCTGCGGCCTTCTTACGGGTCGCCTTCTTCTTTGCTGCCACTTGAGTTTCCTCTCGTTAGGTAAGTGTTTACTTACGGTTTGGGTTCAGCTCAGCTTTGAGCGTTGAGCTCGCTGAGAACTTCATCGCAGTGGATGCAGGAACCACAACTGTCGCACCCGTTTGTGGGTTACGACCGGTGCGCTCCTTGCGACGCGTCGTGCTGAACGAGCCGAAGCCCGGCCATGCGACTTTGTCGCCCTTCTTTGTTGAAGCCACTACAAGTTCGAAGAACGCAGCAATCGTCCGTTCGGCGTCTGCCTTGGAGATGTCTGCTTTCTTCGCAACCTCTTCGATGAGCTCTGCTTTTGTCATTGTTGTATGTCCCCTTCGGAATCGGAGTGCTCCCTCTATCTGACTGGGTTTGAATCGCAATTGCAAGCATTTGACTAGTTGCAAGTGCAACGAACTGGTCAAATGCACTTTGTCCACAGATGACCGGACGCACCGATTGACCACCCCCAACACGTCGACGTCATCGTGTAGTCGACGTGGCAACTCGCCTACTTTCATTTCCGACGCTGCATCGTGTTCCTCCGCCTAAAGCGCTGTAGTCCTTGTGCCATAAGGGTTACAGCGCCATCAATGGGGTTGATGATTGTGTCTGACTGTGCGCCTTGGTTGTCGCAATCTCGGCGTAGCGCATCAGCGCGGGGTCAACATTGCGCAATCTTCATGTGGTCGATGGAGGTGAATTTCTGGTGGCGAAGTCCCTCCAAAAAAATTTTGAAAAAAATCTGAAATTGGCACTCCGAAACCCTCTCTCAGACCGAATCTGAGTCGAGTCGACGTACGCGTCTGAGTCGTCGAGCATCGCAGGTCAGACTCGTGAGTATCCACCACTCGCTCTTCGCGAGCGACAACGATAAGCGTCGTTGGACACGTGGCGGCGTTCTGAAACACAAGGTTTGCGATGACGGACACCGTCTCGCCCTTTGACCACGATCACCCCCCTGTTTCACCTGGCACGTCACAACGCGTGCGTGTTGTCATCGACACTTCAGTTCTCATCGCAGATCCATCGAGTTTGTTGTGCTTTCCAAACTGTGAAGTTGTCATTCCACTAACTGTCATCGAAGAACTAGATGGTTTGAAAACGCGTCCAGACGATGTCGGCCGCGCTGCGCGCACTGCATTACGAACAATCGAGGATCTACGACGGAAGGCTGGAGGATCGATTCACCAACCTGTGCCGCTCACCGACGAGGTCGACGGGGGAACAGTCCATATCGAGGTGAACGGCATCCAGCGCCACCGCCTCATCGAGAACGGCCTGGACCCTGAGATCCCAGACAACCGCATCATCGGCGCGGCCCTCGGCCAAGCCGACCATGCCCCCACAAAAGTGGTGTCAAACGATGCAGGCTTGCGCATCAAGGCCGCCCACCTGGGTCTTGAAGCCGAGGAACACCAGCCAATTGGCCGCTCGCGGGCGACACGCCCTGTCGGCTGGTTCACGATCGACACCTCGTCGGCGGTCATTGATGAGCTCTACGCAAAAGGCACAGCAGGCGACCATGGGGACTCGCGCCTTGACGCGATGCACGAGAACGAATTTGCGGTGCTCCGTGCAGGTTCGCAATCTGCACTTGCGCGGCGCCACCACGGAGAATTGGTACTGCTTCACGCAGGTTCGCCTGAGGCCTGGGGCCTTCGTGCACGTTCGAAAGAACAACGATTCGCGCTCGAGTTGTTGCTTGACCCAGAGATCAGCATCGTGGCTCTCGACGGACGCGCCGGCACAGGGAAAACGGTGATGGCGATCGCCGCTGGACTCGAGCAGGTCGTCGAACAACGCCTGTACGAACGACTCGCTGTGTACCGACCGCTCGTTCCAGTCGGACGTGCTGAAGTTGGTTTCTTGCCCGGCGGTCTTGATGAAAAACTAGATCCGTGGATGTCGGCAATCCACGATGCGATTGTCGCACTCACCGACCAGCGGTCATCGAACGATGCGCGTCGAATGATCGATGATCTCATCGCTCGCGGCCAACTGTCGCTTGAATCAGTCACCTTCTTGCGAGGCCGCTCACTGCATCGTCAGATCGTCGTTGTCGATGAAGCACAGAACCTTGAGCCCACGACATTGAAGACGATCCTCACTCGAATTGGTGAAGGCACGAAAGTGATTTTCACTGGCGACACGAGCCAGATCGATGCTCCGTACATGGGCGAGTCGAACAATGCGCTCGCGGTCCTCATTCAAGCTTTCGCAAATCAGACATGCTTTGGTCATGTCACACTGACGGCCTGCGAGCGCAGTGAAGTGGCCAGCCTGGCCGCCGAACTTTTGTGACGTACTAACTCGGCCACTACACCCAGCCACTTCCCCCGACTGGCGCTGAAAAACCCGGCAGACGCCTGTCCGGTAAAGGTTTTCAGCAAATGTCAGTTTTAGTGTTAAATGACTTGACACCACACCTACCCGTCGGTACTGTGTCCGAAATGAGCGGTGCGGGGCCTCTCCCTCCCGGCCCCCACCGCCCTTATCTCTACGACAAGGAAGTACCCACATGAGCGTGATGGACCGGCCAGCCGAAATCATCCTCTCGGATATCGGCGTTGTGGCAGCCCCTGGTGAATGGACCGACCAGGCAGTCTGCAAAGGCAAGACTCACCTCTTTTTCCCTCCGCGTGCCGAGCGGCCGCAGGCACGTGCTCGTCGTGAAGCGCGTGCGAAACAACTGTGTGGCAGCTGCCCCGTTGCCGCTGATTGTCGCGAATTTGCGCGCACGAATCACGAGTACGGATTCTGGGGTGGCGAGTCGGAAGAAGAGCGTCACCTTGCGGGTTTCACCGTGGCCGCACCTATCGGTGTGCGCGCGCGACTTCCACGTTCCGCATAATTGGCAGAGCGCGAACTGCGCGTTCGAAATTCGGTGTAGCTGTCGTTCTCAGTGATTGAGGCACCCCTCATCTACGGTGGAACACATGAGCGCAGGGGCCCCGCACGATGTCGTCAATACTGGCGAATTGCCGTTTCCCTGCGTCGTAGTCGATCTCGAGACCACTGGCCTCGACCCATCCACGTGTCGCGTTATTCAAATGGCTGCGCTTGTCGTCGAGCCAAGTGGTCAGGTCTCTCAAACTTTTTCCACGGTGGTCAAGCCAGAGCAGCCCGCTGAATATGAACACGGAGCCGAACACATCCACGGAATTTCAGCAGATGACGTGAGTCGAGGAATGGCGCTGTCCCACGCACTCGACCACTTGCTCTCACTACTGCCACTCGGAACATTTGCTGGGCATAATGCGTCGTTTGACCTCGGGTTTCTGCATGCCGAAGCAGAGCGGCTGGGCCGAATTTTCCCCGTCATCGAGCACATCGACACCCTTGCCGTTTCTCGGCGATCCGACCCGGAAAAACTCCGATCGCACC
>DCZD01000017.1:1275-10086 GCA_002331255.1 Acidimicrobiaceae bacterium UBA2093 | reverse complement strand
ACGGCAACGGCACAACTGTTGTCTGCGCTCCTGCGCGAGGCTGAAATCATCACTCCCGATCAGTTGCCGCTAGTTGTTTCTGAGTACCGCGCCAAAACTGCCTGAGCCGCATCGGAATGTATGCCCACTAGGTGAGCGGGCGCGAGCACTGTCACTCCGGATCCGGCGCGCAGAACAAGTCGATGTAGCCAATGCACGCTCGTGATCACCATGTCGATGTCGACGGAACCGTCTGACCTCTCAGCGACCACCGTGCACGGATAGGTCTCTTCCACCCAACGCGCCGACGCGGACACTCGCAGCGTCACTGTCTCAAGCCCATCTGCCCCGTCGAACCACTTCGGAGCGTCCACGGAGATATCAGCAAGCGGAACCCGCTCGCCTGTGTGCTCAACCGTACTGATGCGATCGATTCGAAAATGGCGCTCGTCGTTGCGCAACTCATCGTCGGCAGTGACGTACCAATGACCGCTGTCGCTGAACACCGCACGCGGAACAATGACACGCACCGTCGTCTCGTTGCGAGCCGGCGTCCAGTAAGAGATGCGGAGCTTCTCGCCTTCCGTGCAGGCGACACCGACTTCGTCGAGGAAGGGAGGCCGCTCTACCTGCACGTCGACGAGGTTCTCCCCAAGTGTCGACCGCAATTTCGCCAGTGCCGACAAGAGTTGGGTGTCGTTCTTCATGCTGGGAATCTCTAGCGCTGCATCTGCGAGGACGCTGAGACCGAACGCCTCGGTCGGAGTCAGTGCGAGGCGCTTAGCGAAGTGACCCTTACGAGTGGCAACGATGGTGTCTCGATAGATGTCGATGTTTGGCAGCTGTTCAGCCGTATACGGAGGAGTGCCACAGAAGTTCGCAAGAGACAGATCTTCGATGAGGTCATCGCGGTCGACATCGAATTGCGCGGCCATCTCGTCGATGCCGACTTCGCCACGCTCAAGCAACCACGGCAGCATGATGAGAAGTCCGCGCACACGATCTGTGCCGCTACGGGGACCACGTCGCTTTGCCATCAGGAAGCCACTTTTTCGATGTCGTGCAACCACGAGATGACTTCTGCTCGCAGCGATGCAGGTTCGAGCACCTCGGCACGGTCGACCATGGCGAATAACCAGGTGCGGAATGCCGGCCTGTGGCCACATGGAACCCGCACAGTGATGGCACCATCGGGATGTCGCTCGACGACATCTGTGTCGGACACTTCACGTGATACCACCGGCGCCAAAGTGGCATCGATACGAACGAGTGCGGTCTCTTCAGATGCTACGAACTTCTTTGGGTCAGAAGGAAGAGCGTCGCTTGCTGAAAACGTGGCTGGACGTTCAAATGTTTCATTGCTGACGACCGTGACCGCCGATGTGATGCGGTCGACGCGATAGTTC
The DNA here is from genome assembly GCA_002331255.1 of Acidimicrobiaceae bacterium UBA2093. Lineage (GTDB taxonomy): Bacteria > Actinomycetota > Acidimicrobiia > Acidimicrobiales > Ilumatobacteraceae > UBA2093. Next base: position 8,701 of record DCZD01000017.1, on the reverse strand, counting down.
GCAAGCGCGTCACGGGCAGTGTCGTGAGCCGACACATACCAAAAGCCATTTCGTGATTGCAGACAATACGGATGTACGCGACGCTTCTTGCCGTGGTATTCGAACTCGACTGGATGACACTCCTTGGTTGCCAACCACAATTCAGGAAGCTTCTCTGAATCGGTAGGGATATGCGCCACTGCAGGTACTGGTGGGTCAACAACCTCGCCACCAAGACGCAGCACTGCTTGACGACCCCACGGTTGCTCAATCTGGACCATCGCAGCTGCGAACTGAAGTGCTTCGAGTTCTTCTGCGGTGATGTCGATGTAGAGGTCGCCGTAGCCCTTCTTGTCGATGAAGTACGCCGCACGCCCGGCGTCATCTCCGCCGAGAGTGACCATCGAGATCGGAACTCCCATTCCACGAAGGTCAGACTTGTCGCGCTCGAATGTGGTGCGTCGCGAAGGTCCGTCGGGATATTGCCCACGCATCTTCTCGAAAATCTCTTCGAGCGTGAGAGGCCGTGACGTGTTATTGAGGAGCGCGAGCAAGTTGAGCATGCGCTCTGCTTTGCTGTCCTTGATGTCGACGTTCTCGACTTCTCCTAGGTCATCCACGGGACGCAGGATAGGTGCCTCAGAGGTTCTCGCGCATCCACATTCCGGCGATTTCACATGCCTTGGAAAATGAGGCGGAAAACCCTGACTCACCCTCTGGGACATCGAACAAGGCGACGTTTCGCGAGGCGACGACCTTGCCATACTCGACGCCGAACTGGTCGAAGCTATTGACTCCCCACAGCCAACCCTGGACTGCGGTGCTGTGTTCGTACATCGCCATCAACATGCCGAGAAGGCGCGGCGACAACTCACGAATTGCGATGATTGAACTTGGTCGGTTGCCTGAGAAGACTCGATGAGGTGCTTGTTCCGCACCCACTCCGTCGGCGAGCACTTCATCGAGAGTTCGACCAAGTGCAAGCACTTCGGCTTGAGCGAGGAGATTCGCAAGCAGCATGCGTTGCCCAGCGGTGTCGTTACTCGTAGTCCGCACAACAGCAACGAAGTCGACGGGAATAATGTCGAGGCCTTGATGCAACAGTTGAAAGAATGCATGTTGGCCGTTGGTCCCTGGTTCACCCCATACAACGGGTGAACTCGCGGCCGCTGATTTTCCGTCTGCGGTCACAGACTTGCCGTTACTTTCCATCAACAGTTGCTGCAAGAAGGCTGGAAACCGCGCCAGATCGTGACTGTACGGCACCACTGCGAGTGACGACATGTTGTGCACGGTGCTGTTCAGGACGGTGATGAATGCATGGAGAGCAGGAATATTCGCGGTCCAGGGCTCGTCATGAAAGTGACGATCCATTGTCGCCATCCCGTCGAGCATCGTTTCGAATACCTCCGGCCCAAGACCAAGCATGAGCGGTAACCCGATGACGGACGACACCGAGAACCGGCCACCGACACTTTCGGCGAAGCAAAACACATGCTCACGTGGCACTCCCCAATGAACAGCCGCATCTGGTGATGCCGTGGAGGCTGCAAAATGCGCAAGGGCAGAGCCACCAAGACCACCCTCGAGCCACGTTCGCGCTCGTGCGGCATTGTGCATGGTCTCAGATGTGGACATCGTCTTCGACGACACGATGATGAGAGTCGACTGCGGGTCGAGACCCTCAAGAGCTTGATCTAGGTCACGTGGATCGATATTCGACACAAAACGACATTGTGGGCCAGATGCGTAAGAGGCCAGAGCTCGATACACCATCGCCGGGCCAAGATCACTGCCTCCGATACCGATGTTCACGACATGGGTGAACTTCTTGCCGGTAGCCCCGGGGAATGCCCCGCTGCGAACTTCCGTCGCAAATTTCTCTGCCCGTGCACGTTCGAGGCGCGCAGTAGTTGCGACGGTGTCATCTCCCCCCGAACGAAGTGACACATGGGACACAGCTCGATTCTCTGTGACATTGACGATGTCACCCCGCCACATGGCTGACCGATACCCAGTGAAGTCGTTCGTGTCGCATATCTCACCGAATTGGCGCAACACTTCCGCGTCCACGAATTGACGGGAGAAATCAAAGAGCAGACCCTCGAACGCGACATGCAATTCTTCTGCGCGACCAGGCAAATCTGAGAGTGTACGTAGCGTCTTGCCCCTGAGTTGCTTCGAAGAGTCAGCGAGCTTCGTCCATGTGTGCGAGGCCACGGGAGTTCCCATCTCCGTCACTTCGCCTTCAGCAACATCAGAAACGTGCGCATTCCTGCGTCGAACCGCTTTCCATTGTCTGTTCTCATGGCGATGCCAGCCATTCCGCTGAGTGTCGCGACAAACACATCTGCAAGCGTCGAAGGGTCTGCACCACGCATGACATCGTCGACATCGACCGACGTTGATATGGCTTCACTCACGACTCCATGAATCATCCGTCGAGAGTGGATGTACGCAGCCCTGGTCTCGGGATGGAGCAACGCTTCGACGCCCATTCCCATGAGAAATCGCACCAAAGAATGGTCCTCGTTGTTGAGTTCCTCAACGCGGTTGACCATCAGCGTGAGGCGTGAGTGAACAGTGTCCGCCTCGGATAACGGTGACTTGAATGCACGAATGAATCGCTCTTCCACGGCCTCGCAGACTGCGAGAAAGAGCTCGACTTTCGAGGGAAAGTAGTGATAGATCGCTGCAGCCGTGATTCCTGCCGAGTCCGCCACTTGCTTGTTCGTGGTGGCGTCGTATCCCCGCTCGGCAAAGGCGTCCCGTGCGGCAGCGATGATGCGTTCACGTGTGAGTGAACTGTCTCCGTCTGCCGGACGCCCGAGGCGCTTGGCGTCATCAGTTGCGGCTGCGACCATTGCTTGTCCTTGCGTCAGTTGAATCTGTCGGCGGACAACTCGGCCGACCAATCACCGACGAAAACGCGAGACCAAGAGCCATGCACTCGGCGTGATTGCACTTGCGATGAGAATTTTCAGTGCGTCTCCCGCGAGAAATGGTGTCACGCCTAATGCGAGAGCATTGTCCTCGCCGTTTGCAACCGGAATTCCGAGGTCAATTGCGAGCCACAGGGCTCCCATCGCATAGATCACGACCGAACCCATTGTCATGGCTGCCAACGACGTGACGAAGTTGCGATCCGCACGTCGTTCGGCCATGTACCCGATGAGTGCAGAAGCAACGACGAAACCGGCGAGGTAACCCATCGTCGCCCCGGTTCCAGACTCCCAGCCACTTTCGCCACCAGCAAAAAATGGCAACCCAACGAGGCCCATAGCCCAGTACAGAGCTTGACTCGCTGCACCACGACTCAAACCGAGCGTTCCACCGGCGAGCAACACGGCAAATGTCTGACCGGTAATCGGTACAGGTGTGAAGCCAAGATGGAACTTCACCTGAGCCGCAAGCGCTGTGAGGAGGGCGAACCCCACCACAGCGACAGCATCGCGAACACGCTCGGGGACTCCGAGGCGGCGCGTGGGCAGAAGATCTGCAAGTACAGGTGACACGACGAAGGGGGAACCGGTGCTCATGGCACGAGACTACTACCGTGTCCTCGATGGTCGCCGATTCGAATGGTTCTCACGAGTCCGTCGGTACGGAATCTGCCCTGTCTGATGACGTTCTCGTGTTGCCGTGGTGGCGCAACCCCGCGAACATCGCGATTGGCGCCTTCGGCGTGTTGCTGTTGATCTTCGCACTCGGTTTCACAGTCGGCTCGGGTAAGTCTGATGATGCCCACAATGATTCCGATGTCGGATTCCTGCAGGACATGCGCATTCATCACGAACAAGCCCTCACAATGTCCCTCATCTACATCCAGACGCAACCAGAATCTGTTGTTTTGCGGACCATCGCATACGAGATCATCATGAGCCAAGGCACTGAGATCGGCCGCATGGTGCAACTGCTACGCGACTTCGATGCAGCCGAGACAAATGAGACTGAACAAGCGATGGTTTGGATGGGTGACCCGACGCCACTTGAAAAGATGCCTGGCCTCGCATCAGACGAAGAGATGAAACAACTCCAACAATCGCGAGGAGCCGAAGCAGATGACGTGTTTGCGCGCCTAATGGTGACTCACCACAAGGGCGGAGTACACATGGCCGAGCATGCGGCGATGCATGGAGCCAACGACGAGGTCAAGCTGATGGCCGAGTCGATGGTGAGGGCACAGACCGGCGAGATTGCGGACATGGAAAATCTCCTCTCAAAGTAATTCGCTGATCTGATGACGACTATCAAACCAATAGCCGCTCTTGATATCGGCACCAACAGTTTTCACCTTGTGGTCGCGACGGCATCGAAGAACGGTTTTGATGTCGTCACACGCGAAAAGTCGATGGTGCGCCTTGGGGAAGGTGCTGGCGACATGAAAACGCTGAGCAAACCTGCAATGGAACGTGGCCTCGCGGCACTCAAGCACATGACAGCAATCGCCCACGCACATGGGGCACCCATTCGTGCTGTGGCAACGAGTGCCGTCCGCGAGGCGACGAACGCTTCCGAGTTCGTGAGTCGCGCCCGAGAGATGGCCGGTGTCGACATTGACGTCATCTCCGGAGTCGAGGAAGCGCGGCTCATTCACCTCGGAGTGCTTCAAGCAGTCGACATACCGGCCACTTCACTTATCATCGACATCGGTGGTGGTTCGACTGAACTCATCGTTGCCGATGGCCCAACTGACCACTACGTTCGAAGCTTGAAGCTCGGAGCCATACGGCTCACGAATCGGTTCTTTGCATCTGATCACCTGCATCCTGCTGCACCAGGTGCCTGCCGAACTTTTGTGCGCTCGACACTTGCTCCGACCATCAAGGATCTCTGTGAACACTCGCCCACGACGGCGATTGTCTCGTCAGGCACTGCTGAGGCTCTTGCGCGAGTCGTAGCCCGCCAGCGGGGTGAGCAGACTCCACGAAACATGAACGGCTTTACCTTCACGTCACAAGAACTTCGACAAGTCATGACAGTTCTCGAAGGGGCCAAGACTGTCACTGAACGCCGTGAGATCGAAGGGTTGGACGCATCGCGCGCAGACATCATCCTTGCCGGAGCAATCATTCTACAGTCGATTATCGATGAGACCCAGATTGAGACTCTCACCTTCAGTGATTATGCACTTCGCGAAGGACTGCTCTTCGACACGTTGAGGCGATCCACGCCTGCGCTGGGCGAAGATTCGCCGGACATCTGGCGCAACAGCGTCGAATCTCTCATGACACGCCTCGATGATGAACCTGCACACAGTCGCCATGTGGCAGAACTGGCACTTCAATTGTTCGATGGCCTGAAAAAGGTCCTCGAAATGGACGATGACCAGCGATTCATTCTCGAATCAGCTGCTCTGTTGTCGAATGTGGGACTTTCGATCTCCCATTCGAAACATCACCTTCACACGTACTACATCATCAAACATGCAGACATGCTGGGTTTTCGTGAACGAGACATCGAACTGATTGCCCAAATTGCGCGATACCACCGAAAGAGCAAGCCGAAGAACTCACATGAAGCATTCATGACACTCGACGAGAGCGACAAGCACGTGGTGCGGGCCATGGCTTCGGTTCTGCGCATTGCGATTGGCCTTGACCGCTCACACGACGGAAGAGTCCGTCAGGTAAGTGTCACGAAGAAGAACTCCAAGATCGAGATCGTGACGAAGTCTCGGGGTGATGAAGACCTCGGTGTGAACATCTATTCCGCACGTGAACGCTCGGATCTTCTGTGTGACGTCACCGGTTGCACAGTGGAAATCGACTGAACGAACGGACTAGCCGCCAGTTGTGGCTGTCGGCAACGTCGTCGTTGACACAACTGGCACTGTCGTCGAGGTAGCACTCGGCAACGTCGTCGTCACTTTGACTCCTCCCCCAGGAATAGACGTGGTGGCACCTGGGATGGTGGTCGTTGTCGACGAAGTGGTGGTCGTGGGTTTCCAGTTTGGGTCGACTCGGTTGAAGTACGGCGGCGGCGAACCGTAGTCCTCTGGTTCCTTCACGCCATCAAAGACGAAGACTCGGTCGCCGTATTGAACCAACGCGGGAAAGTACTCGGATACGAACATCGGAATACGAATGCAGCCATGTGAGGCTGGATACTTCGGCACATTCATCGCACCATGTACTGCGACGCCATAGTTGAAGTACACGGGGTTCCACAACGTTCCGAGAGCGCTTTCCCGAAGGCCGTACTTGCGCATATAGAAGTAGTACACACCAGACGGGGTCACGGACTTGCCGCACTCCCCACGCACGACTCGGTCCTTGCCCTTGTTTCCCTCTTCGCCTGGGTCAATGACCACTTCCTCGCACCAGTCTTTGCCGTCACCGGCTGAGATGTGTGTGATGAGCGCCGGAACATCGTCTTTGAAAACGACCATCGCTTGTTCACGCAAGTACACCTCGACATGTGTCGGAGTCGACTCTGGTCGTCGAGGCTTCACCGACACATCGGATCGCATGAGGTCCCACATGACAGGTGTGACAAAGTCAGACTTGGTCTCGTACGGAAGGTTCATGACGACGGCTTGAAACGCCCACACGGCCATGATGGTGTCGCCCCCATACAGCCCGTCGATTCGTCCCGGATCGAAGTTGAGATCTTTCAGTCGTTGTTGCACACGCTTGACGTCATCACCCTTCATGCCGTTTTTCAGCGTGCGTGTCAACGTGAAGGTCGTGACGTCGTCGGTCGGCGTTGACTCGGGTACCGAAGATGTGGTCGTAGTCTCGCCGCCAACACCAGGCGTATCGGAACGATTGGCGATTGAGAGTCCGGCGACCACGACGAGCACCACTGCGGCCATGACCGCATGGCGCCAGCGCACGAACCACGGCTCGTCGGAGGGGGGTGTGATGTCGTCCGCCACGGCGTCGTCACGCTACCAACGAGATTCGCCGGCTTTCCGTCGACCGCACGGGCTACCGTCGTTCACATGAGCGACCCCATCCGAACATCGCGCATCGGACTTCGCGTCGGATGGGCGCGTGTCGGTCTCGCCACTTGGATTGGCGTGACGGTCGGCATGATCGCGATCGCAGTAACCAGTCGCACCGTCAGTAAGCCACCGTGGTGGCTGGGTGCCAGCACGAATCCTGCACCTCTGTATGTCACCGTGATTCCCGTAATCGCTTGCCTCACACCAATCATTGCCATCGCACTGCGTCGACGATCGAGTCCACTCATTGGATGCGTGTGCGCAGTGGCACTCGCGGTCAGTGCCGCTCTCGACGCAACCCAAACCCCCGGAGTGGCCGTCGTCCAAGCAGCACTTGCAATCGCAGCGCTCGGTGGTTCGGTGGCGCTGTGGGCAGGCATCGGTACCGTGTAGAGCCGTGTCCAAGGTCCTCACTGAACTTCCCGTCGGCGAACGTGTCGGCATCGCTTTCTCGGGCGGACTCGACACCTCTGCGGCAGTTGCGTGGATGCGAGAGCG
>DCZD01000017.1:577-993 GCA_002331255.1 Acidimicrobiaceae bacterium UBA2093 | reverse complement strand
GATTGTCGCGAAGAGCTGGTTCGCGAAGGACTGATTGCACTGCAGTGCGGGGCATTTCACATCAGCACCGCTGGAAAGACCTACTTCAACACCACACCACTCGGTCGTGCAGTGACCGGGACCTTGCTCGTCCGCGCGATGCATGAGGACGGCGTTGATGTGTGGGGTGATGGCAGCACATACAAAGGCAACGACATCGAACGCTTTTATCGGTATGGACTCATGGTCAACCCGTCGCTGCGCATCTACAAGCCATGGCTCGACCCGACCTTCGTGGACGAACTTGGTGGACGTGCCGAGATGAGTGAATTTCTCACATCGCGCAAGCTTCCCTATCGTGCAAGCAAAGAAAAGGCCTACAGCACCGACGCAAACATCTGGGGCGCCACGCACGAGGCGAAGTTGCTCGAAGAGTT
>DCZD01000017.1:0-320 GCA_002331255.1 Acidimicrobiaceae bacterium UBA2093 | reverse complement strand
GCCGAAGATGTGGCCATCGAGTTCGTCGAAGGCTTCCCCGTTCGCATCAACGGGAAAGAATTCTCAACTGCGGTCGACTTGGTGCACGAAGCGAACCGCATCGGTGGTCGCCACGGAATCGGTATGAGTGACCAGATCGAGAATCGCATCATCGAAGCAAAGAGCCGAGGAATCTACGAATCCCCCGGACTTGCATTGCTACATATCGCATATGAACGACTCGTCACGGCCATCCATAACGAAGGCTCAATCGACAATTACCGCACTATGGGGCGTCGCCTCGGCCGACTCCTTTATGAAGGACGCTGGTTCGACCCGCA
>DCZD01000031.1 GCA_002331255.1 Acidimicrobiaceae bacterium UBA2093 | reverse complement strand
TGTCGACCACATGTTCGAGAACACGTTGTCCCGCAAGACCTCCTTCTTTGGTCACGTGGCCTACCAACACCATGGGAAGGTTGCGACGCTTTGCTTCTTGCACCAAACGGTGAGCGCAGCCACGCACCTGCACCACTGAACCTGGCGTCGAGCCGAGCTCGGGGTCGGCAACTGTTTGGATGGAGTCGACGACAACGAGAGTTGGCTGCACATCGTCGATGGCGCGCACGATGTGAGGCAATGACATTTCGGGCAACAACCACAATGAATCTTTCAGTGCACCGAGACGCTCTGCGCGAAGTCGAACTTGCTGTGCGCTTTCCTCGGCTGTGACATACAAGGTCTTTCCTTGTGCCGCTGCGAGTAGTTGTAACAACAGCGTGCTCTTACCGATGCCGGGTTCGCCTCCGAGCAAGGTGACTGAACCTGGTACGAGACCGCCACCCAACACTCGATCAAGTTCGGCGATGCCAGTTGCAACTGGTGCACCGATTGACGCATCGATTGAATCGATGGGGGCTGGTTCACCTGCGGGAACAAGTGCCATGCCTGCGGCCAATGAAACGAGCGAGTCGTCGGGCCCCTCGACATCTTCGATGAGTGAGTTCCACGCCCCGCATGCCGTGCACTTACCGGACCACTTGGGGTGCGTGGCTCCGCAATCAGAGCAGCGATGGACGAGTCGAAGTTTGGCCACGTAGTGACTTTAGAAGCGGCCTGTTGCAGACCTTCGGCGCTGAGCGCTGGAGACCACTGTGTACAGAAAGACCATGGCAATAACCCACACCACGAGCAGCACCAGTAGCACCGGCTTGAAGAACCGCGACACCGTTGAGGCCACGTCGACAGCCTTGGTTTGCGTGGCGATTTCAGTGGTCGAGCCGTCCATGGGAATTCGCCACACCAGCTTTCCCTCTTCTTGAAGGGCGGTTGTGGTGACGATGTCGCCTGGCAACGACACCCGCAGCGTGACACCGATGGCTTGCCCGAGCTCTTGGCCGGAGCGTCGAATGTCACCGGCGTACGGCGCCGCCCCGATCAACTCGAGCGTCGCATCGTCGACAAAGGCTTCGGTGCCTCCGTTGATGGCGAGTTGTCCGGTGAAGTCCCAGGTTGAGTCGTTGTCTTTGCCAGTGCGCGCAAGAACGATGCCCTTGAGCGGGCCCTTCGGGCCATTCAACTGATTCAGAATTGCGGTCGCTTCAACCGGGTTGCCGAATGGGTGAGTGAGCAGCAAGCGCATGCCGCCGTCTTCAAGCTTCTTTGCGCCGTCGGTCTTCCAGCCACTGTTGCGGACGTCGTCGAGACGCAAGTCGGTGTCAAGACCTGGTGCTTGCGCGACGACGTCGGCATCTGCGATCACTTCAACTGTGACCTCACCGGAACCGTTCGGTTTCACCGATAGCCCAATGTTGGTGTCAACGCGACACGACGACAACAACAGTGCGGACAGAAAAAAAGTTGTCGTCGCGACGAGGCGACGTGTGCGTGACGAGGACGTCACTCGGCAGGTCCGGCTCCGTCGCCGGCAAGTTCGATGCTGCTCGGCGGCTGGAAGCCTTCGACTGCACGGAACACCAAGTGCTTTGTGCCTGGTTCCTCGGGGTTGTCTTCGCAGTCGACCACGATGATCTCACCAGCAGCGAACTGCTTGTAGAGAATCTTCTCGGACAACACATCTTCGACGAGGCGCTGGATGGCGCGACGCAGGGGACGAGCACCGAGTGTCGGGTCGTAACCCTTCTCAGCAAGATGTTCCTTGGCCGGTTGCGTGAGCTCGATACCGAGACCCTGACTCTCGAGCTGTGTGGCAAGACGCTTGATCATGAGATCGACCATCTGCACCACTTCACTCTTCGAGAGTTCGTGGAACACGATGGTTTCGTCGACACGGTTCAAGAACTCTGGGCGGAAGTGTTGCTTCAGCGCGTCGTTGACCTTTTCCTTCATGCGGGCATACGACACGGCTTCATCAGCCTTGCTGAAGCCCACATTGGCCTTACGTAGGTCAGAGGTACCAAGGTTCGAGGTCATGATGAGCACGGTGTTGCGGAAGTCGACCGAACGACCCTGGCTGTCGGTGAGGCGACCCTCTTCGAGAATCTGCAACAACGTGTTGAACACGTCGGGGTGTGCCTTTTCGATTTCGTCGAACAACACCACACTGAACGGCTTGCGGCGAACAGCTTCGGTGAGCTGACCGCCCTCTTCGTAACCGACATAACCAGGAGGGGAGCCAACAAGACGGCTGACCGTGTGTTTCTCCATGTATTCGCTCATGTCGAGCGTGATGAGTGCATCGTCGTCGCCGAACAAGAACTCGGCCAAGGTCTTGGCGAGTTCCGTCTTACCGACACCGGTGGGTCCGAGGAAGATAAACGAACCGCTCGGGCGGCGCGGGTCTTTCAGGCCGGCGCGGGTACGACGAATGCTCTGGCTGACTGCATGGATGGCGTCTTCCTGGCCAATGATGCGCTTGTGCAGCTCGGTCTCCATGTTGAGCAGCTTCTGTGTCTCTTCTTCGGTGAGTTTGTACACCGGAATGCCGGTCCAGATAGACAGCACTTCTGCGATTGCTTCTTCGTCGACTTCGTCGAACAGATCAACGCCGGATGCCTTGATGTCGGCTTCCTTTGCAGAACGCTCGTCAAGAAGTGACTTTTCTTGGTCACGGAGGCGACCGGCGTCTTCGAAGCGCTGCTCTTCGACGGCTTTCTTCTTGGCTTCTTGCACGTCTTTGATCTTGACTTCGAGTTCCTTCAAGTCGGGAGGCGTCTGCATGCGCTTGATACGCAGACGTGAACCGGCTTCATCGATGAGGTCGATGGCCTTGTCGGGAAGATGACGATCGGAGATGTAACGGTCAGCCAAGTTTGCTGCAGCGACGATGGCCTGGTCGGTGATGGTGACGCGGTGGTGTGCTTCGTACTTGTCGCGCACACCCTTCAGAATTTCGATTGTGTGTGCAACGGTCGGTTCTTCGACCTTCACCGGTTGGAAACGACGCTCGAGTGCGGCGTCTTTCTCGAGATGCTTGCGGTATTCATCGAGAGTCGTTGCACCGATGGTCTGTAGTTCGCCGCGTGCAAGCATCGGCTTCAAGATGCTCGCTGCGTCGATGGCACCTTCAGCGGCACCAGCACCGACGAGCGTGTGGATTTCGTCGATGAACAAGATGATGTCACCGCGTGTCTTGATTTCCTTCAGGACTTTCTTCAGGCGCTCTTCGAAGTCAC
>DCZD01000012.1:120933-125733 GCA_002331255.1 Acidimicrobiaceae bacterium UBA2093 | reverse complement strand
TGCTCAGTCACGTGAGAGACCGTACCGTCTAGTCACGGCGCTCAACCCAATGTCACCGGGAATGCGAGATGAGAGCCATTCGCCCATTCGCGAAATGTCATCGAGGAACGACCCTCAGGTTGCACTCGCAGCAACTCGACACTCCCGACAGCACAGCCAACCTGACCACGGTCATCCAGTACCCCGGGCGCACCCTCGTACGCTGTGACGGCACACTCGATGATGCGCAGTCGTTTGCCATTCACTGTGGTGACTGCAGGCAATGCACGTACGCGACGATGAACGTGTTCAGCAGTCGACGACCAGTCGATGACGCGTTCAGACTTATCGACTTTGTGTGCATAAGTGACGTCCCCAGACTGGGCAACAGCGGCTCCCAAATCTGTGCGTAGGACATCGAGCAGAAGATCTGCGCCCATGTGCGCAAGACGCTCGGTCAGTGTTGCAGTGGTGTCTGACGATGCGATATCTGTTGTCGCACTCGCGTGTACATCACCAGTGTCCAGACCCTCTGCGACATTCATTATGCACACACCGGTGGTGCCGTCTCCCTCGAGGAGTGCACGTTCAACTGGAGCTGCTCCGCGCCAACGAGGAAGCAAGGAGAAGTGAACATTCACCATGGGCATTTTTGAGAGCAGTTCGACAGGAATGATCCGTCCGTATGCGACAACGACACCAAGTGTGTTCCCGTCAGCAAAGTCGGCGACGCGGCGCAGGTCGTCGGTCACTTCCAAGTGTTGGTCCAGCGCCCAGCTCTTCACTTCGGTTGGCACAAGCGTTGAACCACGACCACGACGCATATCGGGACGTGTAACGACGAGGGCAATGTCGTGCCCGGCTACATGAAGCGCCCTGAGCACGACGACAGCCGCATTTGGCGACCCGAGAAAGACGATGCGTCGGTGCATTGTGTGTCGGGAACCGTCAGTCGAGACCGATACGACGACTCTCTCCCAGCGGCACCGCGTCATCTTGCAACTTGCGGTACTCGGCAAGTGCACGCTTTCGCTGGTCCTCGGTCATTCGATCAAACATCAGCACCCCGTTCAGGTGGTCGAGCTCGTGTTGGAAGAGGCGAGCCAACAGCTCGTCAGCCTCGATCTCGACTTCATTCCCGTCAAGATCGAGTCCACGGAGCAACACTTCCTTCGGACGAACCATCTCGACATAGAGACCAGGAATCGACAAGCAGCCTTCGTCATAGATCCACTCACCTGATGATTCAACAATGATGGGGTTGACAAGGACAGTTGGCTCGTCTTCGACGTCGTAGACAAACACCTGCTTCTGCACCCCAATCTGCGGAGCAGCGAGACCGAGACCCGGAGCGCGATACATGGCCTGCAACATTGAGTCGGCCAGACGTACGATCTTTCCGTCGATGTTGTCAACGGTTGCCGCAACTGTGGCAAGAACGGGGTCTCCGTATGTGCGAATGTCGTAACCCATATCTGGCAGGCTACCCACGGACGCAGTGGCTCGCCCGCCGCGCACCGAACACGCTGACACCATGAACATTCAAGAACCAATGAACTCTGATGAGCCCACGGAAGATAGCCGGACATCAGATGACCCCACGGACCACTACTTCTCAGTTAGGCCCCAATCGAAGTCTCGTCCGCTGACGTATTCGCTTCGAACGGTCAAAGGTCGCCTGAAGGTAACCACAGACTCCGGCACATTCAGCCATGGCCATCTTGACAAAGGGACCAAAGTTCTCCTCGAGCAACTTCTCACCGCTACCCCGCCACTACCAGAAGGACCTCTGCTCGATATTGGTTGTGGAGCAGGCCCCATTGCGATGACGCTGGCGGCGCGATTCCCAGATCGACTTGTCTACGCGGTCGATGTGAACGAACGTGCACGTGACTTGTGTCGGTCAAACGCTACGGAAAACGGCCTCGACAACATCGTCGTCGCCCATCCTGACGACACTCCATCAGACATCGCGTTCGCCGGCATCTGGTCGAATCCTCCGATACGTGGTGGAAAAGAACTCTTGCATTCAATTCTTCAGATGTGGTTGACGCGTCTCGCGCCAGGGGGCTACGGACGCCTCGTCATACACAAGAACCTTGGTAGTGATTCACTCCAGAAATGGCTCATGTCGATTGGTTACGCTTGCGAGAGAGTGTCAAGTCGATCAGGATTTCGAATTCTGCATGTCACATCACCGGCCGGAATGGACATTCACCAGAACCCGAATTCCTAACAACGTCGTTCACTGCCGATACGGCTCGACTGCCAAACGAATGCCACGCCCTGCGGTTGCCTTAATCAAATCAAGCACTGACCGCATCACGGCAACTTCGGTGAATCGCAGCATCACTCGATCTCGTGAGATGTTTGCGCTCGAGCACCCGAGTGGTAATTGAACTTGATCGAGAACTTCCACTGCCCCCGTAGCCTCCACGACCAGACTGAACGGTGGCAAATCTAGAGTCCGCCGCATCGCCAGTTCGGCGTTTAATGCCGCGTCCACCGAGCCACTGACGAGCGCCTCAAGAATTGGGTGCGAAGGTTCACGAGTCTGAATGACGATGCGACCCTTCGGGCCGACAAGACGCGCCGCTCGCGACACCATGCTCAATGTTGTCGATGTTGCATCCAGTCGGCCCGATTCCAATTCGATGTCGATATCGAGAAAACAGACCGTGCTCGTTTCCTCTACACGGTGAAGAGCGGCTTCGGTGTCGACCACCACATCGCCTCGACCAGGCTCGTGACCGGCGAGATCGACCACATTCCCCTTCGCAGATGCTGCCAACTGTTCGCGAACATTTGTCGAACCCAGCCGGACGTTACGAAATGAGGTCCTACCGCACTCCTGACACAATCCGGCTCGCAAGGCTTCACAGCGCGGGCAGTGGAGAGACTGGTCATCGTTTTGGGAAACAACAGCGCCGCAGTGCTCACATCGTTGAATCGTCGCACAGGATGCACATGCGAGCAAACGTGCACGGCCCTTCGCGTTCAGGACAAGCACCGTCGTCGAATTGTTTCCGCTCGCATTTTCAAGAGCTGCAAGAAGGGGACGCGTCAGAAGGTTCGAGCGAAGCCCACCGGTCATTTCGGGATCGAGCAGGTCAACAACATCAATCCTTGGCCATCGGCCATCCCCATCCACGCGCACGACATGTGAAAATTGGCCGCGCGACTTCAAGGATCCGAAAGTGGACGTTGCAACAACGCGTGCACCCACCTCACCGGCTCGCAGACGTGCGACGTCAAGAGAGTTCCACGTCGGGACGCGCTCCTCCCAATGGGCTTCGTCATGTTCATCGACGAGCACAATTGACGAGAGATTGGGACACGGTGCCCAAACGGCCGAACGTGGTCCGATAACCACATCGACACCCGAAAAAGCCTCGGACCAGTTGTCGGGATACACCGCCACGGTGAATCCGCGACGGCGAAGCGAGGCGGCCCCACGTATCGCCATCTTGATTGTCGGACACACAACTAGTGTTGGCCCGGCAAGTGCACACTGTGCGACCATCGACATCACAGAAGCCGATGGTGGCGAGACCACAAGAACATCACCACTCGGCAATGTTTCAACCTCATCGGCGGATGCGTGCATCTTCATCGCACTCCGACGGCTCGCTGTGCCTCGCGCCAAACGAACTTTCGGTGCAGACGCCGAAACCAAAACTGCTCGCCAACTGCCTCCCCATCGCCGTGCAACTTCTTCGGTGAGCGAGATCAACTCTGGTGCGACGCCAACTCCGGATACAGCCTGAATGGCGCTCAATGCGAACGAAGCGGTTCGTCTTGCATCGCGAGATACGGGCTCGGTCGTGTAGTCATCTCCCTGCCGCTCGATGCCAACAACCCAACCACCTACGCGGCGGTTATTCAGAATGATGCGTACTTTGTCGCCCACGCCGAGCGTTGACGCAAACTTGTCTGGAACGGCGTAATCGAAGACCTTATCCACTCCTGACACATCGGGCACCACCCGTGCGACGAGAAGCGGCGTCGATGTCAGAGGCGTGCGGCCGACTTGAACTCGGCGAGACGACTCAACTGTTCCCAGGTGAATTCCGGAAGTGGACGACCGAAGTGACCATATGCAGCAGTCTTCTTATAAATCGGACGCTTCAGGTTGAGGTCACGCACAATCGCGGCAGGACGAAGGTCGAATGTCGCTCGCACTGCGTCCTCAATTGACTCTTCACTGATGGTGTTGGTTCCGAATGTCTCGACAAGGATGCTCACTGGCTGCGCCATGCCAATTGCATATGCAACTTGCACCTCGCAACGCGATGCTGCTCCTGATGCCACGACATGCTTGGCGACCCAGCGCGCTGCGTATGCGGCAGAACGGTCCACCTTTGAAGGATCCTTGCCAGAGAAGGCACCACCACCATGGCGTCCCATGCCGCCGTAGGTATCAACGATGATTTTTCGGCCCGTGAGTCCAGTGTCGGCGTGCGGCCCGCCGAGCACAAAACGACCCGTTGGGTTGATGTAGATCTCAGGATTGTCACCCGCAAACTGGGACGGAATGGTTGGCATGATGACCTGCTCGATGAGGTCGGGACGGATCTGTGTGTCGCGATCGACACCTTCTCCGTGCTGGGTCGAGATGAGGACGTTGTTCAGACGAATCGGTCGACCGTTCTCGTACTCAAAGCTCACCTGCGTCTTGCCGTCAGGACGAAGATATGGAATCTGGCCGCTCTTACGAACGTCAGTGAGGCGTTCGGACAATCGATGTGCGAGCCAGATGGGAAGGGGCATGAGATCTGGCGTCTCGTCGCAGGCGTACCCAAACATCATTCCTTGGTCGCC
>DCZD01000012.1:120214-120760 GCA_002331255.1 Acidimicrobiaceae bacterium UBA2093 | reverse complement strand
TCATTCCTTGGTCGCCAGCACCTTGGCTATTGAGCAGGTCTTCGCCACTCTTCCCGGCGCGCACTTCCTCGGACTTGTCGACGCCTTGAGCGATGTCTGCGCTCTGGGCATCCAACGCGACGACGACTCCACAGGTGTTGCCGTCGAAACCGAATTTCGCGTTGTCATATCCGATGCCATTGATGGTCTCGCGCGCCAGACGCGCAATATCGACATACGCCTCGGTGGTGATCTCACCAGAAACCACACACAGCCCAGTGGTGAGCAAGGTCTCACATGCGACACGGCTGTCGGGGTCTTGCGCCAAGATTGCGTCAAGGACTGCGTCTGACACCTGGTCGGCCATCTTGTCGGGGTGGCCTTCGGTGACGCTCTCCGATGTGAAGGTGAACTTTCTCACGTTGTCTCCTATGAGTGGGAAGATGAGATCCGCGTACGGATCTCCGCCACGCTATCTAATACGGCACGGGCGATCTCGTGTTTACCCGCAAGAGGCACGTGGCGAGGTGCAATACCGGGGGTCAGCAAAGTCACAGCGTTGGTGTC
>DCZD01000012.1:116693-119962 GCA_002331255.1 Acidimicrobiaceae bacterium UBA2093 | reverse complement strand
TTCGAGTTTGGCCTGAGCGTTTGCAAGTACGTCGTCGGTCTCAGCTGCGAATCCGACGAGAACCTGGGTTGGATGCTTCGATCGTGCTATGTCCGCCAAGATGTCAACTGTCGGCTCAAGCGATACCACAGGTGCGCCATCACGCTTTTTCCACTTGCCACTCGCCACTGGCACCGGACGAAAGTCAGCGACAGCGGCAGCCATCACGACTACATCAGCAGACGCAGCAACGTGCGCGACCGCATCATGCATCTGCGCAGCAGTCTCTACACGAACGACAGAGATGCCAGATGGCGTGGCGAGATCTGCTGTTGTGATGAGGGTTACCTCGGCACCCCGTCGCATCGCTTCTACAGCAATGGCGTGACCTTGCTTGCCACTCGAGCGGTTCGCAATGACTCGAACTGCGTCTATCGGCTCACGTGTACCACCTGCTGTCACGACCAGCTTCACTCCGGCAAAATCGCCTGCATTGTTCAATGCACCTTCCACTGCTGCGACGATGGACTCTGTTGACGCGAGTCGACCCTGCCCCACGTCTCCGCCTGCGAGACGACCATGCTCAGGTTCGACGATGATGACCCCACGGCGTCGAAGCAATGCAATGTTGTCCTGAACTGCGGGGTGCTCCCACATCTCTGTGTGCATTGCCGGACACACCACGACTGGAGCGCGGGTGGCGATCAGAGTCGCGGTGAGCAAATCTTCGGACGATCCTGTCGCGTAGGCGGAAATGACTCGCGCTGTTGCGGGCGCGACGATGATGACGTCTGTGCGTTGTGCGAGCTTCGTGTGTGGAATCGCAGAATCGTCGTCCCACAGACTTGTGTGGACTTTCTCTGAACTGAGGGCGGACAAAGTGACAGGCCCGATGAATCGATGCGCATCCTCGGTCATGATCGGTGCGACATGCGCACCAGCGTCGACGAGCGTGCGAGCAACATCGACTGCCTTGTACGCAGCAATACCGCCAGAGACGGCGAGTACGACGTGACGACCCGAGAGCGAATTCACGACGTCACCGCTGCAGATTCCGCGCGAGAGTTATTCGGCGGAATCCTCTGCCGCATCTTCTGCGATGACATTTTCGTTGATTGCGACATCTTCGACGACTGAACCAGGAACGTCTTCAACAGAATCATCGAGAGCCACATCGCCCACTGGAAGGTCACCGAACATTTCTGCGGCCTCTGCTTCCATCGCGTCGTAGTCGGGGCGTGCAATCTTGACGATCTTGTCGGCAGCGATTTCTTCGAACGCAATGGACAGCGGCTTGCGGGCAGTGGAAGACACCTGCGGTGGGATCATGTGTCCGAGACCTTCACCCAACTGATTGAAGTAGGCGTTGATCTGTCGTGCCCGGTAAGCCCCAAGCGTGACGAGGCTGAACTTCGAATCGACCCGATCAAGCAGGTCTTCGATTTTCGGGTGGATCATGGAGTCGTGTTGACGAGTCATTTCAGGGGGACCTCCGAGGACCCCGTCAGGTTAGCCCTGCCGCCGGCGAGCCACACCGATGAAGGTCAAGAGCTCTCCGACCACCCTGTCGATGTCGTCGTTGATGACCACGAGATCAGCCAACTCGGCTCCGAGGCGTTCCTCGTCTTCGGCCTTTTGAAGCCGCTCTACGACGTGGTGATCTGGGTCGCCGCGCCCCTGAAGACGCCGTCGCTGCTCGTCTCGGGAGGGCGGCTGCACGAACACAAGTAGTGCCTCTGGATGTCGCGTCTTCACTTGCTGTGCTCCGTGAAGTTCGATCTCAAGAACGATGTCATGTCCATCTTTTGGTGCAGGCATCGGTGAGCCGTAGAGATTCCCCAAGAACTCTGTCCACTCAAGAAAGCCACCGCGATTGACATGGCTTATGAACGTGTCGCGATCGACAAACACATAGGCGTCGTCAGGTTCACCTTCGCGTTGTCTGCGCGTCGTCCACGACCGACTCAGCCACAACTGTTCGTCGCGCACGACGAGCTCGTCGACAATGGTCCCCTTCCCGGCTCCACCAGGTCCCGACACGACGATGATGAGCGGATTCACGGAAGTCACTTCGAACACTCCGCTGCGAGGGACTCGATGTCATCGTCAGTGAGCTTGCCAACCTGCGCGAATTCATCAAGCCCGAGAACTGCGAGGAGACGACGCGCCGATACTTTTCCGACACTCGGCAGCTCTTGCAACAACTTGACAACGAGCAAACCCGACAATTCATTGTCCGCTCTGGCCTGTTTTAGAATTGTCACTAGGTCATCTGGCATGGACACAGTTCGAGATATGAACTCGCTGCGCGAATTACGCACATGGGCGATTCTCGCAATGTCCTCATCACGCGCAGGCACTTCGAAATGCTTCGTCGTGTTTCCGCCTGCTGACATGCGTCAAGCCTAATGTGCGGCGTTCACCAGTTCCTGCCAGCGAGTCACTCCCAATCGACGAGCGCGTCGTGCGGCGTCACGAAGAATCTTCACACCACTCCTCGGATCTGCGAATGTCGCTGTTCCGACTTGGACAAATGATGCACCGGCGAGCATCAACTCGATGACATCAGCGCCGGTGGCGACACCTCCGACTCCGATGATTGGAAGGCCTGGATGTGCACGACGGACGTCATGAACAGTGCGCACCGCGATTGGATGAATGGCACGGCCCGACAGCCCTCCTCCACCGTTGCCAAGTACTGGTTGACGAGTGGACGTGTCGATCATGAGTCCAAGCATCGTGTTGATCAGGGTCACCGCATCCGCTCCTGCCTCGTGCACACGTCCGGCGATGTCAGTAACCCTGTCAGTGTTGGCGCTCAACTTGGCCCAAAGTGCTGTCGCGGGAAGCTCAGCTCGCACCGCAGACACCACATTGGCGCTGAGGTCAGAGTCATGAGCAAAGATCGCCGACCGGCTCTCGAGATTTGGGCAACTCAAGTTCACTTCGATTGCGAGTAGTCGATCACTTACTGGGCGCAGTAACTCCGCTGCCCGCGCATACTCAGAGACAGTTCGTCCCCAGATGCTCGCAACGACTGTCGCGCCGACTTCTTCCATCTTCGGCAGGTCGTGCTGGCACCAATGCGGAACCCCCTCGCCCTGCAGGCCGACGGCGTTCAGCATTCCCGCCGGCGCAGGGTGTACGCGTGGAGCCGGGTTTCCTGCCCACGGTTCTGCCGAAAGACTCTTCACGACGACGCCACCCAATGTATGAAGTGGCATATAGGGAGCGAGTTCAGCACCGTGTCCAGCTGTTCCCGAGGCAAGAAACACCGGATTGTGCGCACG
>DCZD01000012.1:79785-116366 GCA_002331255.1 Acidimicrobiaceae bacterium UBA2093 | reverse complement strand
CGAGCGCAGCCTCAACAGTGGTTACTGCTGAGACTCGGTGTGTGTTGGCCGCTTTCCGAATTGCTTCACCATCAGTTCGGGATTCGCCGCCTTTCGGGGTGTTGACAACGAAACTGATCTCCCCCCGAGCGATGAGGTCAACAGCGTTCTCTAAGTCTGCGACCCCCTGCTCAGAAAGCTTTCCGATGATCTTGTCGACAGGCTCTCCGAATTTCTCGAGATATGCAGCCGTTCCACTCGTTGCCGCGATGCTAAGACCAAGCTTGCGAAGTTTTCTCGCAACAACCAATCCGGCGGGCTTGTCGCCGTCGGCGAGGGATAGAAACACCGTTCCGGACGTCGGAAGCATCGTGCCGGCAGCCGTCTCTGCCTTCACAAAGGCCCGGCCGAAAGTCGAGGCGATACCCATCACCTCACCAGTCGAGCGCATCTCGGGACCAAGTGCAGTATCGACTTCAGGGAATCGATTGAATGGCATCACTGCCTCTTTCACAGACACGTGACCCGACGAGACCGGTGGATTCAACAAGCCTTCGCGACGTAGTTCCTCAAGGGTCGAACCGAGCATGACTCGGCTGGCGACCTTTACGAGTGGAACTCCGGTGGCCTTGGCAACGAATGGCACTGTCCGTGACGCGCGCGGATTCGCTTCGATGACATACACCGTCGTGCCGAGCACGGCGAACTGTACGTTGATGAGGCCACGAACATCGAGTGCATGGGCGATTGCTGTCGCGTATGACTGAATGACTTCAACGACCCACGCTGGCAGAGTTTGCGGAGGTATCGCGCATGCGCTGTCACCTGAGTGGACTCCTGCCTCTTCGACGTGTTCCATCACGCCACCGATGAGCACTTCTCCCGTGTGATCTCTGATTGCGTCGACATCAACTTCGGTGGCGTCTTCCAAGAAACGATCAATCAACACAGGTCGCTCGGCGGACAGCCCACCTTCTTTACCCAAGGACCCGAACCCAGCCAATTCGTCCATCGCCCGACGGAGATGATCGACGTCGTGGACAATCTGCATGGCGCGGCCACCAAGGACGTAACTCGGACGCACCAATACTGGGAATCCAACACGACGTGCGATCTGTTCAGCCTCGCCAAATGTGAGCGCCGTCCCGCCGGGTGGCTGCGGTATCGACAGTTGAGTGCAGAGCGCATTCCACTTCTCGCGATCTTCAGCTAAGTCAATTGAGTCTGGCGATGTTCCTGCGATGTATTCGCGTGGAAGCAACCCCGACAACTTGAGCGGTGTCTGACCACCGAGGGAAACGATGATTCGTGGCGACTTCCCACCCGCGGCCACAGTCTCAGCAGCAACGACATTCAATACGTCCTCGCGAGTGAGCGGTTCAAAGTACAGGCGATCTGACGTGTCGTAATCCGTAGAGACTGTCTCTGGGTTGCAGTTCACCATCACAGTTTCGAATCCGGCATCGCGTAGCGCGAAGCTCGCGTGCACGCAGCAGTAGTCGAACTCGATTCCTTGGCCGATACGGTTCGGACCGGATCCGAGGATGATGACGCGCTCCTTGTCGGAGGGTTTCACCTCATTCTCGTCCTCGTATGTCGAATAGTGGTACGGCGTTTCAGCGGCAAACTCAGCACTGCATGTGTCGACCGTCTTGAACGTCGGCACGACACCGTGAGATTCCCTCGCTGTGCGCACGATGAGCTCGTCTGTGTCCAAGGCATATGCGAGCTGCGCATCTGAGAATCCCAAGCGCTTCAACCGACGCCATTGCGAACGATCAAGCTCGTCGATGGATGCACCGTCGATGACGTCTCGTTCGTCGATGATCATCTGCATCTGATCGAGGAACCAGACATCGATACCGGTCATGGCATGTAGACGATCGATCCCGAGACCACGTCGCAATGCTTCACCCACTTGGAATATGCGCTCGGGCGTCGGCACAGTTGTGCACTGCAGCAATTCGTCATCTGACAAGGTTGCGTACTGAGACTCGGCCGGATCGCAGTTCAACCCCCAGCGACCTTGTTCCAGGCTGCGCAAGCCTTTCTGCAGGCTCTCGGGGAAGGTCCGGCCGATCGCCATTGCCTCGCCGACACTTTGCATCTGAGTTCCGAGAATTCCGGATGTTCCAGGCAACTTTTCGAATGCCCATCGTGGAATCTTCGTGACGACATAGTCGATGGTGGGCTCGAAACTTGCCGGTGTCATGCGCGTGATGTCATTAGGAATTTCATCAAGTGTGTACCCAATTGCGAGTTTTGCTGCGATTTTTGCAATTGGAAAGCCGGTCGCCTTGGAAGCAAGTGCTGACGATCGAGATACGCGTGGGTTCATCTCAATGACGACCTGATCTCCATTCAATGGATTGACCGCGAACTGAACGTTCGACCCTCCGGTCTCGACACCCACCCGACGAATACACGCGAAGGCCGCATCTCGCATTCGCTGATATTCGTGGTCAGAAAGAGTCTGTGCCGGCGCCACGGTGATGGAGTCACCGGTATGGACACCCATGGGATCGAAGTTCTCGATGCTGCAGATGATGACGCAGTTGTCTGCGCGGTCCCGCATCACCTCGAGTTCATATTCCTTCCAACCGACGATCGATGTCTCGATGAGAATCTCTCGAATGGGACTTGCATCGAGACCATTGCTAGCGACTTTGAGAAACTCCTCTCGCGTTGTCGCAATTCCAGTGCCACGTCCACCGAGGATGTACGCAGGACGAATAATGACCGGAAGGCCGATGTCCTCGACAACCTCAAGTGCTTCTTCCATTGAGTGTGCGATACCGCTTCGGGGCACTGACAAGCCGATCTCGATCATCGCCTTCTTGAACTTGTCGCGATCCTCTGCGGTGGCAATCGCCTCTGCATTTGCGCCAATTAACTCAGGCGTACCAGGAACACCCGCAAGACCGCGCTCGAAGAGCGACATCGCCAGGTTCAGCCCCGTTTGTCCACCAAGCGTGGGAAGAATCGCATCGGGCTTCTCGCGTTCAATGATCTTGGCCAACACCTCGGGCGTTAGTGGCTCAATGTACGTGCGATGGGCGAAGTCAGGGTCGGTCATGATTGTGGCCGGATTCGAGTTCGCGAGGATGACTCGGTACCCCTCGCTCTTCAGAACACGACATGCTTGCGTGCCTGAATAGTCGAACTCACATGCCTGGCCGATAACGATCGGGCCTGAGCCGATGATGAGAATGGATTCAAGATCTGTACGACGAGGCATCAGCGGCTCTCCATTAGTTCTGCGAATCTTGTGAAGAGATACCGGCTGTCATGAGGACCAGGGCCAGCCTCGGGGTGATATTGCACGCTGAATGCTCGATGCTTTTTCAATCGCATCCCTTCGTTCGTCTTGTCGTTCAAATTCACATGTGTGATCTCGGCAACCGCCGCAAGGGAGTCTGTGTCGACACAGAAATTGTGGTTCTGGCTGGTGATCTCTACTTTCCCAGTTGAGACCTCTCGCACTGGGTGGTTGCCTCCGTGATGCCCGAAGGGCAACTTGAAGGTATGGCCACCGAATGCACGGGACAACAACTGATGTCCAAGACAGATTCCGAATGTCGGTACTCCAGCCTCGACGATGGCCCGAATTGCATCGGTTGCACCAGTCACCATCTCAGGATCTCCCGGACCATTCGACAAGAACACACCGTGAGGTTTCATTGCGATGACTTCATCTGCGCCCATTCCCGCGGGAACAACCGTCACCGTTGCAATCTCCGCGAGGCACCTAAGGATCGTCGTCTTGATACCGAAGTCATAGGCAACAACGGCAAATTTTCCGTCGCCGAACATGTACGGCTTCGGTGTGGTGACGGTGGAAACTAGATCCACGCCACCTGTACCGGTCTCGGCTCGAGCGGCCCCAAGGAGCGACGCTTCATCTGCTGTTCCGAATGCGCCCTTCAACGAGCCTGCATCGCGTAACAGACGAGTCAGACGCCGCGTGTCGATTCCGCCGATACCTGGAAGCCTTGCCGCCACGAGCATGTCGTCAAGGTCCGACTCGCTACGCCAGTTACTACGACGCCGTGCCATGTCACGAACGATGACACCGCGAGCATGTGGAGCTTCCGATTCATTGTCGACCATCGTCGTTCCGTAATTGCCGATGTGCGTGGTGGTGAATGTGATGATCTGCCCCGCATATGACGGATCGGTGATGACTTCTTGATACCCGGTCAGCGCAGTGTTGAACACGACTTCTCCCGCGGCGACGCCCGAAGCAGGACGGTGTCCGAGTGCTTCCCCTTCGAAGATCGACCCATCTTCGAGCACCAATGCAGCCCGCTCGATGCCCTGTCTTTGTTTGATCACTTGAGTGCCTCTCCATCTTTAACGACCAACTCCCCACGAAACACGGTGTGGCGCACGCGTCCGCGCAGTGTCATGCCGTCATACGGGGTGTTGCGACTCTTGCTCACGAGGTGATCACGCGACACGACCCATTCACTCGCGCAGTCCCAGACGGCGAGGTTCGCAGGCTCACCAACTGCGATAGGTCTCCCGTGACGATCGGACACGTTCGCGATACGGGCTGGATTCCAACTCAAGACTTCCGCGATACGACGTGGCGAAAGACTCATTGACGTATTGACCACACCGAGTGACGTTTCGAGACCGAGCATGCCGGGGGGCGCGGCGTCAAGCGCCTGGTCCTTTGAATGGTCACTGTGCGGCGCATGGTCGGTCGCGATTGCGTCGATGGTGCCGTCCAACACGCCGCCCTTCAGCGCCTCAATATCTGCCCGTGTCCGAAGCGGAGGATTGACCTTGAATACGGTGTCGAAGGACGTGAGCAATTCATCGACCAGCGACAAGTGATGTGGCGTGACCTCAGCCGTGATCGGAAGCCCTTCAAGTTTTGCCTGACGCACCATCTCAACACTTCGTGCTGTGGAAAGGTGCAGAAAATGCATGGGAGATCCGGTGAGCCGAACCAGTTCGATGTCGCGATGCAACATCAACTCTTCGGCGAGGGCCGGCCAACCAGGTAGACCCAAGGTCGAACAGCATGCACCTTCATGCATGACTGCACCCTCCGTGAGTCGGGCCACTTCACAATGTTGTGCCAAGACCACCCCGAGCTGACCCGCATATTCAAGCGCACGTCGCATGAGAAGGGGGTCTTGCACACCGGTGCCATCGTCTGTGAAGAGGTGAACTCCGGCCTTCGCCAACGCACCAAAAGGGACCAGTTGCTGCCCGAGTCGACCGATTGTGATGCATCCCGACGGCAACACCTCGCACAGGCCAACTTGTTCCCCTCGGGCGCGAACGAACTCCACGACATGTACAGCATCTTGTGCAGGATCGGTGTTTGGCATCGCCACCACTGCCGTGTATCCACCTCGAGCCGCTGCGCGGCTACCCGTCTCGATGGTTTCAGCTTCTTCTTTGCCTGGCTCGCGAAGGTGGGTGTGAAGATCTACAAATCCCGACGAGACGAAACATCCGGTGGCATCGATGACGGGCAGGTCGCCCTTTGTGTCACCAACCAACTCAATGACTCCATTTCGCACCACGACATCTGCGTTGAAATTTCCGTCAGGGTTGACGATTGTCCCACCCCGCAACACGAACGAACTCATTCCGCACCTCCTGCCGGTGGCACTGATCCACCACTCAACACCGTGTACAACACCGACATTCGCGCACTCACGCCGGTACGTACTTGATCGAGAATGCGGGATCCTGGAAGGTCCGCGGGGTCGACAACAATCTCAACTCCGCGATTCATCGGCCCTGGATGCAACACCAGTGCATCGGACTTCAATCGGTCGGCCCGTTGACGAGTCAATCCAAACCTTGCGGAGTATTCGCCAAGAGAGGGAACAAGAGCTGCATCCATGCGTTCACGCTGCATACGCAACAGGTACAGAACATCAATGTCCGAAATCACCTCATCGAGTGAGTCCACGGCACGAATTGGCCAATCAATGAATTCTGGGGGCAACAGTGTTCGCGGTGCGACGAGCACCACGTCAGCGCCAAGCATCGTGAACGCGCGGACATTGCTGCGGGCGACGCGACTGTGTTTGACATCGCCAACGATTGCGACGGTTCGGCCCGTGAGGTCGTTGCCGGTCCCGAAGGACCGGGTCACCGTGTGACAATCAAGCAGCGCTTGCGTCGGATGCTGATGCCACCCGTCGCCAGCATTGATGACTGACGCATCAGTCCATTCAGTGACCATGTGTGGCACACCACTCGATTTGTGTCGCACCACGAATGCGTCGACGCCCATCGCCGACAAAGTCTCGATTGTGTCTCGGAGGCTTTCTCCCTTGTTGACACTCGAGGTGCCAACATTAAATGTCATCGTGTCTGCAGAAAGTCGTTTGGCTGCCGTCTCGAAACTCAGTCGCGTTCGGGTGCTGTCCTCAAAAAAGACACTTGCAACCGTGCGACCCCGAAGCGCAGGAACCTTCGGCACGGGTCGACTACTGATCTCAACCATGTGGTCAGTGAGGTCGAGTAGCGCTGTCAGTTGCTCGACCGTGAGCTCGTCAATCGAGAGGAGATGCTTCATGACGCAGCCCTCTTGTTCGCATCGAGAGCCACAGAGGCGACGAAGACCCCCTGAAGCGATGCGTCTACTTCGTCACTCACGTGAGTTGGAATATTCTTGCCAACGAAGTCGGGACGTATTGGAAGCTCTCGATGACCGCGATCTACAAGCACTGCTAGTTGGACTGCCCGCGGCCGGCCATGGTCAAGCAGAGCATCGAGAGCTGCTCGCACCGTGCGACCGGTGAACAACACGTCATCAACGAGGACCACCGTCTTTCCCGTGATGTCCACGGGGATGTCAGTCACTGCGGCAGGAATGACTGGACGCAATGCGATGTCATCGCGATACATCGACACGTCAATCGACCCGACAGGAACTTCGAATTGTCCTTCAAAACTCGAGATGGACCGCGCGATCTGCTCTGCGATCCACACTCCGCCCCGTTGCATTCCGACGAGTACGAGCGACGAGACCCCCGAGTTTCGCTCGACGACTTCGTGCGAGACACGCGTCAATGCCCGCCCCACATCGGTAGCCGACAACACCTCGGCCCTTCGTTCGGTTGCCATCAGCGAGTCGCTGGGACCGTGATGCCGTGCACAAAAAAAGCGCCAGGTGCAGCCCAGCGCGTTGTTCCAGATGAATCCATATTGTCCTCCCGTCCGAGCCTCACAGGACCCGATTTACGGCGAGACTTAATCTACACGGTTCGGTGCTGGCTGTAAAGACCTCCGCAGGGTTACTTGGCCGTGCGCTCGTACAGCTGCCAGTACTCGTTCGCGTCAACGATACGAAATTCGCCCGCGACCCGGCTCCAGTCCTCTTGGACGATTGTCTCCCGTTGCACAGGCAGCACAACGAATTCGATGGTGTCGGCCTCAGGGCGCCGGGTGTCATTCAACGACGGGTCTGGACCGTAGTAAAAGACTCGGAATGGGTTCGGGAAGAAGTAGACGTCCCGTCGATTCGACATGTGCGGGGACAACACATGGAACACTGACACCACAGCATCGGGTGGTACACGAGCCATCATCTCGCGAGCTGCGATGTTACGTGGGTCATCCACAAGTGCTGGTGGAATCGGGCGTTCGGCAAATGAGAACGGAGACCACAGAAGTGATGTCCACATCGTGCACCCACAGACAATGCCGACCAGCCATTTGCGCTGTGAACGAGTCGCCTTCGAGGTGGACACGATCGCCGCGAACATGAGACCAGGGACCGCTATGAGCGAGTAATGAAACTCGATGTTGAACTGGTACCAAAAATTGCTCACGATGTTGGTTACCAGGACGAGACATGAGATGAGCAAGACATCAGGCGCCCCGATGAGCACGAAGCCAAACGGCGCAAGCATCTGCCAAATGTAAAAAGGTCTGTTGTCGCCCACTAGATACTTGGACACCTCACCAGGGTTTGTAACGGCTTCTTTCAGGAATCCCCCCGGCCCACCGAAGGGGATCCGGTCCCCCAGCCTCTGTCGTTGAACAACATAAAAACCGATTGCCGTCGCCAGTAGTGACGCGAGCACAGTGATGAAGCCTTTGGTGCGGTCACTGCGCCATGCGACCCAAAGGCCGATCGGCACGACGATCACCATCGCATCCTCCTTCACCATCAGCGACAGGACGATGCCGATTGCAAAGACCTTCCATTTCCGTTCTAGTGCGCCGTACAGCGCGAGCGGCACAGACAGCCCATACATGGCGTCGGGATGGAAGTTTTCGAACGAAAAACGCGACACTGCTGGATTGAGGAGCCACGCTGCCGAGAACGCGAATGCGAACCATTCGTTCTCGAGTCGGCGCCGAGCGAAGAGAAATACGACCACTGCCCCACTGGCCACCAAGAACGCCTGAACGACAAGAAGCGTCGATGCGCCTGGGAATATCCAATACAGCGGCGCGAAGAGTAACAAGACCGGCTGGAAGTGGTCGCGAAGGCTGTTCATGCCGTTCAAAGTCACGAATGGCACCTCGAAACGCGACAGTAACCATGTGGCCTGGTCAAAGATGCCTAAGTCGTAGGCAGACGTGCCCAATGCGTCGTGGATGGAGACAGTTCGTGACGCAGTCCATACGAAGAACCACGTCGCTCCCACAAGCATCGCTAAGCGAGGAAGCACTTGGCGAACGACATCGGACTGCCCGATGCGGTCACCGAACAGCGCGCGCGATCGCAGCGAGAACGCCATTGACGAATCGTCCGGAGTCATCGGTGGAAAAGCGTTTGGCCAATTCGACAGCTTCATCAATGATGACGGCCACAGGCGTGTCTACTCGAGCGACGAGTTCGTAGGTGCCGATGCGCAGAATTGTTCGGTCAATAGCCGGCATTCGCTCAAGGGTCCAA
This sequence comes from Acidimicrobiaceae bacterium UBA2093, assembly GCA_002331255.1. Classification (GTDB taxonomy): domain Bacteria; phylum Actinomycetota; class Acidimicrobiia; order Acidimicrobiales; family Ilumatobacteraceae; genus UBA2093. The sequence goes on along the minus strand of DCZD01000012.1, from coordinate 107,503 downwards.
CCCTTTGAATGGTCGGCGATAAGTGCATCAATCGAAGTGCGACGATCCTCGACCCCGTCTGCCAACTCTTTGGTGAGACCAACGTAGATGGCGGCGTGTTGGTCGACGACGGTGAGCAAACTGGTTGAACGCTGCTCACATTCGTATAGCAATATCAGCGCCTGCTCGCGGGCATCGCTGCGCTCATCGACACGGTCGTGCCCAGGGCCAGATGTCATCAGACGCGTGTGACGTACTCGCCGGAGCGGGTGTCGACTTTCACTCGATCGCCGATATTGACAAATAGCGGTACTTGAATGACTAGCCCGGTCTCGAGTGTCGCTGGCTTTCGTGCTCCTGACACACGATCTCCCTGAACCCCTGGTTCTGTCTCTGCGATGGACAGTTCGACCGAGGCAGGAATTTCGACCGAAACGATGTCGCCGTTGTAAAGGGCAATGATGGCCATCATCGACTCAGTGAGGTAGTTCGCTGCGTCTCCAAGCGCAGTGGGAGCCACATGCATCTGGTCATATGACTCGGTGTCCATGAACACGAAATCTGAGCCGTCCTTGTAGAGGAACTGCATGTCGCGCTTGTCGAGAATCGCTTGCTCGACGCGCACGCCCGCGTTGAATGTCTTGTCGAACACGTTCCCATTTCGAAGGTTCCGCAGCTTGGTACGGACGAAGGCGCCGCCCTTGCCGGGCTTCACGTGCTGAAACTCGACGACCGTGAACAAACCGTTGTCGAGTTCGAGCGTGATGCCATTCTTCAAGTCGTTCGTCGTTATTGCGGGCATGACAATTCCTTGGGGCTGTGAGTGAGGACTTCGCGTCCATCGGTCGTAATGAGCACCAAATCCTCGATTCGGACTCCACCGACGCCCACACGATAGAGCCCTGGCTCCATGGTCACCACCTCACCACTCTCGAGAACCGACCTTTGACGGCGGTTGATGAGTGGTTCTTCATGGATGACCAGGCCGACGCCATGGCCTGATCCGTGGATGAATTCGGCTTCGACTCCAAACCGACGAAAGACGGCACGCACTTTTTCATCGATATCGAACGTGTCGACCCCGGGCCCCATCGCCTGAACCCCGACCGACTGTGCTTCACGCACGATGTCAGCCATTGTGCGCATCTCGATTGACGCCGACGTGGGCACATGAGTGCGCGTCATGTCAGATCGATAACCCTGGACCTCTGCCCCCATGTCGATGATGACGACGTCCGAAGACTCGATGATCCGATCTGACGGTCGATGATGTGGCATCGCGCTATTGGGGCCACTTGCAACAATCGTGTCGAATGACGTGCGATCTGCTCCGGCATCGAGCATGTATGTATCGAGGCGATTGCGAACGTGACGTTCCGTGTGCCCGGCAAGTCCTTCTGCCACCACAGCCCGCAGAGCACCATCCGCAATGTGCGCACTGAAAGCGATGCGAGCGAGCTCGGCTGCATCTTTCACACGTCGTAGCAGCCCAAACGGACTGCTACGAGCTAGCCACTTCGATGACGTCGTCGCCGACAAGTGTGAATGCTCTGCGACTGTCAACTCTCTCGGATCAAAGGTGATGTCTTCAGCGCCAACAAGTCGGTGCATCAGATTCGATTTGCCATCGGGACCATCGAGGACGTGAATCTCCGCTGATGCCCCCGCCAACTCACATTGCGTTGTTGCTTGGGCTCCGTATCGACCATCGACAAAGAGGTGAATGGACTTTGCCGACACATCCACGAGTGCTGTCGCTGTCGAACCACTGAATGTCGTCATCCACCTGATGTTTGGCAAGGACTGCACATATAGCCAGTCAACGTCGTTATCGGCGCACCACGCCCATAGACGATCGAGTCGGTCGATCACCCGAAGTGCCGGCAGATCCATGGTTAGCTACGCAGTTGGATTACGAGGCGACGTCAGCAATGCCGTTAGTGCTTGAACAGCGATGTCATAGCTCAATCCGCCGAAACCTGCCACTGTGCCTGCTGCCACTGGTGCCACGACGCTCGTGTGACGGAACTCCTCACGAGACCCTGGATTCGAAAGGTGCACTTCGATGATTGGTGCCGCGTACAAACGAAGTGCGTCGTGCAGCGCCCACGAGTAATGCGTGAACGCGCCAGAATTGAGGATCATTCCCACTGTATTGCCACGCGCCGCGTGGATGCGGTCGACAATGTCACCTTCGCTGTTGCTCTGATGCGTGACGCACTCGTACCCTGCGGATTTCAACAATGAGGCGACGCGGGTCTCGTGGTCAGCAAGTGTTGCGTTCCCATACACCTCCGGTTCGCGCTGACCCAGCAGGTTCAGGTTCGGACCGTGCAGAAGCAGGACGATGCCGGCGCTCATGACGACACACCGTACCGTCGGTGGGCCGTCAGTGCCGCACGAATATCACCCTCGCTGACATCCTCTACCACCTCGAGCCCCTGGTGTGAATCGAGGACGAAAGTGAGCGAAGTGAGCGCCTTCTTGTCGCGTTTCATCGATGCGATGAGCGCATCGTCGTCGAAGCCGCTCGGCAGATGCGCCGATAGCCCGTACGTGTCTTGCACCACCGAGTAGTGCTCTGCCACCCGACCAACGTCGATGCGGCCCATCACTAATGCCAGGTGCGCGGCAAAGACGAGTCCAATTGCAACTGCTTCACCATGAGCAACGGCCCACTGCGAGTTCACCTCGATGGCATGTGCAAGCGTATGTCCGTAATTGAGAAGTGCCCGACGACCAGACTCTCGCTCATCGCCAGCCACGATGTCCGCTTTGATACGGACGCATGCAGCAATTCGATCTTCAAGGGACAATGAACTGAGGTCGTCTCGAACGATGAAGTGATACTTGGCCATCTCGCCGCGACCACAGCGATCTTCACTCTCAGGCAAGGTGTCAAGGGCGTCGGTGTCGCATGCGACTGCACAAGGCTGCCAGAAGGCACCGACGAGATTCTTGCCTTCCGGAATGTTCACGCCGGTCTTGCCACCGATAGCCGCATCGACCATCGCGAGCAAGGTTGTTGCGACATGGGCCACTGCGACGCCACGGTGATAAGACGCTGCCGCAAATCCGGCGACATCGGTGACCAGCCCTCCCCCGACGCCAACGACACAGTCGGTGCGGGTCATTCCGGTGCGCGCAAACCCGCGCATCAATTCTTCGATGGTGCTCAGAGATTTGTGCGCCTCTCCTTCACCAATCGTGAAGACATTGACCTCGAGACCTTCAAAGGCGGGAATAAGTCTTCCCGGGATGGCCTCTTGAGTGACGATGGCGATGCGACGAACGTTGCTTGGAATCAAATTCCGCAGTTCGTGTCTTGCACCACGACCAACAACAACCGGGTAAGAACGATCGCCCAGATCGACAGAAAGATCTCGCAAAATCCTCATCCCTTCATACTTTCGTTCACCAGTTCGATCACCAGTTCAGCAACCCGCGCAACATCATGGCCTTGAGTGTCGACCGCGTGAGTCGCCACGGCTTCATAAAGCGGCGTCCGCGTCGTAGCCATCGCTTGCAAGGTATCAGCCGCGTCATTGTCGAGAAGGGGACGATGACCCTCTGCGACCACTCGCGGAAGAAGCGCATTGACATCACACCGCAACCACACGATGTCCGCTCGTCCCGCGATGGCAGCATCGCCCAGCTGTTCTCGGTTCGACTCGACTGTCACCGCTCCGGCCGCAACAGCGATGACCGAAGGTTCTGGTCGCGACAGTGCGCTCATGAGCGCCTGTGACTCGATCTGACGAAACTTGGACTCTCCATCCTCGGCGAATATGTCACGCACACTACGTCCATCGATTATCTGAACAATGTCGTCGGTGTCTAGTCGCGCAACGTTGAGTCTGCGTGCGATCTCGTTGGCGACGCTCGTCTTGCCTGAAGCTGTCATTCCTACTAACACCAGATGCCGCGTCAGACGATGCGCCACTGCTTCACTCCGCGAGCGTGGATGCGAACGACGTGGCGTTGTGGATGAATTCACGAAGGGAGTCGCCACCGAATTTTCTCTGCGCTTCGACTGCAAGGACAAGTGCAACCATGGTCTCGCCGACCACACCCAACGCTGGAACTGCAGTCACATCGGTACGTTCCTTGAAACTGACTGTCTCTTCCTTGGTGACCATGTCAACGGTCTTCATCGTTGGCTTGTTGAGCGTGGCAAGAGGCTTCATAGCGGCGCGCACGATGAGCGGTTCACCCGTAGTGATACCACCCTCTGTGCCACCTGACCGATGAGTTTCGCGACGATATGCGCGCGTGGCTTCATCCCAGTGAATCGCATCGTGCGCTTCGCTCCCACGCATTCCCGCCACCGACATTCCGTCACCAATTTCGACAGCTTTCACTGCCTGGATACTCATGATTGCCTGTGCGAGCAGGGCGTCGATTTTTCGATCCCAATGCACGTGACTTCCAAGACCCAACGGAACTCCGTGAGCGACGACTTCAACAACCCCGCCAAGACTGTCGCCATCTTTCGCCGCGGACTTGATGGCATCAATCATGCGTGCTTCGGCTACCGCATCGAAGCAACGAACTTCTGAAGCGTCGATTTGCTCTAGATCTGCGACTGATGGCAACGAACCCAAGTTCGATCGAACGTCACCGATCTGAATGACATGACTCACAATCGAAGCGCCGACATGCGACAGGAGCAACTTGGCGAGCGCACCGGCGGCCACTCGTGCTGCTGTCTCCCGCGCGCTCGCGCGCTCGAGCACGTCACGCGCATCATCGAATCCGTACTTCTGCATTCCTACAAGGTCTGCGTGTCCGGGGCGTGGCTGGGTGAGCGGTTTTGCGGTCTTACCGGGGGCTGGCGACATCTCGTCATGCCACTTGTCGCTCCGGAACCATTCCGAGTTCTGGATCTCGATGGCGACGGGCGACCCGAGGGTGCGGCCGTGCCGAATTCCACCAACGAGCGTGATCTCGTCTTTTTCAAACTTCTGACGTGGACCACGTCCGTATCCGAGTCGACGACGTGCGAGTTCAGATTCAATGTCACTGGCCAACACCGGCATACCAGCGGGCAGCCCCTCGACGATGACCGTCAACGCTTTGCCGTGAGACTCACCGGCTGTTAGATACCTCAGCACCATGTCAGGCTACTGCTGCCTTCGTTCCAGTTCGCGTTCTGCGGCCGCACGCATGATGACATGATCCGGCATTGCGAAGTCAGCTTCGTGCCCAAACCACCAACGATGTTGCAGTACAGCCTGATGAATGAGCATCCATAAACCGTCGACAGTCGTCGCATTTTTCAACGATGCCGCGCGAAGGAGCGGCGTCGCCAGAGGCTGATAGACAGCGTCCATTACAACTTTGCAACCAGAAATGACATCTTCTGGCACAGGCAGGTCGGCGGCGAGAACAACTCCTCCTGCTTCAGAGCCCATCCCCACTGACGTTGCATTGACGAGGACCTCGAACGTCTGGTGTCCGTCCATCGACCACACATCAATATCCGCATCGCTTGTGTGCCTACGGACCATGTCAACCAGTGACAACGCCCTCTCTCGTGTGCGATTGATCACCCGAACGGCCATGCCGTTTCGAACAGCGGCGAACGCAATCGAGCGCGCCGTGCCGCCGGCTCCGGCAAGCAACATCACCTCTCCGGCACAGGACGCTCCCCCATGCATCTTCAACGCTTCAAGACACCCATCACCATCGGTATTCGTGCCGTGCCAACCACCATCTCGATACGCCGCGCAGTTAACGGCAGACAGCGTCGAGGCGATGTCATCTGTGGTCGCCAAGAGCGATCCGATGACTTCCTTCAGTGGCATCGTCACGCTCAGGCCACGAAAACCCTCTCGCCCAAGGCGCGACAATTCTTCGGCAAGACTTTCGGGCCGAACCTCAACTGCCTCAAAGTTCCATGTTCGACCGGTCGCGGCAAATACGGCATTGTGAATTGCGGGGGACAAACTGTGTGCCACCGGACTTCCGATGACCGCAGCACGAGTGAGACCTTCCTCCATGACGGAAGCCATCTTCTCAGCCGAGGAGCCCGGCAGCCCTCGCCTTTTCGACATTCTCCAGATGTTGTTCGTAAGTTGCGGCAAAAACGTGCGAGCCGTCATCGTCTGCGAGCACGTAATACCGGTATTCACATGGCGTATTTCGCGGAAGGTCTTTGCACATTGGGTCCGAAGCCAGAGGGTTGGGGGCGGGTGACAGCGCGGCCTTAATGGACGACCGACCCGGATTGGCAATCGGAGTCGGAGGAAGGCCGGCACGCTTGTACGTGTTGTAGGCCGAGTCAACTTCCTTCAGGTCACTGAAGCTGGCAGAAGGATCAGCGCCATAGAAAAGTGTCGCATCGATCTCAAGTTTCATTTTCGCAGCAAGTCGGTTGTAGATGACCCTCGCGATGAGGGCACGATCTTTCTCAACTTTTGCCTCTCGCTCGATCATCGATGACACGATCAACACGTCGTATGGGTCGAAGCCAACTTTCTCCTTCGCAGCATCGAGGCCTTCCTGTCGCCCCACTCGTTCCATAAGTGCCACCATTCGCGTCAGCACCGAGGTCGCATCATCATCCCCTGCCACTTGATAAGTATCGGGAAAGAGAAGGCCTTCCAGCGAGATTGAGCCTGTCGGGGAAAAAGTAGACACGACAGTTCCGGCCCGGGCGACTTCAACGACTGACTCACGAGAGATGTATGGCGCTTGTTCAGACAATCGACTCGCAATCTGTTCGACCGTGTATCCCTCAGGAAACGTCACCTTGATGAACGTCTGCGCAGGCGGCGTGCCCAAGACCTTCATGATGTTTCCAGCATTGTCTCGGGGCTTCAACGAGTAGTAGCCCGGCAATACTTCGAGTCTCCCGTTACGTCCTACGTACCAGCGGAACACGCGGTCATTGACGATGATGCCTGCTAGTTCGAGCCGTGCCGCGATACTCGAGACTGTGTCCCCTTCGTTCACCGTGAAGTTGACCGGCACTTCCACGACGCCACCCGGGTTCAGTTGCCGAAGCAACCAGAAACCCGCAGCACCAGAGAGAAGGATGACGCCCACCGAGATTCCGGCAATGAGCTTGAGTGCACCTCGCCATCGCTGTCCCACTGGCGCTAGATCAACGAGTTCGTCCTCATGTACTTGACGCGGGTCATCCCACGGATCTTGGACCCATTCGGAATCGTTCGACGGCATCAGCGGCTCGCCCGACACGCCAGCCATCAGTTGGCTCCGGATGAGTGGTCGCTGCCCTGCGCGTTCTTGCGTGCATCAAGCCAAGACTGCAGCATCACGGCTGCTGCCACTTTGTCGACGACTCGCCGGCGCGCCTGTGCCTTCATCTTTGCTTCGATCAACACGGCATCCGCCGCGACAGTGGTCAGTCGCTCATCATGCAGATGTACTGGCACACTGACCACGGTAGCCAACACCTCGCTCTCGGCGACGGCAGCACGTGCGGCAGGCCCCATCTCACCGGACATAGAAAGTGGCAGCCCGACGACGACAGCCTCCGCTTCTTCCTCACGCACGAGCGACGCGATTGCTTGGTGATCGATTGAGTGCTTCTTGCTGCGTTGGATAACAGTCAATGGAGTAGCGATAGTCGCACTCGTGTCACTGACTGCAACACCTATTCGCTTCGAGCCAAGATCAAGCCCAATGACTCTCATGCCAATCCGAGTGCAGTGCGCACCTTGTCTCGCGCAATGGTGAGCGCGTCATCGAGACCGTCGGGATTCTTGCCCCCCGCAGTCGCCACGTCACCTTTGCCGCCACCGCCACCACCGACCGCCTTGGCGGCGTCGCGCAACAAGTCCGATGCTTGGCAATCGACATCCTTGGACACCGCGCACACGAGACTCACACCACCGCCCGGACCAACACCACCCAGTACAGCGACGCGCACACCTTTCTGACGCACTGCGACACACAAGTCACGAAGATCCCCCGGAGCCATATCGTCGACCCGCTCCACAACGATTCCGTCGGCAGACGCTTCAGCGAGCTCTGCCGCACGACCGTGTGCCAACTTTGCTCGAAGTTGTTTGATCTCGTCTTGCGCTGCCTTCAACTCGTCAATCTTGCGCGCGACTGTGTCAACAGCGACATCTGCCGTCCCGCCAACAAGTCCTGCTATGTCGGCAAGTAGAGAATCATTTCGCTGCATAGTCAACACTGTGTTCATTCCGGTGGTCGCCTCGATCCGTCGTAGGTTCGACCCAATCGAACTCTCACCAATGATCTTTATTGCCCCGATGTCACCGGTGGCAGCAACGTGCGTACCACCACACAGCTCAACTGAATCGCCTGCCTTGAGAACACGGACGACGTCACCGTACTTGTCTCCGAAAAACGCAATCGCTCCGGCAGCGAGTGCTTCCTCTTTCGACGTCTCCCAGGCCGCGACATCGTCGTTCAGAAGAATTTGTTCGTTAGCCAGTCTCTCGATCTGACGCAACTCGTCGTCAGACACGGCGGCATAATGACTGAAGTCGAATCGTAATCGATCGGGAGCGACCAATGACCCGGCCTGTTTGACGTGTTCACCAAGCACCTTGCGCAACGCCCAATGCAAGATGTGGGTACCGGTGTGGTTTCGCCGCGTCGCACCTCGCGCCACGGCGTCGATCGATGCCCGCACGACTTGCCCTTCAACGATGTCGCCGGACGCAATTCGTACGACATGGCGTCGCACACCTGGAATCGCAAACGTGGTGTCTATGACATGTCCGGTGAACTGTGGTGATGCAATGAGACCAACGTCGCCGACTTGACCACCACTCTCCGCGTAAAACGGCGTGCGATCCAGAAAGACTTCTATGGTTTGCGGCTCTTCACCAGGAAGTACTGCAATGACAGTCGCTTCGCAATCATCGAACGCATATCCGACAAAATCGGTGGGTCCATGATGCTCGGCAAGCGACCTGTAATGAGCAACTTTCTCTTCGTCGGTTGTGGCCGTCTTTCGTGCATCTCGAGCCCGCTGACGCTGGATTGACATCTCTGCTTCGAAACCTGCAACATCGACTTCGACTCCACGCTCACCAGCAATCTCCTGAGTGAGCTCAAGAGGAAAGCCATAGGTGTCGTGTAACAGGAACGCCGAGGTGCCGGACAATGCCCCACCGCCAGCAATGTCGCTTTCAAGAATGCCGAGACCGGTCTTCAGTGTGTGACGGAAGCGATCTTCTTCATTGGCTACGACACCCACGATGAACTCTTCGTTCTTGCGTAGATCTGGATATGCGTTACCCATTATGCCAATGGCGGTTCGAACCATGTCGGGAAGGATGAGTTTCTCAGTACCCAAAAGGAATGCGTGACGAACAGCCCGACGAATGATGCGTCGAAGCACATAACCGCGATTTTCATTCGATGGAAATACCCCATCGTTCACGAGCATGGTCGCTGACCGTGCGTGCTCAGCGAGCACACGGAGACTGAAACTGTTGCGGTCGCCGTAATCTCCGACTTTGTACGTCGCACCTGTGACCGAGCGAGCCGACTCGATGAGAGGTAACAACACGTCGGTTTCCCACACCGATCCGACGTTTTGCATTAGAGCAAGGATGCGTTCCACGCCTGCGCCCGTGTCGATACTCGGACGCGGCAATGGCGTACGCGAGCCATCGGCAGACTGGTTGTACTGCATAAACACGAGGTTCCAGAATTCAAGGAACCGATCACCAGTCGGGTCGTTCAACGGCCCACCATCAGGGCCATAGCTCGGCCCACGATCGATGTGAATCTCGGAGCATGGTCCACATGGCCCCGTCTCCCCCATCTGCCAGAAGTTGTCCTTGTCCCCGAGTCGCTGAATTCGCTCCATTGGCACACCGACTTCGTCGTGCCATATCTGCTCTGCTTCGTCGTCACTTTCATGGACAGTGATCCACAATTTGTCACCATCGAGGCCGAATACTTCGGTGACGAGTTCCCAGCTCCACGGGATTGCATCGCTCTTGAAGTAGTCGCCGAAGCTGAAGTTGCCGAGCATCTCAAAGAAGACGAGGTGACGAGTGGTGCGTCCGACCTCATCTAGGTCGTTGTGTTTGCCACCCGCGCGCGCACACTTCTGGACACTCACTGCGCGGCTATACGGGGCAACTTCGTCACCGACGAAGTACGGCTTGAACGGCACCATGCCGGCGACCGTAAAGAGGAGCGTCGGATCGTGTGGAATGAGACTCGCCGAGGGGACGATTGTGTGACCCTTGGATTCAAAGAACCCAGAAAACGCTCGCCTCAGGTCGTCAGCGGAGCGCGGTGACTGGCCTGATGACATAGACAGTCAATTTATCGTTCGACTGCTTGACCTTCGGTGTCAGATTTTTGCCATGCGGAGGAAAGTGCGACCGCTGCCGCGCTGGCCAGCTCTCCCATACGACGGATGACGCGAACCAAACCTTCAGCAGCGAATTCAACGACATTCTCCGGAGCGAGTGCATCGGCCACTTTGTCGGCCACTTCGTTTGCCTTCTTCTTGCTCCAGGTGATGAGCACCACGCCGCTCACGAGCCCGAGAACAAACCAAAAGAATCGCTTCATCATCGATCCTCACGGTAGTACCGCTGACCCCTCAATTCCTCCGGCACATACGTCAGGTCCTCTGCAGTCCTCGCATCTTCATGTGGTGACACATAGCCCGCCCCATGACCGAGCTCACGTGCTCCGGAATAGTGGGCATCACGCAGATGTGGCGGCACTTCTCCGACGCGTCCATTCCGAACGTCGTCGCGAGCTGACCAGATTGCCCGAGCGACTGCGTTGCTTTTGGGTGCACTACTGAGGTGAACGACCGCCTGCGCCAGATTCAGCTGAGCCTCGGGCAGTCCCACATGCTCGAGCGCTTGTGCAGCTGCGACTGCTACCACTAACGACTGAGGGTCGGCGAGTCCGATGTCCTCACTTGCGAGTATCACGAGTCGTCGAGCGATGAAGCGGGCATCCTCGCCAGCTTCGAGCATGCGGGCCAACCAGTGAATTGCGGCGTCGACCTGTGAAGCACGGATGCTCTTAATAAAAGCCGAAATGACGTCGTAATGATCGTCCTGCCCGTACCGCTGGGCGCTCGTAGAGAGCGCTGCCTCCGCTACGCCGACCGTAATCTGATCTTCCCCCGCAATCGCCGAAGCAACGTCAAGGGCAGTAAGAGCAGCTCGACCGTCACCAATACAGCGAGTTGCAATCAGATCGATGGCTTCCTCCTCGGCAACTTGCGCGAGTGCTGCAAGCCCGCGCTTCAGAAGAAGATGTATTGCGTCACGCGAAAGTGGCTCGAGACGAAACAAAGTCGATCGACTGCGTAAGGGCGAATTCACTTCGAACATCGGGTTCTCTGTGGTTGCACCAATCAGTGTGATGGTGCCACTCTCGACAGCCGGCAACAATGCATCCTGTTGACTACGAGAAAATCGATGAATCTCGTCGATGAAGACGATCGTCGATTGGCCCGTCGTGCCAAGTCGCTCACGGGCCTCGTCGATCGCCTCACGGACATCTTTGACACCTGACGAGACCGCGGAGAGACGCACGAAGTGTCGCGCGGTCGTGAGGGCAACGACCTCTGCAAGCGACGTCTTGCCGGTGCCCGGAGGGCCCCAGAAGAGAACCGAAGAAAGTGCGTCGCGCTCGACAAGCAGTCGAAGAGGTCGACCAGCGCCAATCAGGTGATCTTGGCCGACCACATCATCGAGGTGTCGTGGTCGGATGCGAGCTGCAAGTGGTGCTCGCTCTCGAAGGCGATCCGCAGCAGCGGAATCAAAGAGCGTCTCGCCGCTCATATTGATCACTGAGCCGGAGGTGGAAGAAGTCGTAGTCCCAACTCGGCTAATTGACCGGGGTCGACCGGCGTAGGCGCATTTGTCATCGGGTCGGCACCACTCTGAGTCTTCGGGAATGCGATCACCTCACGGATGTTCTCCTCACCAGCCAGAATCGCTGTCAACCTGTCAATGCCGAAGGCGAATCCGCCGTGCGGTGGTGCGCCGTATTTGAATGGCTGGAGGAAGAATCCGAAACGACGATCTGCCTCGTCATCAGAGATACCGAGCGCATTGAACACTTTTCGCTGTAATTCGGGTTCATGAATTCGGATCGAGCCACTACCCAACTCCCATCCGTTCAACACGAGGTCGTATGCGAGAGCACGAACAGACAATGGATCGGTTTCGAATTTTTCAATGTCGTCGGGGTGCGGATGACAAAACGGATGATGTCCTGGCCGTGGCCGACCGGTGTGGGGGTCAGCACCGACAAAGAGAGGAAACTCCACTACCCAGACATAGCGATACGGCCCCTCGTGCACTGGTGGTCGCCCGATGTCATTTCGAAGTTGACCCAACACCTCACAGGTGGTCGACCATTCATCAGCGACGACGAGCACTAGGTCGCCAGCGATTGCCCCAGTGCGCGCGAGAAGCTCTGTGCGTTCCGTGTCTGAGAGAAACTTGGCGACTGGCGATTCCACTTGACCACCTTCCACGACCTTCAACCAGACGAGCCCCTTCGCACCAAGCTTCTTCGCACGATCAGTGAGCCCATCGAGCTTGTTTCGGCCGTACGACGCGTGTTCGGGATACGTCAGTGCATCGACCCGAATGGCCTTGATGGACGATGCCCCTGCGAAGGCTTTGAACTCGGTCGACAAGAAGATGTCGGTGAGCTCCACTAATTCGAGACCGAACCGAAGGTCTGGTTTGTCAACTCCGAAGCGCTCCATTGCCTCGCGCCACGTGATGCGTTCGATCTGGGGTGGTCGCACTCCGGTCACCGACTCTGCGGCCGCAACGACTGCTTCACTAATTGCAGCCAAGACATCGTCCTGCGTCACGAACGACATTTCAGCGTCAAGCTGCATGAATTCATACTGGCGATCGGCACGCAGGTCTTCATCGCGAAGGCATCGAGCGATTTGGTAATACCGGTCGATGCCAGCGACCATCAGCAACTGCTTCCACAGCTGAGGAGATTGAGGCAATGCGAAGAACGAACCCGGCTCTTTCCGCGAGGGCACGAGAAACTCTCTTGCCCCCTCGGGTGTAGATGGCATGAGAAAGGGAGTTTCGACTTCGACGAAACCTTGGTTCTCCATAGCGGACCTGATGGCGGAGTTAACCCGGGCTCTAACGCGAAGATTTCGTTGCATACGCTCACGACGTATGTCGAGATACCGGTAGCGGAGACGAATTCCCTCATCGACGTCATCGGCCCGTGCATCGATCGGGAACGGTGGCGGTTCCGCAGTATTCAGCACTTCGACGCGACACTCTCCGACTTCGACCTGACCGGTCGCCAACGATGAATTCTCGGTGCCGGTTGGCCGCGCTCTGACAATGCCTGTGACACGCACAACCCACTCACTTCGTACGTCGACATCGTTATCGACGACGCACTGCACGACACCAGAGAAATCTCTCAAGTCGACAAAGGCGAGTTTCTCACCATGCTCGCGTCGTTTGGCGACCCAACCGCACAGCGAGACCGTCTGACCGATGTGCTCAGAGCGCAACTCTCCACAGGTGTGTGTTCGCAGTGTTGTTGCCGCATGGTCGTGCGTCATGGTGTCAGGCCGTTTCAGTAGAGGGAGTGAGTCCGAGTGACCCGAGATAGTCAACGAGGTCGGCACGCTGAATGACAACCTGATCGGAGGAATCGAGGCGACGAACGACGCATGTTCCCGCCGATACCTCGTCTTCGCCAATGATGATTGCCACCTTCGAGCCACTGCGGTCGGCCGCCTTCATCTGACTCTTCATGCTGCGACCATCGAATGCCCGGTCGGTCGAAAAACCACATCGCCGCAACTCGTGAGTGAGCGCACGAGCGTGACGGCCGTCCACGACGTCAACGACGAAAACGTCGACCGATGCAGCTGGAGGGGGAAATACACCTTCCGCATCACACGCCAGAAGTGTGCGGTCTACACCGAGAGCAAACCCGATGCCATGCGTGGCGGGGCCACCCAACTCTTCCACCAATCCGTCATATCGACCACCACCGCCGACAGCATTCTGTGCAGACTCAAGAGCCGTCGAGACGAACTCAAACGTCGTGCGGCGGTAGTAATCGAGTCCGCGCACGAGACGATCGTTCACCACGAACGGCACGGCGAGTTCTTTCAGACCTTCGCACACTCGTTCAAAATGGATACGAGCGTCGTCACCCAAGAAATCTTTGAGAAGTGGTGCAGATTCGACAGCTGGCTTGTCTTGGTCTCGCTTCGAGTCAAGCACTCGCAAGGGATTTTTCTCCAGGGTACGTACTGATTCCTCGGAGAGCGTTGACCTATGCGCGGAGAAATGCGCCGCAAGAGCATCGACGTAGCGTTGTCGGTCTGCGGTGTCACCCAAGGAATTGATCATGAGTGCGACATCTGTGAGACCGAGTCGTCGATAGAAATCCCACCCCAGAAAGATCACCTCGACGTCGATGTCGGGGTCGTCTGTTCCAAGAACCTCTATGCCAACTTGATCAAACTGCCGATAACGACCCGCTTGGGCTTTTTCATATCGAAAATTTGGACCCGAATACCAAACTTTCCATGGCGTCGCTGGACGATGTTGTGCGAACGCTCTACAGACACTCGCCGTCTGTTCCGGCCGAAGAGCAATGTGGCGACCGCCCTTGTCTTCGAAGTCGTACATCTCCTTCGTGACGACGTCGGTCGCCTCCCCGAGACGCCTAAAAACACCAAGCTCTTCAAACATTGGCGGGATGATGCAGGCATAACCAGCGGCCTCGACCGTCGAGGCAAAGACATCGGAGAACTGACGCCAGCGAGCCGCGTCGGGCGGCATGATGTCCCTAGTACCAGGGCTTGTCTGGAAGGCAGGCACGTGCGAAGGCTAGTCCGCGCCCCCACCAGGAACGATGCGATAAGCGTCGTAGACGGCATCGATTCCCTTGATGGTGCGCAACACCGACTCCAGATGGTTCGGGTCGGCAAGTTCGAACTCAAAGCGCATCTTGGCAACACGATCAGCACCGGTCAATGTATTGCAAGCGACGATGTTCACATGTTGGTCGGACAATGCGTTCGACACATCTCGCAGGAGACGTGAGCGGTCGAGCGCCACAACTTCCACTCCGGCTCTGAACCGTGCGCCTTCCACAGGGCCCGACCATTCAACATCGATGAGACGGCCGGAGTGGTCGGCCGACAGAGAAAGTGCATTCGCGCAGTCGTCACGGTGAACACTGACCCCGCGACCCTTGGTGACAAATCCGATGATCTCATCGCCCGGCATCGGCGTGCAGCAACGCGACAATCGGACGAGAACGTCATCCATGCCCTCCACATGGATTCCACTTGCCCCACGTCGACCGTGGTCAATCTTGTCGACACGATTCGTGACTGAGAGACGTTCATCACCTTGGTCACCACGCATTGCGCGGGCCACGCGCTGCGCGAGGCCGCGTGCCGACACATGGTTTTCGCCGACAGCCGCGAGAAGTGCGTCAAGGTCGCTGTAGTTGTGTGTCTCGACCTCGCGAGTAAAGGCCTCAGATTCCCAGATGCGCTGCACAGGCAGGCCTTCTCGCCGGAACTCTGCAACGAGCTCTTCTCTGCCGGCTTCGATCGCGTCTTCGCGACGTTCCCGGGAGAACCACTGGCGAATCTTGTTTCGTGCTCGCGGAGACACAGTGAATCCGAGCCAATCGCGTGATGGTCCAGCGTCATCGACTTTGGATGTGAAAATTTCACATGAGTCGCCGGAACGCAGACGATGCTCGAGCGACACCAGTCGACCGTTAACCCGGGCACCGATACATCGGTGACCAACTTCCGTGTGCACCGCGTACGCGAAGTCAACCGGCGTGGACTCTACGGGAAGCGTGATGACACGTCCTTTCGGGGTGAAGACGAAGACCTCTTCTTGATCGAGGTCTGACTTCAGGTTCTCCATGAATTGGGTCGGGTCGTCTGTCTCGGACTGCCAGTCGATAATGCGACCCAACCAGTCGATGTCTGTGGGATCACTTCCATCCTTGTAGGCCCAGTGGGCTGCCACTCCCCACTCAGCACGATGATGCATTTCTCTAGTGCGAATCTGCACCTCGAGTGGTCGACCTTCAGGCCCGATCACCGTGGTGTGGAGTGACTGGTACAAGTTGAACTTCGGCATGGCGATGTAGTCCTTGAACCTGCCCACAACCGGTTTCCACTGTCCGTGGATTGAACCAAGTGCGCCATAGCAATCCTTCACGCTGTCGACGATGATCCGCACCGCGACGAGGTCAAAGATGTCGTCAAACTCTCGGTCTTTTTGCACCATCTTTTCGTAGATGCTCCACAAGTGCTTCCCGCGTCCCGTCACTTCGGCGGTGATGCCGACTCCAACGAGTCGCTTTCTCACTTCAGCGACTGCACGCGCCAAGTAGACGTCACGTTCTGGAGTTCGCGTAGCGACAAGGTGGTCGAGCTCAGCGAAACGCTTCGGGTACAACGAGGCAAACGCGAGGTCTTCGAGATGCTGCTTCATCTCTTGCATACCAAGGCGATGCGCAAGCGGCGCATAGATGTCGAGTGTCTCCTGGGCGACACGTTGCTGCTTCTCGAGCGACACTGCAGCCAGCGTGCGCATGTTGTGAAGACGGTCGGCCAACTTTATGACGAGCACTCGAATGTCTTTGGCCATCGCGACAAGCATCTTTCGCATCGTCGCGGCCTGTTGTTCTTCGCGGGAGTCAAAACTGAGACGGTCTAGCTTCGTTACCCCGTCCACGATGGCAGCTACCTGATGGCCGAATTCGCGCTCGACGTCATCGAGAGTGATGTCAGTGTCTTCCACCGCGTCGTGCAACAGGGCTGCAGCAAGCGACACTTCGTCGAGGCCGAGATCGGCAACGATGCGAGCGACCGCAATCGGATGGTTGATGTAGGACTCACCGCTCGAGCGTTGTTGCTGTTGGTGAGCCTCACGGGCGGCCTCGTAGGCCTTGTTGATGAGGGCAACTGGGGCCTTTGGGTGGCGTGTCCGATAGGCCGTGAGCAACGGGGCCAGCTCTTCGATGGGTGCGCTGTGATGCCTCCGCCAAGGGAGCACTCTGTCCACGGTCGCCATGAGCCAAGGCTACCGGCGCGGTTTCACCTCAGCGTTGGCGCTTCTTGCGCGGTCGCGGTGGATGGCTGAGGATCACCGACGCATCTACCAACGACTCAGTCACTGAACTGTGCTCCGGTGCCGACTTTTCCGTCGATGTCGACGTCGGTCGCGTGCGCGTGGTGGTGGTTGCTCCGCGCGCAATCATTCTCGCCATGTCCGCGCCACGGGACATCTGGCCCTTCAGAGCAGCGAACTTGGTTTCGCGCTCCTTGAGGACTCCGAGAATTGGGGTGGCGATGTAGATCGATGAATAAGCGCCCGTCGCAAGTCCAACGAGCAGAGCAATCGCGAATTCCTGAAGAGCGACCGCACCCATGACAAGTGAACCAAGCACTAGAAGGCTGACCACAGGCAACAAGGCAGACACGCTCGTGTTAAGCGAGCGCATCAACACTTGGTTCATGGACACGTTCACGATGTCGCCGTACGACACCTTGCTGCCTGAATACATCTCAGTGTTCTCACGAACCCGGTCGAACACCACGATCGTGTCGTAGAGCGAGTAGCCGAGAATTGTGAGGAACGCGACGACCGTCGCAGGCGTCATCTCGAAACCTGACAGCGAATACACACCGACACTGATGATGATGTCATGAACGACGGCCGCCAGCGCACCGACGGCCATCTTGAATTCGAACTGCCACACAATGAAGGCGGTGACCAAAAGAAAGAACCACAACAGCGCCCAAGCAGCCTTCTCGGTGATACTGCGTCCCCAAGTGCTACTCACCGATGACTGGCTCACCTCATTGACATCGAGCGATGCCTTCTCGGCTAGTCCCTTTTTCACCGCAGCTGCGACCTGTTCTGTCTGGTCTTCTACCTGAATGCGGATTCGTGCAGCATCACCCGAATCGACGGTCTGGATCTTGGCGTTCGAAGCCTCAATCTTGTTGGCTTCCAGAACTTCGCGAGCGGTGTCAACAGTTAGCTCACCGGCTTGCTTCACTTCCCAGGCAATTCCACCCGTGAAGTCGATACCGAGGTTGATTCCCCGCGCAAAGAGCGACCCCAAAGTGATGACAACAAGGACAGCTGAGAAGATGAACCCGATCTTGCGCTTGCCATAGAAATCGACCGTGGTCGTTCCCGTGTACAGGCGATTCCAGAGCCCGGCCATCATGCACCTCCCACAGACGGGTCGGCTTCCACCCGACGCACCCCGAGGACGCTTGCTGAATTAAGGAACCTAGTGCGGGCCAACAACAGAACCATGGGACGTGTGTAGAAGTACGCAATGACCATGTCAATGAGCGTTGACAAGCCGAGGAAGAATGCAAAACCGCGAACAGCTCCCACGGTTAACCACCACAACACGGTTGCACCGATGAGCGACACTGTGTCTGCCACGAGAATGGTGCGCCAGGCTGCCGTGAACTCGCGCTGTGCTGAGTTCTTGAGGCGCCGGCCAGACCGAAGCGAGTCCTTCAACTTCTCGAAAAAGACCACGTATGAATCGACCGTGACGCCGACAGACAAAATGATTCCGGCAGTACCTGCCAACGTAAGAGCGAGACCATTTGAACGCGACAGCCACGAGATGACGCTCCACTGAAGCGAACCGGACACAGCCAAACCGAACAACACGACGAATGCGATGCGACGGTAATAGAGGAAGAGATAGAGCAGAACCAAGAGCACTCCGACAGCGCCAGACACAACTGCAGCACGGAGTGAGTCGGTACCGAGTGTCGCCGACACTGCTTGTGCTGTTGGCGCATCAAACTTGACGGGCACTGCACCGAATTCGAGGATTTTTGCGAGTTGACGTGCCTCTTCTTCGGTGAAGTCACCGCTGATCTGAACGCTTCCACCTGTGAACGTGGGCTCCTGAACAGCCGGAGCCGAGATGACTTCGCCGTCCAACACGATGGCGAGCTGCTGGCTTGGGCACGTCTCTGCTTTGTTGAAACACTGGGCAGCCACCGCGTTCCACTGGTCTTCGCCGCTTGCACCTGAACGCAGAGTTACAACGACGACCCACGAGCCGTTCTGAATCTCTGCACTTGCATCGTTCTCGAACACTTCACCCGTTGCCGCAACTGGACCGACGAGGTACACAAATGAGCCATCACGATCGGCGAGTATCTCTTGGCCTTCAGCCAACTGTGACTGCTCCGCTGTTGCCGTATTGGTCGTCGTATTGATCGTCGTGTCAGTTGTCGCTGGCAACGTCGTGTCGGTTGGAGCAACAGTGGTTGTTGCTGCACGGCGCGCACTTCCCGGACCTGTTGCAACGTCGCCCGCGGTGGTGGTCGTCTGTTCCGCGGTACTTGTGGTCGGCGATCCCACAGCAGTTGTCGTGGTGGCGGTCGTCCCCATCTGCAACACCGGGCGAAGCGTCAATTCTCCGGATCGTCCGACGAGGTCCAGCGCGCTTTGTTGATCCTTTACGCCTGGGAGGTTGACGACGACGGTGCCACCCTGTCGGATGATTTCTGGTTCGGCGACACCGAGGGAGTCAACGCGCTGGCGGATGATTTCCACTGCGACATCGAGCGCATTTACTTCGTACTCTCCGACCGGCTGCAAGGTGACAGACACCCCACCCTGCAAGTCAAGTCCGAGTGCCGGCGAGTTACCAGCCAACAAGTTGGCTCCGAGACCGCCAAAGGCGATCACGAGAATGGAGATGAGAGGTACGAGAAGACGTCGGCGCATGGAGCGTCGTTTACTTAGAGCTGTCTGACTTGGGCTCGCCGCCCGCCGCTTCGCGCGACGTGTCGATCTTGCGGGCGACTGCCGACTTCAACACGCGGATTTCGACACCTTCGGCGATGTCTAGCCACAAGACATCTCCATCGATTGCAGAGATGAACCCAATTACCCCAGACGAGAGGACAACCTCGTCATCGACGGCGATGCTGCTCTGCAGGTTTTGAGTCTCCCTCATGCGACGACGCTGTGGTCGCAATAACAGGAAGTACATCGCCACGAAGATGGCGCCGAAGAAGAACAACTGGAAGAGGGCTGAACCTCCGCTGCTGGATGACGAACCGGAGGCAATAACTGCAGGATGCACGAGGACGAATCCTATAGGCGCGTCACTATCCCCAGACGGTCAGAACCTGGCGACGCAGGCTGTCAAACGTGCTATCTGCAATGGATTGGCGCATGTCTGCCATGAGGTTCAGGGTCCATGCGATGTTGTGAACCGACACCAGGCGACTGGCGGTCGGCTCCCCCACTTGGAAGAGGTGCCGAATGTACGCACGACTGTGGCGCTCGCAGACCCAACAAGTGCATGCGCTGTCGATCGGCGCATCAAGAAGTTTGTTTGCGGCATTTTTCAGGTGCACTTTTCCTGTCGATGTCAGCGCAGTGCCGTGGCGACCGAGTCTGGTCTGCAGCACACAATCGAATTGATCGACACCAAGGGCGACTGCCTCAACCAGCGAAGCGGGATCGCCCACACCCATGAGGTATCTCGGCCGGTCTGACGGTAGGTGCTCAATGGCGGCGGCTAGCGCCGGCAACATCTCTTCGCGTGTCTCGCCCACCGATAAGCCGCCAATGCCGTAGCCGTCGAATTCAAGCTCCACAGTTCGACGCGCGCTCTCTGCACGCATCGCTTCACTGACGCCACCCTGCACGATTCCGAAGAGACTTTGATCGCGTCGTTGATGGCTGGCACGTGCACGTGCTGCCCATGCACTCGTGCGTTCGAGTGCGAGTCGCACCACGTCTGCTGATGAAGGCAATGGCGGACACACATCGAGCACCATCTGTATGTCGGCTCCCAGTCGCTGTTGCACGTCGACAGCAATCTCTGGCGTAAAGCGATGCGTGGAGCCGTCATATGTGGAGCGGAACGTCACCCCGTCGTCGTCGACTTTCGGATCTAAAGAGAAGACCTGAAAACCACCCGAGTCCGTAAGGGTGAGACCTCTCCATGCGGTAAATGCACCCAACCCACCCATCTGCTCGATGATTTCCGCTCCGGGACGCAACATGAGGTGATACGTGTTGCCGAGCACAATCTGGGCTCCGAGTGATTCATAATCGATTGCACTGAGGTACTTCACTGCACCTCGAGTGCCAACCGGCATGAAGCATGGCGTGGTGTACGCGCCACCGGCGACTGTCACCGTTCCGGAACGTGCAGACCCGTCACATGCTTCACGTTGAAAGTGCGCAACGTGCATCAGTGGTCACCCCCAAAGCGACGGTCAAGCAACATCGCATCACCGAATGACAAGAACCTGTACTTCTCGTGAATCGCGGATTCATACAGTCGACGCCAACGAGGCCCAATGAATGCATCGATGAGCAGCAAGAGTGAAGTGCATGGCATATGGAAATTCGTAATCATCACGTCAACAACCTTCCACTCATATCCGCGGGTAATGAACAGCTCCGTACGACCCTCGAGCCTGCCGAACGTCGCCGCCGACTCGAGAGCACGAGTCGCAGTGGTGCCTACAGCGACAACACGCCGAGCGTCATTACAGGCATCGAGCACATGCTGGCCGACCCGATAGATCTCGCTGTGGATGCGATGCTCAAGAGGGTTATCTGCGGTCACCGGCTTGAAGGTGTCGAGCCCAACCACAAGTTCCACTCTGGCCATCTGCACTCCTTTCGCCTCTAGCGCGCGCAATAGCTCGTCCGTGAAATGCAGACCTGCGGTTGGGGCAGCCGCTGATCGCGCATCGCGCGCGTACACGGTTTGGTAGCGCTCGGGATCATCGATTGATGCCCGAATGTAGGGAGGTAACGGCATGGTTCCAGATGATGCAATTCGGGCGAGTGGATCTGCGTCGAGGATGTCGATGCGAAACGTGTCACCTGCTGGCTGTCGTTCACCAACGCGCACAACGGGCTTACCGAACCAAGTGAGGTTCTCCCCCTCTTTCAGCTTTCGCGCCGGACGAATGAGTGCTTCCCACGAGACATGGTCTGCGGTGAGCGGCTCGAGCAGTAACACCTCTGCTGCTCCACCTGTGGTTCGGGTGAGGTTGAGTCGCGCAGGAAGCACGCGGGTGTCGTTTACGACGAGGAGGTCGCCATCCTCAAGCACATCGACCAAGTCTCGAATGTGACCATGTGAGGGACTATCGGCACCTCTATCGATGAGGAGACGTGCTGCGTCGCGAGGCTCAATGGGACGTTGAGCAATCAGCGACTCGGGAAGTTCGTAATCGATGTCACTCAGTCGCACGCGTCAAGGCTACGGCGACTATGCATAACGCCACGATGCATCGGTTGCCACTCGACCTCGCGGTGTTCGCTGGATGAGTCCGTTCTGGATAAGAAACGGCTCATAAACGTCTTCGATTGTCTCGGGTTGTTCACCAACTGCAATGGCAAGTGTCGACAGACCGACTGGCCCACCAGAGAACTGAGTGCAAAGTGCCTTGAGAATCGCTCGATCGACTTTGTCAAGGCCGAGTTCGTCGACGCCAAACAACTCAAGTGCCTCGAGGGCCACACCTGTCGTGATTCGACCGTCGGCACGTACTTCTGCGAAGTCGCGCACACGCCGGAGCAGGCGATTCGCAATGCGCGGCGTACCTCGACTTCTTCTTGCGATTTCTGTTGAACCAGCCGTATCGATGGAGACACCGAGAATCGATGCTGCTCGTGTGACGATGCGCTCCAATTCAATCGTCGAGTAATACTCGAGTCGAGCGACGAGACCGAAGCGGTCTCGCAGCGGCCCGGTGATCATTCCGGTCCGAGTGGTCGCTCCGACGAGGGTGAATGGCTGAAGAGTGAGCCGAATGGACGATGCGGCAGGGCCCTTTCCGACCACGATGTCGAGTTGGAAGTCTTCCATTGCTGGATACAAAATCTCTTCGACCACACGCGAGAGTCGATGGATTTCGTCGATGAACAACACATCACGATGGCCCAACTTGGTCAGAATTGCAGCAAGATCTCCAGCGCGTTCCAGTGCCGGACCGGACGTGACGTGCAATGCGACTCCCATTTCAGCAGCGACGATGCCGGCCATCGTGGTCTTGCCAAGGCCAGGCGGACCTGCAAGCAGAATGTGGTCAGCAGCCTCACCCCGTTGGCGTGCCGCTCCCAAGACGATGTCAAGATGATTCTTCAACTCTTGTTGACCGACGAACTCGTCTAGCTCTCGTGGTCGAAGACCAGCTTCTTCTGACGCTTCGCGATCGTGGTGCAAACCCGGGTCGAGGAATTCCTCACGCACGACGAGCCCCCAGACTTGTCAATGCATCACGAAGAAGCGCTTCCGCATCGCCCGCAGATCCGATGTCACGCAACACATCGCGTATCTCTTCGTTTCCGTAACCAAGACCGATGAGTGCTTCACGCACTGATCCGACAATTGATGCCGGCGATGATCCACGACCAGTGACCTCACCGAGGGTGCCGCTTGTGATCTTGTTCTTCAACTCGACAAGCAATCGTTCAGCGGTCTTCTTGCCGACCCCTGGAACAAGTGTGAGCGCGACCAAATTCGACGTGGCCACGACGTCGACCAACGAATGTGGCGAGTGCACCGCAAGTATCGAGAGAGCAAGAGCTGGCCCCACGCCATGAACTGAAATCAGCTGCTCGAAAGTTTCTTTCTCGTCGCGCGTGACAAACCCGTACAACGTCTGGGCGTCTTCGCGAATGTGGTGATGTACATGCAAGTACACGGTTGTTGTTGGTTCAAGTTCAGCGAACGTGGGTGGGGTCACTGCGCACAAATAACCGACACCACTAACTTCAAGAAGCACTGTGTTCGGATGGCGGCGCTCGACTACACAACCGCGAAGCGAGCCGATCATGCAACACCTCGAGGAACATTCACGGTCATCAACGAACTGGAGCAAGCAATGTGACACAGAGCTATGGCGGCAGCATCGGCGGCGTCTGCCGGCTGTGGTGGTCGTGACAACCCGAGTCGTGCCTGCACCATGCGCTGCACCTGCGCTTTGTCGGCTCCACCCCATCCGGTGACAGCGTCTTTCACTTGACTCGGCGTGTACTGCTGCACAGTGAGTCCGCGGAGAGCCGCCAGCGACAACGCCACTCCGCTCGCCTGCCCGACCGACATTGCGGTGCGAACGTTGTTCTGGAAAAAGACACGCTCAACAGCCACTTCTTCTGGCTGACATTCATCGAGAAGAGATGACATCTCGCGATGCAACTCAGCGAGTCGTGAGGGCACGTCGTGATCACGCGAGGTAGTGATGACTCCGAGGCTCACCACGGCGGTGATGTGCGGTCCGCGCGCCTCGAGGACGGCATATCCACACCGCGTGAGACCGGGGTCGACACCCAAGACCCGGCGAACAGCAGCCCTGGGTTGGGAACTGCGAGACGGAGACGGGGCGAACACAAGTTCGTATTGTACTGGGGACCGCCTTGGTCGTGGTGCACCTAGAACCCGCTCCACGCCGAGACCCTCTGGCGCCAGGCGGACGAAGTTGACCTAGCTATCAGGATTGCCGATGGCTTCGATGATCTCAGATACCGGACGAAAGGTCAGACCAGCGATTGCCCGATGTGCATAAACCACGACTCCGGACGCATCAACCACGAACACACTGCGCCGCGGAAACCCGAGTGGCCCGACCGTGCCGTAGGCCTGCGCAACCGACTTGTCGACATCTGCAAGCAACGGAAATCCGAAGCCGTGCTTTTTCGCGAACGACTCATGGCTCGACATGTCTTGTGCCGAGATTGCGAGCACCTGTGCCCCGACGTGAGTGAAATCTGACAAGTCGTCGTTATACGAATTCAACTGTTTCGTGCAGATAGGCGTGTCGTCACCGGGATAAAACACCAGCACGACAGGCCTCCCCCGAAATTGAGACAAGGTGAAAGTTCCGCCGGTACCGGGGAGTGAGAAGTCGGGAGCAAGATCCCCGACCGTCACCGCCATCAACCGACCTCTTGCATGATGGACTCATCTATGTCGAAGTTGGCGTAGACATCCTGCACGTCGTCATTGTCTTCGAGGGCATCCATGATGCGGAGAATATTCCGTGCGTCGTCGCTGTCCGCGACATCGATGACATTGGATGACACCATGGTGCTTTCTGCTGATTGCACGTCAAACCCGGTTGCATCCAACTTGTCCTTCACTTCGTACACGATCGATGGGTCCGTCATGATCTTCCAGAGTCCCCCGTCCTGGGAGATGTCGTCTGCTCCGGCCTCGAGCGCAGCGACCATCACGTCGTCTTCGGATGCCGAACCTCCCAAGAAGATGACGCCTCGACGCGAGAACTGCCAACCCACAGCTCCTGGTTCCGCCATCGCACCTCCGAACTTCGAGAAAATGCTTCGCACATCCGACGCAGTTCTGTTTCGATTGTCGGTCAATACGTCGATGAGTACTGCCACTCCACCCGGTGCATAGCCCTCATATGTGATCGACTCATACGAGGCGCCAGATGTCTCACCCATACCTCGCTTGATCGCCCTGTCGATTGCGTCCTTGGTCATCTGCGCGGCTTTGGCTTTCAGCACCATCGTTCGCAGAGACGCGTTTGAGTCAATGTCGCCCCCACCCTGACGAGCCGCTACTTCAATCTGTCGTGCCAACTTTGCGAACAGCTTCCCGCGCGCTTTGTCGGCTGCACCCTTCTTGTGTTTGATTGTCGCCCATTTGGAATGTCCGGACATGTCCTCACATCTCCTTTGCTGTCTGATTGATGGCCACAGGAACAAGACCTGCGACATGCGAGAGAAAGAACTCATGCAAGCGAGTGTCACCGCTCAACTCTGGATGAAACGCGGCGGCAAGCGCCACTCCTTGACGCACTAACACTGGTTCCCCGTCGTGTGAACCAAGCACTTCGACGTCACGGCCGACCTCCTCAACTCGAGGTGCACGAATGAAAACTCCGTGGAACTGCCCAAAAGTGGTGTCGACGTCGTCTTCGAAGCTGTCAACCTGGCGACCGTAGGCATTGCGTCGTACCGCAATGTCGATGACACCAAAACAACTTTGATCATCACGACCATCGAGGATCGAAGATCCGAGAAGAATCATTCCTGCACATGTCCCGAACACTGGGAGCCCACCATGGAGCAACTTGCCGAGTGGCTCATACAGACCGGTCGACACCAAGAGCTTCGACATCGTGCCCGATTCGCCTCCGGGAAGCACCATTGCATCAACCCCACCTAGATGCGCTGGTTGTCGAATCTCTACGGCCGTAACGCCGAGTTCCTCGAGGATCTCAGAGTGAGCGAGAAATGCTCCCTGCACCGCGAGCACACCGACTCGCACGTTCACCTGGGGGCCTCGCATTCATGACAAACAGCCTGCGTTACCAACCACGCTCGGCGTAACGCTCGTTGACAGCGTCCATGCCGATACCCGTCATTGGGGCTCCGAGTCCGCGACTGACTTTGGCGAGGATGTGAGCGTCGCGGAAGTTGGTGGTTGCCTCGACGATGGCCTTTGCCCGCGGTGCCGGGTCAGAGCTCTTGAAGATGCCCGAACCGACGAACACTGCTTCTGCCCCGAGTTGCATTGCAAGAGCAGCATCAGCCGGTGTGGCGATGCCTCCGGCACAGAACAACGGAACTTGCAACTTTCCGGTCTGAGCAATTTCTTGCACAAGTGGGAGCGGAGCTTGAAGACGCTTGGCCCAATCGAACAATTCAGCGGAGTCAGCTTGTGTGATTCGACGAATGTCACCGAGGATCGAACGTAAATGTCGCACGGCTTCGACGATGTTGCCGGTTCCTGCCTCGCCTTTAGATCGAATCATGCACGCGCCCTCAGAAATGCGTCGTAAGGCCTCACCGAGGTTGGTGGCACCACATACAAATGGAACCGTGAAAGCGAACTTGTCGATGTGATGTGCCTCGTCAGCTGGTGTGAGCACCTCTGACTCGTCGACGAAGTCGACACCGAGGGCTTCAAGAATCTGTGCTTCGACAAAATGTCCGATACGAGCCTTTGCCATCACCGGGATCGTGACCGCAGCCTTGATGCCTTCGATCATCTCCGGATCGCTCATTCGCGCGACGCCGCCGTCCTTGCGGATGTCAGCGGGCACGCGCTCGAGTGCCATGACCGCGCATGCTCCGGCATCCTCGGCGACACGGGCCTGTTCGGGTGTGACGACGTCCATGATGACGCCGCCCTTCAACATCTCGGCTAATCCGCGCTTGACACGGACTGTTCCGGTGAGGTGCTCTGAGGAAGAAGCCATACGGTCAGCGTACAGACGACCCTATGGGTTCGCCCGAAGCGAGCCTCACAGTTTTGGCCAGGCGACCTTCTTCGGATCGACACCCACCGGAACGATGGTCTGCGCATAGTTGCGCGCCAACTCAATCCAGGTGCGACCAGGCGTCAAGCGTACGACTGCACCAGCAGTGTCTTTCAGAGTGAACGGCTGGGTGCGGTCCTTGCGCTCCCACGTGCCGCCGATCCAGACACCGTTCGTATGCACTGCCATGAGACCTTTTCCAATGGTCTGTGCTTCAGGACTCTTACGATCTGCCTTCGAGCGCTTGTACTCGACATACAGAACGACGACGTTGGCCGCGCTCACTTGAGTGCCGTCGGTGTCCATGTGAGGCTGGCTGACGCGCTTCAAATCCTCGACAAAGCGGATGTACGACGACGTCGAAGGGTCCCACTGCCAATACACCTTCATGTTGTCCATGGACACTTTGGTTCCCGCGGCTGGCGCGGCAGTTGCTGGCAT
>DCZD01000012.1:76269-79530 GCA_002331255.1 Acidimicrobiaceae bacterium UBA2093 | reverse complement strand
TCGGTGGTCTTGGCGAACAAGTTGTGTGGCGCCTTGCGCGACTTCTCGCGGAAGTACCCGCCCTTGCCTCGCGAGGCAGAATGACCGACATTGACTAAGTCGCTGTTATTCACTGCCTTGGTGACCCGCACATTGCCACCGCTCCAGGCGAAGAGCGGCTTGTTGTAGGCCCCGAGAATGTCAATGTCCTGTGTGCGACCACTGCGTAGCGGGCCGACTGGATCGCTCCCCTTTGAGTGAAGGATCGCTGCAAAACGTGTGAGGCGCTCGACATTTTCTTCAAAAACAATGTCAGCAGCTTGCAATCCGGTCTGTGGGTTGGCGAGTGGATGTGCGTCGATCTTGGCAACAAGTGCCGGGCGCAGAGCCGTGGTTTCGTCGGTGTCGGTCATCGGAAGCCCAGTGAGCGGCCAGACCTTGCCGGGCAGCGTCGTCGTCGTCATGCCATCGGTCGTGGTGTCAGTGATCGCCTCGGCGCCGTCATCGGTGGCAGCACCGCCACCACACGCAGCGAGAATCGAAGAACCAATGGTTGCGGTGATGACGAGTGCGAGTACGCGACTCTTGGATGCAATGTGTCGACCCATGTCAGATCTCCCTTAGAAGTGCGATGCGCTCTTCGAGCGGCGGGTGGGTATTAAAGAGACTATGCAAACGCGATAGGCGCCCCGCGTCACCCACTCCCGACAGCGGCTGCTCAATCCACA
The DNA here is from genome assembly GCA_002331255.1 of Acidimicrobiaceae bacterium UBA2093. GTDB lineage: Bacteria > Actinomycetota > Acidimicrobiia > Acidimicrobiales > Ilumatobacteraceae > UBA2093. The sequence continues at coordinate 78,823 of DCZD01000012.1, read as the reverse complement.
TGTGGGCGGTCGCTGTCGATGCGGCATGCGTCACAGTGGTGTCAGCCTGCAGTTTTTCGAGTGCAGAGATGAGCCCGGGTGGATACCTGGTCATCTGGCACGCAGACACATCAGCGAGCGTCTCACGGCGCCGACCCACTGCTGCCTGCAGGACCATCGCAATGACCGGTGCCAGAATGAGCAACACAAACCCGACAATGGCGAGTGGATTTCCTGAATCGCTGCGGTCACCGGAGCGACGTACACGCCCACCGTTCCACCACATGAGGCGAATGGCAAGGTCGGATAACAGCGCAATCGCCCCCACCATCGTCACTGTCATCGTCGAGATGAGGATGTCGTAGTTGCGAATGTGTGACAGCTCGTGCGCAAGAACGCCCTCGAGCTCGACACGGTTCATCTTGTCAAGCAAGCCCGTTGTGACGGCGATCGCCGCGTGCCGTGGATTACGACCGGTGGCGAATGCGTTCGGCGCCGCATCATCGATGACATAGATAGCCGGCTTGGGTAGGCCACTTGCGATACACAAGCCCTCGACAAGATTGTGCAGCCGCTGATAAGTCGCCGGATCAGCCGGCACTGCACGACTTACTCGCAGTGCGATGACATCTGACTTCCAATACGACCCGAACGCCGCAACCGCAGAGAACGCGAGCGCGATGACGGTTCCCCACAGCGGACTACCGATGTACAACCCTGCCGCCCAGCCAACGAGAACCAGAAAGAAGACAAAGCCGACCACGAGCAGGGCTGTGCGACGTTTATTCGCCGAAATCAAGTCATGCATGACAGGTGAAAGAATAGAACCAGCGACTCAGCTGAATGAGACTTTTGGCGGTGCCTGTGCCTCAGGACCAGCTTCGAAATACTCACGTTCTGTGAATCCGAACAATCTTGCGACGATCAGTGTCGGAAAATGTTGTATCGCGGTGTTCAGCCTGAGGACCTCGTCGTTGTAGAACTGACGCGCGTAGGCCACTCGGCTTTCCGTCTCAGCCAACTGTTCTTGGAGAGACAAGAAGTTTTGGTTCGCCTTCAAGTCGGGATAAGCCTCTGAGAGAGCAAAAAGTTGGCGCAATGCACCTGACACCACGTTGTCGGCGGATGCTTGAGCCTGCGGCGAAGGAGCTGCGGCCATCGCCGACTGACGCGCACTGATGACGGCATCGAGTGTTGACTTCTCGAATTGGGCATACCCCTTGACCGTCTCGACAAGGTTCGGGATGAGGTCGAGGCGACGGCGAAGCTGGACGTCGATCTGTGACCATGCATTGTCGACCTGTGCTCGCCGACGAACGAGAGAGTTGTACAGAAGGACGAGACCGAGCAGCAAAACGGCAGTGACCGCGACGATGATCCATGTGGTCATGTCACTCGAGTCCTTTCTCGTGGACCGCGCAGGAAGCGACCCTCGAATCTCTTCAGCATACGGGGCACTCGAACCGCAGAGCCGGCGGCCGCCTCAATGTCGAGTGCTCGGCGATAAAGCACCTCGTAACGGGCCGCTAATTCGTCCATTGAATACTCACGCGAACGGCTCTGACCTGCTTCGATGAGGCGAGCCGCTAAAGGTGCATCATCGAGCACACGTGAGAGCCCTGCAGCCAATTCAACAGGGTCACCTGGTTCAACGAGCAACGCATCGACCTCGTGCGTGGCAACGTTTCGATACCCGTCGAGACTGCTTGCGACCACCGGCGCTCCAGCTGCCATCGCTTCGAGAAGAACGACGCCGAACGATTCACCGTGAAGTGAAGGGGCACAAAAGGCCGCAGCGGACTGCAGCCGTCGCACTTTCTCATCATCGGAGATTCGCCCCAACCACTCGACACGTGAATCATTGCCGTATTGAGCGCGCAACCTCGCGGTATCAGGACCATCGGAAGCGACCCACAACGTGACGTCAGAAGGAAGCCTGTCCATTGCTTGGAGCAATACCTCGAGGCCTTTTCGAGGCTCGTGACGCCCGATGAAGAAGATGGCACGTGACGTGGGTGCTCGTGCTGGTTGAGCTGCACTCTCGTATTGCTCCAACTCGATGCCGTTGAAGAGCACTTCGTAGTCCCCAGGAAAGAATTCACTTACCAGCTGCAATGCGTCTTTAGAGACGACACAACGGACATCGAGACGCGACACAAAGTGACTTAGTGGCCGACGGAACACCTTGTACCCAGCCGAACTACCGGCCATGTGAAACGTCGCGACAATCGGGGCAAGTTTGACAAACACAGCAGTCTGGGTCGGACCGGGCGCGAACGGTTCGTGAAGATGCAATACATCAAACGCTTCGTCGTTCAATGCGCGAATCGTCCGAAGTGCCGCCGATGGGTCTGGTGCAAGCGGTGCGATGGATCCGTTGGCCGAAGTCGGAAGACTGTCTCCGAGAGGTGTCACAAACGATGCAGGAGGCGGACCATCACATGGGCCGAGAACACGCACTTCATGGCCGCGCGCGCGCAGACTTCGTGCCAGACCGAGAACTTGATGCTGCACACCACCGGGAATGGTGAGGCTGTACGGACATACCATGCCTATGCGCAGCATTGACTGCGAA
>DCZD01000012.1:68391-76038 GCA_002331255.1 Acidimicrobiaceae bacterium UBA2093 | reverse complement strand
CATTGACTGCGAATCGCCTATGCGCGGTGGAGTCGCCGACGAATCCGCAGAGATGTCAGCACTCATGGACCCACACGGTAGGCGCAGATTGAGAGAATCACGCCAGCCGCCACTGCCATGACTCGCACTACGGTGACATCCATGACGAATGCACCGCACAAACCGGCACTGTCCGTGATTGCCACACCAACAAAACGCCGCACAATCATCGACTTGGCAATCGAAGCGGACGAGCGTGGCTTCAGCGGTCTGGCACTGCCAAGCCTTGGTGGCACGATGGGACTAGCCGTGTCTCTAGCTCATTCCACACGCAGCATCCGGTTCTGGACCTCGATTCAACCGATCTACTACAGCCATCCCGTGGAAACAGGAAACATCGCAGCGCATATCAACGAGGTCTCAGACGGCCGATTCGCCCTTGGCCTTGGCGTCAGCCATGGGCCGGTCGTCAAGCGATTGAACGTGAACACGGGTAAGCCACTCGCAGACATCGAGAACTATGTGGAGGCGATGAGAGCAAACGAAAAAACTTCCGGGCCTCTCCCCCACATCTACTTGGCCACTCTTCGAGACAAGATGCTCGCTCTCGCGTCACGGGTGTCAGATGGAGCAATCTGGGCGAACGCATCGCGCAGTCACATGGCTACACAACTCGGCTCTCTCGACTCGGCGATGACATCAAGGATGTTCCTCGCGAACATGATTCCAACAGTCATCGACGAAGATCAAGCAGCGGCAGATGCCGTGAACAGGCGAACCCTCCTCGGTTATGTCATCCTGCCGAACTACCGCAACTACTGGCGTGGCGCTGGATACGTCGAGGAGATGGACCGCATCGAAGCAGCGCTGTCGGCTGGAGACAAGGATTCTGTGCTCACAGCCATGAGTGACGACTGGCTCCACGACTGCACTCTCGGTGGCAACGCTACTTTTGTACGCGACGGTCTCGAGGCATGGTTCGACGAAGGCGTTACTCCGATTGCTGTCATGTCGTCAACGTCGGGCGGTCAAGTCAAAGCAATCGGCGAACTATTCGACGCCTACTCCTGATCAATGACTCCGTGGGGGTACCCCGGATCGGAAGGCCAATTCGGTTGGAAGAGGTGCCACTGTTCGGGCGACCTGCGGATGAGGTGCTCGAGTTGCGCAGCAAGATCTTGGGTGATGCGAGCGACGTCCGATCGCAACGAATCACTTCTCGACATGTCGAGGCCATCCATGACAATCGCGTGATGGCCGTCGGTCCGTCGTGTGAAATACACCGCCGTCGGCAACACCGTCGCGCCCGCACGTAGGCCGAGCATCGCCGGACCCGCAGGAAGTGTCGTTCGCTCGCCGAAGAATTCGACTGGAATGCCACCCCCTTGGATGTCGCGGTCGCAGAGCAGGCACACGATCTCATTTGCCCGAAGTGCAGACAACACACTCGGCGCAGCAGACGGCCCAAGGGGGACCACGTTCATCCCGAGATCACTTCGCAGGTTGGTGAACCATTCGAACAACTCAGGCGGTTGAAGCGGCTCGACAACCACGGTCAGCTTGTGACCACGATCAGCCATCCACCGTCCCGCCCACTCCCAACCACCAAGATGCGGCAACGCGAGAATGACGCCCTTCCCCCGTTCGAGTGCCGATTCGATATTGCCGAATCCGTCGACACTGAACATCTTGTCGACATAACGGGGCGAGAGGTCGGGCAACCTGAAGCTCTCTAGGTAATACCGCATGTAGCTGTCGAAGGCCTGCTGTGCCATTCGCCGGCGCTGAATTCCGCCAATGCTCGGCACGACTCTCGACAGATGTCGTTCGAACATGACGCGCTTGTCGCGTAGTGACAATGCAACCGTGGGCGCCAACAGCGCTGCAGTGTTCTGTGCGACGAATGCTGGCGTCAAACGAGCAACGAGAGACCCAATCCTGTATCCACCAACAGTTGCTGCCCCTCCGAGGGTGCGTCGCCGCTCAGTGTCGCGCTGCGCCATTCCGTCTTCCACGCGCCGACATGCGGCGAGAATTGTGTCGACGTGTTGCACGCGAACTGAACCGGTCTTGGCGCTGAACTCGACGTCGTGAGCGCTCTTCTCGCTTTGCCTGCGTCGAGTTTGACACTTCGGCTTGACGCCACACCATGAGAAATCGCTGAACGACTGTCAGAGTCGTGAGCGCGAACATCAACCACATGATTGGCAGGAACAACGAGTCAAAAAGCAAGCCGACACACAGCAGCACAATTCGCTCGGCTCTCTCCATGAGGCCACCCTTGGCATCGAGACCGAGTGCCTCGGCCTTGGCACGCTGGTACGAGATGAGAGACGACATCGACTGCACGGCGAAGGGCAAGACCGCTGCATGCGCTCCATATTCGCTTCCGAAGTACCAAGCAACGCCGCCCATCAAAATCGCGTCAGTGAGTCGATCCATGACCGAATCGAAATAACTTCCGCGCTGACTGGCGTCGTTGCCTGCTTTAGCGACTGCCCCATCGAGCATGTCGGGTAGAGCCGCCAAGATGACCAGCACCAATCCTCCACGCGTCGCACCGAGACCAATTGCAACAGCTGCGCCACAGGAGATGACAACTCCGAGGATCGTCAGATGATCGGGCGACATTCCGATTCGACGAAGAAAGATTCCGACTGGTCGCACCGCCTTCTCAATGGGTGTGCGGAATCGCTTGTCGAACATCAGTGGAACGCTAGTCGGCGTCAGTTGCTCAGTGCGTCGGGTGCACCAGCGTCACTGTCAGGGTTGGATTCGACGAGACATTCGACCACACGACCGTCGATCGCGTCGATGAGCACGAGACCTCGTCTGATGGGCGGGTCTTCCGCGCTGTAACAAAACATGCGCCATGTCGGACGACTACACACGCCGCGCCACACCTGTTGTGCTGACGCATGGCCAACGGCAAAACCGACCGCTCGAGTCGCCCGCTCCAACGCATCCTTCTCGTCTACTGTCATGCGCCAGCCGCTAGCAAGGCTGTACAGACCGACAACACCAAGAATCGAGGCCGCGAGGATGTAGCCGTCGTTGACGAGTGCAGATTCACCGTCGCCAACGATGAACACAGCGATGCATACGGCCGCAAGGAACACATAGATCACTCCGGGTATGCGGCGTCGGCTGTTGTCAGGAAACCTGTATGCACCCACGAAGTCGACGGCGTTTAGGTCGTCTGGAAGTTGGTCGCGAATATCGTCAGTTGCCATGTGCCGTCCGTCCTTATGGTCTCGTCGGCCAAGAATCTCGAATGCGGCGGGCCGATTCATCAAGAGCCTCAGGAAGCGTACGAGTGTTGGCAATAACCGTCATGAAGTTCGTATCGCCATCCCACCGTGGAACCACATGCACATGAAGGTGTTGCGAAACGCTTCCGCCAGCAGCTGACCCAAGGTTGATGCCGACATTTATGGCATGCGGAGCATGTGATGCACGCAGAGCAAGCGTCGCATCGGTGACCATTGACCAGAGTTCAGCGGTCTCTTCGACAGACAAGTCTTCGAGACTGGCCACTTCCCGGTACGGCAACACGAGAACATGGCCTGATGCGTATGGAAAAGCATTCATGATGGCGAACGTCGTGACACCTCGACTGACGACATGAGTTTCAATGTCGTTCAATCCAGAACGCAGAATGTTGGTAAAGACAGATGCGCCTTCGATTGACGAGCTTGCGACAGCGTTGCGAATGTACTCAGAGCGCCAGCCGTTCCACAGTTGTTCGAGACTCATCGCAGCCAAGTGTCTCAGTCTTGTGACGACGCTGCGACATCGGAGACAAGTCGATTCACGAAGATCTCGACAGTGACACCACGCTCGACATCTCCGCCCCGTGGATTGACGCCGACTGTTCCCGCAGCCACGTCATCGTCTCCCACAACCAGGACATACGGAATTTTCTCCACCTTGGCCGAACGGATGCGCTTGCCGAGCTGGTCATCGGCGCTTGACTTGTCAACGCGAAATCCGGACACGATCAGACGCTCGACAACTTCGTCGGCGTACGCCTCGTGCGTCGCCGCCACAGGGAGAACACGAACTTGCACGGGAGCCAGCCAAGTCGGAAATGCACCCGCGTAGTGCTCAAGCAATACTCCGAAGAAGCGCTCGACCGACCCGAACAAGGCACGGTGCAACATGATGGGACGGTGCCTCTGCGAGTCAGAGCCGACGTACTCAAGACCGAACCGTTCAGGCAGATTGAAGTCGCACTGAATGGTGCTCAACTGCCATTTTCGACCAATCGCGTCACGCACGTCGATGTCGATCTTTGGCCCATAAAACGCGGCGTCTCCCTCTTTCACCTTGTACTCGACGCCGTGTCGATTCATTGCTTCCCGTAGTGCTGAGGTGGCCTTGTCCCAAATCTCATCACCACCGACAGACTTGTCGGGGTCACGTGTCGACAAGTTGAACTCGAAGTCCTCGAACCCGAAGCGACGTAACACAGAAATCACGAAATCAAGAAGTGACGTGATTTCATCGGAGAGTTGTTCCTCTGTGCAGTAGATGTGGCTGTCATCTTGCGTGAATCCACGAATGCGAAGCAGTCCGTGCAGAGTGCCGGCTCGCTCATATCGATAGACAGTGCCAAGTTCGAAAAGACGTAGCGGAAGCTCTCGATAACTACGTTGCCGACTGCGGAAGATGAGGCAGTGCATCGGGCAATTCATCGGCTTCATGTAGTAGACGCCGTTGTCCATTTCCATCGGCGGATACATGCCGTCGGCGTACCAACCGAGGTGACCTGATGTGTCGAATAGGTTTGCATTTGCGAGATGAGGCGTGTAGACGAACTGATAGTCGCCCTGTTGATGTCGAAGGCGGCTGTAGTCCTCCATCAGTTTTCGGACGATGGCACCCTTCGGGTGCCACACGGCCAATCCGCCGCCGAGTTCGGATGGGAACGACAACAGGTCAAGTTCAGTCGCGAGTCTGCGGTGATCGCGTTTCGCAGCCTCTTCGAGTCGGGTCAGGTGTTCCTTCAGTGCTGTGGCGCTCTCCCATGCAGTTCCGTAGATGCGCTGCAACATTGGACCCTTCTCATTGCCGCGCCAATATGCCCCGGCCACCTTCATGAGGGCGAAATGTCCGAGTTTGCTCGTGGAAGGAACGTGCGGTCCACGACACAAGTCAACAAAGTCATCTGAGTTCCGATACACGCTGATGGTGTCGCCGCCGCCAACTTCACCTGTATCGGCACCATCTGCTGCGCCGCCGCGAACCCGTTCAATGATCTCGCATTTGTACGGCTGACCTGAAAAAATCGTCAGAGCCCGGTCGACGTCGACTTCAGAACGCACAAAAAGTTGATCGGCAGCGACGATGTCGCGCATACGCGATTCTATTGAGGCGAGATCTTCTTCACTGAAAGTGCGACCGCCGGGAAGGGCAAAATCGTAATAGAAGCCGTCTTCGATGGCAGGCCCGATGCTGAAGTGCGCACCAGGAAACAACTGCAACACAGCCTGAGCAAGCACGTGCGCAGTCGAATGTCGCAGAACATGGCGACCCATCTCGGAGTCAGCCGTGACAAGAGCGACGGCATCGCCGTCGGTGACACTGGATGACAGATCGGCTTCTACCCCATTGATTGTTCCGGTGAGTGCAGCCTTAGCGAGTCGTGGACCAATGGACGCGGCAACATCGGCAAGGGTTGAGCCGGCAGGAACCGAACGCGACGACCCATCGGGAAGCAGGACTGATATCTGCGACATGCATCTCGCAGTCTACGGAGGTGGGCTGTCAGCTGGTGTGTTGCATTTGAAGCGAGTCTCGTCCGTACGGCGAACTCCCCGACTGTGGCTCGCCTTCTTGTCCTGGCACCACAGCACGCGCCGTTTCGATGGACTCTGCCCTCTTCGTGGCGTACACATTTCTGTACTGCTGCCCGGTGAGCTCACGGATCTCGAACATCACTTCATCGGTGAGCTCGCGCAACACCATGTGGTCGTCACGTCGGTCGAGGTATCGCGAGACGTCGACTGGCCGACCGATGCGAATAGTGCACTCGCGGAAGAACTTCGGCATCACTGTGTCTGGTGGCTGAATCTCCCGAGTACCCACAACCCCGACAGGAATGAGCGGACAGCCGACACGAAGTGCAAGACGCGCAGCTCCCGTATGGCCTTTGTAAAGCATTCCATCTCGTGAACGCGTTCCTTCGGGGAAAATGCCGAACAACTCGCCTCGACGCAGAACCATCTCCGCTGCGTCGAGTGCCGCAGTGCTTCGATCTCCGCCAGACCGATCAATGGGAATCATGCCCATCATCGGGAATAGAACTTTCGTCTTCCAGGAATCCATGTATTCGGCCTTACCCACGAAGCTGATCTCACGTCGTGCCTGCAACATCAGAAAGGCCGAATCTAGAAACGACACATGATTCGGGCACAGGACGGCAGGACCGATATTGCTCAGGGTCTCGAATCCTTCGAGATTGAAGCGCCACAGTCGATTCGCGATCGGCAACACCACTCTCCGCGCACGACGCTGAGCAGTCCCTGCACCTGTGAATTGGCGTTCGATGCGAGACACCCCGACACCCTTTCGAGACCTACCTGAGCCGTCAGGATAAGCGAGCAAATCGCGGATGACCAGAGGGCGGACTGACGTCACAACCCTCATTTAGTGCTTATTACTTCACTTTTTGTCAAGGGGCAGAACGGTCGTGAGGAGCTCGACACCGAGCAATGCTGCGGCGCCGCTCACATCAAGACCCTCTGCGGCGGCTTCGTCCATGACGCGAAGCGCGCCCGGAGTGTCGAGGTCGTCGTCCAATCGAGATCGAACGTCGTCCAACACATCAGCGCCGTCGCGGCCACCTCGGCTTGCCTGCCACGCTTCTAGGCGTTTGCGCGCCTCGGGCATTCGCTCATCGTTCCATTCCCACTCACGCCTGTAGTGGTTCGCGATGATGCAAAGTCGAATCTCTCGTGGGTCCCAGGACTCACGCAACTTGTCGACAAAGACCAAGTTGCCGAGGCTCTTCGACATCTTGTGGCCGTCTTTGAAGACCATCGCCACGTGCATCCAATGCTTCACAAATGGCTGACCAGTGGCAGCTTCAGACTGTGCGCGCTCACACTCGTGATGCGGGAAGATGAGGTCACTTCCGCCACCATGCAGATCGATCGTGGTTCCCAACTCTCGTAGTGCGAGCGCTGAACACTCGATGTGCCAACCAGGTCTTCCTGCTCCCCAGAGAGCGTCCCAACTCGGTTCGTCGTCAGCGGACGGATGCCACAGCACAAAGTCGAGCGGGTGGCGTTTATGCGGGTCGTCAACGTTCCCACCGCGCTCGCGGGCGTAATCGATCATCTGTTGATGTGAATAGTTCGACACGGTTCCGAATGAATCGAACTTGGTGACGTCGAAATAGACAGACCCGCCTGCCGCGTACGCATAACCCCTGTCCAACACCATGCCGATGAAGCCACGGATATCCGAGATGGCCGATGACGCTCTCGGTGCGCTGTACACCGGCAGAGTATCGAGAGCTTCCATATCGCGATTGAAACGAGCCTCTTCACCCGCAGCTAGATCGAGATAGTGCACGCCCAGCTCACGCGCCTTCGCGAACAATGGGTCGTCGACGTCGGTGACATTGCGCACGCAACGCACTTCATGACCGAGATCGATGAG
>DCZD01000012.1:60534-68107 GCA_002331255.1 Acidimicrobiaceae bacterium UBA2093 | reverse complement strand
ACACCGTCGGACCCGGCTCGAATGAAACGACCTCTCGTCGCGAGGTGTCATAAAGACGCATGTTCATCGTCGGCTCACTTCAGGAGGGATGCGCCTCTCGCGGATCCCCTTTGATTCCCGTGAGCTTGGGAGCGACACGCGTCTTGTATCGAATGTTCAACTGAAGAAGTACCGCAGTAAAAGCTTCGATCGCCGTCGCATTTGAAAGCTCACCGGCATCAAGTGGGCGACATCCGGGAATCTGAGAAACGATTCCAGCCGTTGTCTTGATGGCGTCAGCGTCGTCAGAGCAGATCAGCACGTCACTATCGATCGGAGCACCGAGATGACCGAGTTCTTTCGCAGGAAGGTGGTGGAACGCAGCGACGACCCGACACCGCGGAACTGCTGCCTGCACGTGAGCGGCCACACTTCCGCGCGGGGGCAACAGGGGCTGAAACTCGTGGCCAACTCGGACGAGGGCATTGGCCATACTGATGATGACCTTGCCGCTCAACTGCTCCTGATACTCGGTCGCGGTGGTGGCTGCAGAGTCCCACGGCGTCGCGAGAACCACGACATCACATGATGCAGCTGACGTGTTGTCGCCCGGTTCGATGGAGAGATCAAGTTGTGGCCACTTTGCCTTCATCTGCTCAACAATCTCGGCCGCGCGCTCGTGCGACCTCGACCCGATGACAACCTGATAGCCGACCGACGCCAACCTGGCTCCCAATGCACTGCCGGCAGGACCAGTTCCTCCGAGAATTCCGATACGCATAGGTGAGAGCCTTACACAAACACCCCTTCCCCACTACGGTCAGATACATGGGAATCCTCGACGGCAAGCGTCTCGTAATCACTGGTGTGCTGACTGATGCGTCTCTCGCCTTCGGAGTCGCACAAATGGCTCAACGAGAAGGTGCGACGGTGGTGCTCACCGGTGCCGGTCGCGCACTGTCTCTCACGCAACGCACAGCTCGAAGACTCGAAACTCCTGCGGATGTATTCGAATTCGACGTGACCATCGATGAACATGTCACATCGGTTCGAGAACAAGTGGCCGCATCACTGGGGTCAGTCGATGGAGTACTCCATTCAATTGGTTTCGCGCCAGAGGTATGCCTTGGAGACGACTTCTTAGCCGCTCAATGGAGTGACGTCTCCGTTGCAATGCAGATATCTGCATACTCGTTCAAGACTATGGCTGATGCGTTCTTGCCGCTCATGGGGCGAGGAGCATCCATCATTGGGCTTGATTTTGACAACACCGTCGCATGGCCTGCGTACAACTGGATGGGAGTCGCCAAGTCTGCTCTTGAGTCAACCAGCCGTTATCTCGCCAAGGAACTGGGGCCTCGCGGAATTCGATGCAATCTCATCGCAGCTGGACCCATCCGCACCATGGCTGCCAAATCAATTCCCGGTTTCAAGAAGTTCGAAGATGTGTGGGATGACCGTGCACCGCTTGGCTGGGATGTAAATGATTCAGATGCTGTTGCACGCGCCTGTGTTGCCTTGATGTCTGACTGGTTCCCCGCCACCACGGGTGAAATCATCCACGTCGATGGCGGGTATCACGCCATCGGTGCCTAACGTCAGGCCATGACCAACCGCCTGGTCTCATCGGCATCGCCCTACCTTCGACAACACAAAGACAACCCCGTCTCATGGTTTGAGTGGGGTGCCGACGCGTTCGCAGAAGCCAAAGAACGCAATGTCCCGATTCTGTTGTCGGTGGGTTATTCCGCATGTCATTGGTGCCACGTGATGGCACATGAATGTTTCGAAGACTCTGACGTCGCATCAGTCATGAACAAACTCTTCGTCAACGTGAAAGTCGACCGCGAAGAACGCCCAGATGTCGATGCCATCTACATGGATGCCGTGCAGGCCATGACTGGTCGCGGCGGATGGCCAATGACTGTTTTTCTCACGCCCGAAGGTGAGCCGTTCTATGGCGGCACATACTTTCCGAAGAATTCGTTTCTTCAACTGATGAACGCAATCGACGACGTCTGGCGCACCAAACCCGACGATGTCCGCCACAATGTCGAAGCCCTTCTCGATTCGCTGCGTCGCACCGAAAGCATCGAGCCAGTGACTGACGATCGGCCACGTGAGGCGTTGTCGCTCGCCGTCCAGACGCTGCTGTCAAACTTCGATCAGCACTGGGGCGGCTTTGGGTCAGCTCCGAAGTTCCCCTCGACATTTGCGCTCGACCTCTTGATGCGCGCCTACGCAGAACTGGTGACAGATCCAGTCAATGCGCCTCAGGCCCGCGACATCGAGGAAGCCGTGTGCACGACCCTCAAAGCAATGGCTGCCGGCGGCATGCACGACCATCTAGGGGGTGGATTTTCCCGCTATAGCGTGGACGAGAAGTGGCTTGTACCCCACTTTGAAAAGATGCTCTACGACCAAGCGCTTTTGTTGCGCGTGTACGTGCACGCATGGCAAACCTTCAGAATCGATGATTTCCGTTTTGTTGCCGAGGAAATCGTCACATATGTGCTGCGCGATCTTTGCCACGAAGATGGCGGTTTCTTCAGTGCCGAAGATGCCGACTCGCTAGATGCCGACGGACATTCCCACGAAGGGGCGTTCTACACCTGGAGCCCTAGTGAAGTCCTCGATGTCCTTGGCGAAACCGGTTCGGCTGCCTGTGCCTGGTGGGACATCACAGCGAGCGGGAATTTCGAAGGGAAGTCGATTCCCAATCGCATCACACATCGAGACGACGACCTTCTTCACGACTCACTTCAACGTGCACGCACAGAGTTGTTCGAAGCCCGGGCTCTGCGGACAAGACCCGGTCTCGACGACAAGGTACTGACCGAGTGGAACGCGATGATGCTCGCAAGCTTGTGTGAAGCAGCTGCTGCCTTTGGCCGTGATGACTGGCGCGACGCGGCAACACGTACCGGCGAGTTTCTCGTGACAGCACTCCGCCGAGCAGACGGAAAATGGCACCGAAGTTGGCAGGCAGATGCCGTGCCGCAAGCACGCCACGATGCACTCGCTCATGATCTTGCTCAACTCGTCGACGCGTTCACTCGTTTGTACGAACTGACAGGTCAGGCAAAGTGGATTACACATGCACTCTCCGTGACCGAACAGCTTCTGACAGATTTCTGGGACCCCGACAAGGGCGGACTGTTCACCACTGCCGACCATGCCGAACGCCTCATCGTGCGCGCAAAGGACATCATGGACAATGCCACACCGTCTGCTCAGTCGACGGCCGCGAATTCATTCATTCGTCTGAGCGCGCTTACGGGACGGCCGGACCTTCTTGAGAAAGCTGACGAACTGATCGCGCTCTGCGGCTCGATGTTCCGTCGCGCACCAACTGCGTTCTGCAATCTTGCTCACGCTATGCATCTTCGTCTCGTCGGCACGACAGAAATCGCAATCAGCGGTGGCCGAACCGACCTACTACAAGAAGTTTGGTCAGCGTGGCGGCCTACCTCAGTTGTTGCATGGGGCGAGACCTTTGACTCTCCACTGTGGCATGGTCGCGACGGCGAGCGGGCCTACGTGTGTCGTGACCATGTGTGCAGTGCTCCGGTCACTGATCGAGAATCGCTTCGTCGGGTGCTCGCTACCACTTACCCCAATGGATGAAGTCGGTTACTCTCCGCGATTGACGCAGGGCGCTGCGACCAGGTGCATCTGATCCGTCTGGCACTCCGATGGCGATTGCCCCGATGATCTCCATCTGCGATGGAATACCAAGCGTCGAGCGCAACTCTTGCTCGCCGTTGAAGATTGCGAAGAACAACGACCCAAGTCCCACATCATCAAGTGCGTACAACAACGTCATGACTGCGAACGATGCGTCCACTGTCCAGTATTTGACTGGCCACGAATGTGGTCCTTCGCCGAGCCCAGTATGTGCCTTGTCTGTCTCCCCATAGCGCTGGACGTACGCATCAGGGTCGGCAAGTGCGACTGCAATCACCGGTGCTCGCAAGAGCCCTGGCCACGTGAATGACCCTCGTCGTTCAGCAGGCAAAGTGCACGACCAGAACGATTCAGTGTCACCACCTTCAAGGACGATGATGTTCCAGCCTTGGGTCTTTCCTGCGCTCGGAGCAAAGCGTGCCAGGTTGACGCACTGTTCAATGAGATCACGGTCGATACGAATGTCGGCAAAAGAGCGCCGCATACGCCGAGATCGGACGAGTGTCTCAAACTCCATGAGATGTCACCTCGACCGTGGACGAGGTAGTCGCGTCAGCGCTGACCCAGTTTGAGAAGACTTTCGGTCATCGTCCAACCGTGGACGATGAGCACGCCACCCTTCTTGTCACTGACGTCCTTGAACTGCTCAACCACATCAGCCTTCAGTTTTTCGGGTTTCGATGACTCATGGTCGATGAAACCTGTGCGCGCGTTTGACATAACAACGAAGGATTGCTCGTCATAGCTCGCGTCGACCCCGAATCGCTTGGCAAGTCGACGACCCCATGCGCGCTCTTCTCCCACTGCCCGATGACCGGGCCGGGGAATGATGTCACTCAGGCTCTTGAATGCCTCAAGTCCATCGGCACGAACGAAACGCGATCCGATGACGACATCTTCGTCAGGGAATGCCATCAGCGCCCGGTGGTAGGCCTCGGACATCAGCCCTTTCAGCACCGAGTCACGCTTCCCCGTTTTCTTGACACTCATCAGGCCGAGCAGCACGCACGGAGTTCCCCCGATGCGCTCGAGGGTCGAGAAGGTGAAGCCCACCAACTTGCCCCCTTCGCGGGCAGACGTGAAGAGAACCCAGTCTTCTTTTGCCTTTGAGAGGGTTCCGATGTCGAACGCACCATCCATCGACGCCAGATCATCGAGATCGGCGTCTGTCAGTGCATTGCAGTCTTGGGTGGCGACTTCGAGTGTCATCGATTTCGTCCGCTCCACATTGGCTCGAGGCCGCGCCCCGTGCGCTGGCCGTAAGAGCCTCCTATTCTGCCACCGAAACTTCGATTTGGATGAAGATGAAGGTCGGAAATTGGCCCAACTTCGCTGCGACAGTGCCCTATAAGGCCACGACACTGGGGCCAAACGCGACGCGCAGGGGTCCTAGAACCTTGTCGAAATCGACTGCGACCTCATCGCCGAGCGACATCTCCAGTCCGTTGCCGAGGTGAAGCACTACCGGACAATCACCTGGATGTTCGATGAGTATCTGCTTTAGCGCGTCGACACGTTCCGCGGATAGTCCGTGTGTCGCAAGTTGAAGGTGCAATGCCGTTGGACGATCGTGAAGATTTTCGAGAACTGTGATGCGTTGCGTGGAGACACTCACTCGATTCTCATCACGCCTGTTGACACGACCGCTCACAGTGACGATGGCGTCATCGCGCAACAGATGACCGTAGTCAGACAGCGCGCGCGTAAAGACCGTGACTTCAATCGACGCTTCGAGATCCTCGAGCACGAATGTGGCCATCTGGTCACCTTTTCGCGTGTATCGGCGGTTCAGCTGTGTCACGACTCCGCCAATGACGACCGGGCCGTCTTCTCGACTATGAAGTTCGGCAATTCCACAGTCGACCTTTCGACGAAGTGCCGCTTGTACGCCCATCAACGGGTGGTCAGAGATGTAGAGGCCAAGCATCTCTTTCTCGAACCGCAACTGGTCGGCTTTATCGAATTGCAATTCGGGTATCGGGATTCGTTCGCTCCAACCACCCTCGTCTTCTGAGGCCTCTCCGAACAGACTCATAACGCCACGTTCCCGCTCACGGCGGCGAACGATGGTGGTGTCAATGATCTGCTCGAACACAGTCAATAGACCTCGGCGCGGATGCCCGAGTTGGTCGAAGGCACCCGATTTGATGAGCGACTCGACTGCACGTTTGTTGAGCGCAGGTTCAGGAACACGTTCGACGAAATCATGGAACGACTCGAATGCTCCGTTTGTTTCGCGCTCGTTGACGATGAGCTCGACTAGCCCTTCCCCCACATTCCGGACCGCTGCGAGGCCGAAATAGATTGTGCGCTGCCCACCGTCAACAATTGCGACAAAGTCTGACTGGGACAAGTTGATGTCAGGGTTCAAGACCGAGATATCAGATGCCCGCGCATCAGAGAGGTGAACTGCCGCCTTCTCGTAGTTGCCCTTTACCGACGTGAGTAAACACGCCGTGTATTCGACCGGGTAATGCGCCTTCAGATAGGCGGTCTGGTAGGACACCAGTCCGTAGCCATATGCGTGGCTCTTATTGAACGCGTAGTCGGCGAAACCCTCGATGATGTTGAACAGCTCGGTGCCAAGTTTTTCCGGATAGCCGGTGTCGACGCACCCTTTGACGAACTGCTCGCGTTCTTTCGCCATTAATTCGCGGATCTTCTTGCCGCACGCCTTACGAAGATTGTCCGCCTGAGCCAAGGAGTAGCCAGCAAACTTCTGAGCGACGCGCATCATGCTCTCTTGGTAAACCATGAGACCATACGTGTCGGCAAGCAGTTCACGGGCATCGTCGTGGAAATATGAAATCGACTTGCGACTGTTCTTGAAGTCCGCATAGTCATTGTGCATGTTGGCGCCCATCGGCCCCGGTCGATACAACGCAATCACTGCCGCAACGTCGTCAAACGTGGTGGGTTTCATGCTCTTGAGCAATGCCCGCATTGGCGGAGATTCGAGCTGGAATACCCCGATTGTGTCTCCCCGGCCGAGTAGCTCATACGTGAGTGAATCGTCGAGTGGCACAGTGTCTATGTCGAAATCAGAGTCTCGTGTGGCGCGGATCATGGCGACGGTGTCGGCAATGACGTCGAGGTTGCGGAGGCCGAGGAAGTCCATCTTCAAGAGCCCGAGGTCTTCCACTGCGTGCATCTCGTACTGCGTGACGATGGGCGCGTCTGCTGGATCGCCGTCACCCGATGGTTTGCGCTGGATTGGCAGGTATTCAGTGAGAGGATCGCGCGTGATCACCACTGCAGCGGCGTGGATGCCGTCGCTTCTCTTGAGGCCCTCCAACTTCGTGGCGATCTCAACGACCTTCTTCACATCGTCGTCAGACTCGAACATGTCACGAAGCTCAGATGCGGCGCGGTAGCCATCGCGGTGGGCATCGGTCTCTTCGAAGCAGTAACGCAACGGAGTGTCTCGACCCATGACGAGTGGCGGCATTGCCTTCGCGATGCGGTCCCCGACTGCGTAGTCATAGCCAAGCACTCGGGCAGCATCACGTACCGCGTTACGGGCCTTGATCGTGGAAAACGTGATGATTTGGGCGACGTGATCACGGCCGTAGGTGTCGGCCGCATATCGGATCATGGTGTCGCGATATCTCGAGTCGAAGTCCATGTCGATGTCGGGCATCGACACGCGACTGGGGTTCAAGAAACGCTCGAACAGAAGGTCGTACTTCAGCGGATCGAGGTCGGTAATTCGGAGGCAGTACGCCACTGCACACCCGGCCGCTGATCCTCGACCAGGTCCCACACGAATTCCGTTCTCACGCGCGAATCGGATGAGGTCCCAGACGATGAGAAAGTACGAGGCGAACCCCATTGACGTGATGACACCGAGTTCGTAGGTGAGGCGCTCTTGGACGTCTGGAGACAGATTTGCCCCCCACCGTTCGCG
>DCZD01000012.1:54627-60220 GCA_002331255.1 Acidimicrobiaceae bacterium UBA2093 | reverse complement strand
TCACACGCCGACGGTATCTCGCTCCACAACTGCCGCATCTCTTGAGCCGTCTTTAGATAGTGCTCGCAACCTGTGAACTTGAAACGATCTGCATCGCTCATACGAGAAGCGGTCTGCACACACAACAGTGCGTCATGAGCTTCATGGTCTGAACGACTCACGTAATGAGAATCGTTCGTAGCGAGAACGGGTGCACCGATCTTGTGCGCGATGTCGATGAGCATCGGGTTGGTGCGCTGCTGATCTGGAATACCGTGGTCTTGAAGTTCGACGAAGAGATTGTCCTTGCCAAAAATGTCTTGCAGACGTGCCGCTTTCTGCAATGCTCCCTTTTCGTCGCCGTTCACTAACGACTGGAGCACGTGACCTCCGAGGCAACCAGTGGTGGCGATGAGACCTTCGTTGTAGGTGGAGAGCAACTCCCAGTCGACGCGCGGCTTGTAGTGGTACCCCTCGAGAAACGCCCGACTGGCCAATTGAATGAGGTTGCGATAGCCGACGTTGTTCTCCGCAAGAAGTGTGAGGTGGTAGTAGAGCTTCTTGCCGCCGTCACCAGACCCGCCGTTGTCGTCGAACCGCCCCCGACGTGCGATGCGCTCGCTGCGGTGGTCATGAGCCATGTAGGCCTCGGTACCAAGGATTGGCTTGATGCCTTGTCTCCGACATTCCTTGTAGAACTCGATGACGCCATACATGTTGCCGTGGTCCGTGATGCCAAGTGCAGGCTGACCGTCGGCGACGGCTTTGGCGACGAGCTCTTCTAGTTTTGCGGCACCGTCGAGCATCGAATACTCGGTGTGGACATGAAGGTGAGTGAATGACTCGCTCACCTCTGCCACCTCCCTTGTGTCGCGCACTGACTCATGGCAAGTGACCATCGAGATGTGCCGCCCTGCCTCCCACCTCTGTCACGCTGGGGATGTACCCACGGGTGACAGCAATGTGATTTGCCGAAATTAGCAGTCGGGTGCGTCAGGTCAGAGATAGGTCCCGCCGGGACCAGGCTGACCGGGCTGAGTTGGTGCCTGAATCTGGCGCATCTGCTCGAGTTGCTGCCGAGCGGCAAGTTGTTGAGCAAACAGCGTGGCTTGGATGCCGTGGAACAATCCTTCAAGCCAACCCACCAACTGGGCTTTCGCCACGCGCAACTCAGATTCGCTCGGCACCTCCCCTTCTTTGAACGGAAGCGCGAGCATCTTCAACTCTTCAGCCAAGTCTGGTGACACCGATTCTGAGATTTCGACAATCGACCGATCGTAAATCTCTGCGAGTCGCTCACGGCTTGGCTCGTCAAGCGTCGTGCCACGCACTTCGTCGAGCAACTGCTTCACCATCGATCCGATACGCATAACTTTCGCTGGCTCGGTCACAGATTCGGTTTCAGGTTCGACGCCGCGACCCTCCCCGTCGCTGGATACGGATGTCGGAAAGACTCCGGTCACATTGTTCGGAAGCACTTCGGGGCTAGCGATGTGCTCTGGGCCGGAGAGATGCTGGGGGTTGGAGATGTCACTCACACCTTCAGTCTGCCAAGCGCGCACCTGATGTTGACATCGAAGTGGGCAGCTCAGTGCTGAGACACGAGAAATGGCACATACATCTCATCTGCGGTGAGCGACCCATGCCTGCACACCAACGCGAATGGTCCAGAATCGGCAGGGTCTTCGAAAGAGACGGCATCGCGCGCAACGAGTGCGACGTCGCCCAACCGCCGCTCAGTGTCTGCTGTGACCCGCGGACCAAACCATTTCTCGTCCAACACTTGTTGACGGGACACGACCCATGCGATATCGCCGTATAGCTCTCGACAGAGTTGTTCGAGAGTTCCACGCGCACCGCGCCCAGCGTGAAGCCAGCGAAACCGTCCTTCACCCGACTGCGTCGTCAGCATCGCGGTCACGGAAGCGTCAAGTACAACAGTGTTACTTCCGACGTGGACCTGGCCATGATCGGCGGTCACCAATAACTGCGTCCCCTCCGGCATCGCATGCGCAATGCGTGCAACGAGCTCGTCTGTCACTTGTAGTTCGGCGTCGTAGTACTCACCGAAGCCGCGCTCATGTGCGATCTTGTCAATGCCGTCGTAATACGCATAGACGAAACTTTCCCCCCTGCGCAACAGGTCGCCAATGATGACAGGAATGCTTGATGCTGCGCGCCAACCCTCATGTCTCACTCCACGGAGATGGGCTTCGGTGAATCCGGTGGACTCGAATTCCGCACGACTGACGACAGGAACTCTCATGCCCATGAACGGTGGACATGACTGGACGATATGTGGAGGAAACGTGCGACGGCAATCACCGCCCTCATTACCCCATCGAAGAGTGTTCATCACCGAATCACCCATGTGCATTCGATATCCGACAATTCCATGTTCACCAGGTGTCAGTCCGGTCGTAATCGAAGTAAGTGCAGTCGCTGTTGTGCTCGGCGCTGTAGAGGTGATGCGGGCAGCCGGCATGGCAGCCAAGGTCGGTGCAAGATGAAGACGCGACTGGAGTTGACTCCATCCGAGGCCATCAAGAACGAGGAGCACCGTAGGTAGACGGCGATCGAACGAGGTCGGAATCCAGGACATGTCCGTGGCCCCTGGCCGGCTCTCAACGCCCAGAAGAACTGGGATAACAGAGGTGAGGCAGTCACCCCCGTACGAAGGCAGGACTAGAGACGGGTTCGACATAGGAGAACACCTACGATAAACCCGTGCGAGTTTCCACCCGCGGCGACTATGCGTGCAGGGCCCTACTTTCTCTCGCACTCCATCAGAATGAGGCCGGCCCGACGTCTGTCCGTGACATTGCTGAGCGCACGGCCCTGCCACAGCCGTACCTCGAACAGATCCTCCTCGCATTGAAAGGTGCCGGACTCGTGAAGTCGAAGCGAGGTGTCGGAGGCGGATACGTACTCGCCAAGTCGCCCGAGGACATCAGGTTGTCTGAGATCATCTCTGCAGTTGACGGACCGATCACCTTGGGCGATTTTGGACAGCCGCACCAAGACGGAGCATGTGACCACGACGGACAGTGCGTGCTGCTCGCAATCTGGGACCTAGCTGGCCGCCACATGCGCGAACATCTCGGGGCATACACACTTGCTGCGATTACGGACATCGCACGGGGCCAAGCGAAGTGGCCGACGTACGACCACGATCACACTCACTGAATTTCAGCTACATCCTTGCTCGCTCCGTCGAGCCACAAGTTCATGAACAGCGTGCGATGACTTTGGACATGTCTTGAGGAATGTCTGCCTCAAATGCCATGAAGACACCAGTAGACGGGTGCAAGAAGCCGAGTCGGCGCGCGTGCAACATAGGGCGCGGTGCCGGCAGCGACGAACGCGAGCCTCCGTACGTGCCATCACCAACCACCGGATGAGAAACCGCGGCCAAGTGAACCCTGATCTGGTGGGTCCGGCCCGTCTCGAGGTTGCACTTGACAAGCGACAGAGCTGCGGGACTCCAGAACGTCTCCAACACTTCGATATGCGTCCGTGCCATCTTTCCGTCGTGCACAACCGCCATTCGCATGGGGTCGCGATGATCGCGACCAAGAGGTGCGTCAATGGTGCTGGTCGACGAATCGAAGTGGCCCCACGCAAGTGCGACATATTCACGCTCGACTGAACGGTCAGCGAGCTGTCCCACTAACTGCTCATACGCCCGATGCGATCTGGCGACCATCAAAAGGCCGCTCGTTCCCGCATCGAGACGATGAACAACTCCGGGGCGTATTGGCTCTCCGACGTCGGCAATTTCCGGGTACCTGGCGAGGAGCGCATTCACCAATGTGCCGCCCTGGTGGCCCGCTGCCGGATGCACCACCATGCCAGCGGCCTTATTGACGACGATGACGTCGTCATCCACATGGATGATGTCGACGTCGAGTGTCGAGTCGGCCTGAGGAAGCAAAGGCAGCGGCATGAACGCATCGTCGACACGAACCAGCTGCTCCGCAGTGAGTCGTTGTTTGCCAACGTTTGTGACTCCCCCATCGACTGCGACGCCTCCGGCGTCGATGATGCTCGATGCATCTGAACGCGAGACGTCCAACATCAGCGCGACGATGCGATCGAGGCGCTCTCCGTCGAGCGCACTCGGAATCGACTCTTCGAAGATCATGATGGCGCTCCGTCTGCCACAGACCGCTTGGGGGTTCGCCACGCACCAATCACCAGAATCGCACCACCGATGGTGATGGCCATGTCGGCAATATTGAAAACAGGCCACCACTGAAGGTCAATGAAGTCGACTACTGCTCCGTGAAGCCAACCATCGCCGCGGAACAAACGATCTGCGACGTTGCCTGCTGCGCCGCCGAGAATGGCAGCGGCCGCGAACGACCCCGTGCGTGTGTCGGACTGGCGCACAACGAACGCCAAGACCACGATGGCGACAAGTGCTACAACTCCGATGATGGGACCCAAACCTTCGGCCTGCGAGAACGCCATGCCACTGTTGAAGCCGAGTTTGAATCTGAGGGTCCACACGATGTCGACCGTATGGCCGTCAGCAAGATGGTTGACGGCCCAGTGCTTGGTGACCTGATCGGCCAGCACCACGAGAGCAGACAGCCACAGCGTCGACCATCGACGACTAGCGACGGCCAAGTCCACCCGCGCGCTCAGTGACCAACTCGGTCGCCCACGGAAGCGCCTTCAAACGCTCTTTGGGAATTGGGAAACCAGACACAGTCGAATAGCCATACTCACCGCGTGACATGCGCTCGAGTGCTGCGTCAATCTCTGTCACTGTCTGACGTGCTTGCGCAGACAACACTTGGTCTCGTTCACGCTCGACAACCATGGTGTCGCCTTCGCCGCCTTCATCATCGAACTGAACATCGCCCATCTCGGCATCAGCGATGAGGGCATTCGCCTCGTCTTCGAGTCGGTCTGCTTGACCAAGCAACTTCGTACGCTCAATACGAAGAGCATCACGCTGGGCAGACAAGAACTTCAAGTCGAACTCTTTAGTTGAAGTAATTCCATCTTCTGATGGTCCCTTGACGATGATGAATTTCTTCGCCTCGGCTTTCTTCTTCGCTTCTGCTTCAGCCTTCAGACGTGTCTTCTCGGCTTCGGCAGCGGCTTTCTCAGCCGCTTTCGCAGCGGCAGCCTCTTCTCGTAGACGAACCTTCTCGGCTTCGGCAGCTGCTTTAGCCACCGCACGCTCAGCTGCTTCTGCAGCACGCTGCTTGTCCCGCTCGGCTTTTTCCTTCAGTCGAACCTTCTCTGCTTCTGCGCGCGCTTTGAGGCGAGCTTTTTCTGCAGCCTGCTTCTCTCGAAGCTGAGCTTTAGCTTGTGCTTCTTTTTCACGTGCTTCTTGCTTGCGCTTACGATCGGCTTCGGCCTTCACTCGCGCCTTCTCACGCGCAAGTTCCGCCTTTATCTTGGCCTCTGCCTTTTTTGCGGCGAGCTTTTTGGCCAGCTCAGCCTTCTTCTGAGCGTCAGCTTTCTTCTTCGCCGCAGCCTTCTTCACCAACTCAGCCTTCTTCTGAGCGTCAGCTTTCTTCTTCGCCGCAGCCTTCTTCACCAACTCAGCCTTTTTCTTTGCTGCAGCCTTTTTCGCTAGCTCGGCCTTCTTCTTCGA
>DCZD01000012.1:35268-54412 GCA_002331255.1 Acidimicrobiaceae bacterium UBA2093 | reverse complement strand
CGGCCTTCTTGACAGGCTTCTTTACCGATTGCTTGCCGGCCTTCGTGGCTGTTTTCTTGGCGGGCTTCGTGGCCGATTTCTTGGCCGTAGTGGTCGATTTCTTCTTGGCTGCCATGGTGGTCTCCCGGGTGAGCGAGGGTCAGGTCGACGAACGCTTTCTTGGGTCGGGCAGGCTAGCCGGTCTGACCAGAACTCAGCGGACCCACCGCGAGGACCCTCAAATGTCATGCTTTCTGGCGGTGCCGCAGATGAGGACCTCCCGAGCCTGCGTCACGCGATCGGCGAGACCTTCACGGCAATCTCTGCACCGTCGATGGCAGTGTCGCGATGAACCAAAGCATCCCAAACCACAGTCATTGCGAGCGTTTCAGAACAGATCATCTCGACAAATGGCTCGAGTCGACCTCTCAAGTCATCAGCGACCCCCAGCATCAACGTGATGCGATCCGTCACCGCTAATTGGGCATCCCGACGAGCCTGTTGGATGGCGCGAATCACGTCGCGAGCTTGCCCTTCAGCTTCGAGATCCGGAGTGAGCTCTATGTCGAGCAACACGACACCATTTCCATCATCAAGAGCAGCGCTTGCAGTTGATGAATCGGCGACAAGTCGCAATGAGTACTCGCCTGGCTGCAAGCGCTCTCCTGCAACGACAATCTCGTCACCCTCTCGCGCCCACTCTCCCTTCTTTACCGCCCCAATCACTTGTTGTGTCTTCTTGCCAAGTCGAGGTCCGACTGCTGCCGGTACAACCTGCAGTTCATGGCGCGCGACGGCATCGACGTCATCTGACAACAACACATTTTTCACATTCACTTCGTCTGCGATGATGTCGATGTAGGCGGACAGACTTGAAGCGTTTGCAGATGCAACTGTGAGCGAGCTGAGCGGCTGACGTACCCGCCGGTCATTGGACTTCCGCACAGACAACGCGGCGGAACACACTGAGCGAACGAGATCCATCGATGAAACCAGTTGTACATCCTTTGGAAGATTCTGAGCACTCGGCCAGTCGGCGAGATGAACGCTCGACGAATCTCCACCAAGTCCAGAGTGAATCTCGTCCGATACAAGAGGTAGTAGTGGCGCTGAGAGCCGAACGACTATGGACAGGACACTGTGTAAGGTGTCAACGGCGTCGCGGTCGCCCGACCAGAAACGATCCCGGCTTCGCCGGATGTACCAATTGGTGAGGACATCAAGGAACCCGCGCATGCGCTGGCATGCCTCGAAGAGATCGTAATTGTCGAGTGTTTGCGTCATGTCGTCAACGAGCACGCCCAGTTTCGAAATCACATACCTGTCCAGAACATTGGTGCTGTCGAAACGCTCTGTCCCGGTCATGCCTTCGGCGTTTGCGTACAGCGAGAGGAAATACCACGAGTTCCACAGTGGAAGCAGCACCTGGCGCACTGTCTCACGTATGCCTTGTTCAGTAACCGAGAAGTCGGCGCCACGGAGGATGGACGACGACAACAGATACCAACGCATTGCATCTGAGCCATACGTATCGAAGATGACCATCGGGTCTGGGTAGTTGCGCAAACTCTTCGACATCTTTTGGCCGTCATCGCCGAGGACGATGCCGTGACTGACGCACGTTGAGAAGGCAGGACGGTCAAAGAGTGCCGTTGCCAAGACATGAAGTGTGTAGAACCAGCCACGCGTCTGGCCGATGTACTCCACGATGAAGTCCCCTGGGTAGTGGCTCTCGAACCATTCACGATTTTCAAACGGATAATGCACCTGTGCGAAGGGCATAGAGCCGCTCTCGAACCAACAGTCGAGCACCTCTGGAACACGACGCATCTTCGACTTCCCCGTCGGGTCGTCCGGATTGTCGCGAACGAGGTCGTCGATAGAAGGACGGTGAAGATCATTCACTGCGACGCCAAAGTCTCTCTCTAGGTCGGCGATGCTTCCGTAGACGTCGATGCGCGGATACTGCGGATCATCGCTCTTCCACACTGGAATCGGTGAGCCCCAGAAACGATTGCGACTGATTGACCAGTCACGAGCGTTGGCGATCCACTTACCGAAACTGCCCTCTTTGATGTGCTCGGGCACCCAGCGAATCTGCTGGTTCAATTCGACCATGCGGTCCTTGAACGCGGTGACTTGGACGAACCATGAAGAGATGGCCCGGTACACGAGTGGCTGCGCGCAACGCCAACAGTGCGGATACGGGTGATCGTACGAATCGTGGCGCACGACCACACTTCGTTCTTTGAGGTGCCGAATAATGTCGGTGTTGGCATCGAACACATGGCGCCCCGCCCACGGAGCAATTTCTGCCGTGTAGCAACCGTGTTCATCCATCGGGCACAGCGTCGGAATTCCTGCGGCATTGCATGCAACTTGGTCATCTTCGCCAAAACCAGGCGCCATGTGCACGACTCCGGTTCCGTCTTCGGTTGTGACAAAGTCTGCAGCAAGCACCTGGAAGGCATTGTCGGTATCAGCGAAGAAGTCAAACATTGGCGTGTAGCGGCGACCCACCAAGTCGCGCCCAAGCACCGTGTCGACGACCTTTAGTTCAGCGAACTCCTTCTCATACGCAGCGCGCCGCGCGTCGGCGACGATGTACCTCTGCCCGGCGTCGTCGGCCAGCACGGCATACTCGATCTCGGGCCCCACTGCGAGCGCCAAGTTGGAGGGCAACGTCCAAGGAGTTGTCGTCCACGCAAGGATCCGTTCTCCACCCTCGAGCGTGAACCACACGGTGAGCGCAGGGTCTTGCCGGTCGCGATACACGTCGTCCATGCGTGTTTCGGTGTTTGAAAGGGGTGTCTCGCAGCGCCAGCAATAAGCGAGAACACGGAAACCTTCGTAAACGAGTCCTTTATCCCACAAAGTCTTGAACGCCCACATGACACTCTCCATGTAGGACACATCGAGTGTCTTGTAGTCGTTTTCAAAGTCGACCCAACGTGCCTGGCGGGTGACATATCGCTGCCATTCATCGGTGTACCGCAAAACGCTCGTGCGACAGGACTCGTTGAAACGGGCGATGCCAAATTCGGTGATCTCCGGATGACCCGAGATGCCAAGTTCTTTTTCAGCTTCCACTTCAGCGGGCAGGCCGTGACAATCCCATCCGAAGCGTCGTTCGACTTTGCGACCGCGCATGGTTTGATAGCGCGGAACAGCGTCTTTTACGAAACCCGTGAGCAAATGTCCGTAGTGCGGCAGACCATTGGCGAATGGTGGGCCGTCGTAGAAAACAAACTCGTTCTGGCCGTCGTCGCCGGCCGCACGCGCTTCGATACTGCGCGCAAAGGTGCCATCTCGCTCCCACCGAGCAAGCACGTCGAGTTCAAGCGCAGGAAAGTTGGGCTGCGGATCGACGTGGGGGTAGGTCACGGCGTGAAAGCGTAGAGCCGCAAACGGCTCAGCACCCCAGAAGGATGCGCGAAAGAAGCTGTAATCCGATGAGGACGATGAGCGGTGTCAAGTCGAACGGCCCCATGTTCGGCATCGCTCGACGAACAGGTGCGAACACCGGCTCGGTGATACGAATCAGAAATCCGGCGACACCGGCGAGTGGCCCGCGAGGATCGAGCGGAAACCACGAGAGAATCGCGCGACCAATAATTGCAAGGATATACAGATTGACCAATCCGCACAGAAGCTCCATGACGTCGTCGCTGTCAGTGTCGGTCTGAGGAATACGACGTTGGCTTCAGCAGATACACACCACTGCCGACTTTCTCCATCGTTCCGCCAAGCCCGTAACACAGGCCACTTGCAAAGTCGATGATGCGACGCGACATCTCACGGTCGGCGCCCTCGAGATTCACGATG
Source organism: Acidimicrobiaceae bacterium UBA2093 (assembly GCA_002331255.1). Lineage (GTDB taxonomy): Bacteria > Actinomycetota > Acidimicrobiia > Acidimicrobiales > Ilumatobacteraceae > UBA2093. Next base: position 50,608 of record DCZD01000012.1, on the reverse strand, counting down.
ACTGGCTGACCTTCTTTGAAGTGATCTGCGACTTCTTGTGCCTGGTTGAACTGACGCGGCCGCACAGTGACAGGCTCGGCACCGGCAGAAGGTACGGCACGAACGGTTGAAGTACGCGGTGCTCCGACCGGACGCACCTGCAACCCAGAGTCGTCGGGGCGACGAATCGGCATACTGTCATCACGCATCGGCCGAGGTGCAGGTCGACTGATGTCATCCACATATTCGGGTGCATAACCACGACCGCGACCACCTGTCGGGTCGACACCCCCTCGACCACGCAACGGACGCTCGTACTCCTGCGACAAGTCGTAGTCGTCGTAGGTGTCATCTCCCGTCAGTCCGAGATATTCCATTGCTCGTCGCCACATCGACATGACCACAGGCTAACCCAAGGTGTTCCGCGAGTGGCGGAGTGTGCAGCGGCCATCACTTTCTCAGTCCAGAAGTCCACGCGGACGTCCGTTTGTCGTCAGTGGCGTACGCCAAATATCGCGCTTCCAATGCGCACCATGGTCGAACCAAGCGACACGGCCAACTCGAAGTCGCCTGTCATGCCCATCGAGCACTCAGCGAACCCGTGCTGGTCGACCAATGCTCGCAACGTCCGAAAGGCTCGTTCCGTACCGCCAGGATTGCCGTCTGTGGGCCCGACTGTCATGAGCCCGACAACCTCACAATGCTCCGCCATTGCCACCTCGCGGAGGTCATCCAGATCACGTGGGGCACAACCAGCCTTGCTGTCTTCCCCCGTTGTATTGACCTGCAGCAGCACCCGCGGCCGCCCGGCCGCACCACCACTTTCGCGCCAAGTGCGATGACGGCGACCGACTTCCCGAAGAAGCGAGGTGCGGTCAATCGACTGCCACACATCCACGTGTGGAACGAGCGACTTAATCTTGTTCGACTGAAGCGCACCGATGAAATGAACCGGCGCAAGGTCTCCCCGACCTGATCCGACCTTACCGATGAGCTCTTGAGCGTAGTTCTCGCCGAGTCCGTCGACGCCAGCGCGTGACGCTGCTTCCATTGCCTCTCGTGGCCACGTCTTTGTCACGGCCACGAGAGAAACATGCGAGGTTGACAACTCGTCGAGGCGCGCACGCACTCGCGCAATGTTGTCTGTGACGTCCTGAGGAGCGAGCATCGCTCGTGGCAGTCGAATTCGTCAGTGAGTCACTTGAGGAATGACGGAACGTCGAATCCGTCGTCGTCATCATCGAGCGGGTCCCCGTCGAGGTCGGCGAAGATGTCACGAGCGCTCGATGGGCGCGGATCGACGCCCGAGGAAGCACGTCGGGCACCGAGACCAGGACCTGCATCCCAGCGCTCGAAACCGGCCGCAATGACGGTGACCTTGATCTCGTCGCCCATTTCATCATCGATGACAGTTCCGAAGATGATGTTTGCGTCTTGATGCGCGACACCATGCACCACTTCGGCGGCGGCGTTCACTTCGAAAAGTCCCATGCTCGATGGACCGGTGATGTTCAACAAGATTCCCTTCGCACCATCGATCGCCGCCTCGAGCATCGGACTCGAGATGGCGGTCTTTGCCGCGACGGAGGCCCGATTATCGCCACTGGCGACACCGATTCCCATAAGTGCCGAGCCCGCATTCGACAGGATCATCTTCACGTCTGCAAAGTCGGTGTTGATGAGACCAGGTGTCGTGATGAGACCAGTGATGCCAGCCACACCTTGCAACAGAACTTCGTCGGCCATCTTGAAGGCATTGACGAGCGATGTCTTGTCATTTGCGACGGTCAACAGTCGGTCATTCGGGATGACGATGAGCGTGTCGACTTTCTCTTTCAATCTTTGGATTCCGTTGTCAGCTTGCACTGCACGGCGGCGCCCCTCAAATGCAAACGGTCGCGTAACTACACCGATGGTGAGCGCACCGAGCGAGCGGGCAATCTCTGCGATCACGGGAGCGGCACCAGTGCCGGTGCCACCTCCTTCGCCGGCGGTGATGAACACCATGTCTGCGCCGTGAATGAGCTCTTCGATTTCGTCTCGATGTGCCTCTGCGGCCGCGCGGCCAACCTCGGGGTCGGACCCTGCGCCTAGCCCACGAGTCAGTTCTCGACCGATGTCGAGCTTCACGTCTGCGTCACTCATCAGCAACGCCTGAGCGTCGGTATTCACTGCGACGAACTCGACTCCGCGCAAACCGGCATCGATCATGCGGTTGACGGCGTTCACGCCACCGCCTCCGACACCAATAACTTTGATGACGGCTAAATAGTTCTGTGGTGCTCCGGCCATCGGCCCCTACCTCCAAGCAGCTCCGTGTTGTCACGGGAGTGGGTCAATGCTTACACAAGACGCAACGGAAGTGTGGAAATTCGACCTCTGAAAGACCGTTCACAGGCTGATTTTTCTGAGTTCTGTGGATTTCTCTAACGAGTTTGGACCGTCACATCGCCAGTGGACACATCGATTGCAGCCAAATCTGCAGGGTCTTGTCGACGCAACAACACGACGACAGCCACCAACTTGTCCTGCAGATCGGTGGGTTGGCCAAATCGAATGAGCGTGCCGCTCTTCAATGTCAGGGTGATTTCTCCGGTTCCAGTCACACCGACATCGCGCACTTTTGGCTTGATCTCAGCGGGTAGAGCCGTGACGAGTTGAGCGACTGCTCGATACACCTGATCCGCCTTCACTCCTGGCTCTACGTTCGGGCCAGTACCAACGATCTGCAGATAACCAGTGGGCCAACCATCAAGGACCGTGATGACGACTCCGTCCGAATCGATGACGCGAGCCTTGTTATCTGAACCTGCGAACCACACGACGGGCGCGCGTTCGTCAATTTCGATCACCGCTGATGCCGGAAAATGTGTGTCGACTCGGACATCTTCGACCCATGGATCTTCCCGAATGATCGCCTCGACCCGCTCGACATCGGCCGAGAACACCGATACTCCCTTCAGCGCGTCGGTCGCTTTCTCGATCGTGTTCTCATCGACATACACGCGACCATCAATGGTGATGTCACGCACGGAGAACAGCGGCGATGCGAGCACCACCACGAGCACTACGAAAACGCCGATAGCGACTCCGGCGGCGTACACCCAGCGGACCCGTTTCCGCAGGTCACGCCGACGCATCTTCTCGCGTCGCTCTTCGAATCGGGGGTCTGGCTGGTCATCGTCCACGATGACCACTCGACCAACTTGGTCGGCGTCCACGACGACGGTCGAACCATGTGATTCATCGTCGATGACGACGACTGCATCATGGAGCACCATCGATCGGTCCCCCGCGATACCCGACGCCTCTGGCCGCGTGCCTGCACGGGAACCAACGACATCGTCCGACTCATCAACCGCGACGGATTCATCAACGATGACAACTGCTTCTCGCGCCGACTCATGTGATGCTGCGTGAACGGTCTCGGTCCCCGCTTCCGCCGGCTCCGCTGTCGACTTCACGTCTGTCGTGGTCGACGCCTCGACACCGAGCAACGAGGACAGCTCCCCCAATACGTCCGCAGGCACATCAGTGACCGCGGTCTCGTCGGTCGGTGGTTCAATTGGGGTCTCGTCGCGGCTCATAGGTGCCGCAACAGTCTTGCCCGCGCTTGGTTCGCATCGTCGTCATCCAGTGCGTATGAGTCGCGACGCGAGAACTGCCACACATCGTCGTCGGCGAAACCGAGCAGCTTGATTTCGCTCCGAAGAACGATGCCTGCTTCTTCGTACACCCTCGCCTGCACGTGTCGCATGACAGCGATCACGTCGTCGGCAGAACCACCTTGGTCGGACTGAATGAAGTTCGCGTGGCGCTCTGACACGACGGCAGAGCCATGTCGCCAACCGCGAAGACCAAGCGAATCGATGAGCGCTCCGGCAGATCCGTCACCTTCGGCAGGGTTCACGAATACAGATCCGGCGTTTTGTCCACCTGGTTGATGTTCGCGTCGCCAACTCACGATTCCTGAGATCTCCTCATTGCAATCATGAGAAGCCGATGAGGATGCATGAAGTGCGATGCGTACACGCGAGACGAGGTGCATGTCGTCAAGCGAGGAATGCCGGAACCTGAACCCAACATCAGATGCGGGAATCCATGCCGTGTGCCCCGACACAACATCAATGACTTCGACATCGACCACCGATGTCGCCATGTCCGAGCCATGGCCACCGGCGTTCATGCGAACTGCACCACCCAGGGTTCCTGGCACACCGACCATCCATTCGGCTCCGCACCAACCCTCTGAAACTGTTCGTCTCGCAAAGATCGGCAACTTCATACCGGCTTCAACCGTCGCTATGCACCGACCATTGTCGAAGGTGTAGTCGATGTCGGAACCTTCTGTGACCGAAGCGGAATTGGGTGTATGAATCACCACTCCGTCAAAACCACTGTCGCTCACCAGAGTGTTGCTGCCATTACCCATCACGTACACCGGCACCGTCGACGGAATATGGCCTGCGAGCTTTCGCACCTCATCGCCATTTTGCGGGGTAACCACTAGTCGCGCCGTTCCTCCCACCCGATAGGTGGTGAGCGCTCCGACATTTACATCAAGTTCTGCACTAATGGAATTCGATTCACACCATGTCTTGACGGCTGCCACTCCCAGCTCGGCCATGGCTTGTCGCGGAAATGCCTCGATGTCGCCACAGCCCATACTGACGACGACGTCGCCCGAACGCAGAAGTCTTGCGACGAAGCGTGGGAGCTCGCGCCGCGATTCGACATAGTGGACTGAGCCAGACTGATGATGTGGTCGCACCGCATCAGCGACCAGATGACCAGTGACTCCGGGTATCGGCGCAGTGCCCGAGGCGTAGATGTCACCAATGACCACGATGTCTGCGGCGGAGAAACATTCGGCGAATTCATGAGCCATAGCTGCGATTCGGTGGTACCTGTTCGGTTGGAAGACCGCCACGAGTCGACCTCTTTGGGCGTATCGCTGAGAAGCAGCCGCGAGCACCGCCTCAATCTCGGTCGGCACATGGGCATAATCATCTACGAAGGTGACATCTGACGCCGATCCACATTCGACGAACCGTCTATCGACGCCGCCGAAGCGAGCCAACGAATCTGCGGCTTCACCGAGCGATACCCCCAGTGTCGTGGCAAGAGCGATTGCCCCAGTTGCGTTGAGCGCATTGTGATGACCGAAGAGAGGAAGCATGACCCTGACCGAAGACGTCGCATGTGTAACCCGAAACGACGTACCGACATCATCAACTTTGACTTCCGACAGCACAAAGTCTGCGTCGCCACGCGTCCCGTATGTCACCAAAAGTGGGTCTGAGGAGTTCAACGTCGAAAGTCGAGCAACATTCACATCGTCGAGACACACGACCTTTGGGCCGCGAACTCGAGCAAGGAACTGATCGAATGATTCAACGAGACCGTCGATCGAGCCAAAGTGGTCAAGATGATCGAGGTCGATGTTCGTGAGAATCACACCACTGAGCGGAAGTTTGTCGTGTGTGCCATCACTTTCGTCCGCCTCGACAATGAGCAACTCACCACCGGTCCATCGAGCACCACGACCGGTATCGCTCACTTCCGCACCAATTATGTACGACGGGTCACGACCCGCATCGTCGAGGATCCGCAGGAGCAAGGCGGACGTGGTTGTCTTGCCATGAGTCCCAGCCACGCCGATGCTTCGAGCCTCAGCGCAGATTCGCCCAAGCATGTCACCACGGTGAATGACTTCGGCACCTGCTTGTCGCGCGGCAGAAAGTTCCACATTGTCGAGCGGAATTGCAGTCGAGTACACGACCGTGTCGACGTCTTCGACATGAGTCGGACTGTGGCCGATGAGTACTTTCACTCCGACTGCTTCCAGGTGCTCCATCACAGATGCTCGACGCACATCTGATCCCGAGACCATGTGACCCATCTCCGCAAGTACGGTCGCCACTGCGCTCATACCCGGGCCACCCACGCCGACAACATGCACGCGCTGTCGTTGTCCGTCGGCTCTCTTCGACTCACGTGCCATATCGTTAATGAATCGCACTAAGCGATCACTTCTGGACGCCTCGCCCAAACGACGTGCGCGCTGCGCAAGGCCTTGTCGACGGTCTACATCTGAGAGAAGTCCAACGACGATGTCGTGGAGTAAGTCGATTGTCAGGCTTTCTTCCTCTATGCACTCTGCTGCCCCGTCGTCTGCCAGCCATCGAGCATTCATGCGCTGATGGTCTTCTGCGGCATCTGGCCACGGAACAAGTACCGACGCGATACCAACCGCAGCAATTTCTGCGACCGTGCTTGCACCGGCACGCGCGACCAACACGTCAGTGGCGGCGTAGACGTCTGCAATGCGGTCTTCATAGCCGACTGTTCGACGCCACACACCAGAGAATTCATCTTCGCCGCTTTCGTTGTCAGCAAATCGCTCACCACACAGGTGTAGGACGCCAACACGTCGATTCTCGATGCTCGTGGATTTGTCTCGCATGCGCTCGACGAGTTCACGGCATGCATCGTTCAATTTCGCAGACCCAAGAGAGCCGCCCATCACGGTTACGAGCATGACGTCGTTTGGAATACCAAGTACCTGTCGTGCAACCTCTCGACGGGCGAGGGCGTCCATCGCTCGCACTTCACGACGTACCGGCGCACCGGTGTGATGTGCGCGCGGGAGACCTGAATCAGGAAAGGCGACCGCGCACCCCGCAGCTCGTTTTGCTTGCCGACGAGTGGCCAGCCCTGGCGTACGGTCGTAGCTCACGCAAACCAATGGGACACCAAGGGAGACTGCAGCGCGGGCCATTGGCTCACTTGCGTATCCGCCGACCGACACAACGATCTGGGGTTGCCACGAATTGATGAGTCGACGAGCCATTCGCGTCGAGTTCCACAATCGCCAGATCAGAGCGATGTTGTCTCGCAGAGCACCCAAGGAGATACTGCGGCGTAGCCCTGAGATTGGAAGAAAGACCGACTCATACGGTGTCTTTGACATCAATCGAGAGTCGATACCTCGACGACATCCGACAAAACGTAGACGCTCGCTAGCAACACCGGCATCTTCGAGTGCTTCGAGAACCGCGATGGCCGGCAACACATGGCCGCTCGTGCCACCACCAGTTACTACGGCAAACACGTCGGTGTTCAACCGAGAAGCACGCGCGTCGGTCGACTCCATGACCACTTGTTTAGTGGATGAATGTCGGGTAGATGGCTCTCCCCCACCTACTTCATGTTGCGAGCGACGTTCAGAAGCAGACCAGCCGCCGCCATTGACACCATGAGCGATGATCCGCCATAAGAGATGAAGGGCAAAGTCAGACCCGTCATCGGAAGTGAACCTGTGACGCCGCCAATGTTCACAATTGCTTGTACGCCGAACCAAGCGGTGACGCCACCGGCAAGTAATGCGCCGTACATGTCGCGAGCGCCAAGCGCGGTCTGCACGCCGAGATACACGAGGGCGATAAACCCACCGAGCACGAGCACCGTTCCAACTAGACCCAACTCTTCAGCGATGATCGCGAAGATGAAGTCACTGTGCGACAACGGGACGTAGCCCCACTTGCCGGTTCCCGATCCGATACCGACACCGGTCGGTCCGCCATTGGCGATACTGAGCAGGGATTGATACACCTGGTAACCGCGATAGCCCTTCGTGCCCTCAAGGTCGAGAAATGCCGTGAATCGAGCGCGTGCCGTGCTGCTACCAAGAACAACGATGAGTCCCCCCAAGGCAACGAATCCCCCCGTGAACAACAAGTGGCGCTTCGGTAGTCCAGCGATGAAGCACATCATGAGGAGGATTCCTCCGAAGATGGTCGCGGACCCGATGTCTTTTTGAAGCAGACACACACCCGATGCCCCACATAGGAGAACAATCATCGGAAGCAAGGTCTCTTTCGCGAACTCGACCCGTCGATGACGACGGGCCAGGAGATCCGCGCAATACAAGACGATCGCAAGCTTCAAGAATTCCGAAGGCTGGAATCGGATGAAGCCCCAACCGACCCACGCCCGGGCGCCGTTCACCTCGGCTCCGAAAAACGGTACGAAGGTCAACACGTTCAGTCCGAAGGCGACCAAAAGCGATGCATTAACGAGACCGCGCCAGATGTAATACGGCATTCGATACATACCGATACCCGTCATCAACCCGAAGAATGCCCACATCAGCTGCTTCTGGAAGAAGTACCACGCTGAATCGCCGTCCTTCACCAGTGTCACCGAAGATGATGAAAACACCATGACGAGTCCCAGCAGTGTGAGCATCGTGGCGACTACGAGAATGCCGTAGAACACGAGCGTTGGGGGCTTCTCGGCAATCTTGCGCTTCTGGGCAAGACCGGTTCGTTGAAGCGTGCGCAAACGACGCTCTGCAATACTGAGCGCTGGCGCCGGAAGATGGGTGCTTGTCATGGGTTCCCTCCGCCCGTGGTGTTGACTTGATCAGTTGTCGATGAGAAATGACGGCGTACAAGACGCACAAAGTCGTCTCCGCGCTCTTTGTAGTTGTTGTACCAGTCGTAGCTTGTGCATCCCGGAGACAACAGCACGTCAATGCCTGGTGCCGTCAACTGAGCAGCTGAAGCAATTGCTGCTTCCATTGAATCGGCTCGAATAACAGTGCAGACGTTGGTGAAGGCGTCGACAATGTCATCTTGCGACGAACCAATAGCGACGACAGCATGCATGCGATGAGGCTCACTTGCAAGTTGCGTGAGGTCGAGATCTTTGTTCTTGCCACCCGCAATAAGAACGACTTTGCCAAAGGCGCGGATAGCCGTAAGCGCGGCGTGTGGACTCGTCGCCTTTGAATCGTCGTACCAACCCGAACCAGCAAAGTCACCAACATGGTCGATGCGATGTGATGCGGGCTGAAATGAGACCAAGGCATTCTCGATGTGGGCCGAGTCGACCAGACCACATTCGAGCACCGCAGCACATGCGGCAAGAGAGTTGGTGATGTCATGGGGCATCGAGCGCCACATCGAGTCGATGTTGGCAAATGAACCCTTCGGACCGGCCAATGAGCCCGCATCCACTCGATAATCGCCACCTTCCACACCGAAGGTGTGCACTCGTTGGTCATGACTACGGGCATAACCGCCGATGAGGGTGTCATCGAACGGAACAATTGCGATGTCGCTCGGGCGCACGTGGCTCCAAATCCGAGCTTTGGTTGCCGCGTAGGTCTCGAACGAACCATGCCAGTCGAGGTGGTCTGGGGCAATGTTCAACCAGATCGATGCGTCAGCTCGGAACATACTCGTGAACGCGAGACGGAAACTGGAGCACTCCACGACGAATGCATCGACATCGTCGTTCAGTGCGGCAATGAACGGAACATCCGTGTTGCCCACTTCTGCGCATGTCTTTCCACCACTGCGCAACAATGCGCCGACCAACATTGTCGTGGTGGTCTTGCCGTCCGTTCCCGTCACTGCGATGATCGGACGCGGGCCGCCGGCGCGAGCCTGTTCCCACTCATAAGCCACATCGATCTCGCTGCGCACTGCGATGCCACGGCGCAGTGCTTCGACAATCACCGGGTGCGTCGGTGCGATGCCGGGTGCTGGAACGAGGACGTCTGAGCCACGAAGGACGGCGTCAATTCCCTGTGCATCATTCGCCGAGTGCAATGGCGAGTCGATGGCTTCTGCCAAGTTTGACATCGCCTCGATGATGTTGTCATCGCCGAGACGCACACCGTAACCACGTGCCGCAAATGCCTTGGCTGTCGCGACGCCTGCGACCCCGAGTCCGTACACCGAGACCGTCCTCATCGTCCGGCTTCCAATGCACTCAGATTCGTGAAGTCGGCGATGAATAAACCAATCGCTGCTGCAACACAGATTCCGGAGATGATCCAGAATCGGATAATCACCGTGGTCTCGGGCCAACCGAGCAACTCAAAATGGTGATGAATCGGGGTCATACGGAAGAAGCGTTTCGTTCGACCCGATGCCTTGAAAATCGTCATCTGGATGGCGACCGAGCCGGCTTCCATAACGTTCAATCCACAGATAAGAACAAGCAGCATGTGGGTGTTCGTCGTGACAGCGAGCATGCCGAGCGCGGCACCGAGACCGAGCGCCCCAACGTCACCCATGAAGATTCGAGCAGGCGCGGCGTTCCACCACAAAAACCCACCACACGCCCCTGCGAAGGCGATTGAAAACACTGCGAGGTCGAGGGGGTTGACCAGGTTGTACAGGTCAGGATTACGAAACGCCCAATACGCGATCACCGTGAATGCGAGGAACCCGAACGTCGCTGAACCCGCAGCAAGACCGTCGAGACCATCGGTGACGTTTACTGCGTTCGTCGTTGCCCACACCATGAGCGAAGTCCACACCACCCATAGTGCGGCGGGAAGCTCGATGCCGGGAAAGTCGAAGCGGGTGAAAGACAACGTCTCTGACACATCGGTGGCCATCACTAGCCACGTCATCGTGAGAACGACGAGACCAAACGTGATGTAACCCTTGCGCTTCCAGAAAATACCCCGGTTGTGTGCTTTGCGCACTTTTAGAAAGTCATCGAGGAACCCCATAACCGCTAACAGCAACACACCTACCCACATGATGAGGGCCTGATTTGAGAATGGAAGTCCTTCTCGCACGTGAGCAACATTCCATCCGATGAAAGCCGCGGTGATGATCGCCGCACCACCCATGGTCGGAGTGCCCTGTTTCGGGCTGTGGTGCACTGGGCCGTGATCTTCTTGACCAAGGATCGGCTGTCCGACCCCGAGGCGCGCGAACAGTTGCATGAGAGCGCGCGACCCGAGCAAGGACAGAAGCATCGAGACGACGCCAGCGATAAGCACCGCAATCATGCGCGTGCCTCTCTCTCCCGCAGCGCATCGGTTGCAACCGCCATGTCGTCAAAGTCATGCATTTCGCCCGCTATGTCTTGTTGTGTCTCATGGCCTCTACCAGCAACAACGACGACGTCACCCGGTTGGGCCAACCCAATAGCTGTCGTAATCGCAGCTCGTCGATCGGTGATCGACATCACGTGCTCCATTGAGTCTTTCTCGATTCCCGTCTTGATCTGGTTGATGATCAGTTCCGGGTCTTCGTGACGTGGATTGTCAGAAGTCAACACGACGACATCCGCATGCTGCGCAGCGATCGCACCCATGACCGGCCGTTTGCCCGCGTCTCGATCTCCGCCACAGCCGAAGACGAGCACCAAACGAGCACCTTCGTCTGCTGTTACTGCAGTGAGGAGACGCTCTAGTGCCTCTGGCGTGTGTGCGTAGTCCACGATTACGTGCAAACCGAGAGTGTTCGGCACGACTTCGAATCGACCTTTCACGGGGCGCAGAGACGCAAGACCCGATTTGATCTGCTGAACTGAGAACCCCAGTTCCTTCGCGGTCACGCAAGCTGCGATGGCGTTGTCGACGTTGAAGTCACCACCAATCGGTACGTCAATGGTCGTACCCTCCCATCGGAACGAGACTGAATCAGTAGTGACCTGTACTTCGGTCACATCATTCCGTGAATATGGTGCTGTCTTTCCGTCACGAGCATCGATCAGTAGCCTTCCATGCACGTCGTCTGAGTTGATGACAGCAATTGGGGAAAAATCCCTGATGAACAAACTTGCCTTAGCAGCGAAGTACCGCTCTGTCGTCTCGTGATAGTCGAGGTGATCTCTTCCGAGATTTGTGAACACAACTGCTGCGAATGTTGTTCCGTCCACTCGAAGCTGATCGAGCGCGTGCGATGACACTTCCATCGCGACATGCGTCACTCCGTCCACTAGCGAATCGGCCAGCAAGCTTTGGAGCACAGTCGCCTCTGGAGTCGTACGTGATCCGGTGAGCGTGCCAAGAACTTTTGTGCGGTTTCCAGTGGTCTCAAAAATCGCCGCAAGCATCGCTGTTGTCGTGGTCTTTCCGTTGGTGCCGGTCACGCCGACGATGCACATCTTCGTGCTCGGCCAACCATGAAACGCTGCGGCCAACGGCCCCATCACGGCACGCACGTCTTTCGTGAGGATTTTCGTGATGGACGCGTCGATACCTGCGATGTCGTGATCGACGACCAATGCACTGGCCCCGTGCGTCACTGCGTCATGCGCAAACTCATGGCCATCAGATTCCGTGCCACGTACACAACAGAACAAGTCACCCGGAATCACGTCGCGAGAATCAAGACACACACCGGAGACGACAACATCGGCGTCCCCCACGATCCGCAGATCGTCGTTTGCCACCCTGGCGACAAGTTCACCGACTGAGCAAGAAATGCGTGTGCCGCGTTCCATCACCATGGGCCCCATGCTCTCTCAGTGTCCGCTCTTGGCATCGGCAGGGCAACCAGTTCCCGTTCCAGTCGGAGTTATGTCGAGCTCCTGAATCGCCACATTCGCCAGGCGGGAGAAGACGGGGGCGGCGGCTGTACCACCGAAACGGTCACGCGACGATCCGTCCGGTTCGTCGATGCTCACGAGCATCGTGATCTTTGGATCATCAGCCGGGAAATAGCCAACGAATGAAGCGAAGTACTTACGACCACCGGTTGCAGTCGTGTACGTACCGTTGTCTTGAGCTTTGTAACCCGTGCCCGTCTTTCCAGCGACAGTCATTCCTTTGACTTGAGCCAGGGTCGCCGTTCCCGAGCAGACGACATCTTTCATGATCGAAGTCATCGTTGTGGCAACTTCAGGCTTAAGCACAGGACGCGTTGACGCAGGATTCGTCTCTTTCAACTGACCGTCTGCGTCGATTGTCGCTTTCACTAATCGTGGCGCGACATACGTCCCCCCGTTCGCTACGACGTTTACTCCCGACACAAGTTGCAGTGGCGTCGCGGCATATCCGTATCCGTATGTCACGGTCTTCTTCTCGGTACCGAACCACTTGCGCGTCGACTTGAGAATTCCTTTGCTCTCACCGGGATACTCAAGGCCGGTGGTCGCTCCGAAACCGAAGGCTCTTAGATACGCATGCATCTGCTCCGGTTGCAGAGTTCCGCCGGTGATGACTGTTCCGAGGTTCGAACTCTCACGCAAAATCTCGCGCACTGTCATCTTCATCGTCGGGTGCGGATACGCATCCCGAATGACGAATCCGTCTTCGCGAAGAACACCCGGAACCATGAACTCCGTCGAGTCAGTGACCTTTCCCTCATTCAATGCCGCGCTCACACTGAAGACCTTTGCAACTGATCCAGGCTCGTGCGCTTCGACTGCCGCGAAGTTGCCAGTCGCCAATTCAGCTTTGCCATCTTCACCACGACGAACGTTCGACATCGCATAAATGTCACCGGTGCGTGAATCCATCATGATGACGGTCCCAGCACGCGCCTTCAGCTGATCAACTCGCTGAAGCAGTGCTTGGTCGACTTGGAACTGAATCGACTTGTCGACCGTGAGGACGAGGTCGGCCCCAGATTGTGGGTCAGTGATCATCGAGCCTGTGCCCGAGATCGAATTGCCCTTGTTGTCGCGTTGACGAACTGCCTTACCGTCAACACCCGCGAGCAACTCGTTGTACTGCTGCTCGAGACCGGAGATTCCCACTCCATCTGGATCGGTACGACCTATGACAGCCCCAGCAACACCACTCTCAACCACGCGCGATGGTTCGGTGTACGAAGAGACTCCACTCAAATTGAGGTCAAGCACGGCCTTTGCGCGGTCTTTGTTGATTTGGCGTGCAAGGTAGACGAAGTTTCCTTCGCGCTTACTGAGTGCAGCGACGATGCGGTCATGTTCTTCTACTGAGAGCTGAAGAATCGACGTGACTGCCGCAGCGGTTCCGATGGGATCGACGACCAACTGGGGATCGGCGAACAAGGTTGTGGTGGGCACAGACAGCGCAATCTCGCTGCCGTTTCGATCAAAGATGACACCACGGTCTGCGCGGATAATCGTTGTGCGCGTGCGTTGGTTGATACTCGCTGCGTGGTATCCGTCACGGCGAACCGTCTGCAACAGACCCACCCATACAGCAAGCACAAGAAGCGCAAAGACGATTCCAAGAACAGCAAACGACAGACGCTTTCGGATGCGCTGGTCGACTTCATACGATGTTTGTTTCTTGGCTGTCTGGACCGCTCGCTGTTTGAACTGTTCGGTCTGACGTATCAACCGCTGACCAGTTGAGCGCTGACCAGTCGAACGGCTACCGGACCGTGACGCGTCTCGAGTTGTCTCTCGCGTCTCATGGCCTCGTGTGCGACCAGATGCGGACCGACCTGTCGGACGTCCGCCGGCCACTGGACGACGAGACCCGGTCGTGCGGCCACCCTCGTCGCTGACACGATCAGTCGTGCGAGTCTGAGATGAACGACGGGATGAAGAAGTTCCGTGGCTGCGCGATCGGCGCTGAACTTCTCCGGCACCAGCGCTGCGCGACGAGCGTTGACGCGACTCGCGACTATCTCTCGGACTCATCGACGTGGCCCTACTTGACGCTTGATGCGTCCGAAGTCGTCGAGCTTCGACTCTTTCGTGCTTGCGATGTCTTCGTCGATCTTCCCTACCGATGCCGCGACTTCTGCCGCAATGTCTGCAGGAATCTCGACAACTTTCATCCCCACTGCTGGAACCATTCCAAAACTGCGGGCCTTTTCGAGCAACACCGAAGGTGACTGCAGCATTGCACGCTCGGCGCGCAGCTCGTCATAGTGCGCACGTGCTCGCATGATGTCTCTGTTCAACTCATCAAGTCGCATTTGTTCTTGTGCCATGTACGCCCGAAGTGCCACGACTGCGAACATGAGCCCGAAGAACAAAATGACTGCCGTGATGACGCGACCGACGGTGCGTCGTTGCGCTGCGGGAACGAGTGATAGCTCGGGCCGGTCGACGACTTCCTTCACTTGCACGCGACGTGCGACATCAGTACGCAGGGCGACAGCCATGTTCAGATCGTTTCTCCTGCAAGGCGTTCAATGACACGCAATTTCGCTGAACGAGCACGTGGGTTCGCCTGTTGTTCTACTGTCGTCGCGATACGCGACACTCGAATCGTCGATGCAAGCGGACGAGCACCACATCCACATGGCAAGCCAGGAGGACACGTGCACCCGCCGGTGACCGCGCGACGGAGCGTGCGCTTCACGATGCGATCTTCACCTGAGTGGTACGTAAGGACGGCTAGCCGCGCTCTCGGTGCGAGCAAGTTGATTGTCGCTTCAAGAGAAGACTCAAGAATCTCGAGTTCATTGTTGACTGCAATTCGTATCGCCTGGAAGGTGCGCTTTGCCGGGTGGCCACCACGGCGACGCGCGGCAGCGGGTATCGCCATGGTGACCACATCGGCTAGCTGAACGGTCTTTTCGATCGGACGAGCGGCGATGATCGCACGCGCAATGCGTGTTGCGAATTTCTCGTCGGCATTGTCTTGCAACATGGCGAC
>DCZD01000012.1:26255-35006 GCA_002331255.1 Acidimicrobiaceae bacterium UBA2093 | reverse complement strand
TCGTGCCGATATGAAAATCCACGCTCTGCAACATCGAACTGAGGCGACGAGACACCCAAGTCGAATAATGCACCGACCACGCTCGACTCCCCCGTGGCTGCGACCAGCTCCGCGATGTGGTCGAAGCGGGCGTGCCGGAGGGTTGCACGCCCGCTCATCGACCCCAGAGCCGTGGCGGCTGCTCGAAGTGCGTTCTCATCGCGGTCAATGCCGAGAAGGCGAACCGCCGAATGGTCTGTGAGCAACGCGACAGAGTGGCCGGCACCACCAAGCGTTGCATCAACAAAGAGACCTGGCGCGATGTCTGCGAACACGCCGAGAACTTCCGTGAGCATCACCGGCTCATGACGAAACTCATCTGTCATCGTTGCCAACCGAGCGGCGAGGCATCGATTCGAATTGCTGAGCAAGTTGCTCCAGATATTCGGCAGTTCTCCGGATGACAAATGCCGTCGGGATGTCTCCCCGAGTCGGCGGCGATGACAGCGGGCGGAGTTGGGGCTAGCCACCGTGCCATCCGGAGAACTGCCGAACACCGTGAGTGCGCGGCAAGTGATGTTGAAACGATTGATGTCGAGACTGGTCGGAAAAGACGAAGCGAGTGCGAGGAGTTCTGAGCGGCGATCATCGGCGATCACGCGTCCGCTCCCGCGATTTGTTGCGTGCCCGCCTCGGTGATGCGGTCATGGCGCTCTGGATCCCAGATCTCCACGCGATCGAGGGAACCGGCAACGACCACGCGCGAATTGAGTGCCAACCCTGCGTAGGCACGCAGCTTTTCGTCAAGGTTGATGCGACCTTGTGCGTCGACCGTGACTTCAATGGTGTTTGCAGCAAGCGCGCGCTGTTGATTGCGATCAATCTCGCCAGCCCGAACTTTCTGCATGAGTTCCTGGGCCACTTGGTCGAATGCCTCGGCTGTGAGTACGTCGACGCACTTTCCCTGTCCGAAGGCGAGATAACAACGGGGTTCGAGACGTGGACGAAAGGCTGCCGGCAACGCAAGTCGACCCTTTGGGTCCAACTGCCGCTCGTGCACTCCAACAAACACGGGTTTCTCCGCTCCCACCGGGAGACGCCCTGTCTCCCCCCACGAGAAACAATAGCCCCACTTTCCCCCACTGTCAACCATTTCACCCCACTTCTGACCACCGTACCCCCCACCGCTCCCCACTGTGCTGACGATCTGCACAAACCCGAGGAAACGTCACTTTGGACCGAGTGGTTCGCCAGTAACGCCAGACACTCACGACCTGCAACTAGACATGACGCGTGTTGAAAAGAATCCTGAGAGCAATCACCTCGTCACTGAAGGGACTGTGGAACGTCGCCCGGCGACATCGCATGTGGACCGCCGTGCACGTGGTCGGCGCCGTAGCCGTCGTTGGACTTGGCGCTTACGTCGGATTCGCACCTGGTTTTGCCGTACTTGTCGCGGTGTATCTCATCGCATTCACATTGATGCTTGGCGTGACGAGCGCCAACTTCTCAAAGCCACTCTCGGGCTCCACCCTCGTTGTCTCCGCCGCAGCAACAGTGATGGTTATAGGGCTTGCCATCCAAGCTGTCCCTTACGGTCGCTCACATGCGCAGGGCCCAGTCACTGGTGAGCCGCAGTGGGCAAATGCAGAAACGCGAGAGCTCATGGTTCGCGCATGTTTCGGCTGCCACTCGAACCAAGTCGAATATCCTTCATATGCCTCCGTTGCTCCCATCTCATGGATGGTTCAGAGTCACATTGATGAGGGCCGCGAGGCCGTGAACTACTCCGAGTTCGCCACCAACCCTGGCGACGCAGAGGAATCGTTCGAAGTCGTCAAGGAAGGTTCAATGCCGCCGGCCTATTACACCCGCTTTGGCTTGCACCCTGAAGCTCGTTTGACACCAGAAGAGATGAAGACCCTTCTGAACGGCCTTCAGAACACACCGGGCCTCACCGAATACGGCGACTAACGATTCTCTAGAGCTTGCCTAAGTCGGTCGAGCAGGACCTCTCTAGGCACCACCACATCACTCACGTTGAGCATTGCCGTTGCAGTACTGGCAGATGCATCGGTGACGAGGCCGGACCACACTTCTGGTGTCCAGTGTCGGTAGACGATGCATTGGAAACGCGCCCCTGAACGATCGCGACGTTGACTGACGCCCACCACTTTCCCGTCGCCGATGAAGACTTCGCCTGGCGCAGTGGACGCGAAACACACGACCGCACCAAAGTCGCCTCTCTGCATCGGTCCGTCGTAGACGCTTGCGCCTTTGATGCCACATTCTGCGAGAGCTTCGACCCACGCATGGCCGAGCCACAGCGAACTACGGCTGACATCGTCTACCCACTGTGGGTCATTGCGCGGGATGTGCACGTCTATCCAGATCGAATCGAGAGGATGCACGAACACAATGCCACCACCAGAACGCCGCCGGCAGACCTCGATACCCACCGTTGCCGCACGCACTGTGTCGACTGATGACAGTGCTTGAGTCGACCCGAGCACGAGCGCTGGCTTGGCCGGAGCCATGAGGTGGACGGATCGTCCACCGGACACATCGAGAGAATGAAGGTCGTCTGCTCGACCGTCATGGTGCTCGACGCGCCACGACGATGTCGACGCAGGCGCAGACGATTCAGCGGTCATCAACGAATGATGCGTGATTCAACTGGCGTGGGCCAGATAGGGCTTCCACGCGTCGGGCACGCGCCCGACGGCGAAGGTGATCCACGACAACTCTCGCGGGGCAAGTGGCAGAACGTTCAACGCCATGCCTGCTTCTTCGGGTGTTCGGTCTCGCTTTCGTAGATTGCACGAGCGACAAGCGGCTATGACGTTGTCCCAAGTGTGCTTGCCGCCTCGCGACCGTGGAATGACGTGGTCGATGCTGTCCGCGTGGCCGCCGCAATAGGCACATTGATGATTGTCGCGCGCAAATACTGCGCGACGCGAAAGAGCAGTGCTGCGATGAAATGGCACCTTCACCATGTAGCGCAATCTGATGACTGTCGGAGCTGGGACATTGATGCGCTCAGACCGGATAGGAATTCCTTCATCATCAATGATCTCGGCTTTGTCGCACAACACCAGGCATACAGCGCGCCGAGCAGACACGATGCTGAGCGGTTCGTACGTCGCATTGAGTACGAGCGCGCTCCTCATGGTCACTTACCGTCTGTCCGTTCCCAGTCGCGACACCATCTGAGATAGTCCAGCACATCGTCGGGTCGTGGTGCCTCTGGTTGCCCGGACGGCGAGCCGTATTGCGTCTCAAGCCTGAACTGCATGTAATCGCCCGCCGGCACCGGCAAGAACGGCCATCTGCGCCACCAGCCGTTCGGTGCAAGCCGGAACATCTGCCTCACCGCGACGGGCCACAGAGACGGCCGAGACAACACGGACACGACCACTGCCACCGTTCCGCTTGTAGATCTCATCACCCACACATCTCCTGCTCTGTCACCTTATCCAACGCCGATTCGACGATGCTGATGCTGAAATGACAATGGGAAACGAACGCGACCGCGCGAGCGTCAGCTACGAACTGGACCTCAGTCACGCTCTGGTCGCGAGCGGAAGCGCGCCGAGGCGAACCTAGGTTGGCGCAACGTCTGCGCAAGGTCTTGCACGCCGGCCTTTCCCATGAGACGCACTTGACGTTCAATCACGAGGCCACACAGGAGCATGGTCAAAAAACCGACGAAAGAGACGAGGAAGTGAACTTGCAACGCGGCGACCGTGATGACCAGACCAGCACCGACGCCAAGAATTGCCCATCGCACGGTGCGTACCGAATGTCGGTACAGACCCGACGGCGAGACTGCTTGCGCAAAGCGTTCATCGGTTTCTAGCTGTTGTTCGATTTCGCGCAGAATGCGCTGTTCGTCATCTGAGAGACCCACAACCAAATCATCCCACTTCACCGCCACAGAAACAATGCGGTACATAGGATTTCACTGCGGGCCGAATGGCGACTCCCCGGGACGACGCGAACGGAACGTCGATGCCGGCCCAATCGCCCCCTTGCCGTATCTGTCGAGAATGGTGTCAATTGCATCATTTGCCACAGACCATTGCGCTTCGACAGCCTCGATGGGGTCTTCCCCATCAGTAAAGAGTCGTCCCTCTTCAACCTTGACGCCAAGGCGCGCAGCGTGGATGCCGACGAGACGAACTCCTTGAGCGGGATCTATGTCACTGATGAGAGGCATGACCGCCGCGACAATCGCTGGTCCGGTAGTGAGCGCTTGTGAGGGAGTAACAGATCGCGTCACCACGTTGAACGAGGAGAACTTCACTTTGAGCGTCAACGTTCCGGCCGAGGTGTCGGCACGCCGTAAGCGCCGTGCAACCGCATCTGCCAAACGGACGAGGTGTGGGCGCAGATCATCAACGGAGAACAAGTCGTGCTCGAACGTCTCCTCGTGACCGATTGACTTCGCAACTCGGTCTGGAACCACGTCACGCTCGTCTTGAGCGTGCGCCAGCGCGTACAGGTGAGAGCCGTGTGCCGCACCAAGAGCCGACACCAGCACCGATTCGCCGAGTTCAGCAAGATCACCGACAGTTCCGATACCGAGACGCTCAAGCTTCGCAAGCGTCGCCGGACCGACTCCCCACAACGCCTGCACCGGCAGAGGATGAAGGAATCGAAGTTCTTCGCCACGTCGGACGCGAAACACTCCGTGACCTAATGACACTTGGCCTGCCGAAACCTGAGGCTTTGCAGCTTCGCTCGCGAGTTTGGCAAGAAATTTGACTGGGGCGATTCCGACACTGCACATGAGACCGAGCTCGTCGAAGACTCGGCGTCGAATGTCGTCAGCAATCAACTCCGGCTCTCCGAATAGGCGGATTGATCCGGTGACGTCCATGAATGCCTCGTCGACAGACAGCGGTTCGACAAGCGGCGTGTACGAACACATGAGGTCGTACAACTTCTCGCTGACGTCGGTGTACAAATGATGACGAGGAGCCAGAAAGATCGCATCGGGGCACAGCCGTCGCGCACGGTACGAGGACATGGCTGACCTCACTCCGAATTTCCTCGCTTCGTACGAAGCTGCGGCGACGACACCTCGGTCGCCGGTGCCTCCGACTACTACCGGCTTGCCGCGCAAGTCAGGTCGGTCAAGTAGTTCGACCGACACGAAGAACGCGTCCATGTCGACGTGCAGGATGAACCTTTCCTCGTTTGTGTTCGTTCCCACTTCAATAGTCACGCTAGTGCAGGTGGATCATGCGGTCCCGATGGCCGACACCTACGATTCAGATGTGAGCTCAGACTCTTCGATCTCCACGACCTCTACTGCTGGGCTATCGGCACTTCCCTCGCGCCTGGCTCGAGTGTTGGCGTTTGTATCAATTTGTCTCGGTGGCGCTTTCGGTGGACTCATCGGATTCGCCCTCGTCGATATCCAGTGCACGGGCGCCTGTGCGACATCTGAGGGTCTCGGCATTCTCATCGGATCGACACTTGCCGCCGGAGGAACTGCAATCGTCGCAGTACTCGTCTTGCGCGCACTCGGAGAATGGCGGGAGATCTCGGACCGCATGGACGCATCACCTTGATTTTGCGATCGACGATTGACGATTGTTTGGCAGTCGCCATTTCGCTCGCACGTGAAGCCGGCGATATGGCGATGAAGGGTCGTCGCCATGGTCTCTCTCATGTCGCCACTAAGTCGACGCTCACCGACATGGTGACTGAATACGATCGCGCGAGCGAGACACTCGTTGTCGAAGGTCTGCGCACTCGACGCTCAAGTGATTCAATCATTGGCGAAGAAGGAGCCGCACACACCGGCGACTCGGAACTGACCTGGTACGTCGACCCGATCGACGGCACGACAAACTTCTACTTCGACCTACCGATGTGGGCCGTGTCGATCGGAGTCACAGACACGACCGGCCCTCTCGCAGGTGTTGTGTATGTTCCGGCACTCGGGGAGATGTTCAGCGGCTCCCGCGGAGGTGGGGCATTCATGAATGGTCACCCCATCTCCGTGCGACCAAACGACACATTGGCAGACGCCCTGGTGTGCACTGGCTTCAGCTATTCGGCCGAGGCACGAGTACGACAATCTCGACGCATCCCACACATAATCGACAAGGTTCGCGACCTACGCCGCTTCGGTGCCGCCGCAGTCGACTTGTGTTTCGTCGCAGCAGGTCGCCTTGATGCGTACTTTGAAGAGAACCTCCATATGTGGGACCTCGTCGCTGGACACGTCATCGCAACGGAGGCTGGCGCCATCGTCACTGACTTTTCTGGTGCACCTGTACGTCCTGAAGAGGTCATGGCATCTACGCCCGCAATCCACTCTGACCTCGTCTCACTTTTGGCCGCTGCGCGAGCAGACTGAGGACATGGCTGTCGTCCTCAGCATCGATGCTGGCACCACCGGAGTGCGCACGAGGGCCGTCCATTCCGATGGACGGCCCTCGATTTCTGCGTATCGAGAGTTTCCTCAACATTTTCCTCGACCAGGGTGGGTTGAACACGATGCAGACGACATCTGGAACGCAGTCATGGAGACTCTCGTCGAAGTCATCTCGAGCATCAACGAAGCGGTTGCTGCCATCGGTATCACGAATCAGCGTGAGACCGTTGTGGCGTGGAGCAAGTCCACAGGCCGACCATTACATCGGGCCATCGTCTGGCAAGACCGTCGCACTGCCGAATTCTGTGATTCGCTCATCGACCAGCTTCCACTTGTTCGTCTAACCACCGGACTTGTGCTTGATCCCTACTTCAGCGGCAGCAAGGCACGTTGGCTCATCACGGACGGCAACGTGCCTGTGTCGGACGATCTTGCTATCGGCACAGTTGACTCTTGGCTGATCTGGAAACTGACGAATGGTGCAAGTTTCGTAACCGACGTGTCGAATGCCAGCCGCACGATGTTGTTCGACATCAACTCATGCACCTGGAGCGACGATATGTGTGCGCTTCTCAATGTTCCGCGTCGCGCCTTACCGACTGTCGTTCCATCGTCTGGCGTTTGCGGCGTCACAAGCATTCAGGGTCTTCCGGCCGGCATTCCAATTGCCGGAATCGCTGGCGATCAACAAGCGGCACTGTTCGGGCAAGCATGTTTCACATCCGGAATGGCAAAGAACACCTATGGCACCGGAAGTTTCGTGCTGATGAACATCGGAACCACATGTCCCCCGCCAAGCGAGGGCATGTTGACCACGATTGCATGGGACCTCGGCACCGGAGCGACCACATACGCACTGGAAGGCGCGGTGTTCGTCACCGGTGCTGCTGTGCAATGGCTCCGCGACGGACTCGGCGTTATATCGTCCTCGTCCGAGATTGGGCCATTGTCCATGTCCGTGCCAGACAATGGCGGCGTCTATGTCGTTCCTGCATTCGCTGGGCTTGGTAGTCCGTGGTGGGACCCATACGCACGAGGCACGATCGTCGGCATCACTCGCGGCACAACTCGTGCTCATTTCGCACGCGCAGTTGTCGAAGCAATGGTGTTCCAAACCCGCGACGTCATCGAAGCCATGACAGCAGTGAGCGGCACAACGCTGTCCGAGCTTCGTGTCGATGGTGGAGCGGCGGTCATGGACGACATGCTGCAGATGCAAGCCAATGAACTCGGCGTCTCAGTGTTGCGACCCACGGATTCAGAGACCACTGCGCTCGGAGCCGCCTACCTTGCGGGCCTCGGCACAGGAGTTTGGAAGGACACCGGAGAAGTCGCAGACATCTGGCGCCTCGACAAGCAGTTCAATCCACATGACGCATCTGGGAATTACGCGACGTGGTTACGTGCAGTCGAGCGAAGTCGCTCATGGGAGCGACACTGAGTCGCCAACCAAAGGGTCAGCCCAACTTTGGCAGACCACGCTTGAGATTGTGCAGGCCTTGCCTGATGCGCTGCTCATTCTCGATGAGGGCGAAGCGCACAAAGCCCTCGCCTCCGGGACCAAAACCGACACCGGGAGACAATGCGACGTCACACTCGCGAACGAGATGTGAGCAGAACTCGACGGAGTTCATCTCGGCATACGGCTCTGGAATCTGAGCCCAGACAAACATCGACCCTTTGGGCTTTGGAATGTCCCATCCGAGACGCCCAAGTCCGTCGATGAGGACATCACGGCGCGACTCATAGATGGAGCAGATCTCTTTCGGATAATCCGGCGCTTCATTCATGGTGACGGTGGCGGCAATCTGAATAGGTTGGAACGTGCCGTAATCGAGATAACTCTTCAACTTCACGAGCGCCTGCACCACCTCTGAATTTCCAACAAGAAACGCGACGCGCCAACCGGCCATGGAGAAACTCTTCGTCATCGAGTACAACTCGACGGCACATTCCTTGGCACCCTCCGCCTGGAGGATTGACGGTGGCTTGTAACCATCGAAGCCCATGTCGGCGTAGGCAAAGTCGTGCACCACGATCATCTCTCGTTCACGACAAAAATCGACGACCCGTTGCATGAAGTCGAGATCAACAGTCGCGCCAGTCGGGTTGTGCGGGAACGAGATGACAAGGACCCGCGGCTTGGGCCAACCGACGTTCCATGCAGTCTCGAGATTTCGAAAGAAGTCGCCCGTGAAGTCTTCACGTGCAGCAGGGTCTGCAAGGCTGCGCATCGGGACCTGCCGCAGGTCGGCACCAGCAAAGAGCGGGCCGAAGATGTGGATGGGATAGCTCGGGCTGGGAACGATGGCGGCATCTCCCCTGTCAAGCAGGGCCCACATCAAGTGACTGAAACCCTCCTTCGATCCGATGGTGTTCGT
>DCZD01000012.1:25502-25991 GCA_002331255.1 Acidimicrobiaceae bacterium UBA2093 | reverse complement strand
CCACGCGACACTGAGTAACGATGGTTCTTGCTGTTGTGCGCAGCTTCAGCGAGCTTTTCGACGGCGATGTCTGGTGACGGCAGGTCGGGGTTGCCGAATCCGAGGTCGATGACATCGGCGCCTGCGCGACGCGATTCGATCTTCAGTCCATTGATAATGGTGAAGACATAAGGCGGCAGGTTCGTGATTCGGCGAAAGTCCATCGCGCAAAAACTAGTGGAGTCGACCCAACAAAGCGGCACCAATTGCACCAGATCGTTCCCCATGCACCGCGGCGAGCACATCAGGACATGGTCGACGCTCTGCCGAGTAGAGATGTTCACGCAATCGGTCTTGCACCGACGGCAGAAACATGTCGGCAGATTCGACGACACCACCACCGAGCACAATCACTTCAGGATCGAACGCGTTCACAAGGTTCGCAAGCCCAAGCGCCACCCAGTCTGAGAATGTGCGCATCACTTCGAGCGCATCGGCGTCACCGTGCGC
>DCZD01000012.1:24115-25246 GCA_002331255.1 Acidimicrobiaceae bacterium UBA2093 | reverse complement strand
CGCTCCCAGCAACCCCGCTTGCCACAGGGACATGCAATGCCATCTGCGACAACCACCATGTGACCGATCTCTCCGGCAAATCCGTTCGCTCCGCGATGTACCCGTCCGTCGACGACATATCCCCCACCAATGCCAGTGCCAAGTGTGACCATCATCAGATGTCGTGCACCGCGAGCCGCACCGGTGGACCACTCCGCATACGCGGCAGCGGTTGCATCATTCTCAACGTGCACACGCCAACGGCTCATCTCGCGCAGACGGTCTCCGAGAGGCACATCCTCTGCCTCGCGAAGATTCGGAGAAGCGCGAACGATTCCACCCGGAGTGACCAGCCCAGGCGCACCGACGCCCAACGACGACACATGATGGCCAAGACGCGCTTCAATTGCAGAGACCATGTCGGCCAGATGTTCTGCGAGTAAGTTCGCGCTCGGTGTCTCCCGACGCGACTCATCAATGATGGTGTCCTCGCGAATGGCTACAGCCAGA
Organism: Acidimicrobiaceae bacterium UBA2093; assembly: GCA_002331255.1. Lineage (GTDB taxonomy): Bacteria > Actinomycetota > Acidimicrobiia > Acidimicrobiales > Ilumatobacteraceae > UBA2093. The sequence goes on along the minus strand of DCZD01000012.1, from coordinate 24,757 downwards.
CATTTCGTACCACCGACGTCGATTCCGACGGAGATGTTTTCGCCGCTCTCGCTGGCAGCACTAGCCATATCGACCGACGACTACGACGCGGATGATTCGGCGCGCACCTTCAACTCCTTGACGGTGTTCAGGATGCGGACTTCCGCGCGGCGCTTCACAAATCCGGGCAAGGGGATGATGAGTTCGATGTCGATCTCGTAAAACACCTGCGTGCCACCTTCGACTTCGACGAATGAGTACGCGCCGTCGATTGATCGCATGATGTCGCCTTCGACCAGATGCCACGCGAGACGCGCCGGGGCGTCGCTGTAGTCATACGACAACGTGTAGTGGGTGCTACGGCCGAGTGCCGATGCCCTGAACTCGACCTGCGATGCACGGCCCTGATCATCGCGCGAGAGAATCTTTGCTTCCTTCACGTCCTTGGCCCACTCTGGGTAACGCTCAAAATCAAGAGCAATCGCGTAACACCGCTCGAGCGGAGCGGCAATCAGTGTGGTCAGTGCGGCGCGGTCACTCATGGCCTTCATCTTGCCACTCGGAAGCTTCCGGCGAAGCGACATCGGCTCGAACCTCGAAATGACCGTGGCGTGAACCCCACAGGCCATTCAGACCGAGACCCAACATCGGCACCAAAATTCC
>DCZD01000012.1:22806-23934 GCA_002331255.1 Acidimicrobiaceae bacterium UBA2093 | reverse complement strand
AACGCAAGCGTGCTGCCTGGTTTCCCGTCGGTCTCTGGTCGCACCAATGCCGTCACCAGCGCCACCACACACTGGACGGCAAGGCAGAGGTTCATCTGACGCTTGGTGCGCGCATCGGCGACTTCGCCGAGGAGAAAAAAGAGCGCCGCAACCCCGATGACGTCACGTCGACTTCGCTGCACCGCTGCCCAGTAACCCAGCAGGAATGTAATGACGCCGACACTGAAGCACATGAGTGCCACAACGACGGCGATCGTTCGAAACGGCTGCTCGAAAACCGCAGCAGAAGCAATTGCGGTCACCACAAAAATGGCAGTGAGTCGTATGTTCCATGCGGGAACCGGTGAAGCAATCATGCGTAGGTCATCATGACAGCGCCCCGAGCGCACGCCCGAGTCGCGCTGCCAAAACGTCGTAGCTGAATACGGACTCAGCGCGCTTCCGACTGGCCTCCCCCATCGAGAGACGTGTCACATCATCATCAAGCAAGGTTGACATCGCCTCGACGAGAGCGTCGACATCATTCGGGTCGTCAATGACGAGACCAGTCTCACCATGTTCGACCGCTTCGGCTGCGCCGCCACTTCGTCCCGCGATCTGTGCCACTCCGCAAGCTGCTGCTTCGAGAAACACGATGCCGAAGCCTTCCTGTTCGAGGCCTGCCCAGCGATTTCGACACATCATCGTGAAGACATCTGCGCATCCGTACAGACGCGGTAGGTCGTCATGTGGCACGCGTCCGAGGAACGTCACGGGAGCCCCCAGTTCACGTGCGAGTGCCTTGAGTCGCGATTCGTCACGACCTGTACTTGCGATGACCACGAGCAAGTTCTCACGGTCGCGAGCAAGACGGGCCGCGGCGCGGATGACCGTGTCGAAACCTTTTCGTGGAACCAGCCGACTGACACCGAGCACAATCTCCGCATCGTCTGAAAGCCCGAAGTGACGCCGAGCAGAGAGTCGCTGCTCGGGACTAAGTGGCACGAAACGATCACAGTCCACACCTGGCGGCACGACGGTGACTGGAAGATCACGACCAGCTGCATGCACGGCTTCCGCCGCTGGGTAACCGCCCGCGGCGATGATGCGGTCTGCTCGCCGCAACACATTGCCGAGCAATTGCTTCGA
>DCZD01000012.1:20848-22533 GCA_002331255.1 Acidimicrobiaceae bacterium UBA2093 | reverse complement strand
AGGGGCATTGCCGGATCAATAACCACGAGGTCTGCTCCGACTTCGGCAGCGAGAGCGTTCACCTTGTTGACCATCCAGGGGTGTGGCAACAAAACAGGCTCGCGCGTGCGTTCAATGCGGAACGACTGGGCAGCGTCGAATTCCTTCGTGCCGGCATATGGACTGGTGAGCACGGCAAATGACTCGGGTGGAAGCCGACGCCACCACTCCCACAGCAGCGATTGAATGCCGCCGATTTTTGGAGGAAAGTCATTCGTGACGAGCAAATGCTTCATAGGTCGTCCCGACAGGTTGGCAGATGAGCCAACTCATTTTGCACCATCTCATCTGGATCGGCATCGACAATGGTCAGCATGTCCGTCAATCCGAGCTTGGCACATGCCCACACGGCATGTGACCGCAATACCGCTTCAGCAGAACGCAACATTGAATCAAGCACACGCCGCACCTCTGCATCTGACGGATCGCCAATGTTGCCAAGAATTACCAATGCATTGCGACGCAGCCAGAGAGGGTTGCGTTCATGGATATACCAAGGGTCGCAAGCGTCAAGCAGTTCAACATCGGTGACCTCGAGCATCCAGAGGGCATCTAAATGTCGTCGGTGACGCGACGTGAGCGTCACGGGCACCTCTCCTGCGACGACGGAGCGCTGCGTCGGCGGACAGGTGCTCTGACACTCATCGCAACCGTAAATGCGATCGGCCAATGCCTCGCGATGCTCACGAGGAAACACCCCTGGTTTCTGCAACAGCCACGACAGACACCTGTTGGCATCGATTACGCCCGGCGAGACGATTGCCTCGGTGGGACACGACGACAGACATCTGACACACGGACCGCATCCGTCATCGAGTGGAGATCCGACCGGAAGATCGGCGGTCGTGACGATGCAACCGAGGACGAAGTAGCTGCCCGCACCTGGCAGCAAGATGTTTGCGTTCTTGCCGAACCAACCGAGCCCGGAACGCCACGCAACTTCTCTGTCGACGACTGAGTTGTCGTCGGCGAATACCACCGCACGATGACCGTCAGACTTCAATTTCTTCTTGACCACTTCGAGTGACTTTTTCAACTCGGCATTGTGGTCGTGCCACACATAGCGTGCGACCTTTGCTGGATACTTCGACGGTTCACCCGTGTCGCTGACGTCACGCAAGTCGTAACTTCGGGCCGCGACGATGATTGATCGCGCACCTTCGACAGACGCGGTTGGAGTGGTGCTTCTTAGCGGATTTCGAAATGTGAACTGCATCCCATTGACAAGTTCACGCGCCAGACGGTCCTCGATCTGCTCTCGCGCCCGCTGCAACGGCTCGGCTGACGTAACGGCAACTGCGTGCAGCCCGCTCTCGAGCGCAAGCGAGCGAAGTTCGCTCCAATACTGGTCAGCCGGTGGCACGGTGCCGAAGCGTAGGCACCAAACCAGCCTTTGCGAGCAACCTCACGGCTTTCTGCTCCTCGAAATCAAGGACGACCGCTCCGTCGTGACGCGTGTCGATGAGACAGTTCATCATGCAGTCGTCGCATGCCGATGTAGCCGCCATGACACACGTGTCGCAACTAATGATGAGTGGTTCGCGGGAGATGTCCATGACCACACTGTGGCAACGGGGTGTCACACAGATCGGAGGTTCGGCGACTCCACCACTGTTTCTATTGCGGTGGGCACCGTGTTAAATGCG
>DCZD01000012.1:17713-20670 GCA_002331255.1 Acidimicrobiaceae bacterium UBA2093 | reverse complement strand
GTGTTAAATGCGGTGGGCACCGTGTGTATCCAGCTCGAGCACCTTGACGTGACCCTCTGCGGGAAGTCGCTGGCTCAGCCCTTCAGCTTCTGCCGCATCGCACAACAAAGCAACGGTCGGACCCGACCCCGACAACCAGCCACACCAAGCGTTAGCGGCTAGACCCGCGGTCAATGCGGCTCGCGATGCCGGCGCATTCTCTAATCGTCGATCTTGATGAAGTCGATCCTCGGTTGCCGTGCGAAGGGCCGATATGTCTCCTGCCGCGAAGGCTGCGACCAGCACGGCGGTTCGTCCCACATTGAACACAGCGTCTGCGAACGACACACTCGCTGGCAACGTGGAGCGTGACTCATTGGTGCTGGTCGTAAATGACGGAACCCACATCACGACCGCGGGTCGAAGTGGACTCGGAACGCGGACCACGACGCCTCCTGAGGTGGCGATGATTCCACCCATCGCAGATGCTGCGACATTGTCGGCATGACCTTCCAATTCGGTTCCAATTTCGACGGCCTGCATGAGTGCATGCCGGTCGATCTCTTCGGATCGCTGCGAAAACGCAGCGAGGATTCCGCCCACACGAACCGCGCCACTAAAACCCATGCCGCGACCCATGGGGATCGAGTTGCGGACCCAGATGTCCCCGGCTCCACCGGCTCGAATGAATGCGATGTGCGCCGGATGGCGAGCACCACACACCTCGGCATCGTCTGGCTGATCCGCTGAGCCGACAAGACCGACGTCGGCGTAACACGTGACCGCCAAGCCGAGCGCGTCGAACCCAGGACCGAGGTTCGCGGAGGTGGCCGGCACGCGAATCATGACAGTCAGCGTGTCACATTCGCAGCTGCGGCCGCGCTGTCGTTTACGAACATCTCCAATACGCGTGAAGCGGCTCCGCTGTCAATCGCATCTCGTGCCATTTGCACACCTTGCACCATGTCTGGTGCCTCACCGGCCACCAGCAAAGCTGCTGCGGAGTTCAACAAGACAACATCGCGCACTGCGCCATGCTCACCATCGAGCAGCGCTCGAACGACACCGGCGTTGAATGCGGCATCACCACCGCGCAACTCCTCGATACTCGCCCGTGAAAGTCCGGCGTCGACCGCATCAACTACATGAGTGGTGATCTTGCCGTCGCGTAAATCGATCACCGTATTCGGGCCCGACAGAGACAGCTCATCGAGACCGCCATGTCCGTGTACCAACCATGCACGTGTGACTCCGCGCGATTCAAGCGCAGTTGCCATCACCGACATCATCGACTGATGTGCGACGCCAACGAGCATGCGCTCGATCGGAGCCGGGTTCGCGAGGGGTCCAAGAATATTGAAGACCGTCGGCACTCCGAGTTCGCGCCGCGTAGGTCCGACATGTCGGAACGCAGGATGAAACGCGGGTGCGAGACAAAAGGCGATGCCCGCTCGTTCGAGACACTGTGCGACACCTTCGGGGCTCAACTCGATTGTCACGCCGAGTTGTTCAAGAACGTCGGCTGTTCCACACTGCGAAGAAGACGCTCTGTTTCCGTGTTTGCACACGGGAACACCACACGCAGCGACGACAATCGACGTCATCGTCGAGATGTTCACTGAGTTGCTCTTGTCACCACCGGTTCCGACGATGTCGATTGCCCGAGCAGAAAGCTGTGCGTTCAGTTCGACGCGCCGACTTGCTTCACGCACCGCTCGCAACATTGCAGCAAGCTCAACAGCAGATTCACCCTTCGCACGTAACGCGACAAGAAAGGCGGCGATGTGCGTTGTACTTGTGTCTCCAGACAACAACTTACGGGTCGCCGCCGAAGCAACAGCGTCGTCCATGTCATGACCCTCGAGCAGGTCGTCAATGAGTCGCGGCCAGCCGGGAAACCCAGAGATGTCGGAGAGTGTGCGCGTTTCTACGCCAATTAGTATCTACGCCGAGCGGCGGCGCTGACGAATGATTCTGCGACGCTCTCGCTCGGTGGCTCCGCCCCAGACTCCGTCTCGCTCGCGACTGGCGAGGGCGTACTCGAGGCAGGCGATTCGCACATCGCATTCCGCGCAGATTTCCTTGGCAATCTCTGCCTCGTCCTCTTCATCTGGAAAAAAGATGGCCGGATCAAGCCCGTGACAGGCCCCGCGCAACCGCCATGTGATGTCTGCTATTGACATCGCTACTCCCCCGTCGATGCCAAGGCCCGCTCCCTCATGCGACGTACGAGGGCCCCTTAGAACGAGATAGTAGGTGTCATAGGTCACAGTTTGCAATCTGCGAGCTACGACCCATGGGGCCTCAATCCGGCCAAATTCAGACGGATTATGAGGTTAGACCCGCAAATCCGTGAGTAACTCGTCCTTGGTGGCGGGAAGCAACTCGGTGGCCTCGAGGTAGGTCGGAAGGTCGATCCGCACCTGGACATCACCGGTCGCAAACTCCTCAACTTGTTCGGGCGAGAAATCGAACGTGAGGTAGTGCACTGCCGCAGTGACGTCATCTCGCGTCAGACCTGCCTCATGCTGCGCGTCGAGGCGACCTCTGACCGTGTCACCATTTGGCAACTTGATGAGCACGCTGCGCTCAATACCTGCCAGTTTCGGCAACCATTCGCGGACCATGTCGTCAGATGTGAGTTCGATGAACAACGTTGCACACAGCTGACCGGCCTCTGGAACCATCGGGTTGTAGGCATGCAACTCTTCGAGCACACCCTCGTCAGTGACGATCTTTTCGACACGAATCATCTCCTGGATCTGAAGGCGCATGGTGTCGCGATTCTCGAACATCAGAGTCACCAACGTTCCGAGCGCAATGCGACGCCGTGCTTTCACTTCGAGCATGCGAGCACGAAAATCTGCCCGCTCTCGTTCGTACTCGCGGACATCTTTGATGTCTTCGAGGGTCAACTTGCGTGATGCGGTGGGGGTTGCCGTTGTCACGTTGGTCTCCTTCATGTGGTTGTGGTTGTG
>DCZD01000012.1:420-17526 GCA_002331255.1 Acidimicrobiaceae bacterium UBA2093 | reverse complement strand
TGTGGTTGTGGTTGTGAGTATGGAATGAATCGTCACTCTTCGGGGATGCCGTACGCGCGCGCCACCATCTGAAGCGGGTGCAGTGGCTTCGAACCTGTCTGTTCAGTGATCGCCGTGTTCGCCAAATGACAATCGCCCGTGACCATGTCGCCGTTGGCTGCGGTGATTTGATCTGCGAGTTTCTTTGCAATCGGAATTGCAAACTTTTCGTTCTCTGCCTTGAGCCCCCACATGCCGTCGATACCAGAGCACTGATCAACGAGCTTAATCTTTGCTCCCGTCAGCTTCATCAGGTCGCGACTGCGAAGACCAATGTTCTGAGCTCGGAGGTGGCACGGTGTGTGGTACGTGACGGTCTCTGGAACTGGGCCGGTGAACGTGGTGTCGAGCTCAGTTCCTTCAGCTTTGTGCAAGTTGATGAGGTATTCGCTCGAGTCATACGTGTTCTTCGCAACGAGCTCGGCATCAGGACCGCCGACGTAGTCGAGGTAGTCCTTCTTCAACACGTAGCCACACGTCGGCTGAGGTACGACAATGTCTTTGCCTGCGCGTACCGCGTCGGCCAATACCTTCACTTGCTTGGTCGCGACCTTAGTGAACTGGTCAAGATCGCCGCTGTGCAGGTACGGAGCACCACAGCACCCAGCACCGTCGACGAGCGAGCACTCGACACCGTTTCGCTCGTAGACGCGGACAAGATCTTTGCCGATACCGGGCTCTTGATATTCGACGAGGCACGTCGGAAAGACCGCGACGGAACCCTGCTTCTTCGCGAGAACAGGCTTGACTCGCTTTTTGAACCACGTAGAAAAACGCGTCTTGGCAAACGGAGGTAACAAACGAACGGAGGAAACCCCGGCAGTGGCTGCGACCGCTTTGCGGATGATTCCACCGGGTTTTGCGCCGAGCACAGCGTTGGCTATCGGAGCGGCAGTGGTTGACACTTTGCCGAGCGCATCTGTGTGCCCCATGAACTCAGTGGTCGCACGCTTGCGAAGCGACACTTGACCGTTCGCGCGACGCATTGCATCAGCGCGCAGCATAAGACGCGGGAAATCCAGAGCCCATTCGTGCAACTCAGGAATGTATGGGCACTTGATGTAGCAGAGCTTGCATTGGAAACATTCGTCGACGACTTGGTCTTGTTGCTCCGGTGTCAGACGACCGGCATCTTGGTCATCGTGTTGGTCGACGTAGGAAAAAAGAGTGGGAAATGACGTGCAGTACTTGAAGCACAGACGACACCCGTGACACAGGTCGTACACCCGAGTGAGTTCCTCACGGACATCAGCCTCGTCGAGATATTTCGGATGTTTCGGGTCATACGTGATTGTCATCAGTTTTCGTTCCTCAGCGTGTGAATGTGTGTTACTTCAGAAATTTTGTGCTGTTCGCGACTCGGGTGGTCGCTGGTTCGTCACCAGACGACCACCCGGTCAAATGACACGTGTCGCGACGAGCGCAACAGTCGGGTCAGAGGGAGTTCAGGCCCTCTTGGAACCGACCTGCGTGGCTCTTCTCGGCGCGTGCCAAGGTCTCGAACCAGTCGGCGATTTCGGAAAATCCTTCGTCGCGTGCGGTCTTGGCAAAGCCCGGGTACATCTGGGTGTACTCGTAGGTCTCACCAGCGATCGACGCCTTGAAGTTGAGCTCGGTCTCACCGATTGGCTCTCCACTTGCGGGGTCACCGACTTCTGCCAGGTACTCGAGGTGACCATGCGCGTGGCCGGTCTCGCCTTCAGCAACTGAACGGAAGAGTGCTGCAGCATCGGGGTAACCCTCGACGTCTGCCTTTTGTGCGAACCAGAGGTAGCGACGGTTTGCCTGGCTTTCGCCTGCAAACGCCTCCAACAGGTTCTCATGGGTCTTGGTGCCTTTGAGGCCGGCCATGATGTGTCCTTTCGTTAAGGGGTTTGTGTTGTGATTCCCACGCTCATGCACACGCGGCACACGTACCGCGATACACGATGTGGGAGTGCTCGACGGAGAACCCGTCAAGTCCTGTGAGCCGTGGCGCTTCCTCGACGTACACGTCGTGGATTGCGCCACATGAGTCGCACACCGCATGGTGGTGATGGGCGACATTTGGATCGAAATGAGATGCACCGGTACCGAAGTCGATGGACTGCAGCTCTCCCATATCCGTGAGGTCGGTGAGCGTCTGGTACACGGTGCGCAGGGATATTCCTGGCATCTCGGCACTAGCCGCCACAAACAACGACTCGGCGGTGGGATGTGCGGAATTGTTGTGCAACAGCCGAAACAGCAGCTGTCGCTGCGGGGTGACCTTGAGGCCAGCATTCCGAAACGCGACCGTGAGTTGGTCTGGACTACGCATGCATAGGAGGTTATTTGCACTAATTGCTAATTTGCAACTCTTGCGGACAGATTTACTGATGAAAACCTCTATGCCTCGCCCCAGACTCTCGGAAGCCCCCTCCCTAACATGAGGTCGTGTCCTCCCCTGGTGCCTCCGCTCGCACCGGGCTCGACCGTGCTGCAGCCATCGAAAGGCTCAAGGAAACAACCTTCGACGTATTAGTGATCGGTGGCGGCATCACTGGTGCCGGCGTCGCTCTCGATGCAGTCAGCCGCGGCCATGTGACCGCACTCGTTGAACGAGACGACTTCGCTTCGGGCACATCATCGAAGTCCTCCAAGTTGATTCACGGTGGGTTGCGTTATTTGCAACAGGGCGACGTCCGATTGGTGTACGAGGCTCTGCACGAAAGAAAGCGTTTGCGTCGCAATGCACCGCACCTCGTGCGCGTGCTCCCCTTCATGATTCCGATTCTCACGAAAGATGGACTCATCTCAAAGAAGATCGCTCGTGCACTCGGCTCGGCGCTGTGGATGTACGACATCACCGGCGGCTGGCGAATAGGCCGACTTCACCGACGTTTGTCTGGCAAAGCAGCGCAAGCCCACTTACCGACCATGCGTGCCGAACGTCTTGCATCTGCATATCTGTATTTCGATGCGGAAGCAGACGACGCACGGCTCACGCTGACTGTCGTGCGTACGGCGGTCGACATGGGTTCTGTCGCGGCAAATCGCATCGAGGTGACAGGCATCAAACGCCACGACAAAGAGTCGACAGTGACACTGCGCGACATTCTGACCGGTCAAACATTTGACGCGCGTGCACGATCAGTCGTCAATGCGACAGGTGTGTGGGCCGATGATCTTCGTCAACTTGACGAAGGCAGTCACCCCCGGACTATTCGACCAGCCAAGGGCGTGCACGTGACCGTGCCCTGGCACAAGGTCCGCAATGACATTGCCGTCGTAATTCCGGTACCAAAAGACAAGCGCAGCCTGTTTGTTGTCCCTTGGGTACCAAACGGTGATGGCACCTACAAGTACACATACATCGGCACAACCGACACCGACTACAAGGGACCAGTCGACGAGCCGCAGTGCACTAAAGACGACATTGACTACGTGTTGCGTGCGCTCAATGCATCAGTGACGACCAATGTCACTCACGACGACGTGTTAGCCGTTTGGAGCGGCCTGCGTCCTCTCGTCACCACCAGCAGTGATTCGAAAGCTGCCGCTCGCACAGCTGACCTCAGCCGACGACACAGTGTGACCACTTCGACGAATGGCATGGTCACCGTGACCGGCGGCAAACTGACTACGTATCGAGAGATGGCCGAAGACGCAGTCGACGAAGTTGACAGCCTTCTTGGAACGTCAGGGCGTTGCCGCACGAAGCGATTGAAGTTGCGGGGTCACGAAGGGTTTCGACCGGTCGAGCGCCCCGATTGGTTGACCGATGCGACAATCGACCATCTCGACAACCGCTATGGCAGTGATGCAGGGCGCATCATCGAAATCGCGAAGAACGACCCTCAATTGGCGCGACCACTCGTCGATGGCCTGCCATACCTTCGGGCAGAAGCTGTGTACTCGGTCACTCACGAAATGGCGTTGTCACTTGATGACATCATGACGCGGCGCACACGTGCTCGACTGTTCGATCGACGCGCCACTGTTAATGCCGCTTCCGACACCGCTCGATTAGTCGCGCCACTTCTTTCCTGGTCAGAAGCAGACATTGATCGCGAAGTGCGCACGTTCGTCGATTCATGCGCTCGCGAGGATGCCGCTGCGATGGTGACCGAAGACGAGTTCATCGCTTCGACTGCAGCGACGGGTCAAAACCTGGGAGACCGCACATGAGCAACCATCGTGAACCGACATCACCGATAGACATCCAAGGCGGCGCAGCAAACGCTCGCGTGTCGTCGTCGGAGGTCATGCAGCTCTCCCCTGAGTTTCTCAACAACATGAACGCTCTCTGCCCCGTCGCAACCGACCTTGAGACGACCACCGAAGCAAGTCGCGATTGGTGGCCACACGACATGCACTGGGCACTTGAAGGCGTGGTCACTCAGCGCGCGTCGATTGTCTGTCGACCGACGCATACCGATGAGGTGCGCCGTGTCATTCAGCTGTGCAACGAGCAGCGCGTTCCAGTGACGACTGCAGCAGGACGAAGTGGAGTGAGCGGTGGTTCGATACCAATCAAGGGCGGCGTGGTCCTGGACATGTGCGCAATGCAAGGTGTCGTGAGTGTCGACGAAATTTCTGGTGTGGTCGAAGTTTTGCCCGGCACGTTCGGTCCCGACCTTGAGGCACACCTTCAGCCCTACGGCCTGACCATCGGACATTTTCCACAATCGTTCGACATTTCAACCGTGGGTGGTTGGATCGCATGCCGCGGAGCTGGCCAGTACTCAACACGCCACGGAAAGATTGACGACATGGTCGTAGCTCTCGAAGTGGTGCTCGCTGATGGAACCGTCGTGCGCACAAGCGATGCTCCGGCTGGTGCCGACGGACCAGATCGAGCGAGCGTCTTCATCGGAAGTGAGGGAACACTCGGTGTTGTCACTCGGGCGTGGCTCCGTGCTCATCCGCGCCACGAGCACCAGTGGCGCAGCGCATGGAGTTTTGATTCCTTCGATGACGGAATGGAAGCGTGTCGACGAATCATTCGAGCCGGAGCGACACCTGCGGTACTTCGCTTATATGACGAAAAGGAGTCGCAACGCTCTCACGGTGGCGACGGCTCACGTTCATTCCTTCTGGTACTCGATGAGGCCCACGAGGAGATAGTCGCTGCCACGGAGCGTCTCGTCGAGCAAGAATTCGCCTCGTTGTCCGCACGACGCGAAGACGACAAGTTGGTGGCCAATTGGCTGTCTCACCGCAACGACACGAGTGGCCTGCAAGCACTCACCAAGAAGGGCTTCGTCATCGACACGATGGAAGTGGCAGCTCCGTGGTCGCGTCTCCGAAACGTACGCCGCGACGTTATTGCGGCGTTCGAATCGGTGTCGGGTTGCCGTCTCGCAAGCTGCCACCTCTCACATAGCTACATCGACGGCGCATGTCTGTACTTCACGTTCGCTGCCACGCCTGGCGTTGAATCGTTTGATGCGACATATGGGGCGCTCTGGGACGCAGGTCAACGCGCTGCGCTAGGTGCAGGTGCGAACTTGTCTCACCATCACGGCGTCGGCCTGAATCGGTCACGATTCATGGAGGAAGCCCTCGGAAGTGAAATGGTCGTGCTTCGCGCTATCAAGTCGGCCCTCGATCCGAATGGAATTCTCAACCCCGGGAAACTTGGACTGTGAACGAGCAACCTTCGAACCTCGACCGACTGGCGCTTCGCCAAGGCGCCTCGGTCACTCTGCTGTTTTCTGTGCCGCCCACGTTGGTTGCGCGGTTTCTGCTGGATGATGAACCGGCATCGTCGTCATGGCCTGTACTTCTTTCGCTCATTGCCCTGTTCGGGTTCATCATCGGAGCCGGTGTTGCCGCCAGCAGACAGAACGTCGGAAGCCCATACACCCACGGCATGGTTGCTTCGACCGGAACTTTCATCGCGGTGCAAGCAGCAATCGTCTTGGTCAAACTCGCCGTCGGCGACGATGTGCGCTGGTCTCGCGTGGTGTCGTCGTTGACCCTTGCGCTGTTTGCATCAGTGGTCGGTGCGTTGCTCGGCAGCATCGTCCAACGAAATGCTCCCCACATGAAGAACCCTTCGTAAGTGGCACGACTTGAGGACACGGGCATGACCATTCTTGTAATCGATATCGGTACGACCGGGTTGCGTGCCGCTCTCGTCGACGAGGGCGGACACATCACGGCCCACGCGTACCGACATTGTGCGCCTTCGTCACCAGCGCCAGGCCACGTGGAGTTCGACGCGATGACAATGTGGAAGTCCACACTCGACGCATGCGAGCAGCTTCTCAGCGCCGCCAGTTCGCCAGTCACTGCTGTCGGAGTGGCGAACCAACGAGCGAGCACTGTCATGTGGGACGCCACTACTGGAGAACCCATCGGGCCATCGCTCGGGTGGCAAGACCTTCGCACAATCGTCGATTGCATGATGTTGCGCGCAGAACATGGACTTGCTTTTGCCCCAAATCAAACCGCAACCAAGGCATCGTGGATGGCGCGCACTTATCTCGGTGGCGGATCGACTCGACATCTTGCAGACATTCGCATCGGCACCATCGACACATGGATTGCATGGAAACTCACCGAGGGTGTCCACCACGTCACCGACCACACCAATGCTGCAGTCACCGGTCTCACCACATCAGACGGCAAGGAATGGCGCGACGACATCCTCACCATTCTTGGTATCGAACGTCACCAACTTCCAGAGATCGTCACATCGCGAGGGTCAATTGGTCTGGTGACGGCGCTGCCTGGCGCACCCATGCTGCATACGCTCATTGGCGACCAACAGGCGTCACTTGTCGGACAAGGGTGCGTGAGTGCTGGTCGCGCGAAGATCACTTTCGGATCTGGTGGCATGTTGGATCTCTTTGTCGGTGACTCGCCACCTTCTCAGTCCGCACGTTCGACACACGGGACATTCCCGATCGTGGCGCACAGCCACGACTCAAACGTCCACTACGGCACCGAGGCCGTGATGCTTGCAGCAGGAACGAACATCGAGTGGCTGGTGCACGACATGCAACTGGTGCCAGACGCCGCTTCGACAGAAGCAATCGCTGCAACTGTCGATTCAACCGAGGGTGTCGTGTTTGTCCCAGCACTTCTTGGTCTTGGCACCCCACACTGGGATTACGGTGCGCGCGGAACATTGCTCGGTGCGACCCGAGGCACGACGCGAGCGCATGTCGTCCGCGCAGTTCTCGAGGGAGTCGCTCACCGTGGCGTGGATCTTGTCGAGGCAGCTGAGGCCGACAGCGGACTCGACATCGGCGAGTTGCACATCGATGGCGGCATGAGTCGTAATCGTGTGTTCGTGCAGTCGCTTGCTGATGCTGCAAATCGAATCGTCCATGTCGCGCCTGTGACCGAGGCCACCACGCTTGGTGCTGCCTTTCTTGCCGGCACCAGTGCTGGCGTTTGGGCAAGTCTCGAGGAGGCAAGTTCGGCGTCGGTGCCCTCATGGACGTGCGAGCCCTCTGGTAAAGCAGGCGTGTCTCGCGCTCAATGGACTGAGGCGCTCTCTCGTGCCGGCGGTTGGATACCGGACCTGTCAGCACTGGACTTCTAGTGTTGGGAGGGTGCCGTGACGGGCACAACCGACAAAGAAGGATTCCCCCTCGTGGACATTCACTCTCACAACACGAACGAGCAGGCCGAAGGCATGTCTCGACGTCAGATGATTCTCGCTGCGCTCACCAGTGGCGCCGTGCTCGCGTCGCCGGTGCTGCTTGGCAGCCACGCACTCGCCGCCGAGTCATCCTCCAGCACAACTCCCCCAAAGCGCTCCGCTGACGACAACGCCGGGATCAATGCCGCACTCGTCGCTGAGCGCGGTCATGTGCAGGCATACGTAGCAATGGAGAAGTTGAATCTCAGCAAGGACGAAGGCGCGGTCGTTGTTGCGATGCGCGAACACCATCAGGCCTATGTTGACGCACTGAAGGGATACGTCGGGTCGTCAGCTTCAACAGACCCGGGTGCCGCATCAGTGTCGCCGTCGGGTGACTTCATGTCCATGCTTCCAGCGCTCATTGAGATGGAAAAAGGCGCAGCAGCCTCACACACAGAAGCTCTTCGCGTCATCAAGGGCACGGATGCTGCAGCACTCGTCGCTTCGATCATCACGATCGAAGCGCACCACAGTGCAGCGCTCGCGATGCTTGCCGAACTACCTCTCGACGCCGTGACCGCAGGATGAAAGTGATCATGAAAAACAACGCTTCAGCCAACACATCGTCATTCAATCGACGCTCATTCCTTCGAATCGGCGGCCTCACTGCGACGTCGGCGGCGGTACTCGCAGCATGTGGCGGAGAATCACACTCCGATATCGCCCGCATTGGCCTCAGCCCCGAAACGACAGCGCTCGAGAACGCGCACGTCACCGACGAAGTCTTGCTGCGCACTGCAATGTCGGTGGAATACCTCGCAATTGACACGTACAACGCAGTCGCCAAAGCAAACGTCCTGACTGGCGATGCAGCGAAAGCACTCGACGTCGCGAAAGCGTTCATCGCTGACCACACTGATCACGCTGCTGCACTCGAGGCTCTTCTCACCGCACGTGGAGGCAAGCCGTTCAAGGAAGCCAACCCGCGCATGATGTCGCTGTATGTCGAGCCCGCTCTGGCGCTCGTTGTCGAGAGCGACACTCCGGCTGCCGATGCTCTCGCCTTTGCCCACGCACTAGAGACGCTTGCTGCATCGACCTACCAAGGCTTTGTTGCCCAGATCGCGGAACCAGCATTGCGCGCCGATGCAATGATCATCGGCGCACAAGAGGCTCGCCACGCGACCGTTCTCGCACAGGCAATCCGACCCGGCTTCGACGGAGTGCTTCCTGGTGTAGATGACCGCGGTGCGGCACTCGTTGGTGCAGTTCCCTCGACCTTCGGAACGTTGGCAGCCGTGCAAGTTGCACTCGGGAAGCCGGGCGAAAGCGGCAACAAGGACGTGCTGTCAATTGAGACACCTAGCTTGAACTCGCTCATTTACGTCGACTGACGCGATCTCGCAACCAGGTATAAAACGGTCTAGGCGCAAGCCCGCACCACTCGTACACTGCCTCGTGACGGTGAGTCGTTCGGGTGACTGCGGTGTAGCAATACATCGAGGAAAGTCGGGACTCCACAGAGCATGGTGCTGGCGCGAGCCAGGTCGGGGCAACCTGACGGACAGTGCAACAGAGAGGAAACCGCCGATGGATCGGCAACGATCACAGGCAAGGCTGAAACGGTGCGGTAAGAGCGCACCAGCACGTGGGGCGACTCACGTGGCTTGGTAAACCCCACTAGGAGCAAGGTCAAGCAGAAGGAATGGGCTGCTCGCCCGCCGCAAGGCGACCTTCGGGTAGACCGCATAGATGGATGGTCACCGCACACGAAAGTGCGCACAGAATCCCGCTTACAGAGCGACTCACCGTCACCCCATGAGCGACGGGTTACTTCACGTCGAGATGTGCTGTGTCGTTGAACCCGACGAGCGATGGCCCTCGTGGACCGATGGCGATTCGCGTGATTGACCCTCGATCCAACGCACACCGCCATGACATGTTTGTGTGACCATTCAGCGCCCAGACGACTGCACTTTTTATCGGTGATACATGTGCGACGACGACAACGTCCTTCGTCCGTGCCTCATCAGTCAAGTCCTCAAGCGCCGAGTGCACACGAACGTCTAGTTCAGCGAGCGTCTCGCCATCAGGTGGACGAAAATGGGGATCCGCATGCCACTGTGCCCAGGTCTCGGCAGGCACATCGGTGAGCGGCAGTTCATCAAATGCCCCGTAGTCCAACTCGATGAAACGATCGTCGATGACCACGTCGGGAGAGATTGCTTCAGCGGTCATACGTGCGCGCCGAAGTGGGCTCGACACGACACGCGCAGTGGGATACAACTCGTTGATAACCCGAGCAACACGGTGCGCTTGGTCTTGGCCGACATCATCCAACGGATGGTCGACCCTTCCCTGCAACAGCGCTTTTGCGTTAGCCGCCGTGCGGCCGTGACGAACGAGGATCAGCATGTCGGTGGCTCCTGAGGAGTGCGTGGTTGGTGGATGCGCTCATAGAGCACACCGGATGAAAGAAACAGTTGGCGATTCACCGGTAGCGAAAGTCCAGCTCGTCGCCACACCCATGTGAGTAGTGCGACGCCGACAATTTCAAGGACGACATTGAGTGGGCCGCGATCAATGCTCGGCACGTTCGCCGAGTCCATCGTCAGCCCAGTGAATGGCCACCAGAAGGAAGCAGTGTTGGCGAAAGCGCCGTCGAATACGAGATGAAAGAACATGCCGATCGGCACGCCAAGAAGACTTCGCCGTCTCGAAGAACCACGTCGCCAGATGCCCATCACCAACGTGAGGGCCAGGACGCTTGCCGTGACAGAGTGGAACACCCAGACACCGCCTGTTGGTATGTCGAAGATGTCGGGCAACACCGCACCAATCATGAGCGTGCGGTAATCGAAACGCTCATCACGGAAGACAAACCACACTGCGACAACGGCCGTACCGAGAAACCAGAAGAACATGAGCCGCCAATCGTACGACTCTCAGCTTGCGCCGACAGTCGTGCGAACGGACGCAGGGACGCCTTTTGCACACGAGTAGACGAGATACTTCGAGGGATCCGCGCCGATAATCGGATAGGTCGGGTCAGTCATCGTCTGAGGCACTGTCGTGCCCGGGTCCACGACACTGACGATGGGTCCACTGACGGTTGGCACCGGCAATGGAGCAATTGTTGTGACAACACCCGGTGCTACCGCAATGGTTGTTGCCGACACGGTCGTCGGCACAGTGGTCGGCACAGAGGTCGCGGACACAGTTGCGACAGCTGGTGGGCCTGAAGGTATTGGCCAAGAGAAGATGGTCTCTGTCGGCGCGAGTATCGAGGTGGTGACCGGGACCGTCGATGTCGTCACAGAAGATGAAGACGACGATGGAATGGTTGTGTTGACTGGAACGATGGTTGCGACGGTCGGCCCGGTGAGTGTTCGCGGCAAAGCACCACTAACGACTTGTGCCACACAATCCGTGCCCGGCAGATACAAGCGAACCTGATTTCTGTCTGCCAGAGCAGGTTCATCCCAGTCCAACATCGGCGCATCATTGTGGGCTGGGTCCATAAATGACTTCCAAATGCGCGCAGGGAATGTAGAGCCCTGCACTCGCGGCACTCCCACCGCACGAAACTCAGGGATATTGATCATCGGGGTGTATGCACGTGGATCTCCCACCCATACGGCGGTCGTCAGTTGACGGGTTGAGCCAACAAACCAAGCATTTGTGTTCTCATCCTGCGTACCGGTCTTGCCTGCCGATGGCCGACCGAAAGCAAGTGCCGAACGGCGTGCAGTCCCCGATGCCATCACACCTTTCAAGATGGACATCTCGGTGTCAGCCACAACCTTTGCAACGACCTGAGTTCCGGTTGCGCTGTGACCCCACACAACACCGGACGAATTCTCTATGCGCTCAATGAGATAGGGCTCAAGCTTCACTCCTCCATTGGCAAGAGCCTGCATACCAGTCGCCATGTCCATCGGGCTCAGTTCATTCGCGCCAGTGGCGAAACTTGCGAATGGTGAAATCTTGAATGTGTCTCGCGACAGATATGGCGAGCCCGACAATCGATACACCATTTGCACAAGTCGCTCGAGACCGACAATTTGCGAAAGACGCGCATACGCGCAGTTGATGGACAACCACGTCTGTTGCTCAAGCGTAGAAATCGGCCTGCTCACACCTTGAGTGATCTTGAACGGCTCTTCTGGCAGTCCTGGGTTCGGAAACGTGCATGGCAACGTGCCATCGATCAAGTCCTTGGGTTGTGCCCCAGCTTCGAGTGCGGCGGCAAGGATGAAAACTTTGATACTTGAGCCCGTCTGTCGACGACGAAGTGCCAAGTTCACCTCACTTCGCCCAGCGGTGAAGCCGGGTCCACCGACCACGGCGCGCACTGCACCAGAAGCGTTGTCAACGCTTACGAGTGCCGCCGTGATGCCAGCCTTGTTCGAGGGAAGTTGTTTCCTGACTGCTGCTTCCGCAAGGAATTGGGCCTTTGAATCCAATGTCGTATGGATACGTAAACCACCTCGATAGAGACGATTGAATCTCTCTTGATAGGTCGGCCCGAGGATGTCGCTCTTGTTCAAGAGATAGTCACGCACCATCTCGGAAAAGTACGAGCGACGCACTTGTAACTCGGGAATGTTCTTCAAGGTCTCGGGCACCTGCCACGTGTCAGAGAATTGCTCTAACTGCTCGGCGGTAATGAGTTCGGTCTCCACGAGCCTCTCAAGCACTTGTTCGAATCGTCGTTTCGATTGCTCTGGATTCCGGATCGGGTCATAGCTGGATGGCGCACGCACGAGACCTGCGAGAAAGGCGCCCTCAACAAGAGAGAGGTCGCGCACACGTTTGCCGAAGTACACCTCTGCAGCAGCCTGAAGTCCGTATGCATTGTTTCCGAAATAGACGGTGTTCAGGTATCGCTCGATGATCTTCGACTTGGGAACCTGCTTCTCAAGCATGACCGCATATCGAGCCTGCAGGATCTTGTACCTGCCGTCGCGCTCCATGCCAGCGAGAAACTCGTTCTTCACCACTTGCTGCGTGATGGTCGAAGCGCCCTGGCGACTTGTGCTGTATTGGAAGTTGGCAAGTGTCGCGCGCACAAGTGCTCGTAAATTGACACCCTTGTGTTCATAAAAGCCTGCGTCTTCGACAGCCATGAGGGCTGCGATGACGTCGACAGGAACATCCTCGATGGCGAGTGGTTGGCTGTTTTCGGACTCGAACACGCCGATCTGTACGCCATTCACATCGAGAATTTGCGAGCGACTTGCTAGGCCTTCGAAGAGTGGCAGCGACACTGGGGTCAGATCATGCGAGTTAAGCACTCCCCACGCTGCAGGGGCCGCGCCGACCAGAGCTGCGGCAAGGAATAGCGACGACGCAACGACGACAACGACTGAGCGCAGCAACCATGGCCCACGAGCAAGACTCGTGGGGAGACGATCTATGAGGGCTCGACATTTCACGGTGAAACCACGGTAGCGGCGACATCACGACGACGTCAGTCACTGTCTCGACATTGCCCGTTGATACGGTGCACCCATGCCTTCAATGCCCCAAAAGCCGTTTCGATTCGGCATCCAAGCATCACACACAGTTGATGGAAAGTCATGGGTGGATCTCGCACGCAAAGCCGAAGCAAACGGCTTCGACGTGCTCACTATGCCCGACCACTTCACAGAGCAATTCGCGCCGGTCCCCGCCCTCACAGCCGCAGCAGCCGCAACGTCAAGCCTGCGTATCGGCGCACTTGTATTCGACAACGACTACAAGCATCCGGTGGTGCTTGCCAAAGAATTGGCGACGATGGACGTGCTCTCATCAGGTCGAGTTGAGATCGGCATTGGCGCCGGCTGGATGATCACCGACTATGAACAAGCAGGAATCACATATGACACTCCCGCTGTTCGAGTCGACCGATTCATCGAAGGTGTTCATGTCATTCAAGAATGTATGGCAGATGGACCATTCTCGTTCTCAGGCAAGCACTACACGATTACGGGGTACGACGGTCTCCCTAAGCCGATTCAACGGCCATGTCCACCAATTCTCATCGGCGGTGGTGGCAAGCGGGTGCTCACATTTGCTGCTCGCCACGCTGACATCGTCGGCATCAACCCCAACCTCAAGTCGGGCGCCATCGATGGTGAGACAATCGGTCACATGTCGGCAGAGTCTGTGGATGAGAAAGTGCAGATCGTCGCTGACGCCGCCGGCAACAGACTCGACCACATCGAGATGAACATCCGAGCATTCATCGTTAACGTGACTAATGACCGAGCGGCAGCCGTCGACGCACTTTCAGGTTTCTTCAAGGCCCCAAAAGAGATGGTCGATGCCACCCCGTTCGGCGCAATCGGGCCACCAAGTGCAATCATCGAGCAGTTGATCGCACAACGTGAACGATGGGGCTTCAGCTACATCATCGTCGGAGGTGACGATGTCGAGTCGTTTGCACCTGTTGTGGCCGAACTACGCGGCAAGTGACCTGATGCTTCGACTTATTCGGTAAGCGTCAGGACAGCCCCACGATGCGGCCGTCCTCGGTGAGGTCGATGCGACTGGCTGCTGGACTAGCGCCGAGGCCTGGCATGGTTCGCATGTCTCCGCAGATCGGATACACAAACCCCGCACCGACTGAGGCACGTACCTCGCGGACCGTGATTGTGTGACCTTTTGGAGCACCGCGCAGTTTCGGGTCGGTACTAATCGAGAGATGGGTCTTCGCGATGCACACAGGAAGTGAACCAAAGCCATTTGCTTCATACAGGTCGATCTGACGAGATGCTTCCGCTGTGTATTCGACTTCTCCTGCGCCGTAAATCGTTTTGCCGACCGTCTCGATCTTGCTCCGAAGCGACGCATCATCGGGATACAGGAATCGGAAGTTGCTCGGCTCGTCACATGCCTCCACGACTGCGCGCGCTAAGTCAGTTGCTCCTTTGCCACCATCGGAAAAGTGCGTGCATACTGCCACCCGTGCACCAAGCGCCTTCGCAATCTCAGCGATCGCACGATGCTCGCTCTCATGGTCGCTCGGAAATGCATTGATGGCGACAACCGGTGACACGCCGTGCACTTTGACATTCTCAATCTGCTGAATGAGGTTCGCCGCACCTTCACGTACGTCGTCTGGGTTCTCTTCGAGCAACTCAGGTGGCAATGGTTTCCCTGCGACGATGCGGTAACGACCCGAGTGCGCTTTCAACGCGCGCACCGTCGCGACGAGCACGGCGGCGTCGGGACGCAGACCAGATGCCCGACACTTGATATTGAAGAATCGCTCAGCACCCATGTCGGCACCGAAGCCTGCCTCAGTGATGAGGTAATCGGCAGCACGAATACCAATGAGGTCCGCGATGATCGACGAGTTGCCATGTGCGATGTTCCCGAACGGACCCGCATGGATGAGGACAGGGGTGTTCTCGAGCGTCTGCATCAGGTTCGGTTTCAAGGCATCGCGCATGATGACCGCCATCGCCCCACCAGCATCGAGGTCGTCCGCGGTGACTGCTCGGTCGTCTTCCGTATATCCGACGACGATGCGACCAAGTCGCGCACGCATATCTTCGAGCGAAGTCGACAACGCGAGAATGGCCATGACCTCTGAAGCTGCGGTGATGTCAAAGCCGGTTTGGCGAACCACTCCGTCATCTTTTCCACCCATGCCGATGACGACATTCCGCAACGACCGATCATTCACGTCGAGCACACGCCTCCACGTGATGTTCTTTAGCGACAGTCCGAGCTTGTTGCCCTGGTGAAGATGGTTGTCGAGCATTGCCGCGAGCATGTTGTGAGCAGCGGTGACCGCATGAAAGTCGCCGGTCAGATGCAAATTCAATAGTTCCATGGGCACGACTTGGCTATAACCACCGCCTGCTGCGCCTCCTTTGATGCCAAACGTGGGACCCATGGATGGCTGTCGCAAACTAAGGACGCCTCGTTTGCCAATGTGCTTCATCGCCTGCCCGAGTCCGACGGCGGTAGTGGTCTTGCCTTCTCCGAGCGGAGTTGGCGTAATGGCAGTGACTACGACATATTTGGCCCGCGCATTGTGTTCAAGTCGATCTATGGCAGACAAGTCGATCTTGGCCACATGTCGGCCATATGGCTCGATCTCGTCTGCCTGCAATGTCAGTTGATCGGCGATGACACCAAGCGGCGCCAATTGAGCCGCCTGAGCAATCTCTAGATCAGTGGGAAATCCCATGTGCACTCCTCGACGACGTGACCAACTCGGGACCAGGCTCACACCCGGTCATACAACAACAATGTCCCATGATAGGAAGCAACCCATACTCGGTTCTTGGTTGGTTCAAAAGTGACGCCAATCGGGTGGGTCGGCGTGTTCACGGTCTGGACCACTTTCATAATGGACGCGTCGACCACAGAGACCGTGTTCGAGTCGTAGTTCACGACGTACAACGCTGCACCATCTGGACTGAGGGCCATTGTGCGCGGAGCGTTCCCGGTCGTCACACGACGCAGGACTCGACCATTTCGTGCGTTCACTTCGGCCACCACTGATGCGATGTTGTGCGACACATAGAGCTTTGAGCCATCTGGGCTGAGAATGATGTGACGCGGCGTCGAGTTGGGCGATCGCCACTGCTTGACCTTCCACGTCGACATGTCAACGCGCGCAATGCGCCCACCGCCCATGATGGCGATAAAGGCGACAGAGGAATCATTCGATATGGCGATTCCTCGCGGGTATCTCCCCACAAGAATCTGTCGCTTCTCTGTGAAAGTCGCGAGATCAACAACGCTGATGGTCGACGAGCACCAGTTCGACACAAGCAATGTGTTTCCATCGGGTGAGACTGCGAGAAACTTCGGAACTGCACCTACGCGCACTGCTGCGACAACTCGAAGCTTTGACATGTCAACTTTGTAGACGTAGCTCGCGTCGTATCCATCGGCAGCGATGCACTTGTCAAAACCGGGTTTGTTGAAGCCAGAGCCGTACATCTGGTAGTTCGACACGTACGCGAACGAGCCGTCGGCGCTGAATGCAGCCTCGACCGGTGAACCTGTCGCACCGCCACTTCGCTTCAGGCCCAACATGCTCATCGGTACCGCATCGGAGATGCGGGTAATGAGCCCACCCTCGGCGTCATAGGCCGTCACACCGTGGGTGTACATCATGTTCTGCGCAATGACCACTCCCCCCGACGATGCAACAACTGATTTCGGCGAGATGCCTTCACCGACTTTGCGGACCAGCCTCAGCTTGATGCCGGTCGAATCAGCGTCGACGGAGGTCGCTAATCCTGAGCTAACGAGAGTAACGAGAAAAACAAGAACCGGGGTGACTCGTCGTGAACGGCGACGTGGACCCATCACGCCATCACCTTAGACGAGTGCTCACGGAGCAGTTGTGGTCGTAGTTGTCGTAGTGGTCGTAGTGGTCGTTGATGACGAGCTTGTCGAAGTAGTCGACGACGTACTGGTCGTCGAACTTGACGTTGATGTCGTTGACGACGACGGGATGGTCGTGGTGGTGGTTGTTGTTGTTGTCGTCGTCGTTG
>DCZD01000012.1:0-206 GCA_002331255.1 Acidimicrobiaceae bacterium UBA2093 | reverse complement strand
GTCGTGGTCGTAGTGGTCGGTGGCGGCACAAAGAGAGGCCCACCCCAACCCCACCTGATATCCATCGGAGCACCGATGGGCGTGCCAACCGTCGACGGGATCGCATCGAGAGCCGTGCGCAATTGGAACCAACCATCCCATGCAGCAAGCCCCGTCGAGCCACACCCGGCGGCACGTTGGGCACATGCTGCTGTCTGTACGGTAAA
>DCZD01000040.1:6548-12680 GCA_002331255.1 Acidimicrobiaceae bacterium UBA2093 | reverse complement strand
ATTCCCTTCGGGACTCGTGCGCCGATTTCTTTGAAGCGCTCAGGCATGCGTAGGAAGTCGACGACCTCTTTGATTTCCTGCTTCACGCCTTCGTAGCCGGCGACGTCGGCGAACGTAGTCGATGGCTTGTCAGATTGGTACGACTTCGCACGGCTACGACCGATTGACATGATGTTGCCGGCCTGTCCCATGGCACGACGTTGCATCCACATGAAGATGGCCACGATGAAGATGAACGGCAACAGAATGGGGATGAGGCTCATGAACCAACTCGTCTGCGGCGTCGAGAAGTTGTAGTCGACACCGCGTTCCTTCAGCAGTTGTTCATCGGCTTCGCTCAGTTGCATGGCACCAGTAGTGGTGAATTTGCGTCCGTCAGACAAGGTGCCACTGATGATGTTGTTGGCGTTGTTGATCGTGAGGTCAGCGACTTTTCCGTCATCAACAAGTGCCAAGAATTCGGTGTAGCTCAACTTCTCGCCAGTTGGCGTGGTCCACAGTCGACTGCTGAAAGCGAGCATGACGAGCGCGGCAATAACGACCCAGATGGCCCAGCGAGGCATCGGGCGACGAGCCTGCGGATCTGTCGGGGACTTGTCCGGACGCGGAGCACGACCTTTCATGAACGGATTTTGTCCACCGCGCTTGCTTGACGGCGGCGGCGGAGGGGGCGGAGGGGGAGGTATCTCGCTCATGAATCTCAGCCTACGGCTGCGCACTCATGCTTGTCTTGGCGAGCACTGAACAGGTCGCTCACGTGTCAAAAGTGGCATCACACAAGACGTTTCGACGAACAAGTACCTTTATCCACATGGCACGTCATTGTTCGCGTAGCGGATGCGCAAACGAAGCAGAACTGACGTTGTCGTACCAGTACGCACGCTCTTTGGTGTGGCTCGACGACCTGACACCAGAACGTGAGCCGCATTCCTACGACCTGTGTGACCAACACGCACGTCGCTTGAAGCCGCCGTCGGGCTGGAGACTCGAGGACCGCCGCCACCGCACCTTTGCGGAGGGCGCGACTCGACTCGCAGGCTGACACACTGTCGTCGTGATTCCGGCGCGTTCTGCGGTAACGACTTGGTTCGTCTGCTTTCTGGCGGGCAATATCGCGGCCCCGCTTGCCATTGTCATTGTCGGTCAGGGTGATGTCGATGTCAGCGAACAGCCAGTGTGGGTGCTGGCGATGGTGTCGTCGATCACGTGGACAATCTCGCTGTGGGGCGTGATGCGCCTCTGTCGTCAGCACACCGAAGGCAGTGTGTTGACGTCGATGCGGGTGCGGTTCAGCATGCGAGATCTCCTCGGCGTGCCACTCGGAGTTCTCTCGCAACTCATCTTGGTACCGGTTGTGATGCTGCCTCTTCGGGCTCTCTTCCCTGACTCGTTTTCGTCAGAAAAGGTCGAGAAACGAGCGACGGACTTGGTCGACAATGCGAGTGGTGCGTGGATGTTTGTGTTGGTGTTGATAGTCGTGGTCGGAGCTCCGATCGTGGAAGAAATTGTCTACCGCGGAATGCTCCAACGTTCGATTGGGGCTGCGCTCGGAAAGTCTCGGGCACTGGTTCTTGTAGCTGCCTGGTTTGCTGCGATCCACTTTGTGCCAGTGGAATTCGTCGGGTTGTTTGCTTTCGCACTTGTACTTGGTTTGGTGTTCAATCGAAATAACACGCTCGGCATGAATATCATCACTCATATGGCGTTCAACGCGACGGGCCTTGTGTTGGTGGCGCTCACATGAAGAATCGTTCCGACACGTGGCAATCGATGATGACCACCGCGGTCGTCGTCGGTGCGACGTTGCTGGTGCTGTCGACGCTGCACCCTGAGTTGATTCTGCGCAACAACACTCCAACTGGTGGTGACATGGGTGCCCACGTGTGGGGACCTGCCTATTTGCGTGATGTCTTGTTGCCACATTGGCGTGTGAATGGTTGGAGTATGGACTGGTACGCCGGGTTCCCTGCGTATCGCTTTTACATGGTCGTTCCGGCACTCATGGTCGTACTTGTCGATCTGATTGTTCCCTACGGAATCGCGTTCAAGATCGTCGTCGTTGCGGGTCTCGTTGCTTTTCCGTTCTGTGCGTGGCTGATGGGTCGACTCGCGCGACTGGCATCGCCGCTACCTGAGCTCATGGCTATCGGGGCGACGATGTTCCTTTACGACGAGAGTTTCACGATCTACGGCGGCAACATTGCATCGACCATGGCGGGCGAGTATTCCTTCTCGCTGGCGCTCGCTTTCGCGCTCGTTGCCTTTGGGTTGTTTGCACGCGGACTCGAAACAGGCCAATACCGAGCGTGGGCTGCAATATCGATTGCTTTGTCAGCGTTGTGTCATGGAATCGTTCTTATCTTCGTGTTCGGTGGCCTCGTCATCATGTGGTTCATGCGAATGGATCGGCAACGCTTCAGATACGGCTTGACCACGATGGTGTGTGCCGTGTTGTTGTCGGCTTTCTGGGTGCTGCCGTTTCTCGGTGGGCATGCATTCATGACCGACATGAAATATGAGCCGAAACCAGCGGGGCCAAACGAATCGCTCTGGACCATGTTTTTCCCGTTGCCGCTTGCTTGGGATGTCGTCATTCTCGCGTTGGCAGTCGCTGGGTTCATCGGCTCATTGCTGCGCCGACGTTTTCTTGGCATCTGGATGGGCATCTACACGATCATCCTCATGATCGGGGTCAACGTCGCGCAACGCCAATTGCCCGTCATCGGACTGCTGTGGAATCCTCGTCTGTTGCCCTTCGTGTACCTCTTGCGATTCATGCTCGCTCTCATCGGGGTGTACGAAGTTGCCTCGTTCGTGCACCGATCCTTCGTCCTGGAACGTCGAGCGCGGGGTGAGGGTGACACGAATGATCCTGGTGTCCGCCTTCCTGTGAATGCAGCGACTTCCTTGCTCGGTGTCAGTGCTTTGTTCTGTCTCGTTGTGTTGGGTTTTCGCTTTGAGCAGCTGCCTGGCGGCAAAGTTGAGTCGAAGAACGGTCGCACGCACTATTCATGGGGTCCAATTTCGGTGCCGGCGTCACGTGCATTCTCCGATGGCTGGGCGCGGTGGAATTTTGAAGGTTACGAAGGTAAGGCTGCGTACGGCGAGTACCACGACATCGTGCAGACGATGCAAGAACTGGGTGACAATCCCGTGCACGGCTGCGGGCGTGCCATGTGGGAGAACAACAGTGAGTTGAACAAATACGGAACGACGATGTCGCTCATGTTGTTGCCATTCTGGACAAAGGGATGCATCGGTTCGATGGAGGGGTTGTTTTTCGAAGCCGCAGGCACGACGCCGTATCACTTCATCACTGCTGCTGCAATGTCGAAACAGAGCAGCAACCCAGTGCGCGAATTGCGTTATGACAACACGGTCGCCGAGAAAGGGGTGCCATACCTTCGTGATCTCGGAGTCAAGTACTACATGGCGTTTACTCCTGAGGCTGTGACGCAGGCGGACGCCCAGGCAGACCTCGTCAAGTTGAAGACGGTAGGTCCATGGCATGTGTACAAGATCCAAGACGTGATGTTGGTTGAAGGGCTTTCTGTCGAGCCAGTAATCATTAACGAACACGAAGGCGATGTCCGTGAGCAGTGGCTGGAATTGGGTACTTCTTATT
Organism: Acidimicrobiaceae bacterium UBA2093; assembly: GCA_002331255.1. Classification (GTDB taxonomy): domain Bacteria; phylum Actinomycetota; class Acidimicrobiia; order Acidimicrobiales; family Ilumatobacteraceae; genus UBA2093. Next base: position 9,055 of record DCZD01000040.1, on the reverse strand, counting down.
TCCAACAACGCTCTGAGTGGGCCGCGTTGCCGGCCGCAGACGGACCCGACACATGGCAACAAATCGACGTTGAAGTAGACCTGGAACGTCGCGAAGGTGAGCCTGGCGAGAGCGGCCGTCGCGTCGACATCGTCGTGCCCTCTGCGTCGACGCCGATCGTGTCTCGAAGCATCGACAGAGCAGAAGTTTCGAACATCGATATTGATCAAGAACGGTTGTCATTCGATGTCGACAAAGTCGGTACACCTGTCCTTGTTCGAGTCAGTTATTTCCCGAACTGGAAAGTGAAGGGCGGCGATGGTCCGTACCGCGTCGCACCGAACATGATGGTCGTCATTCCCACGTCGACAACCGTTGTCATGGAGTATGCGACGTCACGTGCAGACCAAATTGCATTCGTTCTCACCATTGCGGGCATTGCGATGTTGGTGTGGTTCAGGCGCCGACCGTTCCGCTACGGAGTCGGAGTCCAGGATGTTCCGCGTTCGACTGGCGATGGCTCGGTAGCGTTCGGCGACGTGCCAAAGGTTGATCCGACAGTCCTTGATCGCATCGTCAAGGCCTATGACGTGCGCGGTACAACTCCGAATCAGATGAATGAGGACGTCGCGTACGCGCTTGGTGTCGGTTTCGCCCAGTTCACGAGTGCGTCCACGGTGTTGGTGGCACGCGATATGCGCCTCACCGGAGAAGGCCTCGCCGACGCTTTCGCACAAGGTGCGATGAGTTGCGGAGTCAACGTGGTCGATCTCGGGTTGGCAAGCACGGACTTGCTCTATTTCGCTGCCGGCAAACTCGACGCGCCTGGCGCAATGTTCACCGCGTCGCATAATCCCGCCGAATACAACGGCATCAAGTTCTGTCTGTCTGGTGCTCGTCCTGTTGGCATTGAGTCTGGTCTCGCCGACATCAGAGACGCTGCAAAAGCAGCATTGGTTTCGCCACGTACTGCAATCGCGCGTACTGCAATCAGCGGAACGAAGACCACGCGGTCGATGCTCGATGAATTCGCCGATCACGTCGTCTCGTTCGTAGATCCTGCCGCATTGCGTGGCCTCAAAGTCGTGGCTGACACCGCCAATGGCATGGGTGGGCTCATCGTGCCGGTGGTTTTCGAGCGACTGCAGGGAGTGCAGTTGGAAGTTATGTACGGTGAGCTCGATGGTTCATTTCCGAATCATCCGGCCGACCCAATTCAGCCAGCGAACCAACGTGACCTGCAAGCGCGCGTGGTGTCGGGTGGCTTCGATGTCGGATTGGCGTTCGATGGTGATGCTGACCGTGTCTTCGTCGTCGATGAGTTGGGTCGCGGTCTCTCGGGAAGTACGACGACAGCGCTGCTCGCCGCCGCAATGTTGCGCGCTCACCCGGGTGCGACCATCTTGCATAACTGCATATGCTCACGTGCGGTTGCTGAAGTCATCCGAGAGAACGGCGGGACGCCGGTACGCACGCGTGTCGGACACAGCTTTATCAAGCAGACGATGGCTGAGACCGGTGCAGTGTTTGGCGGTGAGCACTCCGCGCACTACTACTTCCTCGACAACTATCGCGCCGATAGTGGCATTATCGCATCGTTGCTGGTGCTGAATGAGATGGCACGCTCAGGAGCACCGCTTTCTGAAGTTCGCAAACCATTCGAGCGTTACGAGGCGAGTGGCGAGATCAACACCGAAGTTGAGGACACCGCAGTGGTAATCGAAGCCGTTGCCCGTGCGTACTCCCACTTTTCACAGGACACTCTCGATGGTCTCACTGTTGATTGTGGTGAATGGTGGTTCAACCTGCGTCCGTCGAACACAGAGCCGTTGCTACGTCTCAATCTCGAGGCACCGACTCGCGCCGAATGTGACCAGAGAGTCGCCGAGGTGCTCGGCATCGTGGCAGGATGACGACATGTCACTTGACCAAGCTCTGCTCGACATCCTCGCTTGTCCACAGGACAAGGGTCCGCTGTACTATTTCGCCGACGAGAACTCGCTGTACAACCCGCGGCTGCAGCGTCGCTATGTGGTTCGCGAGGGTATTCCGGTCATGCTCGTCGATGAAGCTGAGTCAGTGTCAGACACCGAGCACGAACGCCTCATGGCAAAGGTTCGTGACAACGGACTGAAGCCCACATTCGAGGCGTAGAGCTCCACTACACTCAATTTTCTGTCGGGCTGAACAGATCGGTGCCAGTGGGCCCCAGCCTGGTGAACAGAGCCATCTGGCTCGTCCACGTCTGCAAACCCGAAGGGAACCCCAATGTCATCATCTCTCGCCACGCGCCGTGACTATCGCGTCGCTGACTTGAACCTCGCACCATTTGGTCGCAAGGAAATTCACCTCGCAGAACACGAGATGCCCGGTCTGCGCTCGTTACGCAAAGAGTTCGGTGGCAGCAAGCCACTGAAGGGTGCACGAATCTCGGGTTCATTGCATATGACTATCCAGACCGCAGTGCTCATCGAAACGCTTGTCGAGTTGGGTGCGGAAGTGCGTTGGGCAAGTTGCAATATCTTCTC
>DCZD01000040.1:0-6278 GCA_002331255.1 Acidimicrobiaceae bacterium UBA2093 | reverse complement strand
GAGACCCTCGAGGAGTACTGGTGGTGCACGGAGCAGATGATGACGTGGCCCGATGGTGGTCTTCCGAACATGATTCTCGACGATGGTGGCGACGCCACATTGCTCTTGCACAAAGGCGTTGAATACGAGGGCACGGGTGAAGTTCCCGATCCGACAACGGCGTCGAACCCAGAGTTGGCAATTGTGCTCGGTTTGTTGCAGCGCTCGCTGAAGACCGAGCCCACTAAGTGGACGACCATGGCGAAGTCCGTGAAAGGCGTGACCGAAGAGACCACGACCGGCGTGAAGCGTCTCTACAAGATGGCAGAGAAGGGCGAATTGCTATTCCCGGCGATCAACGTGAACGACAGTGTCACAAAGAGCAAATTTGACAACCTCTATGGCTGTCGTCACTCACTGATTGATGCCATCAACCGTGCGACCGACATCATGATCGCGGGCAAGTTTGCTGTGGTCCTTGGTTACGGCGATGTGGGCAAGGGGTGTGCCCAGAGCCTTCGTGGCCAGGGCGCGCGAGTCGTCGTTACAGAGATCGACCCGATCAATGCGTTGCAAGCAGCGATGGAGGGTTACCAAGTTGACACCCTCGAAAACGTCGTCGGCCAAGCCGACATCTTTGTAACAGCAACTGGCAACGAGGCCATCATCACGGTCGAGGACATGGCCAAGATGAAGCACAACGCGATTGTCTGCAACATCGGCCACTTCGACAACGAAATCGACATGGCTGGACTTGCTCGTAGCGGAGCAACACGTGACGAGTTGAAGCCGGGAACAGACCTCTGGACGTTTCAAGACGGTCACGCGGTCATAGTGCTGGCGGAAGGTCGCCTCGTGAACCTCGGTTGCGCCACTGGTCACCCGTCATTCGTGATGAGCTGTTCGTTCAGCAACCAAGTGATAGCTCAGATCGAATTGTTCAACCACACCGACAAATACCCAGTGGGTGTCTACGTGTTGCCGAAGCACCTCGACGAGAAGGTTGCGCTCGCACACCTTGACGCGCTCGGAGTGCGACTCACCAGACTGACTGACGAGCAAGCGGAGTACCTCGGCATCGAGCCGACGGGCCCGTTCAAGCCCGAGCACTACCGCTACTAACTCAGGTCGCGCAGCATCCGGGCCGTCATTGTTCGGCGGCTTCGGATGAGGCCGCCGCAATGGTCGACGGTGCCATCTTGAACACACCGAGCATTGTTTGCACGAGTGGCCCGATGCCAAACGCGAAGATGAACGTGCCGACGCCGATGGTGCCGCCAAGTGTCAGCCCGACGATCATTACGACGACTTCGACAATTGTCCGCGCGAGTCGGATGCTGACGCCAAAGCGCTGGTTGATGCCGACCATCAAACCGTCTCGTGGTCCGGTGCCAAGTTCCGCGCCGATGTAGAGGCCCGATCCTCCTGCGATGAGCAACATGCCGAGCGCCAGATAAGCGAGTCGCCCGACAACGTGACCGGTATCGGGAAGCAAGTCTTCGGCAAGGTTCTCGACGAGGCCAATTTCAAGAGCGTTCATGATGGTGCCTATGCCAGGTCGTTGCCGAAGTGGAATCCAGAGGACAAGTAATGCGATGCCGGTGATCACGATGACGGTCCCCATGCGCAAGTCGCTGCGGCCGGCGACACCTTGATGAAACACGTCCCACGGTGGTACGCCCGCTTCAGATTTTACGAAGCACGCAATGCCTGTGCCGAAACATGCAAGGCCGAGTGCACATCGTGCAACACGTTCAAAGAAGCGTTCAGACAGAGGCCGCATTTCGGTGGTAGGGGACATGCACGGCAACCGTATCCAAGTCACGACGCCAATCGAGGCTTCATTTCGTGTCGTTGAACCGAGCCTCACATTGTGTGCCGCAGTCGAGCACGACGGAGACGTGCGGCGACGGATCCTCGCACTCAAGTACCAGAACGACCGCGGTCAAGCAGCGACACTTGCTGAATTTCTTGTGCCACTGCTGCAAGACATCGAGCCACATCCACAGGCCATCACATGGGCTCCCACCACGACGCGCCGTGTGCGTGAGCGTGGACTCGATCAGGCGGAATGGCTTGCTCGAGCAGTAGCTCGCGAATTACATCTTCCATGCAAGCGCCTTTTGAAACGTGTGAATCGTGAGTCGCAAGCGGGGCAGAACAGATTGATTCGATTGAGTCGACCACGATTCCGTGCGCGTGTTCGTCGCGACGTGAGATGTGTCGTGGTCATAGATGACGTGATCACCACGGGCGCCACCCTGCGAGCCGCAGCACAGGCCCTTCGCGCTGAAGGAGTAGAGCATGTGCATGCTGTGGCAGTGACCTATCGCCGGCGTGGTCGAGGTGCGCACCGATAGGCTGGACACTCGCATGGCACTTCTCGACCGCATTCTTCGTGCCGGTGATGGCAAGCGGGTGAAGGCCCTTCAGGGAATCATCCCTGAAGTCAACGCATTGTCCGATTCCATGGTGGCACTGTCGGATGACGCACTTCGAGCCAAGACCACAGAATTCCGCGAACGCCTCGATCGGGGCGCCGACCTCGATGACATCTTGGTGGAGGCCTTCGCGGCTCTGCGTGAGGGTGCCTCTCGTGTCATTGGCCAGCGCCATTACGACGTACAGCTCATGGGTGGTGCGGCTCTGCACTTCGGGTGGATTGCCGAAATGAAGACGGGTGAAGGAAAGACCCTCGTGTCGACGTTGCCCGCATACCTGAACGGCCTGTCCGGAAAGGGTGTGCATCAGATCACCGTCAACGATTACCTAGCTCGACGCGACTCTGAGTGGATGGGGCGTATCCATCGGTGGATGGGACTGTCCGTTGGTCTCGTCATTCCAGGGCACCGCGAGAGTCCGTGGTTGAAGCGTGCCGAGTACGCATGCGACATCACGTACGGAACGAACAATGAGTTCGGCTTCGACTACTTACGTGACAACATGGCCGGAACACTGCAAGAGAAAGTGCAACGCGGACACAACTTCGCCATCGTCGACGAAGTCGACAGCATTCTCATCGACGAAGCTCGTACACCGCTCATCATCTCCGGCCGCATCGCCGACGCAGCCCAGTTGTATTACAAGTTCGCATCCATCGTCCGGTCCTTGCAACGCGATGTCGACTACGAAGTGCAGGAAGACAAGCGGATCGTCATTCCCACCGAAGCTGGCATCGAGAAGGTCGAAAGCGAACTTGGCATCGAGAATTTGTATGACGAAGTGCAGCAGAACTTGGTTCATCAACTTCAGGTCGCACTGAAGGCAAAAGAGCTATACCGGCGCGACAAGGACTACATCGTGCAGGCCGGCGATGTGAAGATCGTCGACGAATTCACCGGCCGAATTCTCGAGGGTCGACGTTGGAGCGAAGGCATCCACCAAGCTGTCGAAGCAAAAGAGGGCGTCCGCATCAAGGAAGAGAATCAGACCCTCGCGACAATCACATTACAGAACTACTTCCGCATGTACGACAAGTTGTCCGGGATGACCGGTACCGCTCAGACCGAAGCAGCCGAGCTCATGAACACGTACGGCTTGCAGGTGGTGCCTATTCCCACCAACAAGCCACCGGCGCGAGCGGATCAGGCAGACCTCATCTACAAGTCTGAGGTCGCCAAGTTTCGTGCAGTTGTTGACGACATCGTCGAGAAGCATTCAAAAGGACAGCCCGTACTCGTTGGCACGATCAGCGTGGAAAAGAGTGAACATCTGTCGCGAGAGCTCACCAAACGTGGTGTCCATCACGAAGTGTTGAACGCCAAGCAGCACACGCGCGAAGCGCACATCGTGACGCAAGCGGGACGGCTCGGCGCCGTCACAGTCGCCACGAACATGGCTGGTCGTGGTGTCGACATTCTTCTCGGTGGAAATCCTGAGGGTCTGGCGCATCAGAAGGTTGTGAACGAAGGCTTCGACCCGTTGACGCTCGAAGACGACCATGCGCTGCCTTTTGTCGAGGGAAACATTCCTGCCGAGTTCGCCGAGCAACGCGCTGCTGCACAATCTCGTTACCAGCAGTTACTCAGCGAGTTCACTGCGGAATGCAAAGCAGAGGGCGACCAGATTCGTGCGCTCGGGGGCCTCTACGTGCTCGGCACCGAGCGACATGAAAGCCGTCGCATCGACAACCAGTTGCGTGGTCGTTCTGGGCGTCAGGGTGATCCAGGTGAGAGTCGTTTCTATCTCAGCCTCGACGACGAACTTCTCCGCCTGTTCGCCACTGGTGCACTGAGTTGGGTGATGGGTCGTGCGCTTCCTGACGATGAAGCAATCGAGGCAAAGATGGTCACGAAGGCGATCGAACGGGCCCAGACCACCGTCGAGCAACGCAACGCTGAGATTCGCAAGAACGTTCTCAAGTACGACGAGGTCATGAACGAGCAGCGCAAGGTCATCTATATGCGCCGCGACCAGATCCTTGAAGGGGTCGACCTCAAAGCCGCGGCTATGGAGTACCTGGCTGAAGCAGTTGATTCATTGATTGAAACGTATTGCGTGTCTGAAGCCGATGATGAGTGGGATCTTGACGGGCTCTCCACCGAGCTGCGCTCATACTGGCCGGCCATCGTGACGGTCGAGCAGTTAGACGATTGTGTGGACACTGATGCCATGTACGACTTAGTCATGGCCGATGCCTCTGCGCACTATGCGCGTCGCGAGGCCGACCTCAGCGCTGACACCATGCGAGAGATCGAGCGTCAAGTGATGTTGCGCATCATCGATCAGCGTTGGCGTGAGCACCTCGAAGAGATGGACTATCTGCAAGAAGGCATCAACCTTCGAGCCATGGGTCAGAAGGATCCACTGTCTGAATGGCAGCGCGAAGGCTACGAAATGTTCGGCGCCATGATGAAAGGAATCGCTCAAGATTTTGTGCGGTACATCATGCATGTACAGGTCGTGAGCGACGACGAGCCGTCAGTCGTGGTGCGCGACATCCAAGAGACCTCAAGCGAAAACGTCAGCAACGATGGTTTCCTCGCAGCGGCTGCTGCAGAAGGGGTTGACCCCGCATTGCTCGCCGCGCAGGCCGATTCCCAGCAGGTTTCAGCGCAACGAACCGTCCGTAAAGATGACGACGACTGGTCCAACACCCCACGAAATGCTCCGTGCCCGTGTGGCTCAGGGCGAAAGTACAAGCAGTGCCACGGCGCTGCTTGAGGCCCCAACATGCGTGATTTCACCACTGACATTCGTGACGTGTCTCAACGCCTAAAAGAGGCGAGTGCGTATCTGCGTATCGACGCTCTGCGAGAGCGCATCGCAGATCTCGAGGTCGAGATCTCGAAACCTGACCTATGGGACGATCAGGAGCGTGCCAAACAGGTCAACACGGAGTACTCCAATGTGAAGGGCGACATCGACGAGTACGAAACGTTGGCGCGTGCAGTTGAAGACGTCGAAGTGTTGCATGAACTGGCGCGTGAAGAAGACGATGCGTCACAAGAACCTGACATCGAGGCCGGTTTGGTCACGGTGTCAAAGCGTCTCTCCGTGCTTGAAATGCGCAGCCTGTTCACCGGCGAGCATGATGAATCTGACGCAATTGTTCAGGTCAATGCCAAAGACGGTGGAGTCGACGCCCAAGACTGGACCGAACTCATCTTGCGCATGTACACGCGGTGGGCTGAACGCCGTGGGTTCACCATTGACGTCGACGATGTGAGCCAGGGGACAGAGGCAGGCATCTTGTCAGCCGAGTTCACTATCAAAGGTCGATACGCGTATGGCCTCATGACATCTGAACGTGGAACTCACCGTCTGGTACGTATCAGTCCGTTCGACAACCAAGGTCGTCGCCAGACCAGCTTCGCATTGGTCCAAGTGTGGCCGGTGATGGAAGCTCCAGATGTTGACATCAACGAATCTGACGTGAGAATGGAAGTGTTCCGTGCGTCGGGTGCAGGCGGCCAGCACGTGAACAAGACATCATCGGCAGTCAGACTCATTCACGAGCCGACTGGCATTGTTGCAACGTCCCAGGAAGAGCGCAGTCAGCTACAGAACCGTGAGAAAGCGATGTCGCGACTGAAGGCGATGATCGCAGCAAAGATCGAAGAAGAACACCAAGCAGAGCGAGATCGCATCGCAGGCAAGCCCGCTCAAATCGGATGGGGAAGCCAAATTCGCTCGTATGTGTTGCAGCCATATCAGATGGTGAAAGACCTGCGCACGGAAGTCGAATCTGGAAACGTGGCAGCAGTGCTCGACGGTGATCTCGATGAATTCATGGAGGGCTACCTCCGCTGGCGCCGTGCGCAAACTTCGTGACACCGTCTGAGCCATGCGAAGTAAGG
>DCZD01000008.1:34995-54058 GCA_002331255.1 Acidimicrobiaceae bacterium UBA2093 | reverse complement strand
CCAACTGGTCCACGGGCACCAGGGACTGCCGGCGATCCGGGTCGTGGGGGCATGCTGGGCGGCATTCCAGGTGGAAGTGGACGACTTGGAGACGCCGGCGGTGGGGTGGCTCGTGGCGGCATTCCCGGTGTTGGACGACCACTTGAGATGACCCGCGACATTGAACCAGTCGAGTCAGGTGGTGCGGAAGCGACCGGTTGTTCGGTCACGACGACAGGCTCTACAACTGGAGCGACAGGTTCAACAACGGGTGCGGCGGGAGCGACAGCAGCGACGGGCTCGACAGCGATGACAGGAGTTTCTTCGACTGTTGATGATTCGTCGTCGACTTTCGTAGAAGCCGCTTTCTTGGCAGGAGCTTTCTTTGCAGCACTCTTTTTTGCCGCAGTTTTTTTCACTGGCGCGTCGTCGCCAGACTCGTCTGCGCCTTCCGCAGTCTTCTTCGGCGCAGCTTTCTTTGCCGCTGCCTTCTTGACTGGTTTTGGTTCTTCGGGCTGAACATCACGAACAAGGCCATCGCGCTCGGCGCGACGACGGACACGATCTGCCTGAGCTTCTTCGACCGACGACGAATGATTCTTGACGTCGATACCGAGCTTGACGCACAGATCGACGGCCTCTTTATTCGTCAGGCCGAGCTCTTTGGCGAGCTCATGAACGCGGGACTTCTTCGCCAAATCAGCCCTCCGAACCAGCTTCGTCAGACCCTGCCTCGCCAGCCCATTCGGCCTGGCTGGTCACGGTTCCATCAGCAGCGTGGAACTCAAGTTGACCAGTGTCGTCATTCTGACGCCACTCGCCTTCTTCATAGACCTCACCCTCGGGGCTGACCACGATGCCGGCGTCTTCATTGCGTGCCTGCGTTTCGCTCTTGATGTCGATACGAACACCGGTGAGGCGCGCCGCAAGACGAGCGTTCTGGCCTTCTTTACCGATGGCAAGTGACAACTGAAAGTCAGGGACGATGACGTCGGCCTGCGTGCTGTCGGCCGACAGACGCACGTCGGTGACTTTTGCCGGCGACAGAGCCTTCATGACGAACTCGCGGAGATCTTCGCTATAGGAGATGATGTCGATTTTCTCGCCACGAAGTTCTGTGACGACCATGCGCACGCGTCCACCCCGCGCGCCGACACACGCGCCAACTGGGTCGACGTTGTGGTCATTTGATGCCACGGCAATCTTCGTACGATGACCTGGTTCACGAGCGCATGCCTTGATTTCGACGATGCCATCGGCAATTTCCGGCACTTCCAGTTCGAACAAACGCTTGATGAGACCAGGGTGCGTGCGCGACACGACAATTTGAGGACCCTTTGCGGTCTTGCGGACTTCGACGATGTAAGCCTTCAGGCGAGCATTCGGCTCTGGACGCTCGTAGGGAACCTGCTCGGCTTGCGGCAACAGGGCTTCGACCTTGCCGAGGTCGAGCAGCGCATAACGTCCGTCGCTCTGTTGGATGATGCCGGTGACGATGTCGCCCTCTCGGTTGGCGTACTCCTCGAACTTGCGGTCACGCTCGACTTCGCGAATGCGCTGGCTCATGACCTGACGGAACGTAACTGCGGCGATGCGACCGAGCTCGTTCTTGTTCGGCGTGTCGTCACGCTCGTTAACCCAGTTACCTTCCTCATCCACGTCGTAGGCGATGAACTTCATGTCGAGGTTCTCTGGATTGATCTCGACAATCACTTCATCGGCTGCGCCGGGACGCTTCTTGTACGCCGTGGCCAAGGCCTCGACGAGCACTTGAAGAAGTGCGTCGACAGAGATGCCACGATCAGCCGCGAGCATGCGGACTGCTTCTGACATGTCAAGGTTGCTCATAGTGCGCTGACCTCCGCTGGTTGAACTGATGCGTTCGGGTTTGATGAGCCGCTTCGGCCGGAACTGCGCGACTTCGACGCGCGAGATTCAGGTGTGCCGGGCTTTGGCGTGGGCGCCCAGACAAATACGGTACGAGCTTTTTCAATGTCGGCGATCGACACAGTGACGTCGATAGGTCCGATGGCGAGATCTTCGAGAAGACGGATGGTTGCCGTGATGTCAGTTGCAGCCACCAAGGTTCCGTTCAGGCGGCGACGACCGTCGATGTCGGAACGAAGGCGGACATTTACGTCCTTGCCGATTTCGCGGCTGAAGTGTGCGGGCGTGCGCAACGTGCGCTCGAGACCAGGGCTGGTGACTTCAAGGGTGTAGCGCTGGGTCACGATGTCGCCGTGGTCGAGCTCGCGACCGAGTAGACGAGTGACAAGTGCCAACTGTTCGAGATCGACGCCTTTATCTTGACCGGCGGGCGTGTCGATTGTGACCTTCAAGGTGCCACCGGCGAAATCACAGTCGTACAGCTCGAGTCCGAGGTCAACGAGGATGGGCTCGACGAGTGACACAACAGTGTCGATGAGCGTCGCTCCTGCCATGGTGACCACCTCCTCGCTTGCCGTTGCCTGTGAACCGTTATGACGCCCTACAAAACAAGAGGCACGGACGGAAAGCCCGTGCCTCAAGTTCCACGAACTTTTTGGACGCCCTCCACTATACCGGCGCAAACTAAGGTTCTCACGGGGTCGCGAGGACCTCTACTTACGTCCACACACACCATGCTTCGCCTCTCCCATCTCTTTGTTCGCACGTTGCGCGACGACCCGGCCGATGCCGAGGTCCCCAGCCACAAGTTGCTCGTGCGCGCCGGCTACATCCGCCGTGCAGCCCCAGGCGGATACACCTGGCTTCCCCTCGGGTTGAAGGTCTTCCGCCGCGTCGAGACCGTTGTGAGACAAGAGATGGACGCGATCGGAGCCCAAGAAGTCCACTTCCCCGCGCTATTGCCTCGCGATGTGTATGAAGCGACGAACAGATGGACCGAATATGGCGACAACTTGTTCAGACTGAAGGACCGTCGTGGCGCCGACTATCTACTTGGTCCAACTCACGAAGAGATGTTCACACTGCTTGTAAAGGACCTCTACAGCAGTTACAAGGATCTTCCGTTGTCGCTGTATCAGATTCAAACGAAGTATCGAGACGAGGCGAGACCACGTGCAGGACTGCTTCGAGGTCGCGAGTTTTCAATGAAGGACTCATACTCTTTCGACCTCGACGACGATGGACTACAGCGTTCATACGATGCGCACCGTGGTGCGTATCAGCTCATCTTCGATCGCCTGCGCCTGCCCTACGTCATCGTGAAAGCAATGAGCGGCGCCATGGGCGGTTCAATGAGCGAGGAATTTCTCTCGCCTCTTGACGTGGGTGAAGACACATTTGTTCGATGCACGGTGTGTCAGTACGCCGCAAACACAGAGGCTGTGACGACCGGAAAAATCGAGGCGGCCCCTGTTGAGCATCCATCCGCATCCGACGTCCACACGCCTGGTTGTGGAACCATCGACGCAGTCATCAACTACCTCAACGAGAATGCCACACGTGCCGACAGGCCGTGGGCTGCGTCAGACACCCTGAAGAACGTGGTCGTCATGTTGAAGCATCCAGATGGGACACACTCGCCACTTGTCATCGGTGTTCCTGGCAATCGTGAAGTGGACATGAAACGCGTCGAAGCACATGTTGGCCCTGCAGAAGTAGAACCATTCACCGACACAGACTTCGAGTCATACCCGATGTTGAAGCGCGGCTACATCGGGCCACAAATACTCGGCTCAACGTCATCGAGTGGCATCACCTATCTCATCGATCCTCGAATCTCGCTCGGTACGGCCTGGGCGACTGGTGCGAACAAAGCCGATACTCACGTCATCAACTTGGTGCACGGTCGCGACTTCACGGCTGACGGCACCATCGAATCTGCCGAAGTCCTGGACGGCGATCCCTGTCCGATGTGTGGTGCCGCGCTACAGATCGCTCGCGGAATCGAGATTGGTCATGTGTTCCAGCTCGGACGCAAGTACGCAGAAAAGCTCGGGCTGTCCGTGCTTGACCAAAACGGCAAACAAGTGGTGGTCACGATGGGTTCGTACGGCATCGGCGTCAGCCGTGCGGTGGCATCAATTGCCGAGGCGTTCCACGACGACCTCGGACTTCGCTGGCCGCGCGAAGTCGCCCCAGCCGACGTGCACGTCGTCATCGCTGGCAAGGGTGACGATGGCACGAGTGACTTCGCTGAAGAACTCTCGCAACAACTCGAATCAGCAGGGTTAGAAGTCATCATTGATGACCGTGTCGGCGTGTCGCCTGGAGTCAAGTTCAAAGATGCCGAGCTGCTTGGTATGCCGACAATCGTCATCGTCGGTCGCGGCTTGGCACAGGGAACAATCGAAGTGCGCGACAGATTGGCAGGCACGAAAATCGATGTTGCCAAGGACGAAGCCGCGACACATGTCCTCGCTCTTGCGCGCAGCGCTCCGTAGGCTTTGACCCATGCACCTCCTTCGTGGCGCGATTCAGCACTACGACTGGGGCGATGTTGACTTCATTCCGACCCTCACTGGCGAACCGGCATCTGGTGAGCCCTGTGCTGAACTGTGGTTTGGCACTCATCACAGAGCACCAAGCAAAGTGTTCATCGACGGCACGTGGACCGAGTTGTCAAAAGTCACGGGCGATCTCGACATCTTGGTGAAGGTCTTGGCTGCAGCACGACCGCTGAGCTTGCAAACCCACCCCACCCGCTCGCAAGCGGCCCGCGGATTCGCTCGTGAAAATGAAGCTCACCTCGCCCTCGACGATCCGGCGCGCTTGTATCGAGACCCGCATGACAAACCCGAGATGCTCATCGCACTTACTCATTTCGAGGCGCTATGTGGCTTTCGCCCAGTCGAGGAATCACTTACCGACTTGTCCTCGTACGGCTGGCGCCATGAAGCAGCCGTACTAGAGATACAGGGTATTGAGAACTACCTGCGATGGTGCTTCGAGGCAGACACGATGCCGCACATGGACGCATGCCCTGCGTGGCTGCGTTCTCTCGCCGAGGCTTATCCGAACGATAAAGCCCTGCGCGTCGCTCCCCTCTTGCACTATGTCGTCTTGCAACCGATGCAAGCAATCGCACTTCATGCAGGCAATGTGCACGCATACCTGAAAGGTGCAGCCGTCGAAGTGATGTCGTCATCGGACAATGTCGTGCGCGCGGGTTTCACCAGCAAACACATTGATGTTGCCGAGTTGTTGTCAGTCGCCGACTTCACACCCGTCGACCGACCTGTTCAGTCACCCACCACCCGTGGAGTCGTGTCGGTCTACGAGTCACCTGTCGATGAATTGGTCATCGAACGCATCGACGTGGACGGAAGACATGACATTCCGGTCGCCAATTGCCATCGAATCGTTCTGTGCACCACAGGTGTCGTCAATGAACTCACGGCAGGTCATGCAGCGATTGTGCCTCCCGGAGAACACAACACACTCGAAGGCCACGGCACAGTGTTCGTCTGTGCAGGCACACGTTAAATCGCTTCAGCTACCGACTGTCTTGCGAATCTCGACGATTTTCTCGCCGGCATGATTGGCGTCGTCGCCTTTTTCACTGAGCAACTGTGACCGATCTCGGGCTGCTTCTCGCTCAGCGAGCGCAGTGTCGACCCGAGCAATCGCCGCTTCGACCCCGTGTTCGTTGATGAATTCGGCCCATTCGACCAGTGCTTCGACCATCTCATTTTCAGGGACGACAGCCACGTTTCTGCCCTTTACGAACAAGTGACCACGTTTGTTGCCCGCGGCAATGCCGAGGTCTGCTTCACGTGCTTCACCGGGTCCGTTCACGACGCATCCCATGACGGCAATTTGCAAAGGCAGTTTTCGATCGGCAAATGCAGCTTGTGCGCGGTTCGCGACATCGATGACATCGATCTCGGCGCGCCCACAGCTGGGACAGGCAATGAGGTCGACGTTCTTGCGTTCGCGCAGGCCGAGCGCTTCGAGCAATTGTCTACCTGCACGCGCCTCTTCGACTGGATCGGCGGTGAGGCTGTAGCGAATGGTGTCCCCGATGCCCTCAAGCAACAACGTGGCGATGCCCGCTGTCGACTTCACTAGACCAGCAGGTGGTGGACCCGCCTCTGTGACGCCGAGGTGAAGTGGTACGTCGACAGTGTCTGCGAGAAGTCGATATGCCTCCACCATGAGCGGAACACTGCTCGCTTTGACGGAAATCTTCATGAGATTGAAATCGACCTCACGGAAGTAGTTCATTTCTTGAACTGCCGATTCGACCATGGCTTGTGCAGTGAGGCCCCCGTGTTTTTCGTACAGCGAAGGATCTAGGGATCCGCCGTTCACGCCAATACGGATGGGGATGTTGCGGTCACGCGCTTCAGCGGCGACTGACTTGATGTGTTCGGGCTTACGAATGTTGCCCGGGTTGAGGCGCAGTCCGTGCACACCGGCTTCCATGGCAGCGAGCGCCATGCGGTACTGGTGATGGATGTCAGCGATGATGGGAATAGGAGACCTAGGAACGATTTGTGCGAGCCCTTCGGCTGCTTCCTGTTCGTTGCATGTGCAGCGCACGATGTCACAACCAGCGGCGGCAAGCGCATAGATCTGTTGAAGCGTTCCCTCGACATCGGCGGTCTTGGTTGTGGTCATGGACTGCACCGATATTGGCGCTCCACCGCCCACCGGCACTTTGCCGACGGTGATCTGTCGTGTGTGTCGACGTTCAAACATCAGGACCAGTGTGTCACTAGCCAAGTGGTCTGGTGAGGTCAAGGTACAAGCCGGTCGCGAGCAGGAACGCAAGTAGAACGACCACGGTCGTGGCAACGGGAATCATCTTCGAGATGTCGGCACGATATGGCTTGCCTGGTCGTGACCGCAGCCGCTCATATGTGGCGATTGCCGCATGTCCACCGTCAAATGGAAGCAACGGGAGCATGTTGAACACACCAACGAAAATGTTCAGGCTGGCCAGCAACAACAAGATGCCCTTCAAGCCGTCGCTCTCGCCCACCGAGCCGCTGACCTGACTGATTCCGACAACGGTGGTTGGACGTGTCGCCGGGTCAGCATTCTGATTGGTCAGATGCTCGATGCTATTCACAGGGTTCAGCGCGGCGACAAGGCCCTTTACCGACTCGGTGACGGTCGTTCCGATGTCGCCGATGGACCGCCCGACCGATTCAGCCAAGCCAAGGTCGGCATAACCCGAGCTGGTACTCGCCACTCCGAAAAATGCAGAGCCAGGAACTTCAGGATGCTCAGACAAGACCACGTCGATGACCGATCGACGTCCTTCACGATCGATTGTCACTGCGACGGTGTCGCCCGGCTTATTGGCGATGATGGCGCGCACGAATTGCGACCGAGTGGTGAACGTTTCGTCGTCGATAGCGACCACGACGTCGCCTTCGCGGATGCCGGCACGAGATGCAGGTGAATCTCCGTCCGCGAGAGCACTGATTGTGACGGCTCCGAGTTCTTGGTATCGACCCCAACTCGCATACACGGATGTGAACAAAACGACACCGAGCACGAGATGCATGAGAGAGCCGGCGGTGATGACCAACAATTTTCTTGGATAACTCTGAGCTCGATACGTGACGGGTTCATCTGCGGGGTCTACATCGTCGAGATTGTTCATCCCGACGATGCGAACAAATGCCCCGAGCGGTAGGGCACGAATGCCGTATTCAACTCCCCCACGCGTCGTGCTCCACAGACGCGGGCCAAAGCCCATGTAGAACTGTGTGACCTTCATTCCTGTGCGCCGAGCCGTGACAAAGTGTCCGACTTCGTGCAAGAAGATCGAGATCAGCAACCCGATGACAAAAACGAGAATCCAGGCATCACGAACGCCGAGCCACGTCAACAAGCCAAGAATGACCGCGCCACTAATGAGCGATTGCTTGCGGTCGACTGATCCGTCTGACTGCTCGACCGCGCCACCGGCGGCAATTTCACTGCGGAACTTCTCGTAGATGTTGCTCATCGTGTCAATGCTTCCGTTGCCAGGCGACGCCCCTCCGCATCGGCGGCAAGGACATCGTCCACTGAGTATGGCTGACTGACCTGGTGGCGTGCCATGACGTGCTCGGTGACATGTGCAATGTCCGGCCACCGAACACGGCCAGCGAGAAAGGCCTCGACCACAACTTCGTTCGCCGCAGACAGACAAGCGGGCGCGGTGCCCCCCGCACGTCCGGCGGCATATGCGAGGTCCAGGCAACCGAATGTGCCGCGATCGGGCAGTTCGAAATCCAGCCGCGACAATGTTGACCAATCGATGGAGCCGAATGCGGACGTGATGCGCGAGGGATACCCAAGTGCGTAACCAATGGGAAGACGCATGTCGGGCATGGACAACTGCGCGATAGTGGAACCGTCAGTGTATTCGACCATGGAATGGACCACCGATTGTGGGTGCACGACGACATCAATGCGATCGACTTCGATTCCGAATAATTCGTGTGCTTCGATGACTTCGAGCCCCTTGTTCATGAGCGTCGACGAATCGACGGTGATCTTGGGGCCCATCTTCCACGTTGGGTGTGACAGCGCCTCTTCGACGGTGACGTCCTTCAGCGATGTCGCAGTGCGCCCTCGGAAAGGGCCACCACTGGCCGTTAGCACCAGGCGAGCAACTTCACGACCAGGTTCAGACGATGAACGAAGACATTGGTGAATCGCGCAATGTTCACTGTCAACAGGAACAATGGTCGCTCCGGCGACATTGCGAAGGGGGGCTACGACGGGCCCGGCGGCGATGAGGCTCTCTTTATTGGCAAGTCCGAGCCGTTTGCCCTGACGCAATGTTTCGAGTGTGACCGGAAGTCCAGCGAATCCGACGACACCATTGATGACAACATCAGCGACATTGACCACAGACTCCAGCTCCGCGACAACTTCGATGCCTGGCAAAGCCTCGTGCACCTTTCGACGAGCTCTCTCGTCTGCGACAGCGACGATTTCGGGCTTCCATTGCTTCGCCTGTGCAATGACAGCATCGGCCGAGGCATTGACTGCAAGTGCAGTTACGACATAGGCGTCGCCTTCTGCACGTATGACGTCGAGTGTTTGAGTGCCGATCGACCCGGACGAACCGGCGACAGCGACTCGCACCGGCTTCACGATGTCCAGGGTTGCAGCACCAACAGCAAGTAGTAGGCCGACGGCAGCACGAACAAGAACCCATCAAAGCGGTCAAGCACACCGCCGTGGCCCGCGATGACCGAACCGAAATCTTTGACATCGAGGTTTCGTTTGAACATCGACTCGACCAAGTCGCCGAGTGGCGCCATCACTGACACCACCAACGCGAGCAGTAGCAATTCGCCCATGTTGTTCCAGGTGTCGCTCTGTGTGCCGACGAGAACGACGACAATGACCGTGAGAAGTGTTCCACCGACGACTCCCTCGACCGTCTTGTTCGGACTGATCCACTCACGAAGTGGCGTCCGACCCGCAGTCGATCCGACCAATAATCCGCCGACATCGTTTGCAACGACTGCGGCGACGACGATGAACAAGGTGTCGGTTCCAACAGCTGCGGGAACTGATCCACTCACCGACATTCGCAAGATGAGTGCCGCAAACGAACCGAGTAGACCGATCCAGACCACACTCATCGTTGTAATGGCAACATTCGGCATCGGCCCACTTTGCACGCTTCCAGCTCCGATGAAACCAATCGAGGCAGCCATGAAGGAGAACGCGATGACTAACGGCAGTGACCCGTCACCCATCCAGTACGCCGCCAACGGCGACGCGACGCATGCAGCGATTCCGGCAAATGTCGCGGGTCGATAACCCTTCTCAGTGACTTTGCTGAAGAACTCGACTGCAGCCATACCGAGTGCAGCGATGACAATCACCATGACGGCGGCCGGTCGCCACATCTCTGCAGCAACGAAGACTGCAACGAGAATGAGGCCAGTCGACACCGCAGCGGGCATGTCGCGACCGGATCGTCCACCGCCGCCGGAGGAACGACGAACCTGAGCTGAACGGGACTGAGGGCGAGAGTGACCACCCGTGATGTCGTACGAGGGGTCACGCGCCATGTCGAACGATGAATCACGCGGTGGTGGAGCTGGTCGGCGCGCCCGCTCATCTGTCGGGTCGGTGCCAATGGTGAGACGTCCGGGACGTTGCGTCGGAGCACTCGGTTGTTGGAACGTCGCCCACACATCTGGTTCGCCACCAGTGTCATCAGACATCGTCGGGGCTTCACCCGTCGGTGACTCATTCCAATGCGGCAACGAACCTGTCGTGTCGTTGCCGAAACTCAATGCCGGCTCATTCGTCGGTTCGTCAGCGAATTGAATTCGACCAAACTCAGAGCCGAAGTCGGTGCCGTACTCATCACCCGTGGCGTCACCAGCCGTCACGTCGCGGTCGGTGTCGTCACGCCTGCGCCAAATGTCGTCGCTCATGTTCTTCCCCTTTCGGGTCGATTGTGTTGTCCTTGAGGCCTTACACCTCGAGGAGTTCTTGTTCCTTGCGTGTCACGGCCTTGTCGATGGTCTCGATGTGCTCGTGCACAACTTTCTCGAGATCCTTCTCGCCACGTTCAAGTTCGTCTTTCGATACGTCACCGTTCTTCTCGGCAGACTCCATCGCTTTGCGTGCGTCTCGACGAATATTACGGACTGCGATACGACCATCTTCGGCCATGTTCTTGACGACCTTCACGTACTCCTTGCGGCGCTCCTCGGTGAGTGCGGGAAAGTTGAGGCGAATGACCACGCCATCGTTGTTTGGCTGAAGACCAAGGTCGCTCTCACGAATAGCTTTTTCGATGGGTCCCATGGCGCCGCGGTCGTGAGGTTTCACCACGAGAGTCCGGGCTTCGGGAACTTGGAAGCTGGCCAACTGCTGCAGGGGCACCAGCGAACCGTAGTAGTCGACCTGAAGTCGCTCGACAAGGGCGGGGTTAGCCCGACCGGTCCGAACTGTGGAGAACTGGCCCTGAACGTGTTCGACGGCCTTTTCCATCTTTTCGATGGCTTCCAAAATGGCGTCGTCAATCACCCGACCAGCGTACCGACTGGCTCCCCACCGAGGATGGACACCACATTGCCTTGCTCCAACAGGTTGAAGACCACAATGGGAAGGTTGTTATCCATGCAGAACGTGATGGCTGTCGAATCCATGACTTTCAGGCCCTTGGTGATGACATCCATGTGACTGATGCGGTCGTATCGAACCGCATTCGGGTCCTTCTTCGGGTCAGCGGTGTACACGCCGTCAACGCCGGAATGGGTCCCCTTCAATATCGCTTGTGCGTCGATTTCTGCAGCGCGCAGTGCAGCTGCAGTGTCAGTGGTGAAGAACGGGTTGCCAGTACCGCCAGCAAGGATGACCACGCGGCCCTTCTCAAGATGACGCTGCGCACGACGACGAATGTACGGCTCGGCGACCTTGGGCATCTCGACAGCAGTCATGACTCGGCTCTGCTGCCCCACTCGCTCGAGCGCATCTTGTAGCGCAAGACCGTTCATGACCGTGGCGATCATTCCCATGTAGTCGGCTTGTGCCTGGTCCATACCTTGGCCGGCACCTTTGATGCCGCGCCAGAAGTTTCCACCACCGACCACGATTGCGATGTCGACACCAAGTTGACTGCGAGCTTGCTTGATCTCTTCGGCAACTTGTTGAAGAACTGAGCCGTCGAGACCAAAGCCCACCGACTCTGCCAATGCTTCACCAGACAATTTGAGAACGACACGAGACCATTTCGGACGGTCGGTCGTTCTGGTGGCCATCAGCCGATCTCCACCTGCGCGAAGCGCACGATGGTGGCACCACCGATGAGCTGCTTGATCGTGACCTTGTCGTCCTTCGCATATGCCTGCTCAAGCAGACAGATGTCTTTGAAGAAACCACTAAGGCGACCTTCGACGATTTTTGCGACGGCTTGCTCGGGCTTGCCTTCATTACGCGTGAGAGTTTCGAGAGTTGCACGCTCTTTGTCGATGACATCTGCGGGCACATCGGCTTGCGCAAGGTAACGCGGCCGTGCAAAGGCGATATGCACTGCAACATCGTGCGCCAACTCATCGTTCGCGCCAGACATTTCCACCAGCACACCATTTACGCCGCGGCCACCCTGCACGTGGATGTATGAGCCCACAACATTGCCTGCGGCGGCAGCCATGTGGACCACTTCACCCATCTCAATCTTCTCTTTGAGAGTGATCTTCAGATCTTCAAGCTGTGCGGACCGCTCGGCGACAGCATCGGCGCCCTTCGCGATGACCAACTTGAGGAGTTCGTCGCCTTCAGCTTTGAACCCGTCGCTGGCAGCAACGAAGTCGGTCTCGCACTTCAACTTGACGATTGCGCCAGTGGCACCCTGAACATCGAGAGCGACTAGTCCCTGGGTGTTCTCACGATCGTCACGCTTCGCACTTGCAGCAAGACCTTTTTCGCGAAGCCACTGCTTGGCATCTTCGAGATTGCCACCCGTCTCTTCGAGAGCCTTCTTGCAATCCATCATTCCGGCGCCAGTTGCCTGACGCAGTGACTGGACGTCTTTGGCGGTGAACGCCATCGTCACTCACCACCTTCTGAAGGTGCAGTCTTCTGTGCGGCAAGTCGAGCCTCACGGTCAGCCTGGGCCTGCGCAGCTTGACGGCGAGCGTCGGCTTGCTGTGCCTCGAATGCGGCGACTTCTTCAGCAGACTTCGGCGCGGCAGCTGCAGCAGCGGCTGGATTGCGCTTCTGCGCGATGAAGCGACCTTCAATGACCGCTTCGGCGATGACGCGCGCCATGAGATCGTTTGCTCGAATCGCATCGTCATTGCCCGGAATCGGGAACTGAATGAGATCGGGATCGACGTTGGTGTCGACGACAGCGATGACCGGAAGCTTCAACTTGTTTGCTTCGGTTACCGCGATGTGTTCTTTCATGGTGTCGAGAACAAACACAGCATCGGGAAGACGAGTGAGGTGCTGAATACCCGAGAGGTTCTTCTTCAACTTGTCGAGCTCGCGTGACAGAAGAAGGGCTTCCTTCTTCGGCATTGCTTCGAAGTCACCGGAGTTCTTCATGCGCTCGTACTCGACCATCTTTCCAACACGCTTGGAGATGGTCTCGAAGTTAGTGAGCATGCCGCCGAGCCAACGCTCGTTCACGTATGGCATGTTGCACTTCTCAGCAAAACTACGCACAGGATCTTGCGCCTGCTTCTTCGTGCCGACGAACAGAATGGTTCCACCATTGGCGACCAAGTCACGCACGAACGCGTAAGCAACTTCGATTCGCTCGAGAGTCTGGTCAAGGTTGATGATGTGGATGCCATTGCGCTCACCGAAAATGAATTGCTTCATCTTCGGGTTCCAACGGCGGGTCTGATGCCCGAAGTGCACTCCGGCCTCGAGCATCTGTCGCATAGTGACGACAGCCATGATGATCAGGTTCTCCTCTCCTGCGGTTCACCACATCCGGGCCTACGCCGAAGCGACCGCAGGGGGCCTGGATGCATGTTTTTGTCGTGGCCAGTTCAGGGTGGCCGGCGGGCGCCGACCTCTGACTGGACCGTTGAACACACTACCGACTTGGCCCCCGACGGCACCAACACGGGTGTTGTGACGGCGAGCCCGACCTGGGGATTGACATAGTGGCCGCGAATTCGGACCCCCACGTACAAACGCTCTGTCGCCCACCCCAAGGTCTCCCCGCGTCTGACGTGGTCATCGCGTGCCACTGCCGGCTGAAAGAGGCGCCCGTATGTGATCGACACCCCGGGGGCGACACGTTGCACCACATATACGGTTCGTGCGACAGAGCCGGCAAATGTGATCGAACCGTCGCGGAGGGCGACAACTGGGGTCAGCATCCTGCCATCCGTCGGGGTGATTGCGAATTCGAGACCCCGGTTCCCCGGGCAACGCTCGCATGCAGGCGCACGAAACGCGTCGGCGATGACCGCCTGCGACGGAATGAGTGACGTCCATGAACAGAGCGCAACGACATTGGCCACCAGTTGCACAACCGGAAGAATCACACAAGCGATGTGTGAAGGTCGTCTACTAAGTCGTCAGGCCAGTCCGCTGAGCTGCAATCGTGAGCGCAACTGGAGTACAGCTTTCGAATGAATCTGGGAGACGCGACTCTCTGTCACCCCGAGGACTTCGCCGATCTCGGACAGAGTAAGGCCATCGTCGTAATACAACACGAGCACAGCCTGCTCTCGCTCGGGCAGGCGCGACATCTCTTGGCGCATGGCGTTGCGTAGCTCTGTCTCTTCGAGCGCGCGTCCGGGTTGAGTGTCGACACCACCACTTGCAGGAGTGTCATCGAGGGCAACGTGGTCGAGCGGACCCACTGCTCCCGATGCGACATCAGACAACCACCCATGCAGTTCTTCGACGTCGATCTTCAGATGAGCGGCGATCTCTTCATCGGTCGGTGACCGGCCAAGTGAATGCTCGAGAGAAGCAATCGCATCTTGAACCGATCGAGCTTTTGCGCGCACAGAACGAGGCACCCAATCAAGTGCGCGGAGTCCGTCAAGTATGGCGCCACGAATACGCGGTACGGCGAATGAATCGAACTTCACTCCGTGACTTGGATCGAAACGGTCGATGGCAGTCATCAGGCCAAAGACACCTGCACTCACCAAATCTCCGGTGTCGACCGACTTCGGAAGACCTGCAGCGAGACGACCCGCGACAAACTTCACCAAAGATGCGTAGTGCACGACAAGCCACTCGCGCGCATCTGGGTCTTGCGCCTCATGCCATGCATCCCACGCAGTCGTGAGGGTGAAGCGGTGTGGTCGTGCATTCATGCGCGTGGATGAGCTTCCACGTAGGACGAACGTAGTTTCTCTTTGCTGACGTGGGTGTAACGCTGAGTCGTCGCAGCATCGGTGTGACCGAGTAATTCTTGAATTGACCGCGTGTCGGCACCACTGTCCATGAGATGGGTCGCAAAAGAATGCCGCAAAGCATGAGGATGCGTACCTCCCGCCAACCCCGCGCGCTGCGCCGCAGCGTCGAGAATGCGTGCTACATCGCGACGAGTGAGTGGCTTGCCACGACCAGACAGAAACATCGCTTTACCTGAGCCAGACGTGCTCACCTCTGTTCGAGAGGTGAGCCAATCGCCGAGCGACTTTGCGCAGGGCTTGCTCACGGGCACGATACGAACCTTCGAACCTTTTCCAAGCACTCGAACTGATGCCGTCTTCTTATCGAAACCATCAATCTGCAACGTGCAGATCTCCGACACGCGCAAACCGCTGCCATACAGCAACTCGAGCACTGCACTGTCACGAGCCTGCTCCCACTCGTGAGCCGTGGGGTTTACCGCCGTGACGACGTCCACCGCAGTGCGCTCATCGAGTGGTCGGGGCAGTCGACCCTTCGCCTGCGGAGTGTGAATACCGGTCATCGGGTCGTGTTCTTGTTCGCCGTTTCGCACACGCCACGTGAAGTACTTACGAAGTGCCGCGATACGTCGCGCCACAGTTCGCGAACTAGCCCCAGAGTCATGCAGTCGTGCGAGATACAGACGCACATGCTCTCGTTCGACATCGACCGGGTTCATGATGGGCGTGGAGTCCATCAACCACTCCGCGAAAAGTTCAAGGTCACGCCGATATGCGGTACGCGTGTTCGCAGATGCCGACGTGAGCGAGACTTCGAAGTCAGAGGATTCCCACTCCTCAAGGCGCGTATCACGCACGTCGCATGCCTTCTTCACACTCGTGCCTCGCGCAAGTACTTGCGAAGTGCCCTGCGGTCGGCACCTGTCACATGCTCGGGGGTGAGCGGTGGCTACTTTGCGTGCAGGATTGGTCCGCGCCGAATCACCGCGCTTCGCAGGCATCTGACGGATGTGCCATTCGAAGTACGTCCGAAGAGTTGTGACTCGCTGATCGACGGTCTCGGTGCTGTAGCCGATGTGCTCGAGATACTCGACGTATGACTGCACGATGTCGGAGGTCACATGCGTGGGCACCTTCACCGTCTTTGTCAGGCACCATGCTGCAAAGTGCACCACCTCGTCGGCCCGGTGCCGACGCGAAGACTCGGTGCCCCGCCCGCTTCTTGCAAACTTGGTGGGCAGGAAGGCGTCATCGATTGACTTCGTTTGCTTCGCTGGCACGTACACGTGCGCACGCGTCGAAGGAGACCGCCCGCCCACGCGACCACGGTAGTTCCATTAGCTCAATCGCCGTGGGCACTAGGAAGAAGTTCCCACCACGCACCAGATTGGGCCACCCATCCGACTGACTCCAATCGGCCCAGTGCCAACGCGACGTCGACCACCGACAACGCCGTGCATGTCGCCAGCAAGTCGATTGTGCCGGGTTCTCGTGACAGTGCTGTGACGACGCACTGCTCTGAACCAACTGGTGCTCGGCGCACATCGGTTCGAGGTCGTGACTTTCGCGTGTCCAGCCCGAGCGCGACGAGCACATCATCGACGTTCGTGACCGGCGCACAGCCGTCACGCAGCAAAGCATTTGTGCCCTCACTCGTGCGAATGCCGGGTCGCCCCGGCACCGCCATCACGGTGACTCCGCGACGTTCGGCCTCCCGCACAGTCGACATTGAGCCACCAGTCGCTGCAGATTCAACTACCACCACAACTTCACTCAGTGCTGCGAGTATGCGGTTGCGCATCGGAAATCGGTGTGGCTCTGGTCGTGCGCTGAGCGGTGTCTCAGAGAGAAGTAAACCGTGATGTGCGACGGAGTTCCATAGGTCGGCATGCTCTGGCGGATAGACGACATCGAGACCTGATGCCACGACTCCGAGCGCCTTCCGTGGATTGTCGCGGATGGCAAGCGCACCACGATGAGCCTCGCCATCGACGCCACGGGCCAGTCCGGACACGACGCTCACCTCGCGCTCTGCGAGCGCAGCACCAAGTTCGCGCGCGAAATGGCGACCAGTGTTGCTCGCTCGTCGAGTTCCGATGATGGCCACACGTCGACAATCGAGAACTTCAAGTGAGCCTCGCACAAAGACGACAGCGGGTGCTGCGGGGTCACCACGAAGTGGCCACGGATACATCTCGTCGCGTTCGGTCAACACTCGAACGTTGGCAGCAACATAACGATCTCGAAGGACATCTAAGTCTGCCGGCGTGTGTCGACGCCACACTTTCAGCAACCCATCATCGATACCTTCAATACCACCTGTTTGGCTCGCAATTCGTTCGAGAACCTCTGACGGCCGACCTGCACGAAGCAATGCACGGACACGCGACGGCGTCTGAAGCGGTAGTGCACACAACGCAGCGGCGCTCAACCAGTCTGGATGATTGCTCATGCGTGAAGTGGATTACGCAATGTGACCCGCATGAGCAATGCAGCACGGACGTGATCTTCAGTGATCTCGCCTTGGTGACCATCAAGGTCGGCCATGGTCCGCGCAACTCGTCGCACACGGTGATATCCGCGGCCGGTGAGCCGCGATGCCTCCAACTCCCCCATCAACACCTGTCGCGCATCACCAGACAAGGGGGCGTGAATGTCGAGTTCGTCGACAGCCAAATGTGCATTGGCGTGACCCTGACGCGTGGTCGCCAACAATCGTGCCCGGGCAACACGTACTGCAACCGATGCAGAGGATTCACCTCGCACCGTGTCGACCAACGTTGCAGGTGACGGCGCCTCGACGGCAACGCGAAGATCGAATCGATCGAGAAATGGCCCACTAAAGCGACGGTGATAACGCCGAATGTCGGCATGACTGCAAGTGCAGGCACCTGGGGTCGAATTCGCACATGGACACGGGTTGGTTGCCGCCACGAGAAGAAATCGAGCGGGCATTGTGACGCTGTGATGAGCACGGGCGACACGAACTACGCCTTCTTCGAGAGGCTGACGCAGTGCATCGAGCACCGAAGGTGGGAATTCACCGAGTTCATCGAGGAACAACACACCATGGCTTGCCAGGCTCACCTCTCCTGGCCGCATCGCAGTGGTTCCACCACCGATGATTGCTGCCAATGATGCACTGTGGTGCGGCGCACGAAACGGCGGCACATCACGCGAGTTAACGTGACCGACCTGCAACGCAGCACTGTGCACCATCGCCACTTCGAATGCCTCGTCGGAACTAAGGCGAGGCAAGAGCCCCGGCAATCGTCGGGCCAACATTGACTTTCCGGCGCCTGGTGGTCCGATGAGAAACAGATTGTGATGCCCCGCTGCCGACACCTCGAGAGCGCGACGCGCCCATGGTTGTCCGCACACGTCGGCGAGATCAGGAACATTCTCCGGCTGAGCACCGTTGTCACTGCGCTCTACCTCTGACCACAATTGTTGATTGCGCAAGCAGGCGACGACATCGCGAAGTGTGTGTTCACCAAACACGTTCACCGGGGACGCAACAAGTGCTTCTCCTACGCAGGCATGGGCCACAATCACCGACTTGTCTGCAACTGACGCAACGAGCGGAGCGGTTCCGGGAGTGCTGCGCAACGATCCGTCGAGACCCAACTCAGCCATAAATGCAAGGTCGTCCACGACGGTTGCCGAGATCTCTTCTTGTGCGACCAAGAGCGCAATAGCGATGGCGAGGTCGAGTGACGCACCGCCTTTGCGCACTGACGCACCGGCCAGGTTGACGGTGACTCGCCGATTGGGCCACGGCAAGTCACTAGAGAGCAATGCTGCTCGGACACGGTCGCGAGACTCTCTACACGCCTCATCGGGAAGACCAACGACGGTGAACCCGGGTATGCCCATTCCGATATGTGCTTCGACAGTGACGCGATGGCCTTGGGCTCCGAGCAGCACTGCAGAGTTGATTGCGGCGAACATGTGGTGCCCCTTCGAAGCCGACTTCTGACAGAATCGACGACAATGTGTGCGCGACGAATCACAATCGTGGCGAGAATGTCGTTTGTTGCCGTTCTTGCCGTCGCAATTGCGTCATGCGGAGGAGACGAGCGTTCGAGCAACGCCTTCTGTCGGCAACTGGCCGATGAACTTCCTGAAATTGGCCAACCGATGGACACTGGTGGTGACGTCGTGGCGCAAGTTGCTCGTTACAAGCGGTTATTGAAGGTCGCGCCACTCTCAATCGAAACGGATTTCCAAGTTCTCACGGATCTACTCGATGCTGCGGCTCGCATGAACCCCAACAACACTGACGACGTGCAAGACATCGCTGACAGGGCCTACGCCGCGAACATGTC
>DCZD01000008.1:34262-34782 GCA_002331255.1 Acidimicrobiaceae bacterium UBA2093 | reverse complement strand
CCTGTGCAGTCGACCTCGCGAGTGGCGTCACCGTTGCTCCGCCACGTGTGGCGACATCAACCACTTCGACGATTATTGCCACCGACTCGACGGTGACCACCGATACGCCTTCGACCGGCGCGTCGACCACTCTTCCCTAACGAAGCTCTCCGCGGCGCACGATGACGTGGTCGACGAGACCGTACTCTTGCGCTTCTTCGGCGGTGAACCAGCGATCACGCTCGCTGTCGGTACGAATCTGATCGACCTCTCGACCCGAGTGGTGAGCGATGAGCTCTGCCATTCGACGCTTCGTGAATGCCAATTGCTCAGCTTGGATAGCGATGTCTGCAGCCTGCCCGCGGAGCCCAGCAAGCGGCTGGTGCATCATGATTCGTGCATTCGGCAATGTGTAGCGCTTACCGCTCGAACCTGCCGTAAGCAAAAACTGGCCCATTGATGCCGCAAGACCCATGCACACCGTTGCAATGTCACAGCTGACGAATTGCATGGTGTCGTAGATGGCCATTCCGGCAGTGAC
>DCZD01000008.1:33272-34040 GCA_002331255.1 Acidimicrobiaceae bacterium UBA2093 | reverse complement strand
ATGTCGGCATTCGGGTCTTCGCCCTCGAGGTACAACAACTGGGCACAAATCTGATTGGCGATGTCGTCATTCACGTCGGTGCCCAGCATGACCACCCGGTTCTTCAACAACCGCGTGAAGATGTCGGAGCGCGGGTCGGCACTCGCGTCGAGAGCCGTCGGCAACGCAGGATTCTGAGGATTCGCCATGACCGTAAGGCTATCTCGCACCAAGGGATTCCGAGCGACGGAGGCCGATGATGAAGAATGTGCCTGCGTGACCTACGACGACTTCAAGCCCAATGCGGACGAACTGCTCGCCCATAACACGCGCTACGTCCAATCCTTTGCCGACCATGGACTGCAGTTGTCGCCTCGGCGGAACTTAGCAATCGTGGCGTGCATGGACAGTCGCATGGACATCTTTCAGATGCTTGGGTTGTCACATGGCGATGCACACATCATTCGCAATGCTGGTGGCGTAGTCACCGATGACGTCATTCGTTCACTTGTCATTTCCCAGCGAGTTCTTGGAACTCGCGAAGTGATTCTCATACATCACACCAATTGCGGCCTGCAGACTCTGCAAGAAGATGAATTCAAGCACCAACTGGAAACCGAGACCGGCGTGAAGCCGTGGTGGAGCTTCGAGTCATTTCGTGACCCATTCGAAGACACCCGCCAGAGCATCAACCGACTACGACACACACCTTTCATCCTGCACAAAAACCACATCCGTGGATTCGTGTACGACGTCGACAATGGTCGACTTCTTGAAGTCACTGCCTAA
>DCZD01000008.1:31180-33088 GCA_002331255.1 Acidimicrobiaceae bacterium UBA2093 | reverse complement strand
TGCCTAACTGCGGCGTACGCCATGCCTAATTGCGGCGTACGCCGCTGAACATCACTGCGATGCGCTCGTCATCGCCAATGTCATGTCGCATCTGCAGCACTCCGGCCAACCCTGCACTACCGGTCGGGCTTACGTCGATGTCGGTGAAGTCATGGGACATTGCGAATGCCGCGTGCACGAGTTCCTCGGTCGCCATGACCGGAAAGCCCCCCGTTCTCGCCATCGCCCCGATTGCACTGACCCAGTCGTATGTCTCATCGTCAAGAATTCCATCAGCAAGCGACGAGGGCATCGTCTCCCAAGGCCACATGCAATCGGGCCAGTAATGCGCGACGTCGTCCAGTACTGCGAGTGCGGTGGCCCGCTGCCAAGCTCGAACCAACGGCGCGCACCCCTCGGTTTGTACCCCATGAATTCGGGTTGCGATTCCACCTGCCCGCAATCCTTCAGCCGCGCACGAAATGAAGGCCCCACCACCTACTTGCACGAACAGACGACCAAGTGGAGCACCAAACGTCGGCACTGACACTTGCGAGGCAATCTCCCAGCCGATTGTGCGTCCACCGTCTAGACACCATGCGTTTTCCGTTCCTTGCACAGAGAACGGTACGGCGCCGTTGGCCACCGCCTCGCGGAATCGATGGATACAAGGATCGCCAGGTGGGTCTTCACTACGACGTGGACACTCGACGACATTGGCCCCCAATTGCTCGAGAAGAGACAGAGTTGCAGGTGCTGCGCCAACAGGAACAAAAACGTGTATCGGCCAATTCGCTGATCGTGCCAGTGTCGACGCAGCGATTGCCGCGTTTCCACACGATGCGATTGCAAGTGGTGGCCGTGTGCCGCGAGACCACGACACGACGCCTGCTTTCTCCCCCATGAGCAGATGCAACAGGATTCCGAACAGATGCCTTGCCTTGTGTGAGCCTGCGACGTTGTGCGTATCGTCTTTCACCCAGACACCACCTCTGTCGGAGAAGCCAAGAGCATCCGACAGTCGATCTGCGCGCTCTAGCGGCGTGACACGAAACCCTGTCCCCGCGATGCGTGCGACGTCGGCATCGGCCTGTTCGATGATGCTGCGTCGTGTTACGTCATCGAGACCGATTGAGGCGCCGAATGCATCGACTGCTAACAGATGTCGAAATGCGACAAACGGATTTGATTCACCGGATTCCTCGAATGACTGTGGTTCTGCGCGAAAGCGCATCACATGGCGCCGATCCGCACTCGAGACATTCGGGCATTGCCATGACAAAGGCTGAGCAATCGGGATGATTGCACCGCAGACCGCGCACTCAAGTTCCATCAGCACGCCGTATCGGTGACAGTTCTACTTCGTGGCGGCGACACGGGCATTGAACTCGTCAATGAGTCCATCCCAAACGGGCATGTAGTCCCTGAGCGAGCGCCAGAAGGCCTGGTTGCGACGCGCCTCGAACACATTCAATGGCGTTCCCTGCTGCTCGACCCATGTGTAATACCCGAGATTGAAGATTCGGTTCCTGTCACCTTCGGTGCAGTCGATCATGTGGTCGGTGGTGACATTGCCCCAGTGTTCACTAAACACTTCGGCAGCATCGATGTCGCTGAAGTCATCATTGAAGCGACGAGTCAGTGTCTTTTCTCTCTCGCTCGGATACAGGGCACTGCCGTCTGTGGCCACTGTGATGAGGGCGTCATCGGCTCCGAGCCCAAGCAATTTCGCAGTCTTGATAGCAGCGGTGACATTGCAGATCGACGAGAAGCCAAAGTGGGTAAGTGCCTCGAGTAGACCGTCAGAGAAACCTTTCCGGTTAGCGAGGTAGCGCTGACCGACAGCGGTGTTGAACAACACGTCAAGCTCATCAGTGACCCGATCGGACACTGCGCACACGACATCGGTGTTCATGACGTTGTGGATGA
>DCZD01000008.1:26740-30983 GCA_002331255.1 Acidimicrobiaceae bacterium UBA2093 | reverse complement strand
CCAATTCCCTGGATGTTGTGTTCACCAAAGCCGTTCTCAAGCATGGTCGGACACTCAAGAGCTTCAACCGACACAATCCGTGTGCCAAAGTCGTCCTTTAGGCGGTCACCGGCAGCGATTGTGCCTGCGGACCCAGTGGCAGAGGTGAACGCTGCGAGACGTAAATCGCGCCCCGATGCACGTCGCACGGTCTCAAACACATGACCAAGCGCTCGACCAGTGACCGTGTAGTGACCGACGTAGTTGCCGAACTCACAGAACTGGTTCAAGATGAAGTTTGTCGGATCCTTCGCCA
The DNA here is from genome assembly GCA_002331255.1 of Acidimicrobiaceae bacterium UBA2093. Taxonomy (GTDB): domain Bacteria; phylum Actinomycetota; class Acidimicrobiia; order Acidimicrobiales; family Ilumatobacteraceae; genus UBA2093. The sequence continues at coordinate 30,688 of DCZD01000008.1, read as the reverse complement.
TCTCATTACATGCGTCGTAGATCTCTTTGACGTTGCTTTCAGTTCCCGGTGTGCGAATGATGTCTGCCGGGTCGGCGACCCAACGGTCAAGCCAATCGAATCGCTCCTGCGACATTCCTGCAGGAAGTACTGCGACACCGCGTGAGCTCATGAGTCGACTGATTGCAATTCCACCACGTGCGTAGTTTCCCGTTGAGGGCCACACCGCGCGATGACGTGTGGGGTCGAACTGCCCCGTGATGACGCGCGGCACGAAGCATGAATACGCGGCAAGCACCTTGTGTGCGGTGATCATCGGGAACCTGTCTCCGAACACCACGATGATCGGGCTTTCAATACCCGTTACTTCTGGCCCGAGTACAACGTGATTCGGTACTTCAACTCGGTCGCCAGCGAGGTCGTTGTACCAGTGCACACGGAACAAGTTCCGCGGGTCAGCAGCATTTTTGTCTACCCCAGACACTGTCTTCGCATCGATGCGAGATGGATCTGCAAGTTCCGAGAATTTCGGAAGCACAATCTTCTGCTCTGCGAAACGGCGGACACTGTTCATGAGCGATGCCTCGTCGACCACACAGTCGGCGAGACCGAGTTGACTGCGAAGAACGTCTGTATCGAGACTGATGGGAGCGGCTGTCGTCGTCACCTCCTCAGTCTGTCAGCACTGGCGATACATTGAGGTTCTCGCCGGCGTAGCCCAATTGGCAGAGGCAGCAGGTTTAGGTCCTGCGTGTTGGGGGTTCGAGTCCCTCCGCCGGCACAGTGCACATTTCGCAACTCTCGACCCCAGCCGTCGTCATTGACCGTGACGCACTGCACAGGAACATCCGGGCCATGGCGGCGGTGCATCCTGGTTCACGACTACGTCCGCATGTCAAAGCGCACAAATGCACATCTCTTGCTCGTGAGCAGTACTCAGCTGGTCACCACTCGTTTACCTGCGCCACTCCAAGTGAGGTGCTCGGCATGGTTCGTGCTGGCGTCGGTGACGATCTGTTACTCGCAAACGAGGTGCTTGATGCGGACCGCTTACTTGCGTTGTCACGTGCCCAAGAGTCGGCTCGCATCACGGTCGCCGTCGACTCTGATAACACCCTCGACGCTGCCGCGTCAGCCGGACTTCGCGACGTCGTCATCGATGTCAATGTCGGCCTACCACGCTGCGGTTGTTCACCGTCTGATGCCGGCAGACTTGCCGATCGCGCACGTGGATATGGCATGAACGTGCGAGGCGTCATGGGATATGAAGGACACCTGATGATGGTCGCTGACCGAGTCGAGAAACAGCGACAAGTACATGAAGCCATGACCACACTCGTAACTGCTGCTCATGATGTGGGTGGCGACATCATTTCAGCTGGTGGCACCGGAACATACGACTTGTTCAGTGGTACGGCGGTGAATGAAGTGCAGGCCGGCAGTTACGCGTTGATGGACTCGCAATACGCCACGCTCGGACTTCCGTTTGAGCAAGCAATGTGGGTCGTCGGCACAGTGGTTTCAACGAATGAGCAATGGAACGTCTTGGATGTCGGGCTGAAGTCACTTGGCATGGACCACGGCAATCCGTCGATTACCGATGGATCGGTGTGGTTCTGCTCCGATGAACACATCACATTCTCTGGCACTTCAGCCAAGATTGGCGACAGAGTTCGCGTGACTCCCGCCCATATCGACCCCACCATGGCAATGCACGCAGTTGCTCACGTGATCCAGGACGACATGGTTGTCGACACATGGCCAATTGATCTTCGTGGCTGGTAGCCGCGCCACGTCATCGTGGATCCTCCCGACATGACGTGGTGGTTGGCTACAGCTTGCTGGACATGTGTTGTCATCACTCAGATCGCTGTGTTGTCAATCGCGTTCAACATCAGTCGGTCCATCTTCCTCGCTGCGCTGCAAGCCGTCATTCCTCACGCAGGAGCACTGAACGTCATTGTCGTATTCGTTGCTGCTATCACCGGTGACTTGCTACTCCTGACCGCAAGTCTCTTGCAAGTTGCATGGATCACCCTTATCGTCGCTCGCTTGCTGCTGAGCCATGTCCGTCATCGGCCCAATAAGGAAGGAAGTTCAGGGTCGGCGATGTCGATTCTTCACGTGAATGTGCTGTATGTGAACCCCACACCGAACCAGGCTGCGAGAGATGTCATCGACAACGACGCCGATGTCCTGACATTCTCAGAACTCACCACTGAACTTCATGATGCCCTTCTCGCCCACGAACATGCGGACAGATGGCCACACCGACACGTTGTACTCGGACCAGGCGCTGATGGTGTCGGGGTGTGGAGCAAGTATCCCTTAGCCAATGCGAGAGAAGGTCGACTCGTCACAAAGACAGCGTTGCTATCGCAGGTAACAACGGACAGCGGGCACCGCTTCAGCCTTGTCGTCGTGCACCCGATGCCTCCGGTGAACAGAGCCAAGACGCGCGACTGGGCACCGTCGCTTCGCGCGATCGGCGAGGTTGTGACGATGTCAGACTTACCAGCCATTGTGATTGGCGACTTCAACACCACGTTCTGGCATGGGCCACTACGCGACTTGTTTGCCCGCGGTCTGCGCTCTGCTCACCTCATCCACGGTCAATTCTTGGCTGGCACGTTTCCCGTTGGCAGATGGTTGCGTCCCATCGTCCGACTTGATCACGCCTTAGTCACGAAGGGAGTGGTCGTGCATGACGTGCATGACTTCAGAGTCTCCGGAAGTGACCACTTGGGCATCGTTGTCAGCGTGTCGACAACACCGAACGTAATGAGTTGATTGCTCGCGATCGATGCGAGATGACATTTTTTGCCTCCGGACCCATCTCCGCAAATGTTCGACCATCACCATCGTCGGGGATGAAGATGCTGTCGTAACCAAAGCCCATTACTCCACGTTCCTCATGCGCAATTGAACCATCACAAAGTCCCTCGACCAGCAGTTCTCGTCCATCGGGATACACGAGAGCCAGAACCGTTCGAAAGCGCGCGCTACGGGTTGTCACCTCGACAAGATCAGTCAATAACTTCGCTCGATTCTGCGCATCATCGGCATCGTTTCCTGCGAAACGCGCGCTATGCACTCCTGGTCGACCGGCAAGCGCATCAACTTCAAGACCCGTGTCATCAGCGAGTGCGACCAAAGCCGTGTGCGCACTCACCGCTCTGGCCTTCAACAACGCATTGCCTTCGAGAGTGTCTGCGGTCTCGTCAACTTCGCCGAGCGTCGAAGGTCGGGGCACGAGTCGCACGACTGCACCGAGAAGTGTCTCTAATTCGGTGACCTTGTGCGCATTCGCTGTCGCACACACGATCTCCAACATGACGTACGAACGACGTGATCAGCGTCCGAGCGGACGCGGTGTCGGTGCAACCGACAACAACTCAGATTGCAAGTCAAAGATGCGGTTCAGCCCACCGTCTGCTAACTCGAGAAGCGCATCGAGTTCGCCTCGTGTGAACGCAAGACCTTCTGCGGTTCCCTGCACTTCCACGAAACGTGCTTCCCCACCATTACGTGGGCGCAGCATCACCACGTTCATGTCAACTTCGGCGCTGCTGTCCTCGATATATGGAAGGTCAAGAACTGGGGTCCCTAAGTGCACACCGACAGATATCGCCGCGCATTGTGAGTGCAACGGATGAGCCTTGATCGAACCTTGCTGCACGAGACGCGTCAACGCGTCGTGCAGCGCAAGAAATCCACCGCAGATGCTCGCCGTGCGAGTTCCACCATCGGCCTGCAAGACGTCACAGTCGACCACCACTTGTCGCTCACCTAACACCGACATGTCGCACGCCGCGCGCAACGAGCGGCCGATAAGCCGCTGAATCTCCACCGTGCGACCACTCTGCTTGCCTTTCGCTGCCTCACGATCTACTCGTTCGGGAGATGAACCGGGCAACATCGAATACTCGGCGGTGACCCAACCCTTGCCACTTCCCTTCATCCAACGCG
>DCZD01000008.1:23909-26547 GCA_002331255.1 Acidimicrobiaceae bacterium UBA2093 | reverse complement strand
TCGTCGACCGAAGCGGTGCATAGCACGCGAGTGCGACCAAATGACACGAGCACGCTTCCCGCCGACATTTCGGTGTAGTCGCGTTCGAAGGTGATGGGTCGAAGTTCGTCGTGCGACCTTCCGTCTGGACGTGCCATAGTCAATTGCTCCCGTGCATAGGTGATTGTTGCCAGTGTTGTGCTTGTTCTAGTTCCGGGCCAAGTAAACGTCGACCGAGGTCTGCAAACCATGCCACATCACCAGATGAATAGAACTGATGGTGACCAACATGCGAGTGACCCCGTCGTAGGTGCGAGGCTCCCAACAAGCGACGCAACTCGAATGCTGTCTCGTCTGCGCTGCTGACGAGAACGACATCAGGACCCATGACCTCAGAGATGACGCGAGAGAGATACGGATAATGCGTGCACCCGAGCAAAAGTGCGTCAACCCCGGCATCACGAACTGGTGCGAGCAAGCGCTCTGCTAGCAGCATCACTTCATCGCCAGTTGTCTGGCCGCGTTCAACGAATTCGACAAATCCTGGGCATGCCGCTGCGGTCAGCGAAACGTCTCCACCCAATTCCTGAAGCGCGCGTTGGTATGCCCCCGAGCCGATGGTGCCGACCGTTCCGATGACGCCCACGTGACCGTTTCGTGTGGCGAGCGTCAACGACTTGACCCCAGGTTCAACCACGCTCAACACCGGAACTGACAACTCACGCGATAGGTCCTCAAAGGCGGCAGCGGCTGCCGTGTTGCACGCAATCACCACAGCTTTCACGCTGAAGTCTTCGACGAGGCTGTGCGCGATCTCTCGCGCGTAACGTCTCACCTCCGCGGCTGGCTTTGGTCCGTACGGATAACGCGCCGTGTCTCCGATGTACACGAGGTCTTCTGCTGGGAGTAGATCGATGACTGCGCGTGCGACAGTGAGACCACCGAACCCAGAGTCGAACATGCCGATCGGGCGTTCGACATCGGCGGTCATGTGGTCAAGGCTAGGCGTGAGACCATTGGTGCCAGTGGGCACCAAGATTCGCCTTTAGAGACAAGCGAAATAAAGTGGTCAGAAGTAGATGATCTTCTCGGCAGCAGCCTCAGCTGCGTCGAGGTCATCGGTGTAGGCACCGGTTGAGAGGTATTTCCAGCCACCGTCACACACGATGAACACGATTGTTCCTTCATCGATCTCGCTGGCGACTTTGAGCGCACCGGCAAGTGACGCGCCAGAAGAGATACCGGCGAAGATGCCGCACTCGGTGACAAGTCGACGCGTCATCTCTAGTGATTCCCGAGGACGAACGACGCGCTTGCGGTCAAGCAACTCACGACCATTCCAATGTTCAAACACCGGGGGGATGTAGCCGTCGTCCAAGTTGCGAAGACCTTCAACTCGCTCACCAAGAGGTGGCTCGACTGCCACGATCTTGATGTCTGGGTTCTGTTCCTTCAGATACTTCCCCGTACCCATGAGGGTTCCACTCGTTCCGAGCCCAGCGACAAAGTGCGTGATTTCGGGACAGTCGCGATAGATCTCTGGGCCGGTTGTCTCATAGTGCGCACGCGGGTTCGCATCGTTGGCGTACTGATAGAGGAAACACCACTCCGGGTGTTGCGCGGCCATCTCCGTGGCACGACGAACGGCACCGTTCGAACCTTCCTCACCAGGTGTGAGAATGATGTCGGCACCGAAGACTTCGAGCATCTGGCGACGTTCAATGCTGACTGACGTCGGCATGAGGATGGTGATGGGATAGCCCTTCATCTTCGCGATGGCAGCTAGTGCGATACCGGTGTTGCCCGATGACGGTTCGATGATGCGTTGACCAGGAACCAGGCGACCCTCGCGCTCGGCGTCTTCAATCATCGACTTTGCGATGCGGTCCTTGACCGAGCCAAACGGGTTCTGTGACTCGAGCTTTGCCACCAAGCGCACATTCGGGTTTGGCGACAGATTTGAGACATCGACCATCGGGGTGTTCCCGATGAGGTCAAGTGCGCTCTGATGCACGAACACCGAACCGCGGCGGCGGTTCACATCTGCAAGTGTCATGCTGAGCTCCTGGATAAACCCGACGAATCTGGTCGGAATTGTAATGCTTATCCAGGGACAACGCTTACGCGGGTCGGATTATTTCCTCACTGATCTGGTTCTCCACAATGCGGAAACAACGAGCAGCAGGGGCTGGGTCTTTCAAGGTCACTATGACGTAATGCCAGCCAGGGTCGGGGGCCTGGGCTACATCGGTGGGGCTTGGGTAGGCCTCAGAGTGGGTATGGCTGTGGGCGACGCCGACCACATCGAGGCCTTCAGCCTCGGCAGCGAGCTCGACTTGGAGATGCTCCTTGGGGTCGAGCGAATACAACTTCGCACTCTCGGCGACGTTGCGCATGGGAACAAACCGCTCAATGCGTGAGTCGGCTGTAGACCCAAGCAGGAGACCACACATCTCCATCGGGTAGCAGACGTATGCGTGTGCGTACATCGCGCGCACAGCGGCACCAGGAATGACGACCTCGGACATTGCAGTCGAAGGCTACAGATACCCTGAGGAACCCCTATGGGAAAGAAGCCCAACTCCGTGCTCGCGAGCAACCGCAAGGCGCGCCACGACTACTCCATTTTGGATGTCGTCGAGGCGGGAATTGTGCTGCT
>DCZD01000008.1:0-23716 GCA_002331255.1 Acidimicrobiaceae bacterium UBA2093 | reverse complement strand
GGAAGCGAAGTGAAGAGCCTGCGTGGCGGCCAGGTGCAGTTGGTGGACGCGTACGCCCGCATCATTGACGGCGAGGTCTGGCTCGACGGAGTGCACATCGCGCCGTACCAATTCGCTACCGGCGTCGGCGCACACGACCCCGACAGGTCGCGCAAGTTGCTGTTGCACCGCGACGAAATCGAACGTCTCTCTGACCGTGTGAAGCGAGAGCGACTTGCCCTGGTACCGCTTTCTCTGAAGCTCGTCGAGGGCAAGGTAAAGGTGGAACTAGCGCTCGCCAAAGGACGGCGGAAAGAGGACAAGCGTCAGGCGATCGCCGAGCGCGAGACCAAGCGCGAGATCGAGCGCGAACTCGGCGCATCGCGAAAGATGGGTGCCTAGAGCACGTATCTGCTGCGCGGGAATAATTCCACACTCCCCGCCCTTACACTGGTCACTACATAACCAACCACTACAACACACTCGGGGCTGCCTGGTTTCGACGTCAGTTTCGGTGGGCGGGCGTGCGACTCGAGTGGCTCAGACTCGTTAAACGGGGCACAAACAAGAATTGCCAACGAGCAGTTCGCTCTCGCCGCCTGATTTATTCAGGTGACTGAGAGACATCGTGACCAGCAATGGCGCACGGGGCCAATTCATCGCAGCCCGGCAACAGAAGCGAAGGATGACGGCAGGAAAGAACGCTGGCAGCTGGAAAGAACGCTGACATGTCGGAAAGACGACACGCGATCCCGCAAGGGATAGTCGACCCGCCGACAGTGTTGCGTCAGCACTAAAGCGGGAATAGTCGTATCGCGATCGTTCAGCGCCTGATGGACGGGGGTTCGATTCCCCCCAGCTCCACCACTTCGTCAACTATTCGAGTTCGTGACCTCAAACGGAAATTCGATCTCAGCAAGATTCGATACTGGCGAGTACGACCCGCGCACGAAGAGATTTATCTTGTACTCACCGTTCGGCAACTCAGATGTCGGCTTCACATTGCGAAAGAACACATCTGGCAACTCCACCGCATTTGTCTCAATGACCCATATGTAGTGACTGTTCGTCACGTCGTACACACCGACCCAGTATCCGGCGGCATTCGAAGCCGGTGTCGATGCACCCCAGCCGAACTGGAACTTCACCGTACCATCAGCGGGATTTCCGACAATGCGCACATAGGCGCCGTCATCTTGCATGACGGACGGCTGCGCAGCGCGCGTGGCCGTCGGACTCGCTAAGAGGGCTCCGGCAACAGTTGCTGCTCCGACGAGTCGTTTGAGAGAAATCTTGTTGTTCTTCATTTCATGTCCTCCTTGTTGACCGCGCGAGACAACTCGCGTGCCACAAGGTTGCAACAGCCATAAAGCGGCCACAAGGCACAAAAATCACTACTACACGCGGTAGTCAGTCACCTGCATGTCGTCCACTCCGGCATCGACGAAGTTGTCGTATGCCCGCGCAGCCATGAAATCGCGCCACTCGAACGGCCTGTAGCGCGCACCGTCGAGGCACATCTCTGCGACAGGTGCGACAGTCGCCTCACGAGACGGATTCGCAAAGTATGGAATCGAGTACCGACTTCTCGTCGTCATCGGTACGACACGGTGTATCGCCGCGCGATAACGATCGTTTGTCCACGCCTGCATGCAGTCACCCAGATTCACCACGATGGTTCCCGGTTGTGGCGGAACATCAATCCAACCATGATCAAGCGAATCTGTCTGGAGGCCGCCGACATCATCCTGCAACAACAACGTGATGACACCTGGGTCGGTGTGATAGCCGAGTGCTGTCTCGCCAAGACCAACAAGACCGGCACGTTCGTCTTCTGGAACCGGATCCCCCACCGGATAGTGATTGAGTCGCATCGAACTGCTGTGTCGGCTGAAGGCCACCTGCGCGCGAGATTTGTCACTGAGGCCCAATGCTTCATGCACGAGACCGAGCGTGCGCACAGTGAGAGTTGAGAGACCGTCGTACATCTTCGTCATGGACTCTCTGAATCCAGCGAGTCCTTCTGGCCAGCGATTGAATTCATCTGCACCGTCTCGCGAAGGATCGACGAAGTCAAAGACTTCCTTGTTGTCTCGCTTTCGCTTCGTGAGTTCTCTGTCGAAATACCCGAGAGGGTTCGTCGCGTCCCGAATGATCGAAGTCTTAACTGATCGATCTGCAGAGAAGAATCGCCGCGTCTCGAACCACCCGTTGTCGATCACCTCCTGAAGTCCGTGGCCGGAGAGAAGAAAGAAGCCATGGTCACGACACGCACGGTCGAGTGCTTCGAGCGAAGTCGTCGTGGGATCGGAGATGTCGACTGTCGGAACGAGATTCATCAGCGACTCCCATCAATCACATCGAGAAGTTGATCGAGCGCTGCGCCCCAACCGACGTGGAAGCCCATCTCCTCGTGCAGTCGCGCATCTTCTCGACTTGCATGTCGACCAGTTGCCTTGATGCGGGAGCCTTCTTCAAGATCTTCGAATTCGATGATTGCCGTGAACAGAAAGCCACCCTCGGGTTTCTCTTGTGGTCTGAATCCGGGACCGAGCCCACTTGTCCACACGAACAACTTTCCAACTTCAGCAACAAGAACACATCCGGACCCCTCGTTACGTTCGCCGTCCGGGCCTTCCATCACGGTCCTGAAAATTCCCCCGGGCATCAGATCTACTTCTGCCTCGGTCGTACGCCATGGATCTGGAGTAAACCATCGCACGAGCATTTTGGGATCTGTCCAGCCGCGCCACAGGTCATGTGCTTTGTGTCGCACAACTCGCTCTAAGACCAAATCGAATGCGGACGAATCTGCAATGTCGCTCATGTCCGCGACACTACTGTCAATGCTGCGACTACGACCGTGGAACGGTTTCCCGATGCGTAATCATCCTGCGACTAAATGCAACGCAAACAACCACGATTGCTACCTCCAGCGGGAACAGCAGCCACTTCACTGTCGCTGGTCTCGTCGTCATGATGTTCTCGGCACTTCCGCCAAACACGATCGCCAAGATGAAGAACAAGGCGGCCGCGTGAAGCCAGAGCGCCCTTAGAGCGGTGGTCTTCGATCCAAGCTGTCCCGCACGTACAGCCAGGACAAACCCCACGAAGACGACCCCGAACAAGAAGAGTGTCGCGGGAAGCTCGCGCACCACAGTCCCCCAACCACGAACGCGCTCGGCGTCGCTGAGAGTCGGGCTTGTTTTCACGTACACCGCCCACACGGCGAGGAGCACGACTCCCGCGGGTACGCCCACGAGCACCCACAATGAGAGCCGAGCAAGTTGCTCACCTCGGCGCGAGCCCGTGAGTGTCACACTCAATCGTGCACCTGTTCATCGAGCCGGTCCATCTTCGTGCCTGCGACTTCCACAATGTTCCACCATTGTTCTTCATCCATGAGGACCTGATTTCCCGTCCAGTCGACAGTCCCGATTTGCGCGACCATCAGGATGTCTCCAAAGCGGGCGATCGTCGTTCGCCCGATCATCGCCATTTTCTCGCCCTGTGTTGGTGCAGGAGGCAACGTCTCTTCTGACCAGCTGATGGATTCGTCTCCGATGTCACGTGCAGCAATGAGTTTGGTCGTCAACGTGACTCCATTGTCATCGGTCGATGTCTTGCCGGCGCAGATGCGAACGGATTCTGCAGCATCGCCATAATAGGCATCAACGTCATCGTTGCTCCACGCTTGGATACGCATCAACGATGTCGGTTGCCCAGATTGTTGAATGCTCATCTCGACATCCGCACCGGACGTACCAGCCAAATCTTCAAGGTTCTTGGTGACCTCTTCAGCTTCCGCACACCAGATAGAAGGATCTAACGATGGATTCTCAGCATCACGAACGTCGAAGACTTGGCGTTGCGTCTCTTCCCAACCACCCTCGAAGTCAGTGATTGTCGGAAGGGAATCAGAAATCTGCTCTGGAGTTGGCTTTTGCCCACTGGCAGACCTCATGCAACCGACAAGCAGAACTGGCGCCATGAGAAGGAGCATGAATCGTGTACGCACCATGCGACCAACATAGAAAGCCGTACATACCGACACAACACGTCACCCAACCAACGAGACATTTGCCATACGAGCCACCAGCGCCCGATACCCAGCGACTCGCGTCGGTACAGTTCTTCTGCATCCTTATGAGTACAACTGTCACTGACTCCTCGACGGCCGCTTCAGGCCAACCACATCTGTCCAAGGTGACGGAACGAAACATTCTGATTGCAATGTGCACTGCGCTTGTTGCCGTTGTGGCATCAATGTCCGGACTGAACGTCGCCCAACAGGCGATCGCCGTGGAACTCGGCTCGACCCAAAGCGGAGTGCTGTGGATCATCAATGCATATTCACTGGCTCTTGCCGCGTTGCTCATGCCAATCGGTGCAATTGGCGACAAGTGGGGTCGTAAGCCGGTGCTTCTCACTGGTCTGTCACTGTTTGCTCTCTCGAATGTCGGCGCAATCTTGGCTCAGTCGACTGCGCAGATGATTGCAGCACGAACAGTTGGTGGCGTCGGCGCAGCGATGATTATGCCCGTGACGCTTTCTGTCATCACGTCAAGTTTTCCCGAAGAAGACCGTGCACGCGCGGTGGGAATCTGGGCTGGGTTCGCTGGAAGTGGCGGCATGATCGGCCTCTTCGTTTCTGCGTTCACTGTTGATGTTCTGTCGTGGCGATGGGCATTCGGCTTGCCGATCCTGCTCGCAGGTCTCGCATTCATCATCACAATGACCAACGTCCCCAACTCTCGTGAAGGTGATGCGCATTCGTTTGACATCGTCGGCTCCGTGCTGTCTGCGCTCGCAATCGGTGGTCTCGTACTCGGCATTCACGAGGGTCCAGAGCGAGGCTGGTCACATTCGATCACGATTGCAGGACTCATCGTTGGTGTCATGTCGCTCGTGCTCTTCATCACATGGGAGCGCAAGGTGACATCGCCGCTGCTCGACATCTCGACATTCTCCGATCGCGGCCTCGCCTCTGGTGTAGCCACCATTACCATCGTGTTCGCAGTGATGTTCGGCATCTTCCTGGTCTTGTTCCCATTTCTGCAAGCAGTGCTCGGATGGTCAGCGCTTCGATCCGCTATCGCGATGCTTCCGATGGCCGCGGTCATGATGCCGACATCGACAATGGCCCCACGCATCGCCGGACGTGTCGGTAGCCGAACAACGATGCTGGCCGGAGTCACATTGTTTTCAAGTGGTCTCGCTCTTCTGGCGTTGCGTGCTTCGGTCGAAGGTGGCTACCTCTCAGTCTTGCCAGGGCTGATGATCGTCGGGTTCGGCATGGGGCTCACGATGACGCCAGCCACCACTGCGATCACTGAGACTCTTCCACCGGAAAAACAAGGCGTCGCTTCTGCACTAAACGACACGTCTCGCGAAATTGGTGGAGCCGTCGGAATGGCGCTTCTCGGGTCCGTCCTCGGTGCGGCATTTCGAACGGAGATGACCAACTCACTCATAGGTCTCCCCGACCAGGCAGTCGACGCGGCGGGTGAAGGAATTGCAAACGCATTCGGAGTTGCCGCTCAGCTGACACAAAGCGGTAAGGCAGACGAGGCACTTCGAATCATCGACGCGGCAAAGCACTCGTTCGTGTCCGCATGGACGAGTTCGATGTGGGTCGGCGTCGTCCTCTCGGCGATCGCAGTCGGTGTGCTCGCAGTTTTCGGGCCGCGCCGCGCGAAGTAGCGTTCGGCACATCGCTGCACACTCACCAATCTCACGACACATCGCCCAGTTCAATATCGCGCGTCTCCGACACCCACTGGGCCATCCGCTTACAAAGCCATTTGAAGATCTCATCGACGAAACCAATTCTCATGCCGAGGCAAGTCCGGGCTTTGTGTGGCGACACGGTATCGATACACGTGCACCTGATGAAGATATCTACGGCGATCCGTTGATGACAGTGAATTTGTCCGTGTGGCAGTCGATCGACCACCTGAAGGACTACGTGTATCGCGGATTTCACCGAGACGTCTTTCGTCGCCGAAAGGAGTGGTTCGACTATTCAGCCGTCGTGTTGTGGTGGGTCAACCACGAGGACAGGCCGGCGCTCCACGAGGGAAAACGACGACTCGATCACTACTTGGCCAACGGTGCAAGCGATATGGGGTTCGGATTCCGTGAGGTGATTGCCCACAGCGATTGACTCAGCGGCACAATGCGGCATCGAGAAGCGCGTCAGCAAGCGCGGTTCCCCGTTGCTCAGGTGCCAGACCAGGCCAAGCGTTCACTTCGAGCACCACCATCGCGCCACGGTGTTCGATGACGTCTACCCCCGCAAAATGCAACCCCAGCTCCCGTGCGGCATGCAACGCAGGAGCCGCAATGTGCGATGCATCACCCGAGTTCAGATCGACGTCTTCAACCGTCGCACCGAGAGCATTTGTCACGAAATCATCTACCGGCGCCCTTCGCCTCGTGAGTGCGACGAGTTCATGCCCGTGACCCCTGTCCGCAACCACCACCCTGTAATCACTGCCGGCACCTGTTGCCAACGGTTGCACAACGTGATGATCAACCATTCCGGCAATGAGCGGCACCATCGATGACAGTGCCACCTGAGCATCTCGCCACGATTCGTAGCGTGCGACGCCTCGCCCTTTCGAGGCTCGGGCTGGTTTCACTACAACTGGCCGCGAGGCGAACATCGCTTCACCGCCAGACAGGTCGACGCCTTCCCCAGGAACCACAGCAAGCGTTGGCATCGTCGGAACTCCGGCACTTGCAAGCGCGACCGAGCTTGCAACCTTGTCTGCACACAAACTCGCTGAATGAACATCCGGAACGATCTGCGCCCCGTCATTGCTCCATTGTTCGAACACTTGAGCAAGAAGTGGCCATGGACGATTCACGCCACGAGGCAAGACAACATCTGGGATGAGTTTTCGGCCCGCCAACGACACCCAACTCTCTCCACTATCTGTGATCAACGACAATTCGGATGGCGACACCAACGCGACGTCAAGACCACGTGCGCGTGCGGCGGTGACTAGAACTGCGTGATCCGCACGAAGCCTGTCGGGGTACGCGACGATGACGATTGATGACATGTTGTTCGAAGGCGACTGATGAGTGATCAGAAACCGGTGAGTTCCTTACGAAGTTCACGCTTCAAGAATTTGCCATTCGCGTTACGCGGTAGCGGTTCCTTACGAAACCAGACCTTGGACGGAATCTTGTGCTTGGCAATTCGTACCGACAGGAAGTCTGCGAGTTCAGCCTGCGTGAGCGACTGACCCGGTCGCAACACAATCGCCGCGGCGACTTCTTCACCCAATCGGTCGTCTGGAATTCCGAACACCGCGGCTTCTGCGATGGAGTCATGATGGTAAATCGCCGTCTCCACCTCGCTGCAGTAGACGTTCTCACCGCCGCGAAGCACCATGTCCTTCGCGCGATCCACGATGTAGATAAACCCGTCCTCGTCAATGCGTGCGATATCGCCCGTGTTCAGCCACCCGTCCTTGATGGTCTCCGCGGTTGCCTCGGGTCGATTTAGGTAACCCTTGATGACGATGGACCCTCTCACGCACAGAACGCCGGTCACGTCTTTGTTCCGCGGAAGATCGTTGCCGTCTTCATCGATCAACTTGGCTTCAAGTGTGGGGACAGGGGGTCCACATGACTCAGGCTTGGTCACGAACCAGCGTGCCGAGTTTGCAGTGATGATTCCGTGTGTCTCGGTCATTCCATAACCAGTGGAAGGCTGTCCGGTCTTCAGCGCACCGGCGATCTTGTGCACCAGATCGGGTTGAAGTGCAGCCCCACCGCCACCCATTCCCTGCACTGAGGACGTATCACGCTTCGACCAATCAGGGTGCATCAGCATTTCACGACTCATTGTCGGTACTCCCGAGAAATTGGTGACCTTCTCCCGCTCAATCAACTCGAGTGCGCGTCCGGGTTCCCACTTGTACATGAGCACGACTTTGCCGCCCACAAGTGTCGCGGGGTGCAAGATGCAGTTGCACGCCGTCACATGGAACAACGGAGTGGGTGCCATGAATGACGGTGTGAGAGAAGGCGCCGCTTCAGTTGGTGCGGGCACATCACCAGCAGATATCGCCTTCTGCTCTGCCAATGACGAAGCGGTCGTCATTGCAGCAATATTCAAGATGTTGTCAACAGAGCCGCGATGATGCAGTTGCGCACCTTTCGGAAAACCAGTGGTTCCAGATGTGTAAAAAACTGTCGCGTCGTCATACGAATCGATGTCGACGGCCGGAAGAGCCCCGGGGTCATCAGACGACATGATGGCGTCCCACGTCACCGCACCGGCTGGGGATCTTGAACCTGCACGAACTGCGATCAGATGGATGGCATGCAACCCAGCGACGTGCGAGAAGCGCTCAAGTCGCTCGTCGTCAGCAATAAGAGCAACAGGTGTGCTGTCTTTCAACGCGTATTCCATCTCTGGCGTTGTCCACCACGCATTCATCCCGACGACCGCCGCTCCGATCGAGACCGTCGCCCAATAACCCACGACCCACTCCGGATAGTTGCGCATGGCAATCGCTACGCGTTCGCCTCGCGTCACTCCGCGAGCCACGAGATGAGCAGCTAGTTTGCGCACCTGCGCATGGACTTCGGCATAGCTGTACCGCTCGTCCTCATATACCAAGTAGTCCTTGTCTCCATGACCAGCAGTCATCTCCCACAACACGCGCATGTTCGGTGGTGCTGCCGAGAATGTCTTCGTTGGCACACCGTTCACCTCGACGACTGTGGTGGCGAATGGAGAACCCGCAGCGTCTAGTTCGGCACGAGCGGTGAGATAGTGGTGAATCACAAGCACATCTTTCCCCAAATTCGTCACCTCGTTGAACACGGGCCAGAATCACATGGTGATAATTCGTGACCTCGCGCCAAATGACCTTGACGTCGCATGGCGTATCAATCAAGCCAACACACCTGCCGTAGGCGACGAACTCCGCGAGGCGATGGACGAGATCTTGTCGATGTGCGCCATCGCACTGGCTGTCGAAGTGGACGAGCAGGTGGTCGGCTTCTGCATGGTTCTTCCACCAGGCACTCGCTACGACAGCCCCAACTATCTGTACTTCTGTGAACGATTTACCGACTTCGTGTATCTCGATCGAGTGGCGTTCGCCGCAGAGCATCAGGGCCGCGGATACGGGGCAGCGATGTACCGAGAGGTGGAGCGACGGGCGACTGCCCCTGTGTTCGCTCTTGAGGTAAACGTGAAACCACCGAATGAGGGCTCACTCAGATTCCACCTGCGAGAAGGCTTCGTAGAAATCGACCAACTTGAGACTCGTCCCGGAAAAATTGTCAGCTTGATGGTGAAGCGCCTCTTGCCAGACTCCGATTGACCACTAGCCTCAACTCTTCGTGGGATCTGATCAGACCGCCGGCACTGAGTCGGTAGAACTTGCCCGGCGCTTGGCCCTTGCAGAGGAAGCTCAACGGCGCACCGATGTCAACAGCGGCGGCCACAATTCTGGTTCTCACCACGAAGGACATTCACGTGCCGGCACCGTGGCTCTCGCCATGGGTGCACTCGGCATCGTCTACGGAGACATCGGAACGAGTCCGCTCTATGCCCTAAAAGAAGCGTTCACAGAGAAGTCCCACGTGATGACAGTCGATCGCATCAACGTGTTCGGTGTTTGTTCTCTTGCGTTTTGGGCACTCATCCTCATCATTTCGGTCAAATACCTTATGTTTGTCATGCGGGCAGACAACCGTGGAGAAGGCGGAATTCTTGCCCTCACTGCACTCGTCATGGGTCGACGTGGAGCGATCACAACGACACGCACATCCACCGGAGTTCTCGTTTCGCTGGGCGTGTTTGGAACTGCGCTTCTATACGGGGACGGAATCATCACGCCCGCAATTTCCGTTTTGTCAGCGGTTGAGGGCCTCGAAGAAGTGTCAACGTCATTCGAATCATGGGTACTACCGATCGCCGTCGTGATTCTCGTTGGTCTGTTCCTTGTTCAGAGTCGCGGAACTGGCGCTGTAGGGAAAGTCTTTGGGCCCATCATGATGGTGTGGTTCGCGACACTCGCACTCCTCGGTCTTTCCCACATCTTTGATGCGCCGGAAATTCTGCAATCGATCAACCCGAATTACGCGATTCAATATTTCACCCATGAGACCGGAAAAGCATTTCTTTCGCTTGGGTCAATTTTTCTGGTGGTGACCGGCGGTGAAGCGTTGTACGCCGACATGGGACACTTCGGCCGTCGTCCGATCATGTTTGGTTGGTACGGAATGGTCCTTCCGTCGCTCGTCTTGAATTACTGGGGACAGGGCGCGTTTTTGCTCGACCACCCAGAAGACATTGAAAGCGTTTTCTTCCGAATGGCACCAGAACCGATTCTTCTGCCGGTGGTCATACTCGCGACATTTGCCACAATCATCGCGTCGCAGGCACTTATCTCTGGTGTTTTCTCCTTGACGGCTCAGGCAGTGCAACTCGACTACTTGCCGCGCATAGCCATTCGACACACATCCCAGCAACACTCTGGCCAGATCTATGTACCACTCGTCAACTGGGTCCTCATGGTCGCGTGCGTTGGCTGTGTCCTCGGCTTTCGAACCGCGAGCAACCTGGCGGCGGCATACGGAATCGCCGTGACTCTGACCATGGCGATCACCACACTGCTGTTCTTCCGAGTATTGACCGTCAACTGGAACTGGAGCCGCGCGAAAGCTATGAGCGTCTGTGCGCCCATGCTCGTCATCGAGGCCGGGTTCGTTGGCGCCAACCTCATCAAGATCCCCCACGGCGGCTGGTTCGCACTGGCCGTTGCGATCTTCCTCATGGTTCAGATGCAAACATGGCGAAAGGGGCGCAGTCTCGTAGCGTTGCGGATTCACAGAGGTGAGCAACCCCTCGAGAAGTTCCTCGACGAGACGGACAACATCAAGCGTGTCGACGGGACTGCGGTGTTCATGTTCAAAGACCTTGGCAAGGCGCCACCCGCACTCGTCAACAACCTGATGCACAACAAAGTGCTGCATGACTGCACACTCATCGTGTCGGTGGACACCACTGACGAGCCACGAGTCGACCCGTCTCGTCGGGCTCACATCGAGAAAGTTGCTCCCGGTGTGTTCCAGGTACAACTTGAGTTCGGCTTCATGGAGGATCCGAACGTCCCAGATGCACTCTCGCGACTCGAGCACCGCGGACTCGTGTACGACCCTGCCGATGTCACCTACTTCATCGGACACGAATCAATAGTCGCGGGCAAGGCGCCGGGCATGAACCCGCTTCAGGAGCATCTCTTCGTCATGTTGAATCGCGGCGCAGACAGTGCGGTTCGTTTCTTCAACTTGCCAAGTGATCGGGTGTTCGAAGTCGGCTCACGCGTCGAGATCTGATCGGCTGAAACGACTCAGACTCCTCACAGCTTCGAATCATGCAGGATTCGGCGGCCACATCGGAGCGGCACGCCATGGTGCAACCACCTCAATTTGCGATGCAAGACGAATGAGCACATCTTCCCGCCCGAACGCCGCGACGACTTGCACCCCGACGGGCAGCCCATTCGAGTCAAAGCCGAGTGGCAACGACATTGCTGGCTGACCGGTGATGTTGTACGGGCTCGTGAGCGCAGAGTATGCGCCCGCGTGGGTGGCGATCGATGCCATGTTCATCGTGTCGAGCAATCCGAGTGGTGGAACCTGGCGCGACAGAGTCGGCGTGAGAAGCACATCGACACCGGTGAAGAATGCGCCGATTTCCTGCGCGGCGCGTTCGAGCTCACCCGCTGCGTGCGCAAGGTCGACGGCACGTGCTTCCTTGCCCATCTCGTAGATGTAACGGGTTAACTCTTCCAGGTCATCGTCGCGAAGGGCTCGGCCTTCCTCGCGCAAAAACGCATCGATGTCGGCAGCCATCGGCACTCCCATGTAGATCTGCATGCACGTGGCGAGTGCATCCAACGGGAAAACGGGACGGGCGCGAACGACTACGTGTCCGAGTGATTCGAGAAGTTCGACTGTCTCGTCAACGACACGCGCACAATCCTCGTGTACCTCCACCCCGCTCGGCGTCGCCAGATCTACCGCAACGCGCAGGCGACCCGGGCTCTCTCCAACTTCTTGCACATACGGTCGTGTCGGTGGGGCGATGACGAACGGGTCGCCGACATGTGCACCTTGAGCAACATCCAACAAGAGCGCTGAGTCGCGAACAGTGCGAGTCACGGCGTGCGCGATAGATAGTGGTCCACGGAACAAGGCGTGCGATGGGGCCGCAGTCACACGACCACGACTGGGCTTCAACCCAAACAACCCGCATGCAGCTGCGGGAATGCGGATCGAACCGCCACCATCGGTGGCGTGTGCCGCAGGAACGAGGCCCGCAGCCACGGCTGCCGCGCTTCCACCAGACGACCCACCAGTTGAATGACCAAGATTCCACGGATTACGACAAGGCCCGAACAACACTGATTCTGTGCTTGCATTGCGACCAAGTTCGGGGGTGTTGGTGTTTCCGAGAAGGATGAGACCAGCACGTTTGTAGCGCCGGGTGAGCTCACTATCGTTCGACGCGACCACGTTTCGGTACAGACGAGAACCACCCGTCGATGGAAGTCCCTCCACATTCAGACCGAGGTCTTTCACCACAAATGGAACTCCAGCAAGCGGTCCAGAAGGTGGATGGTCACTTTCTTCTAATGCCCTTTCAAAGCGTGTCGCAACCAGGGCATTGATGACCGGATTGCGCTCTTCGACCCGAGAGATGGCGAACTCGATGAGCTCCCGCGGCAAGACTTTCCTGTCGCGAACGAGCGCAGCAAGCCCTGTTGCGTCGTTCGTGTCAAAAAGTTCGTCCATGCAAATGACGTTAGTGAGCAACACTGCTTTGCTTTCAATGCGCCGCCCTAGTGTTGTTGCATGACCGATCTTTCAGGCCAAGTAGCACTCGTCACCGGAGCCGCTCGCGGTCAAGGTCGATCCCATGCTGTCGCACTCGCTCGTGCCGGAGCACGTCTCGTACTGGTTGACATCGCTTCTGACATCTCCACGATTCCCTACCCGCTCGGTACCGCAGCTGAACTGCGAGAGACCGAGGCCATGGTCCAAGAGGCCGGGCAAGATTGTCTGTCGTTTGTCGCCGACATCCGTGACACCACTGCGATGACCAACGTCGTGGACACCGCGCTCGCCACGTTCGGACGACTTGACATCTGTGTCGCAAACGCAGGAGTCGTCGCATTCGGGCGGTTCTGGGAACTCACCGATGACCAATGGTGCACCATGGTCGATACAAACTTGAATGGAGCCTTCAAGACCGTGCGTGCGGTCGTGCCACACATGCTCGAGAGGAACTACGGACGAATTATCATCGTGTCCTCGATGAGTGGTCGCATGGGTAACGCAAACCTTGCGCACTACGTGGCGAGCAAGTGGGGCCTCATCGGCATGGCCAAGTCACTTGCAATTGAGACAGCAGGTAACGGCATCACCGTCAATGCCCTGTGCCCGACTTCAGTCGACACTCCGATGTTGCACAACCCTGCGATGTACAGCCTCTTTTGCCCCGACATCGAACAGCCAACACGTGATGACGTGGCTCCGCGGTACGCAGCGATGAACAAACTCGGACGACCATGGCTGTCATCAGAAGAGGTGTCCCACGCCCTCTTGTATCTGTGCGATGCAAACGCGGCTGCCGTGACAGGTCAGGCCATCGAGGTCAGCATGGGCTCAGCAAGCGGTCAACACTGATTCGGTGACTCAACTTTTTCGTGCCACGCCGAATGCACGAAACGCTGTCAATGCGATGACGAGAATCGCTACAGCACCCGAGAAACTGAGCGAGTCGAGTGCGTCTTTCTTCGTGAGCAATCCTTCGATGCCCTTGACCCCCATGTAGACGATGAGAACGTCGATAATCGACTTCTTCAATCCGTCTAATGAATCGACACGAAGCCACTGTGGAACGGGAAGTTCGTCGATGAACAACTCATACAGACCGATAGTGACGATCAGTTGGACGACCGCAAGTAGGTACATGTCAATGACTCCGAGGAGCTGGACGATAGTGACATCGTCACGCCAAGCACCCTGCAATAAGTCGCCAATCAGCTTCACTGACTTAGCCACTCCCCATCCGAAACTTGCCACAGTCGTGGCGCCAAGACCGATGACTGCGACGAGCACGATGAACCGACTGAATCCGAGAATCTGCTTCACCTGACCATGATGCCACGGTCACACGCAGACGCCTATCGTTGACGTGTGGCCGACACGCCTGTCGCAAAGACCCTGATCATCGCATCCGTGCAGCGTTCGGGCTCTACCCTTCTCTCTTCGCTTCTCCGTTCCACCGGTACTGCTGGTCGACCGATGGAGATGATGAACATCCACACCAAATTGTTCACGGACACCCGCGCACGGCTCGGGGTCCCCACGCTCTCAACCGTCGGGTACGGAGCGGCGGCCTTTCGAAAACTCACACGACGAGAGCTGCCGCGCGACATCAGGCACTTCACCCACGAGTCATACCTCGAATTTCTTCGTCGCATTACACCGGAACACACCACGCCTAACGGCGTTTTCGGGATGAAAATCCATTGGACCCAATACCGAGACAACTTGCTGCAGCGTGGTGATGATGCCGGATTTTGGCGTGCGCCTGTCACATGGGCGTTGATTCGGCGAGACAACGATGTACGTCAAGCGATCTCATTTGTGAAAGCCCAACAGACACATCGGTGGCACAGCGACATGACTGGCCAAGGCGAGGCAACATACGACGAGCAAGCCATTGCGAACGCCCTGGTAGAGATCAGGCGTAATTACGCAGATTGGGACGAGTATTTCGCCGACACCGGCATCGAGCCAGTGCGCCTCACGTATGAGTCCCTGGTAGCCGACCCACAAAGTTCGATTGACCGTGTTCTTGATGCCCTTGGCGAGCCAAGGGTCCCCGTTCCACCACCGACCATGCGGCCAGTTTCAGACGCAGTGAATGACGAGTGGGAGACGAGGTTCAGATTGTCTGGTTGCGCTTAGGACTCAGCGGACGAGCACACGGACACGGCGTGCGAGTTCGACTGCGTCACCATCGGTTGGCGTGACGACTAGGTCTGGGGCGACAGGTGCCTCATAGGGGCTGTCAATTCCCGTGAAGTTCGTGATATCACCACGTCGTGCGCGCTTGTACATACCCTTCGGGTCTCGTCGTTCGCATTCGTCGAGCGGTGTGTCGACGAACACTTCGAAGAAGGAAAGACCTGCGGCATCATGCATCAGCCGAACGCCGTCACGTGCATCACGGAACGGACTGATGACTGGCACCAAGACCACGACTCCGGCATCTGCCATGAGCCGCGCAAGTTCTCCGACGCGACGCACATTTTCGCGACGATCTTCGTCGGAGAATCCGAGGTCGGAGTTCAAACCGGTGCGCAAGTTGTCCCCGTCAAGGATGTAAGCCGGTCGACCGTCTTCGACAAGCATCTGCTCGACATGTGTGGCAATCGTCGACTTCCCCGAACCAGACAATCCGGTCAGCCAGACCGTTGCTCCCGCCCAACCTAGTGATGCACGCCTTGCATCAGGGGTGACTAGGCCGTGATGCCAAACCACTTCGCGCGACATGGGAATTCCTACTGGATCATCCCGGCAGCCACGGTGGCATTCGTGCCTTCGTGGATGAGCACAAAACTTCCGGTGGTGCGATTCCGCTCGTATCGATCAATGAACAACGGAACGGTTGTTCGCAAGCGAATACGACCAACATCGTTCAGGCTCAATGTCGCAGCATCGGTATCACGATGCAGCGTGTTGACGTCGAGGCGGTACAACACTTCCGAGACTTTCGCGCGCGCATCGCGCGTTGTGTGCTTGATGCGATAGAAGCCGTTCGGATCCATCGGCTGTTCATGCATCCAACAAATGACGGCTTCGACGTCTTGAACCGCATCGGGTTGGTTATTCGGGCGGCACAACATGTCGCCACGACTGACGTCGATGTTGTCTGAGAGCCGTACGGTGACTGACATCGGGGGGAATGCCTCATCGACTTGGCCGTCCATCGTCTCAATGGCGGCAATGGTGGAAGTGAAGCCCGATGGCAACACCATGACGTCATCACCTGGCTTCATGACGCCACTTGCCACTTGCCCGGCATAACCACGGTAGTCATGCCATGAGTCGTCTTGGGGGCGGATGACGTATTGCACTGGGAATCGCACATCGACCAGGTTTCGGTCGGAGGCAATGTGCACTTCTTCAAGCAAGTGCAGAAGCGAAGACCCGGCATACCACGGCATATTCTGTGACCGGTGCACGATGTTGTCGCCATGAAGTGCGGAGATGGGAACGAAAGAGAGATCGTGAATCTTGAGACGCGCTGCGAAGTCGCGGAACTCAGCTTTGATGCGCTCGAACACCGTTTCGTCGTAATCGACGAGATCCATCTTGTTGACACAGAGCACTAGGTGCGGCACACCGAGCAACGATGCGAGAAATGAATGGCGACGACTCTGCTCAACTAGTCCATGACGGGCATCGACAAGGATGAGCGCGAGGTCTGCAGTAGATGCACCAGTGACCATGTTGCGCGTGTACTGAATGTGGCCGGGCGTGTCGGCGATGATGAATTTACGCTTCGGAGTTGCAAAGTACCGATATGCGACGTCGATGGTAATTCCCTGCTCACGTTCGGCGCGCAGGCCATCGGTAAGCAGCGCCAAGTTCGTGACAGCTTCTCCCCTATCTCGAGAAGTCCGCTCGACTGCTTCCAATTGGTCCTCGAAGATGGACTTGGAGTCGTAGAGCAAACGGCCAATAAGTGTCGACTTGCCGTCGTCCACCGAACCTGCGGTTGCGAAGCGAAGAATCTCGGACATCAGAAATACCCTTCGCGTTTACGATCTTCCATCGCCGCCTCAGACGTTTTGTCGTCAGCGCGGGTCGCACCACGTTCGGTGATGCGAGTAGCGGCTACCTCGGTGACGACGTCATGGGCATTAGCGGCTGCAGACGACACTGCAGCAGTGCAAGTGGCGTCTCCGACCGTGCGGTAACGGACCAACTCTTCGACAATTTCTTCGTTGTCGCGGGGCGTGACGAACTCGTTGACCGCCATGATCATGCCGTCGCGATGCACGACTGGGCGACGGTGGGCGTAATAGATGCTCGGCAATTCGATGTTCTCGTCGGCGATGTACTGCCACACGTCCAGCTCGGTCCAGTTCGAGATGGGGAATGCGCGGATGTGCTCGCCAGGACGGTGCCTCCCGTTGTAGAGACTCCACAACTCTGGTCGCTGATTCTTCGGGTCCCATTGTCCGAACTCATCGCGGAAGCTGAATACTCGCTCCTTGGCGCGAGCCTTCTCTTCGTCACGACGGGCACCTCCGAACATGGCGGTGAACTTGTGCTCCTCAATTGTTCGCAACAACGTCGTGGTCTGCAGGCGATTGCGTCCGGCGTTCGACTTCGGATCTTCAAACACTCGTCCGGCATCGATGTCGTCTTGCACCGAACCGACGATGAGGCGTGCACCGATGTCTTCAGCCATCCAGTCACGGAATGCGATGACTTCAGAGAAGTTCTGACCCGTGTCGATGTGCACCAACGGAAACGGCAGACGAGCTGGCCAGAAAGCCTTTCGCGCCAGATGAACCATGATGATTGAGTCTTTGCCACCAGAGAACAACAATGCGGGACGCTCCATGGTGGCCGCCACCTCACGCATGATGTGAATCGACTCGGCCTCAAGTGCCTTCAGATGCCCTAATTCGTACTTGGTCGGCACACAGGGATTTTACTCGCAGCGCGGGCAATCACGACGCTCACGACAAAACCAATGAACCACCCTGCGAGCACATCGCTGAACCAATGCACACCGAGAACGAGCCGAGCCAACCCTGCCGCCATTGCAAACACCATCACTGTGGCATCGAGAACCACCCATCGACGAGGGCCTTGTGCAGCGAGGGCCCGGATCAACACGATTGACGTCGCCAGCGCAGCAGCACTTGCGGAGTGTCCGGACGGCAGCGACGCACTTGTCGCCTCGACGAGTTGCTGAGCCTGCTCGGGACGTTCACGATCGACTATGTCCTTGATGATGACCACGACGAGCTCATTCACAGCTACAGACAACGGCACGGTGAAGGGAAGCATCGACGGACGCAGCCGCACCCACCACAAGGCGGCGATGACTACCGCGACAACCAAAAGCACCTGAGATTCGCCAACTTGGTCGAGGAATGTGGCGACGTCAACGACCCAGTCCGGTCGATGGTCGACGAAGTACTCATGCACGTCGGAGTCGAGTGACGAGACGATTCCCCCACGCGCACCGACGGGTGACTGCTGCATCAGGAGTACCACCATCCACGACCGTAGTTCCGTGTTGCCTGGCGCCCAAGGTATGGACAACAATGACCCCTGTGAGTGGGCAAATAGCGCAACGACAAGTGACGTCAAACGTCGATGTCGTCATCGTCGGAGCCGGCTTCGCAGGCATGTACATGGTGCACAAATGCCATGAGCTCGGGCTCTCGTGCCTCGCGATCGAAAAAGGCGATGATGTCGGTGGAACATGGTATTGGAACCGATATCCCGGTGCCCGATGTGACGTACCCAGTCTCGAATATTCCTATCAATTTTCCGAAGACTTGCAGCGTGACTGGAAATGGAGCGAGAAGTACGCGACTCAGCCAGAGATTTTGCGCTACGCCCAACACGTCGCAGAACGTTTCGACCTGAAGCGTGACATGGTGTTCCGAACCACTGTCACACGTGCGGCATGGAGCGACGACGAACAAACGTGGCACGTTGACACCGATCAGGGTGACGTCGTGTCTGCGCATTTCCTTGTCATGGCGACCGGTTGTTTGTCTTCGGCCAACAAGCCTCAGTTCCCTGGCGACGACACGTTCACCGGCGAGATGTACCACACAGGATCCTGGCCGCATGATGGCGTCGACTTCACCGGCAAGCGAGTCGCCGTGATTGGTACAGGTTCGTCCGGATTGCAGTCGATACCGCTGATTGCCGAGCAGGCAACTCACCTCACCGTGTTCCAACGCACCGCCACCTACTCGGTTCCAGCAAACAACGGACCGAACGATTCAGAATATGAATCGCAGGTAATTGCAGACATCGCCGGTTTTCGTGCGCGCAACTCTGCGACGCGTAGTGCTTTCGGCGGAGACTTCCCTGCAAACGACATCAGCGTCTTTGAGGTGGAAGGCGATGAACGGCGTCAGTTGCTCGAAGAACGGTGGGGGTCGAGTGGACTTCTGTTCCTCGGTGCCTTCAACGACGTTCTCATCAGTGACAAGTCGAACAATGAAGTCGCCGAATTCGTGCGAGAGAAGATTCGTGGAATCGTGCAGGACCCCAAGGTTGCCGAGTTGTTGGCGCCAAAGCAGACCATCGGCTGTAAGCGCCTCTGTCTCGACACCAATTACTACGCCACGTTCAACCGCGAAAACGTCACCTTGGTCGACGTCAGCACATCACCCATCGAACGCCTCACGCCACACGGTGTGTTCACAGATGGCCGCGAGTTCGAAGTAGACGTCATCGTTTTCGCCACCGGATTCGATGCGATGACAGGCTCATTTTTGAAGGCCAACATCCACGGCCGAAATGGTCTTGCGCTCACTGAAGCTTGGAGCGCAGGCCCCCTCACGTACTTGGGCCTTAACACGCGCGGGTTTCCGAACATGTTCCTAGTCACCGGGCCTGGTAGCCCCTCGGTGCTCACAAACATGATCGTCTCCATCGAACAACATGTGAATTGGATCGGTGACTGCATCGATTACATGCGTGCAAGCGGACATCGCGTCATCGAAGCTGACGAGCAAGCTCAATCCGACTGGGTCAACTACGTCAACATGATCGCTGGCTACACCCTCTTCCCCACCTGCAACTCGTGGTACCTCGGGGCGAATGTACCTGGCAAGCCACGTGTGTTCATGCCGCTTCTCGGATACTCCGACTACGTGGCAAAGTGCGAACAAGTAGCCAAGGCCGATTATCAAGGATTCGAACTCTCGGCGTAGAAGCTTGGTACGTCGACCAGTTACGGTCGTCACCTACTGGCGTGGAACAATGATTGCGTGACAATTTCTCCCCTGTTCGACCCCTCGGCTTGGAACGAAGTGTCAGGATTCTCGTTCTCTGACATCACGTACCACCGTGCCAAGGCCCACGGAACAGTGCGAATCGCATTCAATCGACCCGAGGTTCGAAATGCATTCCGTCCGAAGACAGTCGACGAGTTGTACACCGCCCTCGATCATGCCCGCATGTCGACAGACGTTGGGTGTGTGCTAATCACCGGAAACGGACCGTCCCCCCGCGACGGTGGATGGGCGTTCTGCAGTGGTGGGGACCAGCGCATTCGTGGCAAGGACGGATACAAGTATGCAGATGGCGAAGGCGCCGATTCGATTGACGTCGGCCGTGCCGGTCGGTTGCACATTCTCGAAGTGCAACGCCTCATTCGCTTCATGCCAAAAGTCGTCGTGTGTGTCGTGCCAGGTTGGGCTGCAGGTGGTGGACACAGCCTCCATGTCGTGTGTGATCTCACGTTGGCCAGTCGTGAACACGCCAAGTTCAAACAAACCGACGCAGATGTTGCATCTTTCGATGGTGGTTATGGTTCTGCGTACCTCGCCCGGCAGATCGGCCAGAAGTTCGCCCGTGAAATCTTCTTTCTTGGTCGCGAATACAGCGCCGACGAGGCACACCGCATGGGGATGGTGAATGAAGTCGTCGCCCACGAAGACCTCGAGAAGGTCGCGTTGCAATGGGCAGCAGACATCAACGCAAAGAGCCCGACAGCACAACGTATGCTGAAGTTCGCGTTCAATCTCGTCGATGACGGACTTGTGGGCCAACAATTGTTTGCGGGCGAGGCCACGCGACTTGCCTACGGCACAGATGAAGCGGTTGAAGGTCGAAACTCTTTCCTTGAAAAGCGTGATCCCGATTGGTCGGCTTTCCCGTGGATGTTCTGAGACCTCACTGACAAGATACGCAGCCTGAAGAGCCCGACATGATCGTGCATGTGACCGACTCAGCTGACCCAAGGCTCGACGCATTCCGCTGGCGTGATCGCCAGCTTGCAAACCGGCTTGACCGCGCGGAGAAAGTCGGAGCAGGGTTGTTCGTGGCAGAAGGTGACCTGGTGGTCGAACGTGCAATTCAGGCCTCATGCACTCCGAGTGCACTGCTCCTTACGGACGACATGGTCGAACGATTCGCAACTCTTGTACCCACAGATGTGCCGTTGTATGTCGGTGACGATGAATTACGTCGCGACGTGACCGGACTCGGGGTACCGCTCTCCGTGACCGGACTCTTTCGACGGCCACCCCGACTGTCGGTTGACGAGGTGACAACGTCTTCGACTCACGTCGTGGTACTCGAGGCAGTCGACAATCCCACCAACGTCGGCGCCATCATCCGCAGTGCTGCCGCACTTGGGTGGCACGCATTGATCCTTGATCCGACTAGCTCAGATCCACTCGCCCGCCGGTCGCTGCGCGTGTCGATGGGTACCGCTCTTTCCCTACCCTTCGCTCGTAGCGAGAGCGAGTTCAACCTCGTCGACCAACTGCATGAGGGCGGATACACGTGTATCGGCATGTCGCCAGACCCGAGCGCCCACGACATTGACCACTGGAAACCATCAAGCAAGAGAATTGCACTGTTCATGGGAAGCGAGCGAGTGGGTCTCACAGATGAGACCATGACCTCTCTCGACGCGATCGTGCGCATCCGCATGCATGAGGGCATCGACTCACTGAATGTCGGCGCTGCAGCGGCAATTGCCCTGCACGCCTATGCACCACGCTGACCGTCGGCAGTTGCCGACCCAGATTCACTGATTACGAAGATGTTCAGCTGCATTGGTTACATAGCTGATGAAATCCGTGCGAACCGTGTCGCGGACATGATCCGGGAGCAAAGTTGTCGCCGACTCAATTGCAGCGACCATATGAAGCAGCCAGTGATCGCGTTCGATCTCACCAATTGCGTAGGGCACGTGCCTCATCCGAAGCCGAGGATGGCCTCGCTCGTCTGAGTACGTGGTGGGCCCACCCCAGTACTGCGACAAGAACATAGCCAACCGATGTCTCGCCCCCACGGTGTCGGCACCTTCGGGATACAACGGCAACAGAACTGGATCGCGTTCGACCGCGTCGTAGAACGCATCGACGACCTGATCGAAAAACTTCTGACCGCCAACTGCTTCGAACATCATGACGTCACTCATGTGACATCGCCATCCCTCAGATGTGATCGCTCAGACGTCATCGTCAGACGTCAAGGAACTTCGTGGCTGCCACGCCAGAGCCAATGGCACCGGCGATAGAGCCGATAACCAGCAAGGCCACCATGACTCCGCTCACATATGACCCGGGCACCACCAACGAACTGACCCCGGTTCCGGCCTTGAAACCCGCTACTCCGTTCGTCCACGCTTGGTTCAGTGCCCACAGGCCACCACACGACACGACAGCACCAATAAGTCCTTGGAGCAAACCCTCGAGCATGAAAGGAATGCGAATAAACCAATCGGTGGCACCGACAAGTTTCATGACCTCGATCTCGCGCCGTCGCGCAAACATCGCGGTGCGAATTGTGTTCCAGATGAGAACCACAGCCACCGACAACAGAATCAGCGACATGCCGATGGTGACAGCACGCACGAAGTTGGACAAAGTGGCGATGACGTCGAACTCATCCTCGGCTAGTGAAACGACTTGGACTCCGGGCAATGTGCGGTACTGGTCGGCGAGACTGCGAACAAGGGCGGGATCAGGAGTACGCGGCACGACTTTGAACTGCGAAGGGATGTTCTCGACAGACAGCAGGCTCAGTGTGGTGGGGTCGCCGGCGAACACCCTCTTGGCTTCTTCATAACTTGCAACCTTGTCGAGAAATGCCAACTTGTCGACGTTCACGACATTCGGTTGCGCCCTGAGTGTCTGCTCGATGAACGCAATTTGCTCTTGGCTGGCATCGGGTCGAACGAACACGATCATTCCGACGTCGCCGCGCCATTGCACCAGAAGGTTGTCGAAGGCACGCTGAATGAGGAACGTCGTACCGACGAGAAGTAACGACACCGCCGATGTCAACACAGCGGCTGCCGTGAGTGTCATGTTGCGACGAAAGCCTGCGGCAGTCTCGCGAAGGGCGTATGAGATGCGGGAAATCATTCGTACACCCCTCGTTCTTGATCACGAACCATCACACCGCGATCAAGTTGGATCACCCGTCGACGCATGGCGTTCACAACGCGATGATCATGTGTGGCCATGATGATGGTGGTGCCTGTGCGATTGATGGCGTCAAGCAGAGCCATAATGCCCTCGCCAGTGGTTGGGTCGAGGTTTCCAGTGGGCTCGTCGGCCAACAAGATGAGCGGACGATTGACGAACGCACGCGCGATGGACACTCGCTGCTGCTCACCACCAGACAACTGATCGGGAAAGCGATCTTCCTTACCGGCGAGACCAACCAACTCGATGACCTGAGGAACTTGCTGGCGAATGATGTGTTTGGGTTGGCCGATCACCTCAAGGGCGAATGCCACGTTCTCGAACACGGTCTTGTTCGGGAGCAACTTGTAATCCTGGAATACGTTGCCGAGTGTGCGACGAAGGTACGGCACACGTGACTCGGCTAATTCATTGATGTTCTGACCTGCGACCCACACAGAGCCGCGTTCTGGTCGCTCTTGGCGGCTGAT
>DCZD01000036.1:43923-49507 GCA_002331255.1 Acidimicrobiaceae bacterium UBA2093 | reverse complement strand
AAGTCGTCGATGCTAAGCCAGCCGATGACATTGTCATATCCGATGCGTGCCAGACGGACTTTTGCTTCGAGTTCTTGCCCAGACTCGCACGCGACAATCACGCGATCGGTTGGAGTGACGACTGCGCC
The DNA here is from genome assembly GCA_002331255.1 of Acidimicrobiaceae bacterium UBA2093. GTDB lineage: Bacteria > Actinomycetota > Acidimicrobiia > Acidimicrobiales > Ilumatobacteraceae > UBA2093. Next base: position 49,379 of record DCZD01000036.1, on the reverse strand, counting down.
CGTGTACTCGGCATATCGGCCTTGAAGCCCGACGTTCAGCGAGTTGACGAGGTGCCCGGTGGCAAAAAACTGAGAGTCACGTGTGTCAACGACGACGACACCGTCTTGCTGATGGTTGAGCGCTTCATCGACCGAGAGGCGTACGGGAGCGGTGTGTTCATCGAGAATGGGTCTGCGTTCCTGATTACGCGTTGCGTCGTAGACGAAGTAGGCGGGTGCGGGCGGCTGACCTTCGGTGACAACATCAATGAACGTCTTTGCGTCACCGAGAAGCAAGGCGTAGTTCGACGTGCGTTGTTCGCCGATGGTCGACATCGTCTCGGTCGACAAGTTCTTGCCGCATGCCGAGCCGGCGCCGTGAGCGGGCAATACTCGCGTGGCATCGGGAAGTGTCAGGAGTTTCGTGTGAAGCGACTGATACAACATCGTTCCGAGTTCCTCCGCAGTGTGCCCGACTGACACGAGTAGGTCGGGGCGACCAACATCGCCGATGAACAAGGTGTCGCCGGTGAGAACGCCATAGGGCACGACATCTTCTGGTCGCTCCCACACGACGATCGACACCGACTCGGGTGTGTGTCCGGGGGTGTGTCGAATCTCGAGCTCGACGGTGCCGAGGCTGTAGCGCTCGCTGTCGGCGAACAGTCGAGATTCAAATTGCGGTGTTGCGCGCGAGCCGTATCCGATTGTGGCGCCAGTTGCGGCAGCCAACTCGAGGTGGCCCGACAGAAAGTCGGCATGAAAGTGGGTCTCGAGCACAAGCTCAATGTGCGCACCGTGCTCGGCTGCGGCGTCGAGGTATTGCTGCACGTCACGAGTTGGGTCGACCACTGCTGCACGATGAGAGCTCTCGTCGATGATGAGATATGACGCCTGGGAAAGGCAGTCAAGATAGAACTGGCGCAGGATCATTGCCTGTCTCCTTTGTTGTCATGTGCCTCGTGAATGGCGAGCATTCCACCCGTGAGGTTGATGGCGATGAAGCCCAGATCGGCGAGCCGTGCCGCTGCCTGTCCGCTGCGATTGCCGCTTCGACACAAAAGCGCGATCGGCACTTGCGGGTCAAAGTCGCCGACGTGGAAGAGAATTTGACCAAGTGGGATGTTGATGGCGCCTGGCAGGGTTCCTGTGGCGACCTCTTCTTCTTCGCGAACATCGATCAACGTCGCTCCGGCATCAACGACCTCGCGCCAGCGCAGGACATGCAACTCGCGAGGGGGAGTGCGCTCGTTCGATGGTTCCACAACAGGCGTCCTAGTTCTTTCTTTGATTTCGGATGGTTCGATGAACTGAACTTGACTATACCCCTAGGGGTATCGTATGCTCAAGTCATGAAGTTGGATGACGATGTCGTCGATGAACTGACCAAGCGCCTCGCGCGCGTCGAAGGTCAAGTGCGGGCAGTGCAGCGCATGTTGAGCGAAGGACGCGAATGCAAAGAAGTCATCGCCCAGGTGTCAGCCGCTAGTACGGCCCTAGACCAGGTCGGGTTCCGGCTCCTCTCATCGGGAATGCAGAAGTGCCTGCAAGATCCGAAAAGGGCCGGCAAGGAAGGGTTCACCCTGGAAGAAGTCGAGCGCCTCTTCCTGAAATTGGCCTGACCCACGACCGGTACGCTCATCAGGCGATGCCGGAATTGAACTTCACCCACCTCGACCCGATGGGTCATGCCCGTATGGTCGACGTGACGCCCAAGGACGCCACTCATCGTCGGGCCGTCGCCAGGTGCAGAGTGTTCATGCAGTCCGCAACGGCGGCAGCCATCATCAACCGCGAAGTCAAAAAGGGCGACGTACTCGCGGTGGCCAGAGTGGCCGGCATCCAAGCGGCGAAGCGCACGAGCGACCTCATCCCGCTCTGTCACCCGTTGCTCGTCGGTGCGGTTGCAGTCAACTTTGAAATTGGTGATGACTTTGTCGAAATCGAGGTCTCGGTCGACACAGTTGAGCGCACGGGCGTAGAGATGGAGGCACTGCACGCATGTTCAGTGGCTGCACTCACCATTTACGACATGTGCAAGAGCGCTGATCGTGGAATGACCATTGGCGAGTTGGCGCTCTGGGAAAAGACGGGCGGTCGGTCAGGTACATTCCGTCGAGAGGCGACCCCCGACCCCTCATAAGGCTCATGTGACGGTGTGGTCACATGCCACAGGGCAGCGCCACTAGTCGTGGGAAGTCCTTGATTTTCAGGGTTTTCTGCCGAGACGAGGGGTAGTTATCCACAGGGGAGCAGAGTTGGTCGTCGCCTTGGCCGTTCATCCCCCGTACACTTCTCCTCACGCAACGGGCTCCATCTCGGAGCTGCGAGAGATCTCACACACAGGGCCAGATTCCGCATGAGCAAACTCATACTTCTCCTCGTGGGTGCCGCATGGATGGCGGTACTTCTGCCGCCTCTTTTCCGCTCTCGCATTGATTCTCGTCCGGTGTCCTCGATTACCGAGTTCCGTCGCCAGCTCTATTCGCTACAACGAACCCAAGCACCGCTGCGAGCCCAAGCCCCCATGCGAGCCATGGCTCGTCCGTTGGCGCAGGCTCCACGAGTGGCTCAGGCTCCTCGGGTGAGTGAACGACCGGCTGCACGCATGCGCATGGTTGCGTCAGTACCGGCAGATGACACGGCAGCCACACGTCGACGCCATCACAATGCCGATCACACTCGGTCACACCTCGCACCGGAGACAGCGTTCCTGTCGACACGTGACATCGTCCGTCGTCGTCGGACCAACGCCTTGTACGCCCTTATCGGGGCAAATCTCTTGACGCTGTTCCTCGCGTTCACCACCGGCAGCGGAGCCATGATCTGGGCATTCGCCATTGCGGTGGCTGCACTTGTTGGCTACTGCTGGATGTTGGTGCAGATTCGCACGCAAGAGCAGTTGCGTCGCCATCGGCAGCGTTACTTCAGCGCTGCCTGAGCGACTCATCCGCAGGTAGCCTTAGCCCTTCTTGGGGCTGTAGCTCAGTTGGTAGAGCGCTACGTTCGCAATGTAGAGGCCAGGGGTTCAATTCCCCTCAGCTCCACCACCGCACTGCTGTGCGCGTGACCATGTTCTACGGGGGTTGTGACATGGATTCGAAGAGGGGGCATCGTGGGGCTCAGTTTTGATCAGGCTGTCAAGGCGGTTCTTTCGCCGGGGTCAGGCACGCCACTTGAGTTGACCGACGCTGAGGTGCGCGGTGTGCACATGCAGGTGTTCAAGAACGCGCCACAGCACCTTGGTCAGTTCTTCGAACTTGCACGTCTTCATGGTGACAAGACATTCCTCGTGTACGAGGGCGAACGTTGGTCGTTCACAAAGACCATGGAGCATGTCGATTCTCTTGCATATCTGTTGGTCAACACCTACAACGTGAAAAAGGGTGACCGGGTGGCGGTCGCCATGCGCAACTACCCCGAATGGGTGGTGTCATTTGCCGCCATCACGTCCATCGGGGCCATCTCGGTATCGATGAACTCGTGGTGGACCGAAGACGAGATGGACTTTGCACTCCGTGACTCTGGTGCGTCCGTTCTCATCTGCGACGAGCAGCGGTACGCAACTGGTCGCTCGACATGTGAAGAGCTATCGGTGAAGGTGCTCGTAGTGCGAGCCGAATCGTCAGTTCCTAGCGGAGTCGACAGGTGGGAGTCTGCATTGCCTCACGGTGCAAAGCACCCCGGAGCCTCCATCGACACCGACGACGACGCGACAATTCTGTACACCTCAGGCACGACAGGGCGCCCGAAGGGGGCGGTCTCGACGCATCGGGCCGTCATCAACGGGCTCATGGGTTTTGTGGCTCGCAGTGCAATCGAAAATCTCCGCGAAGGTGTCACCCCGGGCTCAGATTCGGTCGACCCTGCGTTCATTCTCATCGTCCCGTTGTTCCACGTGACCGGATGCGTGCCGGTCATGCTCGGCTGCTTCGTGGGCGGAACCAAACTCGTCATCATGTACAAGTGGGATGCCGAGAAGGCCTTGCACATCATCGAAGACGAAAAGATCACCTCGTTCATCGGAGTTCCGACACAGAGTTGGGACCTGGTCAATCACCCACGATTCGGAGAGTTTGACACGTCATCGTTGCGACAAGTCGGTGGAGGCGGAGCACCTGCGCCGGCGCCACTTGTCGAGAAGGTTGCAGAAAGTGTTCCGACCGGTGGCCCACAGTTGGGTTACGGCATGACCGAGACCAACGCCTTCGGCCCTGGCAATCGAGGACAGGACTACATCACTCACCCCACAAGCACGGGTCGCTGGATTCCGCCGATGCGTGTCGAAGTGCGCGACGAGGACGGACGCACACTTCCACGTGGCGAACGAGGAGAAATCTGCATGTTTGGGCCGATGCTCATTCGCGGATACTGGAACCGTCCAGACGCGACTGCCGAGACCATTCGTGACGGTTGGTTGTACACCGGTGATGCCGGCTACATCGACGATGAAGGCTTCGTGTACATCCAAGACCGCATCAAAGACATGATTCTTCGTGGTGGCGAGAACGTGTTCAGCGCCGAAGTGGAGACAGCAATCTACGAACACCCAGCGGTGCACGAAGCAGCGGTATTCGGCGTTCCGCACGAGCGACTTGGCGAGGAAGTTGCCGTGGCGATACTTGTAAACGAGGGTAAAACCTTGTCGGCCGAAGAACTGTGGGCACATCTTGACGGCAAGATCGCCTCGTTCAAGGTGCCGAGCAAAGTCGTATTCATGTCCGAGCCACTGCCGCGTAATGCTGCGGGAAAGTTCTTGAAGCGCGAACTTCGTGAACGCGTTGGCAGTGGCGAACTCAGCGTGTCAAGTCGCTGACAAGTCTGTCGGTCTCACGTCGCCAAAGTGCCGAGTTCACGCGTTGGCGCTCGAGAATTTGGCGAAGTGTCAACACCGCTTGGGGAATGTCATGTTCGCCAAAGAAGGCCTGAATGTCTGCCTCAGCAGTATCTGACATCAACATCTTCACGCTGTCGACCATACGAATGATCGTGTTTACCGGAAACGTCGCGTTCGCTTTGTCCCAATTCTGACGCATATAGCGCCATGCCGCATCACCGTGATTCTTGTTGGCGATGCAACGGTTCAGAAGAAATGGTGCGTTCTGCGTCTTCACTTCACCACTAAAAGCCAACTCACAACTGCGAAGCACGAGTTCTTCTGAGTCGAAATCGGCGAGTGCGTACAACATACGAACCTGTTCCTGGGGAGTGCTCGGTTCGCGAAATCGAGAAAGAAACGCCTCGTAGTCGGACTCATCACCGATGGCTGCGACGACGCTTGTGGCGCTAGCGACCAATTCCGGGTCAAGGTCTTCGTGGATCGAACGCGCGAGAATGTCGCGGCAGCGCTGTTGTGCGCTGCCGTCTCGGCCAAGTACGGCGAGCGTGCTCACGATGAGTCCTCGCAGTTTGGCATCGAGGTCGCTCTCTCCGGGTCGTGGATCCCAGCCGAGGCTGCCCAGGCAGGGGGTCGTGAT
>DCZD01000036.1:39209-43675 GCA_002331255.1 Acidimicrobiaceae bacterium UBA2093 | reverse complement strand
TAAGTCCTGCGACCATTGCTTGCCATACCGCAAGATCACGTTCGCCCCGCCATTGGTTGCACATGTCGACGAAACGCATCGCGGGTAGGTGGCCGGCGACAACGGCATTCCACGCGTCATCAACCAAGTTGTATCGCTCGATCACGTCGAGACTGCTGAAGATGTCACCTGTCAATCGTTCGAGCAACTCGTCGGAATACGCAACACGAAAGAAGCCACTTCCGCCGGAATTGACGACGACGGGCGGCGATGCGTCGGTGAGCGCAAGTCGTTCTGGTTCGTCGTGCAAGAGCACTTTGTGAACTGAATCACCGATACGCACATGCACTGGAACAAGCCATGTGGTGGCGTCAGGTTCGTCATTGAAGCTGAACCGTTGTTGATCGAGAACCACATGACCGTCAGCGATCCGAGCGGTGACGAGCGGGTAGCCCGCTTGCCAGATCCAACTGTCCATCAGTCGGCGCACCGGCACGTGGTCTCCGCCATCGCTGTCGACGGATTCTTCTATGGCATCCCACAAGTCCGAAGTCTCGGTATTTGAGTAGGAATGTGTCGTCAGGTAGCTGTTTACTCCACGGCGAAAGCGCTCTTCACCGAGGAATTGCTCCAACATGCGTAATACCGCTCCACCCTTCTGGTACGTGAGCACATCGAACATGCCTTCACTGTCGTCGGGTGAGCGCACCTCGTATTCGATGGGGCGAGTGCTGTGCAACGAGTCGGTCTCAAAAGCGATACTGCGCTCGAGCCCGAATGACACCCAACGCTTCCATTGGGGCGCGAATGCGTCACATGCGGCAACTTCCATGAATGTGGCAAAGGCTTCGTTCAACCAGATTCCATTCCACCACTTCATGGTCACGAGGTCACCGAACCACATGTGCGCCAGTTCGTGAGCCACGACGTCAGCGACGAGTTCCCGCTCTACTTGTGTCGAAGTGGCTGGATCAACGAGCAGTAGCACCTCTCGGAAGGTGATGCAGCCAAGGTTTTCCATCGCGCCTGCGGCGAAGTCGGGAAGTGCGATCATGTCGACTTTGTCGCTCGGATACGGGATGTCGTAATACTTTTCGAACCATTCAAGACAGAATGCTCCGACCTTCAACCCGAACTCGGTGAGATGAGACTTGCCTGGAACATGGACGATCCGCAAGGGAACGCCATTCACCATGACCGGTGCTGTGGCTTCGAGCTTGCCGATGACGAATGCAACCAGATACGTGCTCATCGCCATGGTGTCGGCGAAACGAACAAGTGTCCGACCTCCATCGAGTGGGGCGCGGTCTATCTCTGGGGCGTTTGAGATTGCGAGCAGGCCGTCGTCGACGTCGAGTGCAACTCGAAACACGGCCTTGAAGTCGGGCTCATCGAAACAGGGGAATGCCCGTCTGCAATCGGTGGATTGCATCTGCGTGGTTGCGATGACCTGTTCCTCGCCCGTTTCATCGACGTAGGTGGACCGATAGAAACCGCGCAATTTGTCGTTCAGGATGCCTGTAAACGTGATGTCAATCGCGACTTCACCGGCAGACTGCACAACATCGATGACAAGACGTTCGGTTGATTCATGCAGTGACCACGACGTGTCGCGTCCGTTTACGCGTACCGTGTGAACGGACAACTCCTTTGCATTGAGAACGATGCTGTCGACGGAACTCGTGACACTTGCAGTGATCGAAACTGTGCCAACGAATGTGGCGGCGCGCAGGTCGGGACGCAGCCGAAGGTCGTACAAGGTAGGCATCACGTCCCGCGGAAGACGATAGGGGTCGTTCAGGTGACTCTGGGCTGTGCTCACGCACCGAAGGCTACTTGCGCTGTCGATGAGCACTAAGTTGTCATTTCGTGCCAGATGACCAGATTCAATCGAGTGTGTCCGATGTTCTCCACCGTCGTGGAAGGTCAGCAGGTGTCACATATGACGTGGTGGGTATCGGCAATGCGCTTGTCGATGTCATCTCGCAAGTCGATGACACATTCATTGAAGCCTTCGGTCTGACGAAGGGATCAATGCAATTGATCGACACTGAGCGCGCGCTCGAGTTGTACGGCGCTCTTGGCTCCGGGCTCGAGACAAGCGGGGGTTCAGCTGCAAACACCATCGCTGGCATCGCCAGTCTCGGTGGCAAGGTCGCGTATATCGGCAAAGTGTCTGACGACATTCTGGGACAGGTGTTCTCGCGAGACCTGCAGTCACTCGGAGTTGACTTCCGGACGAATCTATTGCCGAGCGATGAACCAACCGGTCGTTGCATCATCGCTGTCACCCCCGACGCCGAGCGAACGATGAACACATTCCTCGGAATTAGCACGCTTCTCAGCTTCGATGATGTCGACGCAAGCACTGTTGAGGCTGGAGCAGTGCTCTACATGGAGGGTTACCTGTTCGACCGTGACGAAGCTAAAGAAGCTTTCCGATTGGCGGCTGCCCGCGCCCATGCAGCCGGTCGAGTTGTGTCGCTCACATTGTCAGACGCATTCTGCGTCGATCGACACCGCGGAGACTTCCGCAGACTCATCGAAGACGAAATTGACTTGTTATTCGGCAACGAACTTGAGTTGTTGTCGCTCTACGAAACCGACGACTTCGACGATGCGGTGTCGCAGTTGCGTCGCGATTGCCATGTCGCGGTCATCACCCGAAGCGAGAAGGGTTCTGTCGTCATTACACGTGACGATGTCCTTGAAGTTTCAGCCGAGACAGTGGCCTCTGTCGTCGACACGACTGGTGCAGGTGACCTTTTCGCAGCCGGCTTCTTGCGCGGGTTCACCCGTGGAATGGACCTGGTGGACTGTGCCCGTATCGGAGCCATCGCTGCTGCAGAGGTCATCGCTCATGTCGGCCCACGCCCGCTCGTGTCGCTGCATTCGCTGTTGCCAGCCGATTTGCTCTGACCAGCCCTACGCTTGGGAGCCATGGAACTCACCGTTCTTGGCAACACAGTTCGACATCCCATTGATCATGTCGAGGTCTTTCCTGCACCACGGCATGTCACCACGGTGCGCTTCACGACCGACGAACTTTCGTCGCTGTGTCCGGTCACTCAGCAGCCCGACGTGTCGAACCTCGTCATCGAGTACCTGCCTGACCAGCACTGCATCGAGTCGAAGTCGCTGAAGTTGTACTTGTGGGGCTTCCGTGACCGCGCGGTGTTTGCCGAAGCCTTGGCAGCCGAAATCGCTGAAGAAGTCATGCACACCGCAAAACCGCACCTCGTCACCGTCAAGCTCACTCAGCGACCACGCGGTGGCATCGAGGTGTATGCCGAGGCCACACTACGCAAATGATCGTACGTCCGCACTTCTGCGGGCATCACGAATCACTGATTGCGGCCGCGCTCCATGATGCGCGAGCGTCGTTCGGCAACCACTGACGGATCGAAGTTCTTCTCTCGCCATGCGCGTGCATCGCGAGCCTCAATGTCCCACGCATCGGCCTCAGCATTGATATCCGCATAAGTGCGCCGAAGACTACGAACAGCCGCTTGATCATTTCCGATGATGTCTCGCGCGATGGTGCGTGTACGCGGAATGAGCTCATCGTGGGGGACCACATGATTGACGAGCCCCCATTGCAATGCTTCGATTGCATCTAAGAAATTCCCGGTGAAACTCATCTCACGTGCTCGACGTACACCGATGGATTGAGGCAACAAAACCGACATTCCCCAACCGGGCATGACGCCCACGCGTGCGTGAGTGTCACCGAACTTCGCACGCTCGGAAGCGATGACAAAGTCCGCGTTCAATACCAACTCGAGACCGCCTGTGACAGCTGCTCCGTTCACTGCGGCGATCACAGGTTTGTCCATCTTGGGGAATGGGCCACGTGCACCTGTGGGGTTTGGGTTTCCGTCCGCACCGGTTCCGTCCAAGTTACGACCACTGTCACCCAACTCGCGCAAGTCGAGCCCGGCACAGAAGGCTGGGTCGGCGCCAGTAAGAATCACCACATCGACGTCGTCAGCCTTGTTCGCATCAGAAAGCAACTGCGGGAGCAGTCGCAGCGTCGCACTGTCCAATGCGTTTCGTGACTCGGGTCGGTTCAGGGTGATTGTTGCGATGCGTTCTGACACGTCATAGAGGACTGGTTGATTACTCACGGTGCAACGGTAGGTGATATCGATGATGCTGTGCGAGACTGATGCCATGTCGCCAGTGACGCTTTCCATCGAATCCGGCGTCGCCGTACTCACCCTCAATAGGCCCGAAGAGCGCAACACGCTGACCGCTGACATGGTGGCTGCCATCGTGTCGGCGATGGACAAAGTCGAGGCGAATCGGTCCGTCGGAGCCCTCGTCGTAACTGGCGCGCCACCCGCATTTTGTGCCGGTGCGAACTTGGGCAACTTGGCAGAAGCAACCGCAGACAGCCTTGGTGCGATTTATGAAGGATTTCTGCGCATCGCGCGTAGCCCACTTCCGACGATCGCAGCGGTGAACGGTGCCGCCGTTGGAGCGGG
>DCZD01000036.1:34477-38931 GCA_002331255.1 Acidimicrobiaceae bacterium UBA2093 | reverse complement strand
CCTGGGGGCGGTCACACATGGATGATGCGACGCATCCTCGGTCCGCAGGCGACATTTGCAACGGTCGTGTTCGGTGAGGTTGTCGATGGTCGTGAGGCCGAGAGAATTGGTCTTGTGTGGAAGTGTGTCGCAGATGACCAGCTCATGTCAGAAGCAATGAAGCTTGCTACGCGAGCAGCGGAGGCCCCTCGTGACCTTCTCGAATCGGTGAAGAAGACGATCAAGGACATGGCTGACGTGCGTGCACATCCCGATGCAGTGAAGCGAGAGCTAGACCCGCAAGTGTGGAGCACTCGTCAACCATGGTTCGCTGAGCGAATCGCTGCGTTGCAGAAAAAGATCACCAAGAAGTAGATCCGTGCGACCCCTGCGATTGATAGGTGCGGCACTCGTGTCTCTCGCTGTGCTCGCGGTGACGGCGACGTCTGCGGCGGCCGATGTGAAGCCGATTCTTCCATGGAACTTGGATCGCATCGACCAACGCATATTGCCACTCGACAGGGTGTACACCGCTCCACAACTCGATGGCGCTGGAATTGACATCTACATCCTTGACACTGACGTGCGCGCAACACACGAGCAGTTGGCGGGTCGCGCCGTCAATTTGGCTGACTTCTCAATTGGTGAGAAGGGAGAGAACACGGGCTCGACCTGTGATGGACATGGCACTCATGTGTCATCAATTGCCGCCGGTAACACAGTTGGCGTGGCCCGGGGGTCGCGGTTGCTCTCCGTGCAAGTGTTGGACTGCGACGGCAATGGGGAAGTGCCCAACGTCGTCGAGGGCATCGAGCGTGTCATCGATCATCACACCTCGGGGCGTTTGGCCATTGCCAACTTGAGCCTTGGTGTCGATATCGGAGATGACGGTGACTCCATCAATGCAGCGATACGGCGGTTGATCGCTGACGGTGTTGTCGTCATCGTCGCAGCAGGAAACGGCAACAGCGCGGGGCGGCCGATTGATGCCTGCATGATTGCTCCGGCGAATGAACCGCAAGCAATCACGGTTGGTGCCGTTGATTGGAATGACAAGCAGTCCTCGTATTCGAACTTTGGTTCGTGCATCGACATCTACGCTCCGGGTGGCGATTTCAACTCCTGGGTGGATGCAGCATGGAACGCGAGCGACACGGACTACTACGGCGATGCGGGTACGTCGATGGCGTCACCGCACGTGGCAGGTCTTGCCGCTTTGCTGGCCCAACAACAACCAGGGTTGTGCCCACAGAGTGTTGAACGAGCGATTCTTGCCCGTGCAACGACCGATGTGTTGGTCGGACTCGGTGCCGGGTCACCGAACCGCATGCTGTATCTCGACACATCGCCGATCACCGAGATCACAACACCAGGAACACCGACCAATGTCGTAGCGGTCGCGGACAACAGTTCATTGACGGTGAGTTGGGACCACCCCTGTGATGGTGGCACGCAAATTGAGAAGTCGATCGTGTCCGTGTATTCAGGGGCACGCTTGGTGAAGAAAATGTCGGTCGCAGGAACCCGCCATGTTGTGCGCGTCGGTGGGTTGCGCAACGGATCGAAGTACACCGCGACAGTCCGCACGCAGTCATTGGCTGGTCGTGGCGGTGTGTCCGCAAAGTCAGCGCAGATCGCACCACGTCGACTGTCTGTCGGTGCATCTGTCCCTGTCACATCACTCATGTCAAAACCACGTGCTGGCTCTGCGCGTTGGGTGGTCGCTCCGCAGAGTTCCGCCGTGTGTGCGATCAAACCGGGCCCACAGCGCCTCGTCGGGCTAAAGCGTGGGAAATGCGTCGTGTCGCTGACCACCAGTCATGCCGAGACGTCACGCACACATGTGTTGACCATCGGCTGAAACGGTTTTCACAGCCTCATCGCAGGTGTACGGTGCGCTCAGGGACTCACGAGAGGGGCCCAGTGGCCCCGGAAGGGAGTTGCGATGAGTAAGCGACATCGTAATGAGGAGATTGCTCCGATTCCGCGTGCAGATGTGCGTGCACACGCACACAACGAGCGGCATCGAATACACAGCGAGTTACATCTCGTCGTCGAAGCAGTCGAACATGGCGCCGAGCCAGACGACATCGACGAGCCAGGACCGAACTGGAAGTCGGTTCATCATCATGGTCAGAAACGTGAAGAAAACTTGAGCGCACCGAAGCGACTTCGTCATTGGAAGACCAAGGACTGGAAGCGTCGGACAAACAACAGGAGAGCGCGCAACCGCACCTATCGCCCCGCGTAGCTCGCTATGCGTCAATCAGTGTGCGGCGCCAAGCCACGTCGTGGTGAGGTCGGCTGCACGCGCGTGCCATTCCTCTGTGGTCATCGCATACCGCACGTGGTCTTCCCACGTACCGTTGATTTCGAGAAATCGCAGGGCCACACCTTCATTGCGTAGACCGATTTTGTCGACCACTCGGTGACTGTTGCGATTTCGAGGGATGATGCACACTTCGATGCGGTGTAAGTGAAGTTCATCAAATGCGTAGCGCATTAGTGACACGACTGCTTCGGACATGTACGCATGACCGGCGTGTGCCTGATCAATCCAGTATCCGATGGTGCCAGCTTGCAGGGATCCTCGAACGACGTTGTTGAGGTTGATCTCGCCGACGAACTTTCCGTCGAGGAAGATACCGAAGGCGTACTGAGTTCCTGACTGCCGCTCGCGCTCGCGTAGCGAGCAACGCGCAGCGAATACATCACGGTCACGTTCTGGGTCGGGATGGAAGGGCTGACGAAGGGGCTCCCATTTGGTGAGCCACTCGACGTTGTGCAAGCGAACAGCGCTCCATTGCTCGAAGTCTTGCGCCACGAGGGGACGCAGCATGAGTCGACGCGAATACAGGCGCAACCCAGTGCGTGTGGTGCGGGCAGGATGCTCGAGGGTCATAGCTGGTCCAGCATGTCTGATGCGGCTCCATCGAGGAGATTGCGTGTTGACACGACGAGTGAATCTAGGCGTAGCCGGCGCATGATGCCGACCAGAACGCAACATCCACCCACGATGATGTCGGCGCGCTCGCGAGGAAGTCCGGGGTTGAACACTCGGTCCTCGAGGCGTTCGGTTGCCAGCGTGCGGAACACGTCTTCGGCGGCTTCTTTCGTGAGCACGAATCCGTGAAGCGCGTCTTTGTTGAATGAGGACAGACCGATTTCAACAGCAGCAACCGTGACGATGGTTCCCGCAACACCAATGACACGTGGCTCCGCGATGAGCGCCGGATGAGCCCGGGCAAGTTCTTCGAGATCGTCCTCGACGGCCCCGATGGCATTGGTCAACTCTTCCGGTCGTGGAGGGTCATGTGCGAGCTCGGACTCGGTGGTCACGACGGCGCCATACGGAAGACTAAACGTGATGTCAGGTTCGCGAACTCCGATGGTGAACTCGGTGCTGCCACCACCGATATCGATGACCACGGTCGGCCGTTCGGCTCCGTGGGTCGTATCGGCTGGCAGACCAGAAAGTGCTCCGCAAAAAGACAATCTCGCTTCAGTGTGTTCATCGATGATCTCAAGTTCAACATTCGTCGCTGCATGTACAGAAGCAGCGAACTCCGTCGAATTCGTCGCGCGACGACACGCGGATGTGCCGATCATGCGCACACGGTCGACCCCCAGGCTGGCGATGTCTCTCATGTAGTCGCGCAGAACGTCGATTGTGCGCGCTTGCGCATCGGCGTTGAGCACGCGACTGCGTGCGACGCCTTCGCCGAGTCTCGGGGTGGAGAACTTGCGAAACACGTCACCATCTCGGTCACGCACGAGCAGATTTACCGAGTTGGTGCCGACGTCGATGACAGCTACTCGGTTCACGGCCGAGGTCATGAAGTGATCCTCTCCGCAAGATGTGCACCACGCAATCTGCATTGCTCGTCGACCCACGCACCGATGGGGTCTTCACCGCCAGCAAGCCACCAGGCAAAGTGCGCGTGCAGACACTTCACGCCGCGACGAGTACCGCCAACGCCGCCACTTGGACGCGGCCCGCTGTGGTTGACCGGAACCTCAGCATCACGCACTTTTGCATATTCGCGGTGCACTGCATCGATGGTGTCGAGGCCAACAATTGCTTCGACTCGGTCGACACCGCCGTCGGCTTCCACCGCACCGACTTCCTTGATCTCTTCAGTCCCGATGAGCCAGTACAGAGTCGGCATCGGAGTGCCGTCGTCGAGTAGCGGGGCATTGCGCAAGACGACCGGATCGCCGCGCTTCGAGCGCACGACAATTCGGTACGCACCTTGAGGGCGTCGACCGAGCAGTTGTTCGACGATGATGCGTTCGTCCGGAGTGGGCTCGCTACCAGATGCCGGACGCGACATTGTCGCCTATCGAGCAATCAGCCAGATGACGACCGCTGCCACGACAACCACAACTGGTAACGCACGCTTGAGAATTGGCGCGCCGGCAGCGTCGAGAAGGTCAATTGGTTTTGCTTCGGGTCCTTCGATCTTGCGTACACC
>DCZD01000036.1:2506-34221 GCA_002331255.1 Acidimicrobiaceae bacterium UBA2093 | reverse complement strand
GCTTGCTGGTTGTGTCGCAATGAGTTCATTCAGGTTGACGACGAACTGCGCGAGAATTTTTTCGGAGATGTCTGCCATGGCACCACGGCCGAATTGAGCAACCTTGCCGGTGATTGACAAGTCAGTGTGAACCTTGCACTCGGTGTTTGTGGGCGACAGCGCGGAGAGCTGGGCAGTGATGACTGCAGCAGCATTGCCTTTTCCTCCGGTGTCACGACCCTCGCCCTTCAATACGGCTTTGTGTCCGGCGTCGTCGCGTTCGATGAAACTCGCCTGACCTTTGAACTGTGCCTGGATGGGGCCGACTTTGACCTTGACGACACCGCGATAGGTGTCACCTTCGACTTCCTGAAGCTCGGCGCCGGGTAGGCACGGAGCGATGCGCTCGACATCGGTGAGGATCTTCCATGCCTCTTCGACGGGCACGGGTACTTCGAATTGATGATTCAGGTCCATTGGGAGAGATCCTCCATGGTGTCGATGTCTGCGGGGGAGCCCTCGCAGGCTATCCGTCGCACCATTTCAGGGTGAAGGCGCACGAGACTTCTCAGACCTTCATCTGGGTCACCTGTCATGTCGCGGAAGGTGTGCCACAACTCACGCGCAAACCGCAGCGGAGGTGATGGGTTTCCGGCGAAGTCGGCCATCACAAGCGTCTCATTGGACAGGCCGACACGACGCCACGCGTCGCTACCGATGAAGGGTTGGTCGGCGAGCCCGATGACGACAGCATCGACGTCACGCCGTTGACCCTCGTTAAGCGCCACAAGAACCGACGATCTTTGGCCCGTGTGCCATTCATCGTTGTGGATGACTTCGACACCTTCTGGCACGTCGGGAATGTCGACTGCACCGGTGATGATGACCACAGGTCCGATATCAGCGGTGACAGCAGCGGCCACCGAATGAGACACCACGCTCATTCCGTTCAGATCGGCGAGGAGCTTGTGGCTCTGACCGACGAAACGGCGACCTTCGCCGGCCGCGAGCACGGCAAT
Source organism: Acidimicrobiaceae bacterium UBA2093 (assembly GCA_002331255.1). Lineage (GTDB taxonomy): Bacteria > Actinomycetota > Acidimicrobiia > Acidimicrobiales > Ilumatobacteraceae > UBA2093. Next base: position 33,223 of record DCZD01000036.1, on the reverse strand, counting down.
GAGGAGACGGGGTCTCGGTGTCGGAGCCATATCCAATAGCCTGCCTGATGTGGGGAGAAACGGGCGATACGGCAGTTGGGCTGGGCAAAAACTGCTGAAGTCCAACATCGCTGCACTTGTCGCCTTCGTTATTTCGCTCTCGGCTATCGCCGCCCCTGCGGCCGCCGTCGATGCAACTCGCGTCGAGGTGCCCTCGGTGAAGGAGCGGCCCCGAGGCTACAAACCGTCACCTCGTACGTCTGACCCGATCGCAGCGCTTGCTGCTCGTGCTCTCACGCCACTCATGCGCGTCAACGGGGAGACATTGGGTGCGTACACGGTGATGCGCACGAAGGTCGCCGGTGCGATTGCGCAACGTACAGGTGTACCGGCGGCGAAGCTTGAGAAGGCATGGTCAAAGACCACGCGTCGGCATCAAGTTGCGCTCATGACGGCGCTCACGCAACTCGGTGTGAAGTATCGACGTGGTTCAGAGAGCCCCGGTAATGCAATCGATTGTTCCGGACTTCTCTGGTACGCCTGGCGCGCCGCCGGTATCAAGATGCCGCGATACTCGAAGTCGCAACTCGACAAGCGCAATCAGATCGAGCAGGACGAAGCAATGGCAGGTGACATCGTCGGACGTCGTGTACATGTGCGCATGTATCTCGGTGCTGACTTCCTGACGCTCGAGGCACCATACGGTGGCCAGAAGGTGCGCCTTCGAGTGATGGGTGCGAATCTGTTGCCGACCATGTCATGGGCCAATCCGACCAAGCTTGAAGAGTGGCGCGTGTGGGACTGGGAAGCACTTGCTGAGCGGAAGGCGAGGGAGCGAGAAGCCAAGCAGGACGGAACTGACGAGTGAAGAGTGGTGCCGACGCGACAAGTCGACGCTGACTCGCAAGTTCTCAGTGAATGGGGCCGTTCGTTGATCGCAAGCTCTGAGCAACCCGACCAGTGCGCCGTGCGATGATCTCGGCGCAAATGCTGATTGCCGTTTCCTCCGGAGTGCGAGAGCCAAGGTCAAGCCCGATTGGGGACATCAATCGCTCGAGATCAGCAGTGTCGGTGACACCCCCTTCAGCGAGGCGTTCGAGGCGCTTGGCATGTGTCTTTCGACTTCCCATGACCCCGATGTAACCAACCGAGGTGTTGAGTGCGCCGATTATCGCTGGTACGTCGAACTTGGGATCGTGGGTGAGGATGCACACCGCGTCACGTGGTCCGAGCAACGAACCATGTTCGGTGAACATCGGCGCTGGCCATGTGACGATGACGTCGTCCGCCATTGGAAAACGACGTCGGGTAGCGAATATCTCGCGTGCATCGCACACCGTTACGTGGTAGCCAAGAACTTTCGCTACGCGAGCGAGGGCAGCGGTGAAATCAACTGCGCCGAAGATCCACATGCGCGGTGGTGGAGAGAAACTCTCGATGAACACCTTCACTGTCGCCGTGTCGACGAGATCTTCTGGCGTTGACTGCCCTTCAGGGCCATAGTGGCGTACTCCGGTGCGGCCTGCTTCGAGTTCTCCGACAGCATCGCGTGCGACGACGCGGTCGAGCTCGGGGTGGCCAAGGCTTCCTTCGACAGCGAACGGCGTCTCTTTGTCATCATGCGGGCGAACGATCATGCACGCGCCGGTGTGTGGCCCTTCGATGATGGTGGCGAGTGCGACCGGAAGATTCTTGCGAATTCTCGTCGCCAGGCTGGTGTACACGCTCATCTCTGCCTCACCAGTCAAGGGGTTGGATAAAGAGATGAATGATGCCACCACACGTGAGTCCGACAGCAAAAGCCTCATCGTCGGAGTAGCCGAAAGTGACGACACGAGATGCCGCTTCGCCGCTCAAGATCGCGAGTGCTTCTGAGACGACGGCTCCTTCGACGCATCCACCCGAAACAGATCCGACCACTTCGCCGTCTTCGTTGACGGCCATCGCAGCACCTGCTTCACGCGGGCCGGACCCTTCGATGTCGACCACGCGTGCCAACGCGACACGTTTCCCGGAATCTTTCCAGCGATCGAGTTCGTCGAGGATGTCACGCATGGCTGATGACTTTCGTGAGTGTGTGCAGCGAATCGAGGGAGTGTCCCTCGACGAAGTCATCAACATAGGGCAATGCCGCCGCCATTCCTCGAGCGAGTGGCGCATAGCCAGGTGTCACTTTCAGGGGGTTCACCCACACGATGCGATGCGCGACTCGTCCGAGACGTTGCATCTGTTCCGCGAGAACGTCGGGACTACCGCGATCCCAGCCATCTGACAGGACCACCACGACAGCTCCGCGAGCCATGCCCCGGGTGCCCCAACGGTCGTTGAACTGCCTCAATGTCTCACCGAGACGAGTTCCGCCACTCCAGTCAGCTACCGAGTCTGATGCTCGACGAAGTGCGACATCAGGGTCGCGCGAGTTCAACTCTCGGGTGATTCGAGTGAGACGCGTGCCGAGAGTGAATGCCTCAACTCGTTGTCGGCCGACCACCGCGGCATGGACGAAGCGGACCAGTGCACGTGCATACGGTTCCATCGAACCACTGACATCGAGCAATAGCACGATTCGGCGTGGTCGTTCATCGGGTGTGGTGAATCTGCGACGAATAAGTTCGCCGTCTGATGAAAACGCTGAACGCAACGTCCGTCGCACGTCTGTGCGACGTGCTCTGCGGCGAGTGGCGCTGTGTCGAAGCGACTGCCGGTACGGGCCGACCAACTTGAGCGAACCCATCAGTCGACGTGCAATGTCGAGCTCATCGTTCGAGTAGGTCGCAAAGTCCTTGTGTTGCAATGTCTCGACACCAGAGAAGCGCACCGTGATGGTGGGGTCATCAGATGGTGCAGCAGTGCCATCGTTGCTTGCGTCTTCATCATCGAGAACGATGCTTATCTTCAGCTGTTCGTCGTCAATGGTCTCGGGTGTTTCACGGTGATCCCAGAACACAGCGAATGCTCGGTCGTACACGGGAATGTCCTCAGGTCTTCGCACAAGTGACGTGCGGCCAGCCCAGTAGACGCTGTCACGTTGTTCAATGCCGAGGCGCTCAAGTGCAGCGATGAACGTGAGGACCGAGTCGAGCGGTGCGTTAAGTCCGGCTTGGCGTAAAACTCTCGTGAAGACGACCGCCATGCGATCGGGACCGGAGCGCAACTCGAATATCGAAGTGGCACCGTTGGTATTGGTCGACATCGTCGTCAGCCGTGGAGAAGTCCGCGGTCGAACGCTTGCTTGACAATCGCAGCGATGCCATGCTCTCGCACGCGGTCGTGGTCTTCCTTGTACTTGAGGACTGTTCCGAGGGTTGCATCGACGACGGATTCGTCGAGCACCGACGTGCCAAGTCGACCAAGCGCTGTGGCCCAGTCAATGGTCTCTGCGATTCCCGGCGGCTTGTACAGGTTCATCGCACGCAACGACTCGACCGCCGCAGCGACTTGAGAGGCAAGTGCGCCATCAACCGACGGCACTTTCGCGCGGACGATGTCGACTTCACGTTCGAAAGTGGGATGTTCGACCCAGTGGTAGAGACAGCGTCGCTTGAGTGCGTCGTGTACGTCGCGGGTGCGGTTCGATGTGAGCACCACAACAGGAGGTTGCTTAGCGACGTAGGTGCCGATTTCCGGGATGGTCACCTGGAAGTCGGAGAGCACTTCGAGGAGATAGGCCTCAAACTCATCGTCTGCACGATCGATTTCGTCAATGAGAAGAACTGGTGGAGTGTTCGACTCTTCGGTGACGGCACGCAAGATGGCGCGCTTGACCAGGAAACGTTCGCTGTACAACTGGTTCTCAAGCGCTGACGTTCCGGCTTCACGTGCTTCTCCACTTGCCTCGGCAGCCCGAAGATGCAGCAATTGACGGGAATAGTCCCAGTCGTACACGGCTTGGCCGATGTCGATGCCCTCGTAGCACTGGAGACGGATGAGTGGTGCACCGCGCCAACGGGCGATGGTCTTTGCAAGTTCAGTCTTGCCGACGCCAGCTTCGCCTTCGAGGAAAAGTGGTCGACCGAGAGACAACGACAGATACACCGCCGTGGTGACACCGTCATCTGGAAGATATCCGTTGGCCTGCAGGCCAGCGCGAACTGAGTCGACGGTCAGGTTGTTCACGGTCGTGGACACGTCGGGCACACCCCACAGCGTAGGGGTGGAGCGCGATGGATACATTTGCCGGGTGGACTTAGGTATCACCGGACGCACTGCAGCAGTCGCCGCAGCCTCAGCGGGCCTTGGCCTGGCTTCGGCGCGAGCACTCGTCGAGGCTGGCGTGACCGTCGCCATATGTGGGCGGGATGAAGATCGCATCACGGCTGCGGCTCGACTTCTTGGTGAGCGGGCTATTGCGTTGGTGTGCGATGTCGACACCCAGTCCGGCGGTCGGGTGTTTGTCGAGCAAGCTATCGACCGCCTCGGTCACGTCGACATATTGGTCACGAATGGTGGTGGACCGCCAGCAGGGACCTTCGCGTCCACTCCGAGTGTGGAATATGCGAAGGCGCTTGAAAAAAACCTGTTGTCTGTGGTGGGAATGTGCGGTGCAGCCCTGCCAGGTATGCAGGAACGCGGATGGGGTCGAGTCATCGCGATTACGTCAAGTGCAGTGCGCCAACCAATACCGAACCTCATCTTGTCGAACACTGCGCGTGCCGGCATCACTGGTTTCTTGAAGACAGTCGCACGCGAAGTTGCACATCGTGGTGTCACCGTCAACACGGTGCAGCCCGGTATTCACGCCACCGATCGCATCTTGCAGTTGTACGGCGCGAACGCCGACCCGTCGACTCTTGGCATACCAACGGGAACACTCGGCGACCCCGCAGATTTCGGTCACGTCGTCGCTTTCCTTTGTGGTGAACAAGCCAAGTTCGTCACCGGCGCGAATCTGCAAGTGGATGGCGGCGCGTACGCCGGCCTCATCTGACGACGTTTCTTCGGCAGTACCGTCGCTTCTTTCGTCACTCTTCGACATGCCCACCTAAGGTGACATCATGATTCATCACGTCGTTTTGTTCTCTTGGAAGTCACCGATGACACCAGATGCGGTGGCAATTGTCGGCCGCGCACTCGACGACATGGTGGCGACCATGCCGTATGTACGCTCGTACCATCACGGTATAGATGCTGGACTTAAAGAGAGTGGTAACGCTGACTACGGCATCGTTGCATCATTCGACAACTCTGAAGATTGGCGCAAGTATGACACTGACGACTTGCACAACAAGGTTCGCGCCGAGGTGTTCGCCCCGATTGTCGGAGCTCGTACGGTCATCCAGTTCGCGTCGTGACACGGGAGCGACGCTCCCACCAGTCAGCCGTTCGCCACGCAACGAACACCAACACGAAACCGGCGAGTGCGTCGACTACATAGTGCTCACCGAAGTAGACGAGTGCGAGAGTCATACCGATGGGGTGCAGCAGTAATGCGCTGCGGGTCCACCAGGATCGACCAGGGAAGAACCACAGCACCACCAGCAACGCTGTTGCTGCATGCAGTGAGGGCATGGCAGCGACGGGGTTCAACACCGCGACTCCACGGTCGAATGTCTTTGAGACTGTGTCGAGATTCAACTCCGACCAGCCGCGTCCGGTGATGCGATCGATTTTTTCGATGTAGCCGTTCTTTGCGGCCATCCAGGGCGGTGCGGCGGGATAGGCGATGTAGCCAACCACGCCACCCACGAGCATCAGTCCGAGACGCCGCACGTACAACACCCAGCGCTCGCGTCCGCGCCAGCGCAGGAATACCGCGAGCGCGACAGGGAACACGAAATGTGTCATGTAGATGATTGAGCCGAGCACGTCGTACCACTTGATGTCTCCACGGATGTAAAACCGTTCTTGCATCCATATGTTCGGATCGACACCAAAGAAGAGAAGTCGGTCGGCATCGCGTGGACCGGAGAAGTTGACCGGAATCCCTAATTGGTCGGCGATTCCTCGGCTGTAGTCGTAGAACATGTAGATACCGAAAACCACGGCCCAGTCACGGAATGACTGTTTGACTTCATCTCGCGGCCTCCCAATGGCACCGCACATGAACGCCGCAAGAATCCATGCCAACACTGCAAGGCGGTCGACAGGTATGCCGAACTGTTTTGCGCTCCAGACGAAGACAATGCAATACGCAACGAGAGCACCCCGGCGATGACGCTGCCAACTGTTGACTGCGTCCGCCATCGTCATGGCGTTGTCTGTGGTCAGCGGGAAGATTGTTCGAGCGCGCGTCGCACCAACACCGATGCCAGATGGCGTCGGTAGTCGGCAGAGGCATTCATGTCGTCCTGCGGTTCGGCTTCGCTTGAGGCGAGACGAGCGGCGTCTTCCACTGAGGCACCTTGGGCGATGGCCTGATTCACCGATGAAGCAAGAATCGGCGTCGAGCCCATGTTCACCAGTGCGACACCGGCGTTCGAACCTTTGCGCCATGCGGCGACTCCGACAATCGCCCAGTCTTGTGCGCGACGATTGAACTTCTGGAATGACCATCCGGCGCCGTCCATCTTCGGCACACGGATTTCAGTGAGCATCTCATCGGCGGAAAGCGCTGACTCAAGAAACCCTTTGTAGAAATCGCTGGCTGCAATCTGGCGGGTTCCGTTCGGGCCCTGAGCGACATAGGTGGCACCGAGCGCAAGCGTGGTGGCGGGCAAGTCCGATGCCGGGTCAGCGTGCGCAATCGACCCACCGAGCGTGCCGCGATGTCGAACTTGTGGGTCACCTACATGACTTGCGGCATGCGACAAGAGCGGTATGTGTTGCTGCAACAGCGACGACCGCTCGAGTTCGGTGTGGCGAGTTAGGGCGCCAATTGCGATGTGATCGCCGGCATCACGAATGTACGAGAGGTCATTGACGCGGGCGATGTCAACCAACACTGCAGGTTGGGCGAGTCGCAACTTCATGAGGGGAAGCAATGAGTGTCCACCTGCAAGGAACTTCGCGTCATCGCCGTACTGACTGACGATGGAGATGGCTTCGGCGGCAGAGCTGGCGCGCTTGTAATCGAAAGGTGCTGGAATCATGGTCGGTCTTTCAGCTCTTCGCCGCGGCGAGGACGGACTTGACGATGTTGTGGTAGCCGGTGCAACGACAGAGGTTGCCCTCAAGGCCGATGCGTACGTCTTCCTCGCTTGGCGAGGGATTCTCTTTCAAGATACTGATGGCTGCCATGACCATGCCCGGTGTGCAATAGCCGCACTGGAGACCATGGTTCTCCATGAAGGCTTTTTGCATCGGGTGCATCTCGCCACCCTGTGCCAGTCCTTCGATGGTGACGACATCACAACCGTCGGCCTGCACGGCGAGCATGGTGCAGCTCTTCACGGATTCACCGTTCACATGCACGGTGCACGCGCCGCAACTGGAAGTGTCGCAACCGATATTGGTGCCGGTAAGACCGAGGTGCTCTCGGACGTATTGCACCAACAGAGTGCGTGGCTCGACGTCACCGTCGCGGCTCACGCCGTTCACTTTCATGGAGACTTTCATGGTCTGCTCACTTCCTTCCGTGCAGTGCTTCCCATACACGCATGGGCGTGCACGGCATGTCGATGTGTCGAATTCCGAGGTGGGCGAGGGCGTCTACGACCGCAGACTGAACTGCAGGGGTCGATCCGATAGTGCCGGATTCACCGATGCCTTTCACGCCAAGCGGGTTGACGAATGTGGGTGTCTCCATGTGCACGACTTGGATGTCGGGCATCTCTGCCGCAGAGATGAAGGCATAGTCGGCGAGGTTCGACGTAACGGGGTTTCCGTCAGCGTCGTAGCGCACTTCCTCGAGAAGAGCCTGTGCAGCACCTTGCGCGACACCTCCATGGATTTGGCCGTCGAGCAGCAGTGGGTTCAGTACCTTGCCTGCGTCGTCGCAGGCAATCTGCTTGAGCAACGACACCTTGCCGGTTTCAGTGTCGACTTCGACAACAGAGACGTGTGCGCCGAAGGGGAATGTGGCGCCAGAGACGCTATGCATCTCTTCGTGCTTCAGTCCGCCCTCTGCTTTTGAAGCAACGGCAAGCTCGGCCCAAGTCTTTGCGACGGCTGGTGTGCCTGCCACATGGAACGCGCCGCGATCGCGATCGAGCACGATGTCTTCTTCATTTGCTTCGAGCAATCGAGCAGCGACAGCCTTGGCTTTGTCGACTACTTGGCCGGCGACTTTGAATACGGCCACGCCACCTTGCTGCAGTGAACGAGAGCCCATGGTTCCACCACCGCTCGGTACGAGGTCGGTGTCACCCCATACCAATTCGATGTTGTCCATCGGAATGCCGGTCTGCTCACTGGTGAGCATCGACCACGCAGTGGCATGACCCTGTCCGTGTGGTGAAGTACCCGTGTAGACAACTGCGCGACCGTCATCGGTGATTTCGACTTTGGCAGTCTCGCCCATCGGTGGCACGCCACCGGTGATCTCGACGTAGACCGACACACCAATACCAAGCTGCTTCACGTCTACGGCGGAACGACGACGTGCTTGTTCGGCGCGAAGGTCCTTGTAGTTGGCGGCGGTCAACGCCTTGTCGAGCGCCACTTCATAGTCGCCGACGTCATAGGTCTGACCGATCACGGTCGTGTGTGGTTCATCGAACTTCGGAATGAGGTTCTTGCGACGTACTTCCGCGGCGTCCATCCCGATTTCGGCAGCAAACAAGTCCATCGCACGTTCAATTGCAGCGGTCGCTTCTGGGCGACCTGCACCGCGGTATGCAACCACCGGAGTGGTATTCGTGATGACAGAGGTCGTACGACACTCGATCTTCGGAATTGCGTACACGCCAGATGACATCGGACGAGTCATGAACGGCGCAAGGATCGCACCCATGTCGAACCATGCACCGCAATCTTGCAACACGTGCATCTGATACGCGGTCACGTGGCCATCACGCGTCCCGCCGATGGTGAGGTATTGCACCTGCGCGCGACCGTGCCCAAGGGCCATCATCGACTCGCTGCGTGTCTCGCGCCAGCGCAACGGCTTGCCAACTTCTTTCGAGAGGCGACCCAACAGTTGTTCTTCGGGGTACGAACCGATCTTTGCGCCGAAACCACCACCGACGTCGGGGGTGATCACTCGGACTTGCGATGCTTCGAGTCCGTTCGCTGCGGCAATGGAGTCACGTGCACCCTGGGCGTGTTGCGTAGACAACCACTGGTAGAGGCGACCATCGACCCATGCGACGGCTGCACCACGAACTTCAAGTGGGCAGGGGGCGACGCGCTGGTTCAGAACGCGCTGCTTCACAACCACTTCACAGCCTTCGAAAAACGCATCACCAGTGTTGTCAGGCATGCCGAGAGCGGTGGTGTCGAACACGGCATTGCTGCCGCACGACTCGTAGATATGAATCGAACTTGTGAGTGCCTTTTCGATGTCAGTGAGTGCTTCGAGAATGTCGTAATCCACGATCACCATCTCGGCGGCGTCTTCCCCTTGCTCTCGGGTTTCGCTGATGATGGCGACGATGGGTTCGCCGACGTAGCGGACCTTGTCCATTGCAAGCGCAGAGCGCGCAACCATCGGATTGAAGGTCGCAGGTTGGGGAGTGAGGCCAAGGTCAGCTCCGGTGAACACAGCAACGATTCCGGGCATGGAAGCGGCGTCGCTTGTGTCAATTGATCGGATGTTTCCGTGTGCCACGGTGCTGCGCGCGTAGGTGACGTGCAATGCTCCGGCAAGAAGTGACTCGTCGAGTAGGTCGTCGACGTACTTGCCTCCGACCGTGAGAAATTTCGGGTCTTCTTTGCGAAGAACCCGGTTTCCAAGAATGCTTCCACCCACGAGGACCCCCGATCGAGACACAGTCGTTGCCTAGGTGCGGCTTTGTGTACCGCGAGACTAGCGAGGCGGCGACGGGGGTGGTTAAGCCGAGGTGCACATGCCCTGGTCAGGCCCAAAAGCCGTTATTCAAGGCTGATTCTCAGGGTTGTAAGCCGCCGAGTGGCCCACCCTGTCGTGACGTCTCGACGATGCGAACGGACATGATGTTGCTCACCATCGAATACGGCCATGACGCCGGCAGGGTGGTTGGTAGCTCGGGCATCTGCAACAGGTTCACGCGACGTTCGCCGGGATACACGTAACCAAGTTCCGATCGTGCGGCCGAGACAACTCCGGCTGGTGTCTGAAGGGAATCGATCTCGTCTTGTAGTTGCTCATTGGCGTCGGCAAGCGCTTCAAATTCGGCAGTGCGTTGGGCGATTGCTTCATGTTGCTTGAAGTAGTCACGCATCGGAAACACGAAGAATGCAGCTGCAACCGCGAGTACCACGAGGCTCGCGAAGGACCAGGCAAGTACCCGAAGGGGTCGGCTTCTGATGAGGCGGTTCTCTGCCGGGGTGCGGCGGGCCAAGCCCTCTGTCATGGCCCGCGTGATGTCGCGTGTGGCGTCACGGAAGTCGCGACGCTGAGGTTTTTGTGTCGTCGTCTTGGACGCGCGCGTGTTGGTACGCGCGCGGGAAGAGGAGGACGACGGGCGACGGGCGGTCACTCCTCAATTGTGGCGCAGCCGCTGTGGATAAACACGCACGCGAACATCTGTTCGTGAAGGTTGGGGCCGACCGAGCGATGCGGTCAGCGTGACTGGAGCGAAGCGGTCAGCGTAATGGCGCAAGTGCAGCGCGCCCGCGGAAGCGAGCTGCGTCGCCGAGACGATCCTCGATGCGCAACAGTTGGTTGTACTTCGCCACACGATCACTTCGTGCAGGTGCACCAGTCTTGATTTGTCCGCAGTTCGTGGCGACAGCAAGATCGGCGATCGTTGCATCTTCGGTCTCGCCACTTCGATGGCTCATCACACTGCTGTACGAATGACGTGTCGCCATCTCGACAGTGTCGAGCGTCTCGGTGAGTGTGCCGATCTGGTTCACCTTCACCAGCACACTATTCGCGACGTTACGTTCAATTCCCATGGACAAACGTCGTGCATTCGTCACGAATAAATCATCGCCGACGAGTTGGATGCGCGAGCCAAGTGCGGCGGATAACTTGCCCCAGCCGTCCCAGTCATCTTCGGCCATGCCATCTTCGATGCTCACGATGGGGTACTTGTCAACGATTGCCATCCACCATGCGACCATTTCGTCGGCGTCGAGCACTTTTCCTTCACCGGCAAGGTGATACTTGCCGCCTTTGAACAACTCGCTCATCGCCGGGTCGAGGGCGATGGCGATGTCAGTGCCCGGTGAGTATCCGGCGCGCTCGATTGCTTCGACGAGCACTGCGATAGCAGCTTCGTTCGAATCAAGATTCGGCGCGAAGCCACCTTCGTCGCCGACTGATGTAGCAAGGCCACGGTCGTGCAAGACCGTCTTCAGTGTGTGGTACGTCTCGACGCCCCAACGCAATGCTTCACGGAAACTTGGTGCACCGACGGGCATGATCATGAACTCTTGAAGGTCCACGTTGTTGTCTGCATGAGCACCGCCATTGATGACGTTCATCATGGGCACGGGCAGCACGTGGGCATGAGGGCCTCCGAGTGCGCGAAAGAGCGGCAGCTCAAGTTCGGCGGCTGCTGCATGGGCGACTGCGAGGCTGCTGCCGAGCATGGCATTGGCGCCGAGTCGCGATTTGTTGTCTGTGCCGTCGAGGTCGATAAGAGCGGTGTCAACGAGGCGCTGTTCAGTGGCATCCATACCGATAATTGCGGTGGCAATGGATGAGTTCACGTTCTCCACCGCTCGCAGAACACCTTTACCGAGGTAGCGGGAGCCGCCATCGCGCAGTTCGACTGCTTCGTGTTCGCCAGTCGATGCACCTGACGGGACAATCGCACGCCCGATGGCGCCACTGTCGAGCATGACTTCGACTTCGACGGTGGGATTGCCGCGGGAATCGAGGACTTCGCGTCCGACGACTTCGACGATTTCACTCATGCCTTCACGCTAGTGACAACTTGCCTCAGTCACTCTGTTTGGCTGACACCCACAGCCCGTCTAGTTCTTCGAGGGACATTGCGTCGATGGAAGTGCCCTGTGCTCGAGCCGCCTTCTCGACATGCTCGACACGCCGGCGAAACTTCTGCACGGCACCGCGAAGCGCCGATTCCGGGTCGATGTCCAGGTGGCGCGCGACATTCACCACTGCAAAGAACAGGTCACCGATCTCTGTGAATGTCGCCTCAGGGTCGCCATGTTGAACGGCCGCGACTTCGCGGGCTTCCTCGGCGACTTTGTCGAGGGCGCCGTCCACATTCGGCCAGTCGAACCCTGCGCGGGCGGCCCGCTGTTGCACTTTGAGGGCAAATGAGAGTGAAGGCGCGGCCTCGACCACACCATCGAACATGCCGGTTCGGTGTGGTTTCTCCTCGGCTTTCAGTTGCTCCCAGTTCTTCAGCACTTCGCTCGTGCCGCTGACATTCGCATCTCCGAAAACGTGGGGATGACGACGAACGAGCTTGTCGTGCACACGTTGCGCGACATCTGCCATTGAGAAGCGACCTTCTTGTTCGGCGATGACGGCATGGAATTCAATTTGATACAGAAGGTCACCAAGCTCTTCGACTAGTTCATCGTCGCTGTCGGGTTCACCTTCGCGCAAAGAGTTGATCGCATCAACGACTTCGTACGTCTCTTCGAGAAGATAGGTAACGAGAGAGCGATGAGTCTGCTCTTTGTCCCACGGACACTGCTCACGCAGAGTGCGCGCGAGCTGATGAAAGCGAACCAATTCGTGTCCGGCAGACGAACCGAGCCCCGGCACCCACAGACATGTGAGATGGTCTGCATCGACCACGCGGTCGATGTCCGACCAGATGGTGTGCACAACGCGTTCGTCGGGCAATCCGAGATGGTGAAGTATCGCCACTGGCGAATTGTCGACATTGTCAATGGACAACTTGACGTCAGACAGCACCCAGTTCGCATGTGTATGGGCGACCAACATTGGACCGGAGTACCCGGCACTTGCCGCTGCAAAATCGTGTCCATCAATGAGTCGTACTCCGCGTTCAACGGGATCAACGCCGAGTGCTCGCCATGCGTCATCAAGAAAGGAGATGGCGGGCTCGATGTGGGTGTCGACGTCGTCGCGCTCGAGCAAGTTGCGCACTGTGCGTTCGAGAACAAGTGGGGATCCGGGCACGGCATACAGAATCTCGCCATGCGTTCTTGCTTCGTTGACAAGCTGTTCGGTGATGGCTGTGTACACCTCATCGAAGGTGTCGGCGGCGTCATACAGATGGTCGAAAGAGTCGGCACCACCTGGGGCGTCGAGCACCACGTGCGAAGACGGATGACGTGAAGTTCGAATGAAACGTCGCGGCGTTCGCAAGATCAGATCGAGCGTGCCAGTTGTGACGCGTGCCGGATCACCAGGTCCGAGACCAACAATGACGATTCGAGCCACGATGTGTCGCGCCGAGGCTTACTGCACGGCAGATTTCGCCGCGCTCCATGCGCCGAACTGCGGGTTGACCCACACGTCCGAACTGGCGAGATATCCGATTGCGAGAAGACTCGCTGAGTTCTCTGTGAGGCGCTTCATGACCGATTCGCCGACTTCGTCCCATGGACGGTGCACGATGACGTGGTATCCGAACTGTGTGCGAACTGGTCCGATGAACATGCCTGGCCGACCGGGAATCGCAGCAATCATGAAGTCCGGATCGAATTGTTCTTGCAGCGTTGGCAGGTTGAAGCAGGTCTCTTCGCCCTCGTCGAGCTTTCCGCCCGACTCTTTTGCAGCTGGTTCGGTTGAGGTTGACTTGGCGATTGTTGCGAAGTCACCACCTGCGTCGAGGTCGGCGATGACCTTCGTTGCCTCATCGAGACTCTCGACGAGGATGTGGCTCATACACAACACGCCAGTGAGCGCAGGTTGCTTGTCGTACAGCGCTTTTACTGCGTCTTTAGCCGGCACGCTGACGCGTTCGAAGGCATACTGAAGGGCATTCAGCTCGAGAGAGGTTGACTTCAACAACTCTGACCAGTTGTCAATTGCGCCGTCGGGAATTGACGCGAGTGCCTTCTGGCGGTCTTCGTCGGTGACCGAGTCGTCGATGGTGGTGAGGAACTGCGCGGCGGCGCGTCCGCGAATGAGTGAATTGAGCACACTTCGTGCGTCTTCTCCGGACAGAAGACCATTCGCATCAGGTGTGAGTTGTCCGGCAGACGCGAGATCTTGGGTCAGTTGTTCGTAGTCATCAAGTGGAAACGATGCACCGTTAACTCTGAATGCATCGCTCGACTTCTCGATGGTCGAACATCCGGCCAATGTGATACTTGCGACAATCGCAACAGCAATGAGAGGGCGTCGACGGGGGAGTTTTCGTTGCAGGGTCACGAGAGACGACCCTACTCGTCATCGGGCTCGAAGAGCTCGCTGATGACGGTGTGAAGGTGCTCGATGAGGGGCTTATTCTTCGGTGCTTGCAACACCAATTGACGCGAAGTCTCGCGATAGACGGCCCCCGGAGCGACACGGCGCAACACCAGTGTCTGTGATGCGCGCAGTGACACGGGCGCCACTCGAATTTCGCGACGAGTGGCTGTGACTTCTCGCAGACCGAGTCGGTGGCACGCGGCACGCAATTCTGCGACGCCGAGCAAATTCTCTGCTGGTGGTGGAAGAGGTCCGAATCGATCGAGCCATTCAGTGCGAATGTCGGCGACTTGCTCACGTGTCGTGACATCGGCGAGCCGTCTGTACGCCTCGAGGCGCAACTCTTCACTCGGTGCGTAGTCGTCTGGCAAGAACGCATCGATTGGCAAGTCGACCACGACATCGACCTGTTCGACTACGGGTTCACCCTTCATCTCCGCCACAGCCTCTGTGACCAATTGGCAATACAGGTCATACCCAACCGCTGCGATGTGGCCACTTTGTGCTTCACCGAGCAGATTGCCGGCACCGCGTATCTCCAAGTCGCGCATGGCGATGCGAAAGCCACTGCCAAGCTCTGTCGACTCTCCGATGGTGCGGAGCCTTTCGTAGGCCTCTTCGCTTAGCCGTTTATCGCGAGGGTGAAACAAGTACGCATATGCGCGCTGGCCACCTCGACCGACTCGCCCTCGCAACTGGTGCAACTGACCCAGGCCAAGTAAGTCAGCACGCTCAACGACGAGAGTGTTGACGGTCGGCATGTCAATGCCGCTTTCGATGATGGTGGTGCACACGAGAACGTCGTATTGACCTTCCCAGAAGTCAACGACAACTTTTTCGAGCTGTGACTCGTCCATCTGTCCGTGAGCTACGACGATGCGTGCTTCTGGAACCAACTCACGCAGTTGTTGGGCGCGTTCCTCAATCGACTGCACTCGATTGTGCACCCAGAAAACTTGGCCTTGCCGCAGCAGTTCACGTCTGATGGCTTCGGTCGCCACCGACTCGCTGTCCTCGCCGACATACGTGAGGATTGGCTGACGATCGGCAGGGGGAGTCTGAAGAAGAGACAGGTCACGGATTCCGACGAGACTCATTTCGAGTGTGCGTGGTATCGGGGTAGCTGACATGGTGAGCACGTCGACATTGGTTCGTAGGCGTTTCATAGCTTCTTTGTGTTGTACGCCAAAACGTTGTTCCTCGTCGACCACCAACAACCCGAGGTTCTTGAATGCAACTCCTTCTTGAAGAAGGCGATGGGTGCCAATGACGCAGTCGACTTCACCGGTCTTTAGGCCCTCCAACACTTTGCGGGCCTCTCCGTTCGAGAGAAATCGCGACAACATCTCGACTCGGATGGGATAGGCGGCAAACCGTTCGGAGAACGTGTTGGCATGTTGTGAAGCGAGAAGCGTGGTCGGCACCAGTACTGCGGCTTGTCGACCACCTTGAATTGCTTTGAACGCGGCGCGTACCGCCACTTCAGTCTTGCCAAAGCCGACGTCGCCACAGATGAGGCGATCCATCGGCACGGAACGTTCCATGTCGGCCTTCACTTCATCAATCGCGCGCATCTGATCTGGAGTCTCGACGAACGGGAAAGCGGACTCCATCTCGCTCTGCCATGGGGTGTCTTCCGCAAACGCGTGACCTTCGGCGGTGACTCGTCGTTGATACAGAACGACAAGTTCTTGTGCCACTTCACGCACGGCACTGCGTACACGCGACTTCGCCCGGGCAAAGTCGCTGCCACCCATTCGGTTGAGTGTCGGGGTTTCACCGCCAACGTATTGACGTAGCGCACCGATGTGGTCGGTGGGTACGTACAACTTGTCGCCACCTTTGTAGGCCAACAACAAATAGTCACGCTCGACGCCACCAACGGTGCGTTTCACCATGCCCTCGTATTGGGCGACACCGTGATGCTGGTGAACCACGTAGCCGCCAGGCTGCAGATCCTCAAACACCGACACCGCGTTGGCGCGCGACGTGCGCGACACGCGACGTGTTCGTCGACGACCGCTCAGGTCTGATTCGGCGATGACCGCGATACGAGACTCTTGCAAGATGAAACCACGCGACAGAGGAGCGACAACGACATTTCCTGCCGAGTGACGCAACGTTCCATCGGTACGCACATCGAACTGCAAACCGTTCTCTGCGAGCAGGTCGGCGAGTCGCTGAGCTGATGCATCGGTTTCAGCCGCAAGGACCATCGTCCACTTCTGGGAAAGCAGCTCCTTGGCGCGCGCGAAGACTGGCGTGGGGTCATGGATGATCGGCCCCCAACCACCAGAGGCGACCGTCGGAGTCTCTGGTGAATCGGCAGTGTTCAACAATGTCAATGACGCACTGTTTGTCTCAAGTGCCAGTAGGCGTTCAGGGTTCGTGTGTAAGCGCGGGAACTCGACGCTTGCATCGCGAGCCCACGATGTGGCCAGTGCACGCGCAAGGTCGTCTTCCTCGGCAAGTAGATCGCGTGCTCGGTCAGCCATGTTCTTCGGGTCGACAAGAACGATGAGCGCATCGTTGCCGACCACATCGGTGATGAGTCGATCTTCGGAAGTGAGCCACGGCAGCCAACTCTCCATGCCGTCAAAGATCTGCCCTTCAGAAAGGCGTTCCCACTGCTCTCGACCCCACGGTTCTTCGGCGACCAGTCGACGAGCGCGTTCGCGGAGTATGTCGTCAAGCAACAACTCACGTGCCGGAAAGACGACGACGTTGTCGAGGTCGCCGATTGATCGCTGGTCGTTTACGTCAAAAATCGTGAGTCGATCGACCTCGTCGCCCCACGTGTCGATGCGTACAGGCGCGTCTGATGTGCTGGAGAAGATGTCGACGATGGCACCACGGCGCGCAAACTCACCACGATGCTCGACCAATGTCTCGCGTCGATATCCGAAGTGCACGAGCGTTGTACATAACTCGTCGATGTCAACGAGACCTTTGACGCTCACGCGGATTGGTTCTATCGCCTCGGCGTTTGGGGCAAGTTTTTGAAGCAGCGACCGGACACTCGCAACGACGATGCGCGGTCGCTGGTCATCGTTGCGAAGTCGCCAGACGATTTCCATTCGTCGACCCATGGTCTCGACCGCTGGACTCACTCGTTCAAATGGCAGGGTTTCCCAGGCAGGGAACAGGCACACAGAGTCGGGGGGCACGAAGGTTCGAAGGTCGTCGTGCAGTTGCTCGGCAATCTGACCAGTGGGCACCGCGACGATGATGGGGTCTCGCCGTGTCGATGCCGCGAGTGCCGCGAGCACGATTGGTCGTGCCGATTCGGCAGTGGCGAGTCGCGCATTCTTCTTGCCGGCGACTTGGGCGAGTGCGGGCTCGTTGGCTGCTACGTGGACGAGGTCGAGCAGGTTCATGCGGGTTTGGCGTTGTAGGCGGTCATTGCTGCCAACGCCCCATCACGAAGAATTGCTTCGACTGCGTCTGCTGCGCGAACCACGCACTCATCGAGCAACTGTCGCTCAGAAGCGGGAATACGCGACAACACGTGGTCTGCGCCCGCTTCTTTGGAGCGAGGCTTACCCACGCCGATACGAACGCGCACGTAGTCGTCGGACTTGAGATGTGCCGAGATGGATCGAAGTCCGTTGTGGCCTGCGAGGCCACCTCCGACTTTCACGCGCAGTGCACCTGGTTCAAGGTCAAGCTCATCGTGCACGATAATGAGGTGTGCAAGGTCATCGATCTTGTACTTCTTGCACAACGGACCAACAGCTTCACCGGAGTCGTTCATGTATGTCGTCGGCACTGCGAGGACGACAGAAGTTCCGATGAGTGATGTCTCGGCGATCAGTGCGTGTTGTTTGCCGACTTTGAGTCGGGCACCGCAACGTTCGGCAAGCAATTCGACGGCTTCTTGACCGACGTTGTGGCGCGTACGTGCGTAACGCTTTCCAGGATTTCCCAGTCCGACGACGAGAGTTCGTTGGATGTCAGCCATGGACAGGACTTCCCTGAGAATGAACCCCGCACATGGTGGGGTAGGTCAGGTGGACTGGGTCAGGAGGAGGCGCCGCCGGCCTCAGCCGGTGCGGCAGCTGCTTCGCCTTCAGCCGGTGCTGCAGCAGCCGGCGTGTCTTGACGCAGTGTGAGGACAGTGACGACAGGCATGTCGGGATCACCAACAGCAACGACACCTGAAGGCAACACGACGTCTTCGAGACGAATGACGTCGTAGGAATTCATGTTGGTGACGTCGATGACGATTTCGTTCGGCAAGTTCGCCGGAGTGGTTCGCAAATCGATGGTGTCGACTGCAGCATCGACGAGTCCACCGTCGCCGATGACGGCCTTGGCAGTTCCGGTGAGACGAACAGGAACCGACACGGTGATTTCTTCGCTCATGTCGATTTGCAAGAAGTCGATGTGAGCGACTGTGCGGCGCACTGGGTGGCGCTGAAGTTCCTTCACGATGGCCGGATACACCGTTCCATCGACGTTCAACTCGAGAATCGTGTTCACACCGGCGGGGCCACTAAGGGCGACACGCAGGTCACGACGCGCGACCGACACCGATAGCGGTGACATGCCGTGGCCGTAGAGGACACCGGGAATCTGTTCTTGGGCGCGCAGACGACGGGCATTGGCGCTGCCAGTGGCACGACCGGCCTTGGCGAGGAGAGAAGCTGTATTGGACACGGCTCACGAGTCTATCCAGGGACCCGAGAGACCCCACCGGGGGCTGAACTCGCCGCTCAGCGCGGGCGAGGGCGGTCAGGCTTGGTTTTCGCCGCCAAAGAGCTCACTGACGCTCGTCTCGTCGAACACTGCGGCGAGGGCATCGGCGATGATTTTGGCAACCGACAGCACTTCCATCTTGTCGAACAACTTGCCGTTTTCGATGGGCAACGTGTTGGTGAGAACCACGCGCTCGATGGGAGACGCCTTCAATCGGTCGATAGCAGGACCCGAGAGGACGCCATGAGTAGCCATCGCCCACACTTCCTTGGCGCCTCGTTCGAGCAGCAACTCGGCTGCAGACACGATGGTCCCGCCGGTGTCGATCATGTCGTCGGTGAGGATGCACTGTCGACCGTCGACGTCACCGATGACTTCCTTCGCGATTGCTACATTCGCGCTGCCCTTCGGACGTCGCTTGTTGATGAATGCGACGTCTGCGTTGCGATCGGACAGGTGCTGTGCGAATCGTTCTGCGACCTTCACGCGACCAGCATCTGGCGACACGATGACGACGTCGTTGTCTGCGTGCTTGCGAACGTATTCCTCGAGCACGGGTAAGGCGGTGAGGTGGTCGACCGGGCCGGAGAAGAAACCCTGAATCTGACCGCTGTGTAAGTCAATTGACACCATACGGGTGGCGCCGGCAGCTTTGAACATGTCGGATAACAAGCGCGCCGTGATCGGCTCACGTCCTTCGGCTTTGCGGTCTTGACGCGCATATCCGTAGAAAGGACACACCGCGGTGATGCGCTTCGCGCTCGCTCGTTGTGCAGCGTCGATCATTATCAACTGCTCCATGATCGAGTCGTTGATGGAGTGACCATTCGTCGTGTAGTGGCTTTGCATCACGAACACGTCTCCACCACGGATGCTGTCGGCAAAGCGGGGTCGAATTTCACCATTGGCGAATTCGACGATGTTCGCGTCGCCGACTTCGATACCAAGATGACTTGCAACCTCGTCAGCAAGGGCGGGGTGAGTTCGTCCGGAGAAGAGTGACAGTCGCTTGGTGGTGACTCTTTCAAGCGGCTTCGACGTCATGCGATTCCAGTGTAGAACGCGCCAGTCCGCGCGCCAGCAGCGACACTGCTGCCAGCCTCGAGCGATGCGAATGGTCCGACGACAGCATCTGCGCCGATCTCGGCTTCACGTGCGACGGTGTTCTCCACGACGGCGCGCGGCCCGACGACACAGTCGACGAGTCTGGTCTGCGGTCCGATCTCGCAACCGTCGCCAATCGTGGTGTCGCCCTGCAGGAGCACGCCGGGAAAGAGTGTGACGTCTCGTCCGATGGTGACTGTCACATCGATGAAGGTCTGGCGCGGGTCGAGCATGGTGACACCGCTCAGCAGCCACATCTTGTTCGTGCGGGCACGCAGTTCACGCTCTGCAAGGGCCAGCTGCCAGCGGTCGTTCACCCCTGCCGTCTCGGCCGCAGGGGCTTCAACTCCAGCGACCCGATGGCCCATCGATGCCAAGACCGCGACGGCATCGGTGAGGTAGTACTCGGACTGGGAGTTGTTGTTCGAGATGCGGCGAAGAGCCGGGCCGAGAAGATCACGACGGAATGCGTAGATGCCGGTGTTGATCTCGTCGATTGCAACTTCTTCTTCATTCGCATCGCGCTGTTCGACGATGCGCATAACGCGACCATCTTTCGCGCGAACGATGCGCCCGTAGCCGGTCGGCTCTTCCATGCGTGCGGTCAATACCGTCGCTGCACTACCGGTTGACTCGTGGGTCTCGACAAGTCGTGCAATGGTGTGACGCTCGAGCAGTGGCGTGTCACCGGGAAGCACGATCACCGTCGATGTGTCATCCATGTCGGCACCGTCGCTGTCAAACGAGGACAAACCGACCACGGTCGCGTCGCCGGTTCCGCGCTGAACTGCCTGTTCGACGAAGGAGACGCCGGCCCATGTGGGAGCTTCTTCTTGGACTTTCTTCGTGACTCGCTCGGCGTTGTGACCTACGACCACCACCGTGCGTTCGATGGGAAGTCCCTCGAGAGAGTGGATGACATGCATCACCATCGGGCGACCACAGATGAGATGGAGGGGCTTGGGTCGCTCTGACCTCATTCGCGTGCCTTCACCAGCCGCGAGAACGATCGCCGAAATCGCCGCAGAACTTGTCATAGAAAGGTTCTAGCAAGAAACCACTGGTTCCGGGGAGAGGACTCGAACCCCTATCAACGGGACCAAAACCCGCTGTCCTGCCATTTGAACGACCCCGGAAGGGAAGGGCGCGCATGCACGCCTTCGTCACTAGACGGTATCTGATTTTCGCAAAACCGCGTCTGCGCCTGTAGGTTCGTCGCCGGTATGGGATCGCTGGTCAAGAAACGTCGGAAGCGGATGCGCAAGAAGAAGCACAAGAAGATGCTTCGTCGCACCCGCCATCAACGGCGCAAGTAGAACTCGGCCCTATCGGGCGCGAGTAAACACCACGCGACAATCCGGCAGCGCCGAGACAAGTTCGCGGTGGTGTCCTTCGACGAACCATGTCGAGCCTGATCCGGCCAGCATCGGTGGTGTATTCACGACGTCGGCGATGCGGTACTTCACCTCGCTCAGCCCCGGGACCACTCTCAGTGCTGCTGGTTCGAGGTCATTTCCTGATTCGTCATGCGGACCACCCATCGCATCCCATGCTGCATAGACCTGTGGGGTCGACGCATGTATCGGGGGAATAACCAGGGTCACATCTAGGTCGCGGCGGGACAGTGGTTCCACAACCTCGCCGATACCGCGCACACGTGCTCGTCCACCGACCATGCAGAACGGAATGTCGGCGCCGAGACGTGACGCGGCGATCAGGTCTGTGACGCCGGCCCAGCGCAACACTGCAGCTGCATCAGTCGAACCACCACCGAGGCCACCGCCGTGGGGAATGTTCTTCGTGATGCGCACATGGGCACGCGTGTTCGCGAGTTTCAAAGCCCTTGCAACCAGGTTCGTGTCGTCGGTGGGAATGCCTTCGGCAAATTCGCCGTCGACGTCGATGCCGTTGTCGCCAGGAGCGATTGTGATGTCATCTGCAAGATCAAGCGAGACCATTTCTGCGTCGATGAGGTGATAGCCGTCATCACGTACTCCGGTGATGCGTAGTGACAGCGTCAACTTGGCGTTGGCCTTCAGGGCGCTCATCGGCCAGTACCTGTGGGATGTACTGCGTTGCACAATCTAATCCAGTCGTGCACCGACAAGTTTTCAGCGCGCGCCGTTGGTTCGATGCCTGCTGCTTCGAAGTGAGTGGTGTCGACAGTTCCAGCGAGCGCTCCGCGCAACATCTTTCGGCGTTTGGCGAAACCCTGTCGAACGAGTGCGAACAACTGCATGGGATCAATCGTCGAGTCGAGAGACTCGTCACGTCGAACGATGTCGACCAACGCGGAGTCGACTTTTGGCCGAGGCAAGAAGACTGTGGGAGGAACGATTCCGGCAATCGATCCGCGTGCCCAGAAAGCAATTTTTACGCTGAGTGCACCGTAGGCGTCGGAGTTTGCCGAAGCCACGAGACGATCGCCCACTTCTTTCTGCACCATCACGAACACGTGCTTTACCGCTGGAACCATGTCGAGCACATCGGCGACGAGTGGAGTGGCAACGTTGTATGGAAGGTTCGCCACTAAGTGCCAGTTGGTGTGCTCGCCAAGCAGAGACTTCCAGTCGAGGTTCATCGCATCGGCATGCACGACCCGCACATTGTCGTGTGGCGCGACATTCTGAGTGAGCAAGGGCACAAGCGATGCATCGACTTCGACAGCCACGACGTTCGCACCGGTTTCGGCAAGAGCGAGGGTGAGTGATCCGAGCCCGGCTCCAATCTCGATGACATGGTCGCCTGGACCGACACCTGACAACTTGGCGATTCGTCGAACAGTGTTCGCATCGACGACGAAGTTCTGACCGAGTGCACGCCGAGGTGAGAGCCCTGCATCGCGCAGTTGGTCTGATGCATGCGCGCGAGTGAGCGTCACCAGGTCATCTCAACAGGTAGTGGTGCATCAATCAGTTCTGCGATTTTCTCGAACACCGCCATGTTCAAAACGATGTCGGATCCGCCGGGTAAGTAACCGATATTGATGTTCGTGCAGTCGGTCTTCAGCCCGTTGTTCACGTTGCGAACCGTGATGACAGCACCAAGGGGAGCTGCATTCGTGGCACAACCAGTCTGTGCTGATTCGGGGAAGCGCTTGAAAGTCGCGTTGCCCTTTGCGCTCGATGCCGATTCATCCGCGGGGTATGCGATGCGGTTCTTGTCGGTGACCCCGACACTCTCTGGCCCTTCAAGATTCGCTGGCGCATCTGCTGTCGCTTCGGCCCCAATTCCGACCGCGATAGTTGTCGTCGTCGCGTCGATCGTGGTGGTCGTTGGTGCAGTGTCTGAACGACCTTGTGCCATCCACATGAGTGGCAGCACGAGTGCTGTGATGACGCCCACGAACGTGAGGCGGTTGCGATCGATGCGGGACAGATTCACGGTGACAACGACGCTAGGAAGCCATGCGTGGAAACGCAAGGAGGGTGGCCTGAGTACTGCTCGCTGACAGTGATTCGGCGCTGACACCGCGCATATCGGCGATGGCGCGACCAACGACCGCAACGTACGCAGGTTCGTTTGGTCGCCCTCGATGCGGCACGGGGGCCAGATACGGGGCATCGGTCTCGATGATCAACCTGTCGGCGGGGCAGAGCAACGCAGCGTCACGAGTTGGTTGTGCATTCTTGAAGGTGACGACACCACTGAACGAAAGGTACGCGCCACGATCGAGGCACTTTCGCGCTTCCTCTGGTCCACCGGTGAAGCAGTGGATGACCGTCTGTGGTGGCACTCCTTCGGCATCGAGTACGTCGAACGTGTCGTCCCATGCTTCGCGCGTATGTATAACGAGGGTGAGGTTATGTGCCTTGGCTAACGCGATCTGTCGTGCAAAGGCATCGCGTTGAATGTCGCGGGGTGAGTTGTCATAGTGGAAATCAAGACCACATTCGCCAACAGCCACGACGCGAGGTGATGTCACAAGATCTTCGATGGTGTCGACACCGATGTGCGCATCGTGTGGATGTAGTCCGACTGTTGCCCATGTGTCATTGCGGCGTGATGCAAGATCGATGGCTTGCAGACTTGTCTCACGGTCTGTTCCGATTACCACGAAGCCTCGCACGCCCGCATTGCGTGCGGCATCTAAAGCGCTTTCTGCGTCGTGTTCCATTCGGTCATCGAACACGTGGCAATGCGAGTCGATCCAAGTTGCTTCAGTCATGTCGTGTCTCGTGTTCACGCAGTACGTCGTGGAAAGAGCGGATCACCTTTCGTGACCGTCGCGCCTGGCGTGTACTTGCCCCACTCGAGTGCGTCGGGCACGCGTACGTCGGCGATGTCACCCGTCATACCGATGCGCGACCAGATTTCACGAGCGGTGTCGGGCATGGCGGGGTACACGAGGATTGTGACGATACGAAGTGCTTCAAGCGCGTCGCCCATGACCGCGTTGACGCCCGCACCAGGCTCAGATTTCCATGGCTCGTGTTGTTCTAGATGTGCGTTCGTGGCACGGATGAGCTGCCACGTGGCTTCGAGCGCGCGACTTGGTTGCACCCTTTGCCACTGCTCAACCGCATCGGCCACCGTCTGACGAGCAACGGGTGCAAGAGAACTGTCGGGCGACGGGGCAGTTCCGCGACCGTCGCATTTCTTGCCGACGACCGTGGCCACTCGCGCGGCAAGGTTGCCGAGGTTGTTCGCCAAGTCCGAGTTGTAGCGAGCGATGAGGCCTTCGTAGGTGAAGTCACCGTCGTTGCCGTATGCAGTGTCGGCGAGCACGTAGTAGCGGAAGCCATCGAGACCGATCTCGTCGATGAGATCGAGTGGGTTCACGACGTTCCCAGAGGTCTTGCTCATCTTCTCGCCGCCAACGAGCAGCCAACCACCAACGGCATAGCCGCTTGGTGGTTCGATGCCGGCTGACATGAGCATCGCTGGCCAATAGATGCAGTGGAATCGGATGATGTCTTTGCCGATGAGATGTCGATTGACCGGCCACCACGTCTTGAACTTCGCGTCATCGGCGCCGTAGCCGATGGCGGTGATGTAGTTGGCCAGTGCGTCGAACCATACGTAGGCGACGTGGCTTTCATCGAATGGCAGAGGAATTCCCCACGTCAATGTCTTTCGACTGACAGAGAAGTCGTGAAGGCCCTGTTTGATGAATGATGTGACTTCGTTCAGGCGATGATCTGGCACGATGGCATCGGGGTGTTTGGCGTACCAGTCGAGAAGACGGTCACCAAAGCGCGACAACCTGAAGAAGTAGTTCTCTTCTTCGACGTGCTCGACCGGCCGTTTGTGGATGGGGCAGATCTCACCATCTAGATCGTCGGCTGTGTAGTACGCCTCGCACGCGACGCAGTACATACCGCGGTACACGTCGAGTTCGATGTCACCCGCGTCGAAACATGCTTGCAGCAACTTCTGCACGCCGACCCGATGACGTTGCTCGGTGGTGCGGATGAAGTCGGTGTTGGTGATATCGAGTCGTTCCCATGCTTTCACGAAGAGCGGCGCGATGTCGTCGGCGAATTGTTGTGGCGGAATACCGGCCGCATCGGCAGCCTGTTGGATCTTCAGTCCGTGTTCATCGGTGCCCGTTAGAAAATGCACGTCGTCGCCGAGCAGGCGATGCCAGCGAGCGAGTGCATCACCGACGATCGTTGTGTACGCATGCCCGAGGTGGGGTTGGGCGTTCACGTAATAAATCGGTGTCGTCAGGTAGAAGCGACTCACGACCTTCAGGCTATTGGCACTGGCACGTGAAAGTCGGGCGCATTTTCATATGCTGAACTCGTGCCATCGGAGTTCAACGAAGCGGTGTCGGTGAGCGAACTCGGTACAGGGTCGTACTTCACTCCAATTCCCGACGGTTGGGACATCATGGGAAACGCCAACGGTGGTTTCTTGTTGGCACGTGTTGCCAATGCCATGTGTGTTGCTTCCGGTCGAAATGATCCCGTCAGTGTCACCATGCACTATCTGGCGCCGGCACCGGCGTCAGACGAGTACGTCACAGATGTCGAGGTTGTGAAGGCGGGACGCACGTTGTCGACCGTCTCTGCCTCACTTCGTCGCGGTGCCACGAATATTGCGAGGGCAATTGGTTCGTTCGGAGATGTCGATGCACAGCGTGAGCCGATTCATGTCACGATGTCGCCACCAGACATCCCGCCTGTCGACGATTGTGTTGCGCGCCGCGACAATTCACCGCTCGTCCCTGCGCTCCAAAACCGGTTGACCACGTACCTGCACCCCGATGATGTTGGGTTCGCCACTGGGAACCCTCCACGAGTTGCGCGAATGCGAGGGTGGCTCGAGTTCGCCGATGGCACCCCTATGTCGACGCTCGGCTTGTTGCTCGCAGCAGACGCGTTCCCACCAACACTTTTCAACTTGTTCGGCATGCAAGGTTGGGTGCCGACAGTCGAGTTGACCGTGCATGTGCGTGCTCAGCCGTCTCCCGGACCCGTGCAGTGCGTGTTCACTACCCATGTGGTGCAGGGCGGAATGTTGGAAGAAGACGGTCAGATCTGGGATTCAAGTGGCACGTGCGTGGCTCTGAGTCGACAGATTGCTTTGGCGCCGCGCCTTGGCTGATTGACGTCAGTTGATCGAACGACCGCGTCGCACACCGAGTGAAAAGGCGAGCAATGCGATGGCGACTGCAGCACTAGCTGCCGTGCTTCGACGCACGACGGTTTTTGTTCGTTGCGAGAACACCACGACCGGCCAGCCACGCTCGCGTGCGACACGAGACAGTGTGGCGTCGGGGTTGACAGCGACGGGATGACCGACGATCTCGAGCATCGGCAAGTCACTTGAAGAGTCTGAATAGCCCCATGACTTTTCGAGATCGATGCCTTCGTTCTTTGCGAGATCGCTGATGGCAACTGCTTTGCCGGCTCCGTAGCAAAAAGGCCCGGCGAGCCGACCGGTGTACACGCCATCGACGACTTCGCTAACGGTTCCAATTCCGCCAGTCATGTTGAGTGCACGTGCGAGTGGCTCAACCAGCTCAATTGGTGATGCTGACACGATGTAGGTGTCGCGACCTGCAGCGTGGTGTTGTTCGATGAGGTTGCGTGCTTCGGGACGAATCATGCCGAGTAGTTCAGGAAGTACTGCTTCGTTGAGTGACACCAAGTCTGACTGCTGACGTCCGCCAACTGCGGAGAGCATCTGGTCGCGCACTGCGTCGGTCATTTCGTCTGTCGAACCCGATAAACGAAACTGAATCGCTTTCGCTGCGTCGCGCAGGAAGTCTTGCGTTGTGAGGTAACCAGCTTCACGCGCAGCACGGGCGAACACGAACGCAGATGCACCAGCGATGAGCGTGCGATCCAAGTCGAAGAACGCGGCGCGGCGTGTGCTTTCCATAGGTCTAATTCTTGCGCCTCTTCGGGCTATTCGCACCTGGGTTATCCGTACTTGTCGCCAAGTCGTACACACGCTTGCGGGAGACATTCAGCACCGTGGCTACCTCATCGACGCTGTCACGGGTGGAAAGGCCAAGGCCCCGACGATCGTTGAGTGCCCCCACGATGTCGTCGTCTGTGATCTCGAGAGTGATTGCAGGTGTGGCGTCAAGCACCAGCACATATTCGCCACGGGGTTCGGTTAACTGAACGTGGGTGACGGCCTCTGCGAGCGTGCCGCGCCACAGCTCTTCATGCATCTTGGTGAGTTCGCGTGTGAGGCACACGCGGCGCTCGGCGCCACATGATTCGACTAAGTCGATGAGTGTTCGCTCGATGCGATGAGGTGCTTCGTACAACACGCATGTGCGTCGTTCGCGGGAAACTTCTGCAAGACGTTCACGTCGTTCGGCGCCTGAGCGAGGCAGAAAGCCCTCGAACACGAAGCGGTCGGTGGGAAAGCCGCTCACGATGATCGCCGCAACAAGTGCAGTAGGCCCGGGAGCGCTCCACACCGGAAGTGAACGCTCGACCATCGCGCGCACCAAGCGCTCGCCTGGGTCACTGATGGCCGGTGTGCCCGCATCAGAGATGAGAGCGACCACGTACCCCGACGTGACCAAGTTGGCCACAGTGTCGATGGCGTCGTGTTCGGTGTGTTCGTTCACGACGATGAAGCGCTCTGGAGTGGCAGAGATGGCAGCCAGCAGGCGTCCGCTACGACGGGTGTCTTCGCAACACACCACTTTTGCGGCTTGTAGTACCTCACGTGCACGGACAGTCATGTCGCCCATGTTGCCGATGGGTGTTGACACGAGCCACAGACCAGGGCTGACCACTTCAGTTTCCGCCACGGCGCACTTCCACGATGTCGCCGACATTCAGATTCCAGCGTTCAAAGGAACCCGCCGATGCTTCGATGACACTTCGCGCTCGCCAGACCGGTGCTGCCACACGCCATGGATGGAGGTGTTCAAGGAACACCACTTGTCCCTCTTCGTCGAGATATGCGACATCAATCGGCATTCGCATGAAGAGTGAGTGCACCCAACGACATGGTTGCAGGACAAGTGGCTCGAATTGTTTCTGTCCGATCAACCCGCGGCGCCGCTGCGCACGCGTGCTTGGACATTGTGCAGCGGCAAGCACGCGACCCGCACTCACCAGCCACACCGGCTCAGACATTGAATCGAATCTCCAGAACGTCGCCGTCTTGCACTTCGTAGTCTTTGCCTTCAGCGCGGATTTTGCCAACGTCTTTGGCTTTGTTCCAACTGCCGATCTCCAGCAACTCGTCCCAGTGGATGACTTCGGCACGGATGAACCCACGCTGCAAATCACTGTGGATCTTTCCTGCGCACTCAGGTGCTTTCGAACCCGCACGAAACGTCCATGCGCGAGACTCTTTGTCGCCAGTGGTGAAGTACGTGCGTAGACCAAGCAAGTGATATGCGCTGCGCACCATTTTGTAGAGCGCTCCTTCACCAAGACCAAGGGCTTCGAGCATGTCAGCGCGATCAGCGTCGTCGAGTAGGGCTGCTTCTGCTTCGATCTGCACGCTCATTCCGAGCACCTCGACGTCGTGTTCGTGGGCCGAACCAGGTGGCGCGAGTTCGGCACGCACTCGCGCTTCGACCTCGGGGATAGATGCAAGATCGTTTTCGCCGACATTCACCACGGCGAGCACGCGACGGTTGGTGAGCAGAAAGTGTGGCGCCAACATCTCGCGGTCATCGGCCGATAGCCCCGCTCGATACAAGGGGAGACCTTCTGCAAGAGCTGCATGTGCGCGCTCGAGTGAACCGACTTCCTCTGCTGCCGACTTGTCGACGCGTGCCTGCTTCTGTACTCGCGTGAGTCGTGCTTCGACGGTCTCCAGATCGGCGAGCGCCAGTTCCAACTCGACAATGCGTAAGTGTTCAAGCGGGTCATCTGGTCCCGGCACGTCTGTGTCGCTGAATGCTCGCAACACGAACACGATGGCATCCACTTCGCGAATATTGGCGAGAAACTTGTTGCCGAGTCCTTCACCTTTGCTCGCGCCTTCGACAAGGCCACCGATGTCGACAACCTGCACTGCAGCGTGCACCGTCTTCTGCGAGGCCGACATCGCAGCGAGTGCCTCGAGTCGGCTATCGGGCACCTTGGCCACACCGATGTTCGGGTCCTTGGTTGCGAAGGCGTACGGAGCAGCCAGGGCCCCACCCCCGGTCAAGGCGTTGTAGAGAGAGGACTTGCCCGCGTTGGGGAGGCCGACGAGGCCGAAGCGTTCCATGCGAAAAGTGACGCTACCTGTGGGCTTCGGAAGGTCGAATTGTTACTATGTGCGTAGTGCAAATTCCCCCCGCCCGGCACGGGGCAGAAACGGAGCGACGATGAGCACCTTCGATCTCGACCTCTCCAAGTACGACCTTGGCTGGAGCGATGACGTCGAATACGCCTTCACTCCCAAGAAGGGACTGAACGACGGTGTCGTCGAACAGATCTCTTGGTGGAAAGGCGAGCCGAAGTGGATGACCGACTTCCGCTTGCGCAGTCTTCGCATGTTCGATCGCAAGCCGATGGCCCCGTGGTTCGCCGTCAACATGCCCGACATCGATTTCCAGGACATCTACTACTACCTAAAGCCCGCCACAGATCAGGTCGATGAGTGGGATGACCTGCCAGAGCAGATGAAGGCGACATACGAGAAGCTCGGCATTCCTGAAGCGGAGCGTAAATACCTCGCAGGTGTTACCGCGCAATACGAATCTGAGGTGGTGTTCCATCGCAATCGTGAGGATCTTGAGAAGCAAGGCATTCTCTTTTGTGACATGGACACCGCATTGCGCGAGTACCCCGATCTCGTTAAGCAGTACTTCGGAACTGTCATTCCTCCTGGTGACAACAAGTTCTCGGCACTCAACACCTCGGTCTGGTCGGGTGGGTCGTTTATCTATGTGCCACCTGGTGTTGAAGTCGATATGCCACTGCAGGCGTACTTCCGTATCAACAGCGAGAACGCCGGACAGTTCGAGCGAACCCTCATCATCGCTGACGAGGGTTCGAAGGTTCACTACATCGAAGGTTGCTCTGCGCCGGTGTACACGAGCGACTCGTTGCACAGTGCCGTCGTTGAAATTGTGGTGAAGCCAAGTGCACGAGTCACCTATACAACCATTCAGAACTGGTCACCGAATGTGTACAACCTGGTCACGAAGCGTGCCCGCGTCGAAGCAGAAGGACACATGGAATGGA
>DCZD01000036.1:0-2326 GCA_002331255.1 Acidimicrobiaceae bacterium UBA2093 | reverse complement strand
AATGGATCGATGGCAACATCGGCTCGAAGCTGACCATGAAGTACCCAAGCGTGTATTTGGTTGGCCCCAAGGCCACCGGTGAAGTTCTGTCCGTCGCCTACGCAGGCGCGGGACAGCATCAAGATGCCGGCGCCAAGATGGTGCACGCGGCACCAGAGACCACATCAAAGATTGTGTCCAAGTCGATCAGCAAAGACGGCGGCATCACCACTTATCGCGGCCTGGTACGAGTAGACGAAGGTGCATACGGTTGCAAGAGCCATGTGCAGTGTGACGCACTCATCCTTGACGAGGGCAGTGAAAGCCGCACGCTTCCGTACATGGAGGTAGGTGAGCGTGATGCAGAGATCGGCCACGAGGCGACAGTGTCAAAGATCGCAGACGAGCAACTCTTCT
Organism: Acidimicrobiaceae bacterium UBA2093; assembly: GCA_002331255.1. Classification (GTDB taxonomy): domain Bacteria; phylum Actinomycetota; class Acidimicrobiia; order Acidimicrobiales; family Ilumatobacteraceae; genus UBA2093. The sequence continues at coordinate 1,930 of DCZD01000036.1, read as the reverse complement.
ATCTCATGAGTCGTGGTCTCTCACAAGAGCAGGCCATGAGCATGGTGGTGAATGGGTTCATCGAACCAGTGACCCGCACATTGCCCATGGAATACGCAGTGGAATGGAGTCGCCTCATCGAACTTCAGATGGAGGGCTCCGTCGGCTGAGCCGCGGATGCAACATCATGCCGATGCGCACAGAGTGCAAGCATTATGAAAGCCGCACGTATCCGAACGGCGATGCCGTGCGAAAGTGCAATCTCGACCTAGCCCCTGATGCCCCATGGCGCTGTCCCGAGCCGTGTGAGAAGTTTGAGCGCCGTCTTGCCGATGTCGCGTGGGTGCATGGAACGACAATCGCTCCGCCGACACCTACCGAAGTACCTGGACTTGACGATGGCAGTGCTGCTGCGGTGCTCGACGCGGCCGAAGACATCGTGAATGCGATCGGGCGGCAAGTGCTCGAAGAATTTGAACGACCGACGAAACGTCGCTGGTGGCGACGAAAGAAATAGGTAGACAACACATGACCCCCACCCGAGTCCTTCCCAGTGCTGAAGAAGAAATCTGGCGCTACAGCCGCATCGGCGAGCTCGATCTTTCGTCGTATTCGACAGGATCACTTCGTACCGAGACCATCGGTGTAGATGCGCTGCGTGGAGATGATCGCTCCGGCATCGTCATGGCTGACGATGCCGACGTCTTTGCGCGACTGAACCGTGAGAGCGGCACGACACCGCTCACCGTTGTCATCCCACGTGGACAGGTAGTCGACGGCGTCGTTGAGATCGTGCACCACGTCGAGACGTCGGGGATCGTTGCGTATCCGAGACTTGTCATCGATGCAGGCGAGAACAGCGAATTCACTGTTGTCGAGAAGTTCGTTTCAACAGATGGCATCACATCTTTGGTGTGCCCAGTAGTCGAGGTGCGCGCTGCACAAGCTGCACGCGTCACCTACGTCTCAATCAATGCACTTGGTCGTGACACGTGGAAGATCGCGCACCAGCAGGCGCTCGGCATGCGTGATTCAACAACTCGACTCTTCACCATTGCTCTTGGTGGTGACTATGCACGCGTGCAGACCACGTCGACGCTCGCTGAACAGGGCGCCAACTCTCAGCAGGTTGCCCTGTATTTCGCTGACGGTGCGCAGATGCACGACTTCCGCACCACCCAGGTGCACGCGGCTCCGCGTACCCGTTCTGACTTGTTGTTCAAGGGGGCGGTTCGTGACGACGCGCGAAGCGTGTACACCGGTCTCATCCACATCAAGGAGAACGGGAAGGGATCGGAAGCTTTCCAGACCAATCGCAACCTCACCCTTAGCGAGGGAGCATGGGCCGAGAGTGTGCCTAACCTGAATATCGAGACAAACGATGTGAAGTGCAGTCACGCGTCAACAGTCGGACCAATCGACGAAGACCAGCGTTTTTATCTCGAGAGCCGCGGCATCCCACCGACAATCGCGGAACGACTGGTGGTTCTCGGGTTCTTCAACGAAGTCATCGATCGATTGCCCGCTGCTGCAGGTGTCGTCGACTTGCGTGATGCCGTTTCTCGCAAATTGCTCGGAGATGGAGCCGCATCATGAGTGCTGTCACTGTGTGTTCGCTGTCAGACATTGCCCCGGGGTCATCAAAGCGGGCAATGGTTGGTTCTACACCGGTCGTCATTGTTCGTATTGAAGATTCTGTGTATGCACTTCACGACAAGTGCAGCCACGCCGATGTGGCGCTGTCTGATGGTGAGGTTGACTGCGACCTAAAGACCATCGAGTGCGTTCGGCACGGGAGTCGATTCGAGTTGGAGACTGGGCGCCCCGACACGCTGCCTGCTACACAGCCGGTGCGCGTGTACAAAGCGAAAGTGGTCGACGGTCAGGTCGTCATCGACGATTCTGAAGATGAAACAAAGGATGCGCGATGAGCACACTTGAAATTCGTGGT
>DCZD01000015.1:51607-53601 GCA_002331255.1 Acidimicrobiaceae bacterium UBA2093 | reverse complement strand
CCGACGTCAGCAGCCTTGGTGAAGATGCCACCACCGACGCGGAGAAAGAGCGCGAGCAACGATCCACCGAAGCCGAAGCCAACGAGGATGACGCTTGAGGTGTTTTGGAAGATCATGATGATGCCAGTTGCACCGAGCAGGCCGAGACCAACCGTGAACATGCCGGCGACACCACCGGTGCGGAACGCCACGTCTAGTGCGCGAGGCATCGAGTTGGTGAGTGCGGCAGCAGCAGTTCGAACGTTGCCGCGCGTCGCGAGTGTCATACCGATGTAACCGGTGAGACCCGAGGCCACGCATCCGAGCAAGAACGCAACGGTTCGCCAGATGCCCGCTTGCGCGAAGCTCAACACCTCTTCACCGCTTTCCTTGGCGATGGCGGTCGACGTGACGAACACGATCACAGCCAGCGGAACAAGGATCACCGCGATTGTGCGGAACTGGCGCTTGAGATACGCCCAAGCACCTTCCTGGATCGCCGCGGCGATTTCCTTCATCTTCGGGGTGCCGTCGTCGGCAGCCATGACAGAGCGCACCAAGTAGAAGCCGACGGCGAGAGCAAGCACGGCGGCCGCTGCCGATAGGTAGAGGACCGTCCACTCACCACCTTTCAGCGTGAACTCCTGGTAGCCACCTTCAGCAGCAATTATCTGAAACACCGTATTTGTCTCCCGGCGGTATCGGGGGCACGCCATGTTCCGGCGTCCCGCCTTGTTGAACGTTGAAACCCTAGTGAAATTGGCCACCGAACTCCGAAATAGGGGGGACGATCGCGCGGCTCGGGCCAGATGGGGAGACAATGAGGTCGGTGCCTTTGACCAAGCCGGCCTTCGGTAGGTGGAGGGGACCTCGGAAGTTGCATTTCAAACCGGTGTCGGGAGTACCGTCGGTCGGGCTCACACAGAGCAATCCGGCCAGTGCCACGAGCCGGAGAATGCATCGCACCGAAAGCACGTAGGAGAAGGAGACGCACATGGCACAGGTCATTGCAAGCCGGCGAGGTCCAGTCACAGGAACCGCTAAGGCCAAGTCGCGTCGGCCATTCCTACTCGACCTCTATTCAACGGCCGTTGGCAAGAAGTACGTCATGGCCATCTCTGGAATCGCGATGATGGGTTTCGTCCTCTTCCACATGATTGGCAACTTGAAGATGTTCCTCGGAGCATCCGACCTCAACCATTACGCACACTTCCTCGAGAAGTTGCTGTATCCGCTCGCTCCAGAAAAGACCGTTCTGTGGATCTTGCGCGCAGGTCTGATCGGCATGCTGATCTTGCATCTGCACGCCGCATATTCACTGACGGTCATGAACCGGACGGCACGTCCAGTGAAGTACCAGAGCGCGCGCGACTATCAAATCGCCAACTTCGCGAGTCGCACCATGCGTTGGAGCGGGATCATCGTGTTGGCTTTCATCGTGTGGCACTTACTGGACCTCACATTTGGTGTTGTCAATTCACAGACAAACACTTTTTACATGGAGGGCGATGAGCGTCTGAAGGACGTCTACAACGCAGTCGTACATTCATTCGAGCGGCCGGTTGTCGCGGTGTTCTACATCGTTGCCAACGTGTTGCTTGGCATCCATTTGTTCCACGGCGCCTGGAGCATCTTCCAGTCGCTCGGCTGGAACAACCCGCGCTTCAACAAGTGGCGCAACGCATTCGCAACAGGTTTCGCAGCAATCGTCGTGGTGGGGAATGTCACGTTCCCTGTGGCGGTGATGGCTGGAATTCTCGAAAAAGCGACCTACTGAGACGACGGACGGAGATAGTCATGAGCCTCACACAGCAACTCCTCGCACAAAACACGGTGCGACTCGACAGCAAAATTCCGGATGCACCGGTCGCTGACATGTGGGACACCTACAAGTCCGACATGAAGTTGGTGAACCCCAACAACAAGCGCAAGTTCAAAGTCATCGTGGTCGGTACCGGGCTAGCTGGCGCATCAGCTGCGGCGACACTTGCTGAACTTGGTTACCAAGTCGACGC
>DCZD01000015.1:48733-51412 GCA_002331255.1 Acidimicrobiaceae bacterium UBA2093 | reverse complement strand
TTCCATGATTCGCCGCGTCGTGCGCACTCGATTGCTGCTCAAGGTGGCATCAACGCTGCGAAGAACTACCAAGGTGACGGTGACAGTGTGCACCGCTTGTTCTACGACACCGTCAAAGGTGGGGACTTCCGCGCACGCGAAGCCAACGTGCATCGTCTCGCGCAGGTGAGCGTCAACATCATCGATCAGATGGTCGCCCAAGGTGTTCCGTTTGCACGTGAATATGGTGGTCTTCTCGACAACCGTTCGTTCGGCGGAGCCCAAGTCAGTCGTACGTTCTACGCCCGGGGTCAAACTGGCCAGCAGTTGTTGCTCGGCGCGTATCAGCAGTTCTCACGTCAAGTCGGCCTCGGCGGAATCCGTCTGTTTAACCGCTGCGAATTGGTCGATGTCGTCGTCGTCGATGGTCGTGCCTCAGGCATCGTCGTACGCGACCTTATGACCGGTGAAATTCAGTCCCACGCTGCGCATGCAGTCGTGCTCGCCACAGGTGGCTACGGCAACGTGTTCTTCTTGTCGACGAACGCGATGGCATGCAACGTGACTGCGGCTTGGCGTGCACACCGCCGCGGAGCATTGTTCGCGAACCCGTGCTACACGCAGATTCACCCGACGTGCATCCCGCAAAGTGACGAGTTCCAGTCGAAGCTCACGCTCATGTCCGAGTCACTGCGTAATGACGGGCGAGTATGGGTGCCGAAGAACGCTGACGAAGTACGCGCAGCTCACGACATTCCCGAAGCAGATCGTGACTACTACCTCGAGCGTCTGTACCCGTCGTTCGGAAACTTGGCGCCGCGAGACATCTCTTCGCGTGCCGCAAAGCGCGCAGTTGACAAGGGTCTTGGTGTCGGACCGTTGAAGAACGGTGTGTATCTCGACTTCTCCGACGCAATCAATCGACTTGGTCGTGATGTGGTGGAAGAGCGTTACGGAAACCTCTTCGAGATGTACGAGCGAATCGCTGGTGAGAACCCTTACGACGTGCCAATGCGTATCTATCCAGCAACGCACTACACAATGGGTGGCCTCTGGGTCGACTATGAGCTGCAGACGAACATCCCCGGTCTCTACGCGGCCGGTGAAGCGAACTTCTCCGACCACGGTGCCAACCGACTCGGTGCGAGTGCACTCATGCAGGGTCTCGCCGATGGTTACTTCGTGTTGCCGTACACCATTGGTAACGAGTTGGCTCCAATGTTGAACAAGCCGATTCCGGGCACAGATCACCCAGAGTTCAAGCGCGCAGAACAAGAAGCTCGAGACCGTTACAACGGTTACCTGAACGTGAACGGAACTCGTTCACCCGATTGGTTCCATCGCGAACTGGGCAAGATCATCTGGGACTACTGCGGCATGGAGCGCACCGAGCAAGGTCTTGAGAAGGCACTCTCTGAGTTGCCCGCTCTCTACGAAGAGTTCAAGAAGGACTTGCGTGTCACTGGTGACGGCAACAGTCTCAACCAGACGCTCGAGAAGGCAGGTCGTGTCGACGACTTCTTCCAATTAGGAATGCTCATGTGCCGTGACGCACTCGATCGTAACGAAAGCTGTGGCGGCCACTTCCGATCTGAATATCAGACGGATGAAGGCGAAGCTCAGCGCGACGACGACAACTACTGCCACGTGTCCGCGTGGCAGTGGGGTGGCGACGCGATGTCGCCGAAGTTGAACGTCGAACCTCTTGAATTCAAGGAAGTCCACCTCGCAACACGGAGCTACAAGTGAGCAATCATCTGACCAACCTCACCCTGCGCGTCTGGCGCCAGAAAGGCCCGAACGATTCCGGCCACTTCGAGGACCACGCGATCGAGCAAATCAGCGACGAAGCCTCGTTCCTTGAGATGCTCGACATCTTGAACGAGCGTCTCATCGCTCAAGGTAAGGAAGCCGTGGTGTTCGACCATGACTGTCGTGAAGGCATCTGCGGCACGTGCTCGCTCATGATCAACGGACAAGCCCATGGCAACCAGCGCGGCACCGCCACTTGTCAGTTGCACATGCGCAAGTTCAAGAGTGGTGACACCATCGTCATCGAGCCATGGCGTGCCTCGGCGTTTCCGATCATCAAGGACCTCATGGTCGATCGTTCAGCATTCGACCGCATCATCGAGTCCGGCGGCTTCATTACAGCGCCTACCGGCGGTGCTCCCGATGCGAATCTCATTCCGATTCCGAAGCCGGTCGCAGACTCTGCGATGGACTCTGCTGAATGCATCGGCTGTGGTGCATGTGTGGCAGCTTGTCCGAACGGTGCGGCCAACCTGTTCACAGCGGCAAAGGTGTCCCACCTGAACCGGTTGCCCCAGGGCCAGGCCGAGCGTTACAAGCGCGTCGAAGCGATGGTTGAGACAATGGATGAGTACTTCGGTTCGTGCACGAACCACGGTGAATGTGAGGCCGCATGCCCGAAGGAAATCTCGATTGACGTCATCGCGCTGATGAATAAGGACTACCGCAAGGCGAAGTTGAAGAACCGTAAGGATCTCAGCCGCACATGACCGACGTCCCACCCGTACCGAGCTCGTTGCCGACAACACTCGCAGCGCTACGTGCCTCGGGCTGGGTGTCGCGCCCTGTCAAAGAAGAGATGCGCCGCAATGCTGTCGAGCGCATCACGAAGGGACTTTCGCTCTTTGAAGGTGTGCTCGGGTACGAAGACACCGTCATGCCACAACT
>DCZD01000015.1:43376-48558 GCA_002331255.1 Acidimicrobiaceae bacterium UBA2093 | reverse complement strand
CGTCATGCCACAACTTGAGAATGCAGTACTGGCTGGCCACGATGTGGTGTTCCTCGGTGAGCGTGGTCAGGCTAAGACCCGCATGATCCGCTCGCTCACCGGATTGCTGGACGAGTGGATGCCAATCGTCGCTGGCAGTGAAATCAACGATGATCCGTACAACCCGGTGTCGCGCCATGCCATCGACCTGGTTGCGGAGGAAGGTGACGACACTCCAATTCAGTGGGTCCACAATTCACAGCGATTCGGCGAGAAGTTGGCCACGCCCGACACGTCGATTGCCGATCTCATCGGTGAGGTCGACCCAATCAAAGTGGCAGAAGGTCGTTACTTGTCTGATGAATTGACCTTGCACTACGGACTCGTACCGCGTACAAATCGCGGCATCTTCGCCATCAACGAGTTGCCCGACCTCGCCGAACGAATTCAAGTCGGGTTGCTCAACGTGCTCGAAGAGCGTGACGTTCAGATTCGTGGATACAAGGTTCGCTTACCGCTCGATGTCATGCTCGTCGCATCAGCCAACCCCGAGGATTACACCAACCGTGGTCGCATCATCACACCGTTGAAAGACCGCTTCGGAAGTCAGATTCGTACCCACTATCCACTTGAAGTGGACACCGAAATAGCCATCATGCGACAAGAGGCGCGACCCGCGAGCATCGGCAATGTCACAGTGCACATGCCGATTTTCATGGAGCGAGTTATCGCCACGTTCTCCCATCTTGCGCGCGCAAGTAGCAACATCAATCAGCGCAGCGGTGTCAGCGTGCGTCTGTCGGTCGCGAACTATGAAGTTCTGAGTGCCAGTGCGGTGAGACGTGCGCTTCGTGCAGGCGAGACAAGTGTTGCGCCACGCGTGAGCGATTTGTCGGCATTGGCAGCGAGCACGAGCGGAAAAGTCGAGATCGAAGCTCTCGAGGACGGTCGTGAGGCTGTCATCTTGCAGCAACTCGTAGCTGCTGCGGTGTTGTCGGTGTACAAGGAATTGGCTCCACACGACAAGATGGCACCCGTCGTGACGGCGTTTGAAGAAGGCTCCGTCGCGCACGTCGGTGAAGACCTCGGATCTGCCGACGAGGCTCGATTGCTTGCGGATATTCCCGCGCTGCGAGAACCGGTGGTCGCACTTACGGGCGGTGATGAATCACCGGCAGTCGTGGCCAGTGCCATCGAATTCGTGCTCGAAGGACTTCATCTGTCACGCAGACTCAACAAAGATGCCAGTGGTTCGCGAGCGACGTACCGCTCGAAGTAGTTGTCGAGCGAGGGCGGTCTAGGTCGTCTTATACGACGAATGGTGAACGCGTCCAGAGCTCGCCAGTGTCGTTGCGTGCTGTGTTCACCGCTTCACCGGTGAGCTGGACGACTGGGATGGCTTCAGGAAGTCCACGCAGCGAAAGTGGAGCATGCGCCACCGCGGTGACTCCCTCTGGAAGTGCCTCGATTTGCTCTTTGGGCATCAGCACCTCGAAGGGTTCGGCAGCATCACACAACCGAGCAGCGGTGTTCACAGCCGTGCCGATGTAATCGTCTCCCTCGAACAGCAGGGCAAGCCCGGTGGAGATGCCGACGCGGATGCTGAGGGGGGCACATGCGGCTGCGGAGCGGCGTTGCAGTTCCATTGCAAATGTGATGCCGTCACCTTGTTCAACGGCCACAATCATGCAGCCATCGCCCAGCCACTTTGCGATGCGAACACCAGTGTCTGAAGCCACGTCACGCGTGACGCTGCGCCATGATGCCAACAAACGTCCCGCGGCGTCGTCGCCTTGGGAGGTCGTGTAATTCGTGAATCCGGAGATATCAACGAAGGCGAAAGTACGTGGCACGCGCATGGCGACCTACACCCTACGGCACTAGCGTGCGCTCATGGGGTTGCGTTTCACATACTCCCGTTGGGATGGCACCCAGAAGGGTCTTGATCTCGACGCTGAATCCCTGTTGAAAGAGCTGACTGACGATGTTCTCTATCACGGAGACGTGAATGCAGCATTGCGGCGACTGATGCGCGAGGGAATGGTCGACCCCGACGGCAATCGCATCGAAGGTATCCAAGACATGCTGCGACGAATTCGTGAGCGCCGCGATGAAATTCAAGAGAGTGGTGACCTCGGAGGCGTTTACAGCCAGATCGCTGATGAGTTGCGTGACATCGTCGATGAAGAACGTCACGCTGTCGACCAGGCAGTGAAGTCGGCTGAAGCATCAGGTGACGAGCGACGCGCAGAGAATGCCAGGTCTGCCGCCATGGAACGAAACTTCCGTCTCGACATGTTGCCCGAAGATCTTGCAGGCATGGTGCAAGAGCTGAGCTCGTACGACTTTGAATCGGCCGAGGCGCGTCAACGTTTTGAGCAGATGGTCGAGCGGCTGAAAGATCAACTCATGCAACAGTTCGTTGACCAGTTGTCGGGCAGCATGCAACAGATGACCCCCGAAGACATGGCACGCATGAAAGACATGCTGTCCGAGCTGAATCAAATGATTGAGCGTCGAGAACGTGGTGAGGATCCGCGATTCGAAGAGTTCATGGGGAAATACGGGGATTTCTTCCCCGAGAATCCCCAGTCGCTCGACGAACTGCTCGAAATCATGGCGCAGCGAATGCAAGCGATGCAGGCCCTCATGAACTCGATGACGCCCGAGCAGCGAGCGCAACTACAACAGTTGTCTGAGCAGCTGCTCGAGGACATGGATCTGCAATTTCAGGCGCAACAGCTAGGCCAACATCTTCAGTCCATGTATCCGGCTCAGGGCTGGAACAAGCAGTACGACTTCGACGGGTCACAGCAGATGGACATGGGTCAAGCGCTGCAGTCCATGCAGCAGATGGGGCAGCTCGACCAACTGGAGAATCTTCTCCGAAACGCCACCAACCCGTCGGCGCTGGCTGAGGCCGATCTGGACCGAGTTCGAGAGCTTCTGGGGGACGACGCGGCACGCTCGCTCGAGCGTCTGGCCGAGCTCTCCAAATTGTTGGAAGACGCCGGGCTCATCAACAGAACTGAAGGTCGCCTTGAGCTGACTCCGAAGGGTCTTCGCACGATCGGTAATAACGCGCTACGTGACCTGTTCACACGGCTGAGCAAGGACAAGTTCGGTCAGCATCGAATAGCCACTGATGGCAGCGGGCATGAACGCACCTACGACAGCAAGCCATATGAGTTCGGCGATCCCTTCCGGTTGGACTTACAGCGCACCATTCGTAACGCGTTGTCACGTCAGGGGAGTGGTACTCCAGTGAACCTGACCCCGGACGACTTCGAGATCGAACGCACCGAACACAACACGCGCTCATCGACAGTGTTGATGCTCGACTTGTCGATGTCCATGCCAATGCGGGGCAACTTTGTGCCAGCGAAAAAGGTCGCAATGGCCCTTCATTCATTGATTAGTTCGCAGTTTCCGCGCGACTATCTCGGCCTTGTGGGCTTCAGTGAGACCGCCCACATTCTGCGCCACGAACAGCTTCCCGAGGTCAGCTGGGACCTGGCGTACGGAACGAATATGCAACATGGCTTCCGTCTTGCACGTCAGCTGCTTGCGCGACAGTCCGGAAGCAAGCAAATCATCATGATCACCGATGGTGAACCCACAGCTCATATCACCGCATCTGGTGACGTGTACTTCAACTATCCACCGACACGTGACACGGTCGAGGCGACCATGAAAGAAGTCATGCGTTGCACGAAAGAGGACATCCGTATCAATTCGTTCGTGCTTGACGTGACGGGAGCTCTGCAAGCTTTTATCGAACAACTCACTCGCGTGAATCGTGGGCGAGCATTCTTCACGACACCCGAGAATTTGGGTGATTTCGTACTGGTCGACTTCCTCGATAGCAAGCGGCACACCTCGCGAGCTGGAAGCAGACGCTGACTGTCCAGACGAACATATGTTCGTCAATTGCTTGCCACTTGCAAGCTCATGAACTTTTTGTCAGAATCACATCGTTGTAATTACAGTGGTTAGTTGACATAGGTGCGAAGTGGCTGTCCTCCCGGGCCGGTTTTACACGAGCGTCGCTCAGCCAAGAGCCCTGTGGGGAGGACACAACAACATGATCGATTCACACAATGATGACCTGAGCCTTGAAAGAAGTTGGCAGGATTCCGCCAACTGTCTGGGCGTCGACCCCGACTTGTTCTTCCCCGAGCGTGGTGCATCTACTCGTGAAGCAAAAGAAGTGTGTCGCGGTTGCGTCGTACGTGGTGATTGTCTCGAGTACGCACTTGCTAACGGTGAGAAGTTCGGCATCTGGGGTGGACTCAGTGAGCGCGAGCGCCGCCGTCTTCGTCGCCAGCGTGCACAAGCGAATCGCCGTACCGGTACCGACTAAGTCAGTCGTCGCGCTCGTTTAGCGAGCCTGAACTCAATCGTCTTCTCTGGCGACACGTCGAGTTCTTCCCAACGTGTAGGTGGAATTGCGTCGAGTGCCGAGTGTGGAATGAGACCGACGAGTTCTGCGCCGTCGACCTGAACGAGTTCCTTCACCGCCTCAAATGCCTCCAAAGGACCCGTCGTCATTGGGTCAATGAGGTTCATGCTCACTTGCACACGGTCACCAACTTGTAGTCCAAGTGCGCGCAACGTTTTGCTGCGAACTGCGGAAGCAACCCGGCGTGCTGTCGCAACGTCGCTATCTCGCAACCACACGTTGTAGGCCACCATCAACGAACGAGTGCCGACACAAGTAGCCCCTGCACGCTGATGCGGGAAGGGTGGGCCCAAGTCGGGAGCGAGGTTTGCAAATGCATCTCTACGAACATCGGGCAGCGACCGCTCGGAGCCATAGATAAAAACAGGAACCGACAACTCGTTCGAAATCCATATCGCGAATCGATTCCGAGCTTCTATCGCTTCATCCCAGGTGCTCCCAGGGAGGGGAACAAACGGAACAACATCGACAACTCCGAGCCGTGGATGCACACCTGAGTGAGCAGAGATGTCAAGAAGTTCCACTGCTAGATGAGCCAACGTGCGCGGCGCTTCTTCGCCAATCAGCGTGAAGACGCTGCGATTGTGATGAGGGTCGGAATGAATGTCGAGCAGATCCGCATTGACAGCAGTGGCCAGTTCCTCGAGGGCGCCTTGGTTGGCTCCTTCGCTGATATTGACCACACATTCGAGCACCCCACGTATTTACCAAATTCCGCGTGTTTGCCACATACGGTGGATT
>DCZD01000015.1:29401-43081 GCA_002331255.1 Acidimicrobiaceae bacterium UBA2093 | reverse complement strand
ATCGTCTTGGTTCTCTTCGGCGGCTCGCAGTTACCGAAGCTCGCTCGCAACCTGGGCTCAGCTCAGAAAGAGTTCAAGAAGGCGATGGACGAAGGCAAGGCCGGTCAGTCGTCCGACGACTCGTCGAACAACTGACATTTTGTTTGCGGTCGGCTCAGCCGGCCAGTGCGCGTCTCTTCAGAATGCGACGGCGCTCGCGTTCGCTGCAGCCACCCCACACACCGTGTTCAATACGTTCATCGAGCGCGTAGTCGAGGCAACGGGCCTGCACCGGGCAACCAGCACAGATGGCTCGGGCCCGATCAACACCTACCCCGTCTGAGGGAAAAAAGGTTGCCGGTGGATAGTTCCGGCAGTTTCCGTTGGCCATCCATCCGGTGGAGGAGTCGTTGAACGGAACTCCGCTGTTGACCGGCTGGGGGACTGCTGTCAGTTTGAGTTTCATGGCTCTCCTTCATGCACCCGGAGGTACAAGTCGCTCTCGTCATGTGACGATGAGTCATGACGGGAAGTTCCCGCACTTCCAGTCAAGCACGAGGGCACGCACCGTTGCCCGTCAGGCTGGTAAGGATTTGCAAAGAATTCCTGTGGATATCGTTGTTTTTGGGCGCAAAATGCGCCACAGGTCATGTGTCACGCACGCCGATAGGCTCATGAACCATGAGTGATGCAGCAGTGTCGAACGAGCCAGCAATCGCCCATGCGCGCATCGTGTACCTCGGTCCGGTGTCGCCGCACTGGGAGGTCTACGGCGACTGGGGCGACCATACGGTGCTGGAAGAGTTCCGCGCCCGAGTTCTTGCGCGTTTAGTTCTTCTGCCGCGCGATGACCCGCAATTTCGCCGCAACATGGCGCGCATCGTGCGTGACGCCGAGCGCGAGCGCATCTCCATTGAATGGGACATGGGCGACCCGAACTACGAGTTCTGATCGGGCACGTCCCGAGGGTCGCTCTGGCGCAACTTCCAGTGAACGGTCGGTGACCGACGCATGAATCATGTCAATCATCCGCGTGATTCATCTCAAGATGTTCTGCGCGGTCGTTACTCTCCGCCCGTGGCACAAAAGTTCTTCAACAGAGAACTCAGCTGGATCGACTTCAATCGCAGAGTTCTGCAACTTGCTCGTGAATCCAGCATTCCGCTGCTTGAACGATTCAAGTTCGCTGCCATTAGTTCATCGAATCTCGACGAATTCTTCCAAGTGCGTGTAGCCGCACTGAAGGATCAGATTGCAGCCGAAGTCACCAGCCTGAGCGCCGACGGTCTCACGCCCGCCCAGCAATTGAGCGGTATTGGGTCGGCCTTGACTCAGTTCGTGAAGGACCAAGAAGAAGTCGTGTGGGACGAGTTGCTTCCCGGACTGACCAGGGAGGGTGAGGTCTATTGCACGTGGGATGAACTCGCAGACGACGAACGACATCGACTTATTCGCGTGTTCGATGAACAGATATTCCCTGTTCTCACTCCACTTGCTGTTGATCCGGCCCACCCTTTTCCTTACGTGTCAAGCCTGGCACTCAGTATCGGGGTGTTCGTCCGTGACCCTGATTCAGGTGAAGAAAGGTTCGCGCGAATCAAGATCCCATCGATGCTCCAACGGTTCATGTTCTTGGGAAACGGGCGATTTGTTTCTTTGGACGAAGTGATCAAAGCGAATCTTCAGGAATTGTTCCCTGGTATGGAGATTCGTCATGTGACCACATTTCGTGTCACGCGAAATGCAGACCTCACACTCGAAGAAGAGGAAGCAGATGATCTGTTGCAAGCAGTCGAGATGGAGCTTCGTCGTCGTCGCTTTGGGAACGCCGTACGCCTCGAAGTGGAGCGCGGAATTGACGATGAGATGCTTGAGATGCTTCTGGAGGAGCTCGAACTAACGACGGATGATGTGTATTACCACCGTGGGTTGCTTGACCTCACGTGTCTGCATGATTTGAAGTCAATTGATCTCCCGCATCTCAAAGACCAGCAGTGGGCGCCGGTTACTGCCGGACGTCTGGCCGTTGCAGACGAGCAAGGGAAATCGTTTTTCAGTGTCATCCGCAAACGAGACCTCATGGTGCACCATCCGTATGAGTCGTTTGCATCATCAACAGAGGAATTCATCTCTCAGGCCGCAGCCGACCCGAGTGTCCAGACGATCAAGGTGACGCTCTACCGAACCAGTGGTGACAGTCCCATCGCTCGAAGTCTCATCGCTGCTGCGGAACGAGGTGCACAAGTCGTCGTGCTCATCGAGTTGAAAGCACGATTTGATGAAGCGACGAATGTGACGTGGGCTAAGGCTCTCGAGCGTGCAGGTGTGCACGTCACATATGGTGTCGTCGGACTAAAGACGCATAGCAAGCTGATGTTGGTCGTCCGCAACGAGGGAAATCGTGTGCGTAGATACGTGCACATCGGCACCGGCAATTACAACTCCAAGACCGCGCGCACGTACGAGGATCTCGGCATTTTCACGTGTGATGACAGTATTGGCGAAGACGTGTCACGACTCTTCAATCAGCTCACCGGTTTTGGGCGTGAGCGCGAGTACGACAAGTTGATCGTCGCGCCCTCTCACCTTCGAGGCCGGCTTTATGAGCTGATTGAGAACGAGATTCGCCATGGTGCTGCAGGTCACATATCCATCAAGGTGAACGGAATTACCGATGCTCAGGTGATTGAGAAGCTGTACGCAGCAGCTGAAGCCGGGGTACACATTGACTTGCTCGTTCGAGGTATTTGTTGCGCGCGCCCGAGCATCGTGCCTGGCTCGAACATGCGCGTACGCTCGGTTTTGGGTCGGTATCTGGAGCATTCTCGGATGTATCGGTTCTCCCACGGAGATGCAGATGGGGGACCGGTGTATTTCATCGGGTCGGCAGACATGATGGAGCGAAACCTGGACAAACGGGTTGAAGTGTTGGCGCCAGTTACCCATCCGAAGCATCGCGCTTGGGTGGACAACGTCCTGACGTACATGTGGGCGCCCGACATAGTGGCATTCGAACTTGATCATGACGACCAATGGCGCCGCACCGGGCCATCACAGTTCCATGAGGGGCACGACGCACAAGCTCGCCTTCGTGCTTGGATCACAGATAGTCAACTACGGCTTGGCACTCCAAGTACATAGTTCACCTTCCGTTCACCTTGAGCGTGGGTTCTGTTCACTATTCGCGCCATACGTTGGGCTGCGCGTGGCCATTTCGGCAACGCGTACACGACACGAAGGAGTTTCGTTCCATGTTGTTTACCCGCCCGTCATTTAAGGCACTCGCAATCGCGACTGCGGCCACAATCGGTCTGGCTGCGTGTGGTGGTGGATCGTCCAGCGAAGGGGAGTCCACTGACTCAGACCTCTCCGGTTCGATCATCATCGATGGCTCAAGTACCGTCGCTCCGCTCATCACAATTGCGGCCGAAGACTTCCAGACGAAGAACTCCGGCGTGCGTGTCACGGTCGGCACTTCCGGCACCGGTGGTGGCTTTGAGAAATTCTGTGCTGGTGAGACTGACATTGCGAACGCTTCACGCGAGATCAAGGACTCCGAGAAAGAGGCCTGTGCCGCAAAGGGCATCGAACCACTTGAACTGATCGTCGCCAACGACGCCCTGAGTGTCGTCGTGAACAACGACAATGACTGGGCTACGTGTCTGACTGTCGACCAGTTGAAGAAGATGTGGGAGCCAACAGCAGAGGGCAAGGTCTCCAATTGGAATCAGATCGATTCCTCGTTTCCAGACCAGAAACTGGGCCTGTTTGGCGCAGGGACCGACTCGGGAACATTCGATTACTTCACAAAGGCCATCAATGGCGAAGAGGGCGCGAGTCGCACCGACTACAACCCGACCGAAGACGACAACGTGACGGTGAAAGGTGTTCAGGGTGATCCAGGGGCCATCGGATACTTCGGGTTCTCGTACTTGGAAGAAAATGCCGGCAGTGTGAAGGCTTTGGAGATTGATGGAGGCAAGGGCTGCGTGGCTCCGTCGGCTGAGGCGGTGCAGGACGGCAGTTACGTCCCACTGTCACGTCCGCTGTACATCTATGTGAGCAAGTCCGCTGCTGCTCGACCAGAGGTCAAGGCGTTCGTCGATTACTACTTCGAGAACCAGGACTCCATCAGCGAAGAGGCACTCTTTGTTCCACTCGATGAGGCACAACGCACGAAGGCAGCCGAGGAGTTGGCTGCCATCGACAACGCCTAATCTCTCGGTGGTGCCGCAGAACGATTCGATGACGATCAGCCTCATGCCCCGTGGGGGCATGAGGCGTCGTCTTGTCGCAGAGAAGGTCATCAAGGGTGCTCTCGCTCTGATGGCCGGTGCGACAGTTGTTGTGTCGGTACTCATCGTGCTGGCGCTTTTCCGGCCAGCAATCGCGTTCTTCCAAGACGTCGACATCGCTGAATTCTTCGGAAGTGTCGATTGGAAACCGCTCTTCAAGCCAGCTCACTTCGGTGTGTGGTCGATTGTCATTGGGTCTCTTTGGGTGGCTGCAATCGCCATGGTGGTTGCCATTCCCCTTGGACTTGGTGCGGCGTTTTATCTCAGCGAATATGCAAGCTCTCGTGCGCGCACAATCATCAAACCGATTCTCGAGGTCTTGGCAGGAATCCCAACAGTGGTGTTCGGATTCTTCGCACTCAATTTCGTGAACCCGAATCTGGTGAAAAAACTGTGGCCTGTAGGCGATGTCGGCACCTACAGTGTTCTCGCAGCCGGATTGGTGACGGGAATTATGATTCTTCCGACCGTCGCGTCGTTGGCCGAGGATGCGATGAATTCGGTGCCAAGTGCACTTCGTGAAGGCGCATTTGCATTGGGCAGCAACAAGCGTGAGGTGTCTACGTCCGTCGTGTTCCCCGCGGCTTTGTCCGGCATTGTCGCAGCAATCGTGTTGGCAGCGTCACGAGCGATAGGCGAGACCACCATCGCTGTCTTGGCGGCTGGCAGCAAAGCTCAGCTGAGCTTCAATCCGGGCGAGGAAGGCCAGACCATGGCCGGATTCATCGGGTTCGCAGGCATTGGTGACCAGCCGACCGGAAGTGTGGGCTATCAGTCGATTTTCGCGGTCGGTGCTCTGTTGTTCGTCTTCACCCTCGTGTTGAACATCATCAGCATCCGGGTGGTGCGCAAATTCCGCGAGGTGTACGACTGATGACTGCGGCCATGAGTCTCGTCGCCGTGCCGAACCGAGCCCGCTCGGTGAAGGACCTCATCTTCAAGGCGTTCCTTTTTGCCGGATTAGGCATTGCCCTCGGTGCCTTGCTGACTTTGCTGGTGAATGTCGTTGTGACGGGAAGTGCTCGACTCAACTGGGATTTGGTCCAGAACATGCCGTCAGCTCGACCGAAGCGTGCAGGCATTCAATCAGCGATTTTCGGTTCACTCTGGGTGGTCGGAGTCACATCGCTCATCAGCCTTCCTCTTGGTGTCGGTGCGGCTGTCTATCTCGAGGAATTTGCGACGAAAGATCGCTGGTACAACCGACTCATCGAGTTGAACGTGCAGAACCTTGCCGCAATTCCGTCTGTCGTTTTCGGCATTCTCGGACTCGCATTCATCAAGCGCGGCGCACTGTCGCTCGGTTCGACAGTCATCACCGCATCGTTGGTGCTCACCATGCTCGTCTTGCCGACCGTAGTCATCGTGTCGCGTGAGGCCATTCGCGCTGTGCCAGATTCCTTCCGGCAGGGCTCACTTGCTCTTGGTGCGACTCAGTGGGAAACAGTGCGTCGGCAGGTGTTACCAAACGCATTCCCCGGAATCTTGACGGGCAGCATCCTGTCGGTGTCTCGCGCACTTGGCGAGTCAGCACCACTCCTCATGCTCGGCGCATTGACATTCATCACATTCAACCCGACGGGCCTTGACAGCGCGTACACAGTGCTCCCGATTCAGATTTTCGCCTACATCAGCAATGCAAAGAAAGATTTTGAGCCACTCGCTGCAGCGTCAATTGTCGTGCTCCTCATCCTTCTCCTGGTGCTGAATGCAGCAGCCATCTATCTACGAAATCGATTCCAGAAGCGTTGGTGACGACATGACTCAACAAAGTGTTCCAGACACCCAGGCACAGCAAACTGCTGCAAACAGGGATTTTGAAGCTCTCGATGCCCGATCAGACGTCGTACTTACGGCCCACGACCTGTCTGTGTTCTACGGCGATTTCTGCGCGGTTCGCGATGTATCCATGTACATCAAGCGTGGCGAGATCACTGCGTTCATCGGACCTTCCGGCTGTGGCAAATCAACGGTGTTGCGTTGTTTCAATCGAATGAATGACCTCATTCTCGGCGCACGAGTGGAAGGTGACGTTCATTATCACGGCATTGACCTGTACGGACCTCAGGCTGATGCAGGAGAAGTGCGCAGGCGCATCGGAATGGTGTTTCAGAAGCCGAACCCATTTCCGAAGAGCATTTATGACAACGTTGCATACGGCCCACGAGTAAATGGCACTCGACGTAAATCCGATCTCGATGCAATCGTTGAGAAGTCGCTCATTGGCGCTGCATTGTGGGATGAAGTCAAAGATCGACTGTCTTCATCAGCGATGGGGCTGTCAGGTGGTCAGCAGCAGCGTCTGTGCATCGCGCGATCAATCGCAATCGAACCAGAAGTGTTGCTGATGGATGAGCCATGTTCTGCTCTCGACCCGATTGCCACTGCTCGAATCGAAGACCTCATGCAAGAGATCAAGAAACAATTCACCATCGTGATTGTCACGCACAACATGCAACAGGCTGGCCGTGTGTCAGATTCGACCGCCTTTTTCACGACCGAGGTAAACCCGAACAGCGACCGTCGCACCGGCGTGCTCGTCGAGTTCGATCGCACGCAGAAAATCTTCTCCAACCCGGTCGACCCGCGGACGGAGGCATACATCACAGGAAGGTTTGGCTAATGGACGAACTTCGTAAAGGGTTTCATCACGAGCTCGACGACATTCGACAAGAAGTCGCACGGCTCGCAGCGATGGTCATCGAGGCCGTGCCGCGTTCAACCGCGGCGTTGTTGGCCGGAGACTTGGCGGGAGCCGAAGCTCTCATCGGTGCAGACGATGAAATTGATGCACGCTCGATTGAAATTGAGGAACGCTGCTACCAGTTGCTCGCCCTACAGGCACCCGTCGCCGGAGACCTTCGACAGGTCGTCGCAGTCGTGAAGATGGTGGCTGAGATCGAGCGCTCCGCTGACCTGACCGTCAACATCTGTAAGGCAGCGCGACGCATTTACGGACACACTCTCGATCCGCGTCTTCGTGGACTTCTTCAGCAGATGGGAGAGCAAGCGCAACAGTTGTTCGCTGCTGCACTCGAGTCGTTCGAGCAGAACGACCCGGTGAAGGCCGCAGCATTGGACGACATGGACGGATTTCTCGACGGTCTCCAGAAAGAGATGGTCCAAGCAATCCTTGTCGCTCATGCAGCCGGGAAAATCGACATTCAGGTCGGAATTCAGTTGGCGGTCGTGGCACGGTTCTACGAGCGAATCGGCGACCATGCTGTGAACATCGGCGAGCGGGTGCGCTATCTGGTGACTGGTTGGTTGCCGGAGCACAAGGGTGCCGCACGATTTGCTGGCGGCAAGCAGGACGACACTGACGGAATTCCGTTTATCGAGCCACCGAAGTAGTCGATGACCTGGTTCGGACTCATCGTTGCACTTGTTGCATTCCTCATCGGAATGTCGTGGGGAAGTCGTCGTGCTCGTCGCAATGAGGTCCACGATCACGTGCGGTACTTCAGCTCTGAGCCGCAGTCAGTTCCAGCCGCTGATGTGGCACCAGCCGAGGCGTTAGGTGCTGCACCGAGTCTCCAGCAAGTGCTTGATGTGCTGCCCGCAGGACTCGTGGTAGTCGACTCAACAGGTGCGGAGGTGTCGAGGAACAAACTTGCCGAGAGCATCACCGGACTTCGGCATCTTGACTTGCTTGTCGACGATGCTGCGGAAGCATTGTTGTCGTCTGCTCGGCAGGGAACATTCGGTCACGAGACGCTGAATCTGTTCGGCCCTCCACCACGCACAATCGAACTGAACTCGTTCCCACTTGCTGACGGGGCAGTTGTCGCTATCGAGGATGTATCTGAGAGAACCCGCCTTGACCAAGTACGTACAGACTTCGTCGCAAACATCAGTCATGAACTGAAGACTCCCGTCGGGGCCATTTCCGTTCTTGCGGAGACTCTTGAAGGCGAAGTCACTGACGAGCTCGCGACAAAACTGGCTGGTCGAATTGTGGCTGAGGCACAACGGATGACCGACACCATTAACGACCTCATGGAATTGTCTCGTATCGAAAAGGCTGGCGACCGCATCACTGGTCCGGTCGACTTAGTCGACGTTGTGCGTGACTCAGTTCAACGAGTCCATGCTCTTGCGGAACGTGCGGGAATATCGATCCGTGTGGTGAGCCCTGACGTACCGCTCATGATTGAGGCTGACTTTCGGCAATTGGTATCGGCAGTTGGCAACGTTGTTGACAACGCTGTGAAGTACAGCGACGAAGGTTCGACGGTAACCGTGACAGTGTCGAATGAAAGTGATACAGCTGTCGTTCAAGTGGAAGACGCCGGAATCGGCATCAGTGCAGAACATCTCGATCGAATTTTCGAACGCTTCTACCGGGCTGACAAGGCTCGGTCGCGGGACACCGGTGGCACTGGTCTGGGGTTGTCCATCGTGCGCAACATTGTCACCCAACATGGCGGGCAGGTGAACGTGGAGTCACTCGAAGGTAAAGGATCGACCTTTCGCCTTGTTTTCCCACTACCGCATGGGGGCTCTTCAGGCACGATGAGAGGCAATGATCATGCCGTCAATCAGTAATCCGTCAGTTCTCGTCGTCGAGGACGAAGAATCGTTCATCGAGGCTCTTCAGGTCGGCCTTCGAAAAGAGGGCTTCCGAGTGTCAGTTGCCCGCGACGGCCTGCAGGCACTTGAGATGTTCGATGTGGTCAACCCCGATCTGGTGCTTCTTGACGTCATGTTGCCGAAGATGTCTGGCCTCGACGTCTGTCGTCAATTGCGGAAGAAGACATTGACCCCGATCATCATGGTCACAGCAAAGGGTGCAGAAATTGACACAGTGGTCGGTCTAGAAGTCGGTGCTGACGATTACGTGTCGAAGCCATATCGACTTCGTGAACTCGTCGCTCGAATGCGTGCAGTCATGCGCCGTGTACCCAGTGAGCGTGGCGGTGAACTGTCTGGGTCAGTCGTAGAAGTGGGTGACGTGCAACTCGATCCCGAAGAGCACCACGTAGTCGTTCGTGGAGAAGATGTGTCCCTTCCACTTAAAGAGTTCGAACTGTTGCACATTCTCATCTCGAACGCCGGTCGAGTGTTGCCACGTGAGACGCTTATCGACCGTGTCTGGGGTACCGATTACGTCGGCGACACGAAGACATTGGACGTGCATGTCAAGCGTCTGCGCTCAAAGATCGAGATCGATCCGGCTAATCCCGAGAGAATCGTCACTATTCGCGGTCTCGGGTACAAGTACGAGCGACCACGCGGGGCGTAGCATCGCCGCATGCGCGGCGGTGGAAAGCATCGAATTGAGCACGGCCCTGGCTTGCCCGGCCCGACGCCGCTTCAGAACCTGGCGCGCACTCATGCGTTGATGGTCGGTGGTGAAGCTGTCATGGCGGTGTCGTTGGCCGATTCGATGTTCCTGTCAGTCAGCCCAGATGCGGCTCGGGGGAAGGTGCTCGCATTTCTCTTAGTCAGCATGGCGCCGTTTCTGGTCATCGCGCCGCTCATTGGGCCGGTCATAGATCGAATGAAAGGTGGCCAACGGCTTGTCATCACAATGGTGGCGGCGCTGCGAGCCGCCGTCATGGTTGCCATGGTCTTTTATGTCGACTCTTTGACACTTTTTCCGCTTGCATTTGCAGCACTTGTTCTCTCGAAGACGTATGCAATTTCGAAGTCAGCTCTCGTTCCAAGCACTGTGGAGTCTGAAGACAAACTCGTCGATGCGAACAGCAAACTCGGACAAGTCGGTGGTATCACGGGCTTTGTCGCCGCTGTGCCAGCAGCGGCGTTGCAACTGCTCTCCACGCAAGTGGCGTTGGTAGGAGCCGCCGTGGTTTTCGCCTGTGCATGCGCATCTGCACGTCAATTGCCACGTGATGTAGTGACGGCAGCAGAACATGCCACACCCCTCGAGTTACGAGAGTTGCACTCGCCACGTGTCGTGCGCGCCGCCACGATGATGCGCATCTTGCGCGGTGTGGTGGGGTTCATGTTTTTCCACCTCGCCTTCTGGCTGCGCCACGAGACCGCCGGAACCGCATGGTTCGGTTTTGCCCTTGCACTCGCAGGTCTGTGCACTCTCTTCGCGAACACTGTTGCACCTGCAATTCGTCGGCGATTGAACGTCGACACCATGCTGCTCGTCACGGTCGCACTTGTGGCTGTCGCCGGACTTGTTGCCGGATTGGTGGGCAGTATCACCGCGGGTCTCATTCTCACCGCACTCGTAAATGCGGCCGCAGCTATTGGGCGGCTCGCATTCGAGGCAATTGTTCAACAGGACGCTCCCGACGCGAACAGAGGTCGCGCATTTGCTCGATTCGAGACCCAGAATCAATTGGCGTGGGTCGCAGCAGGCGTCATTCCAGTGCTCTTGTCAATGTCTGGACCGGTCGGGTTCTATGTCGTGGGCGTCGTCGGTGCGGTCGGTTGCGTACTGTTCGTGCGTCAATCACCCGGGGGTCGACGTCGACTCATTGAATCTCGAGGCGTGCGAGCCAAAGGCCGGGAGCTTCCAGCTCGCTAGGAGTCGGTAGGTTGCCGATGTTTTCGATCATCTGAGCGGGAGCATGTGCACCGCCTCGCTCGATGACACCTCGAATGAATTCAGTTCCACGATCAAGTTGCTGACGGGTCAGGTGAAGTCCGAGCAACCGATCGACGAACACTGTGTCTTTGCCTGCATCAAGACGGCGCCGGCGCACCGCCTCTGCAACGGTGTGACCACTACCGAGTATGCGCTGGGTGGCTTGATCCACGATGTGGTCGATGTACGCCAGGACAGCAGATACATGTGCATCAAGAAGTGGTGCAAGTTCCTCCTGCGCACTCGAGCTCACTGCCCCCAAGATGAGTGTGGGGTCGCTGAACACCTTCTGGATGTGTTCCATGGCGTCGCTTGACGTTGCATCGAGACCAGAGAGTGCGTCCATGACGGCACTTGAATCGGGTTTGAAAAGTGAAACATGCCGACGAACGAGGGCGGTAATGCCATCTTCGACAGCGGCAGTGTTGAGCACCGCATGTGACGTGAGCTCGTGCACGAGCACCCACATACGCACATCATCAATGGCAAGACTCCAGTCTTTGGCGAATTGCTCGATGGTCGACGGCACGAGCAGCAACTCACTGGTATCGGCGCGAGGAAGCGGGAAGTCGTATTGACCGAATGCTCGTTGCGCGAGTGCGCCGACCATTCCACCCACTGTCATCCCCACCATGGCAGGTGCCATGAATCCGGAGAGATTTGCCATCATCGCCACCATCGGATCGGTCTCTTCACCAGAGTCGCGCTGAGACAGTGACGTGGCCAAGTCAGTGAACAATGGACGGAAGTCTTGGAGCGTGCGCCGAGCCCATGCAGAACGCGTGGTCGTGAGAATCTCGGTTACACGACCACCGACATTCGTATCAAGGCCACTGACGTCGCGAACATGCAGGTCCGCGACGCGCGCCAAGTCACCGTACGCAAAACGCACAGATGGATCGGGCTGAGGATCGGGCGTGTCGCCGAGGGCGCCGAAGCTGGCGAACTGAGTCGCGATGTCCCAGTTGAGAGGGCCTTGTGCGCCCATTGCCTTCATCATGTCGCCGAGAAATCCCATGCCGCCGAACATTTTGAACGGGTCAGGAGTCTCGTCACCCGTGGGGGAGTCATCCGCCATGCTGTGAGCCTACGGTGCAGCGGAAGTGGAGAGCAGGCTCGCGACGAGAGAGTCAATCGATTCCGACGGCACGAGCTTTGTTGCATGGTGATGACGCAGTGCCACGCCGACAAGATTCCCGTCGTTGTCGCGAACGACACCTAATCCGGCCAACGTACGAGCACCGTCGAGAGGGATCACTCGACTATCGCCGCCCATGGAGACACCGATTGATGCTTCGTGTTGCTTCCCTGTCGCAACTTCGATGATCACAATCGAATTAGGTAGTAGTTGTGTCGATGAATTCGTTACCGATGACGAGGCCGAAGTTGATGCAGATGCAGTGGCCACCTTCCCGACGGATAAAACTGCGAGGCCGGTCGTTGTATCGGTAGCTGTGATGGTGACAGTTGCTCGGTCGTTTGTGTTGAAAACGATGTCGACGTCATCACCAACTTTATGGTCGCTCGGTAATTCATCGATTGCGGTCACGTAAACACCCGATGCGGACACGCGAACCGCAGGTGTCGCGACGAGCTTGTTTCGGGTCCGTGTCGTCGCGGTCGTGTTGCCTGACAGTGCCGCACCTTCAGTCACCACAGTGGTGGTGTCGGACGCGGTCTCAGTTCCGACACCACGCGGTACGGCGATAACGATGATTGCAAGCGCGAGGGCAATCGAGACGGTAGTGGTGAAAAGTGCTAGCCGACGCGAAAGCGGGGGTGGGCTAGCGAGATTCTGTTGAACGACTGAGTTCCACGAGGCGACTTCGCTTGGGTGGCGCCATGTGCGCTCATGTGGTGGCAATGGAGCATGTGATGTCTCGAACTCGTTCTCACCACTCTCCACAGGACGAGCAGGTTACTTGCGTCAGTCGAAGCGTTTCG
This sequence comes from Acidimicrobiaceae bacterium UBA2093, assembly GCA_002331255.1. Classification (GTDB taxonomy): domain Bacteria; phylum Actinomycetota; class Acidimicrobiia; order Acidimicrobiales; family Ilumatobacteraceae; genus UBA2093. Next base: position 30,298 of record DCZD01000015.1, on the reverse strand, counting down.
GTCGGGCAGTACGCTTGTCGCGTGCATCCTCCCGACACTGGCAACGACTGGCTGGCAGTCGGCCAGGACGAACTGCCGGTGGGTCGGGCTCACGATTGGGTCGTGCTACCAAGCTGTGGTGCGGTGGTCCTGTTCTCGGGCACAGTGCGAGACAATGCTGAGGGTCGAACTGACGTGGAAGCGCTCACGTACGAAGCGTTCGAAGAGCGCGTGATCGCCATCTTCTCCGATATCGCTCGAGAGACACGCAGTCGATGGCCAGACGTCGGTCGCATCGTCCTGCTGCATCGCCTCGGACGACTGACGTTGGGTGAGTCGTCGGTTCTTGCCGTGGTCTCCGCGCCTCACCGCCCCGAGGCCTTTGCCGCGGCGCGCTTTGCCATCGACGCGTTGAAGTCGTCGGCACCTATCTGGAAGAAAGAGCATTGGGAGGGTGGCCAAGAGTGGGGCACCGGCGCTCAGTCAATCGTTCCCCCGAACTCAGTACCCACGGTGCAACAATGATTGCGATGGGATTGGTGGCGTGGGTGTTCGCCGTGCTCGCCGCTGGGTGCGGTTCGGTGTTGCTCGTGCTGGTGTACTTCGACCACCGTGCAAGCCGCATCGATGACAGCATCGCGGCCTTTCGTCGACACATTGATGCACTTTCGCCTGAAGCGCGTCACGAGTCCATGTCGCACGGCAACTCGACCCAAGCCGACGGCCGGTACTTCTGATGGCACGTGACCTTGCCATCGACCTTGGCACCGCGAACACTCTTGTGTACATGAAGGGTCGAGGCATCGTCCTGAACGAACCCTCCGTCATTGCTGTGAACCGGAAGAACGGTGAGGTACTTGCGACGGGCCATGACGCATGGGACATGATCGGTCGCACACCCAGTTACATCGTCGCTGT
>DCZD01000015.1:28942-29160 GCA_002331255.1 Acidimicrobiaceae bacterium UBA2093 | reverse complement strand
CGTCTATTGCTGCAGCGTGTCGGTGTGTCACGGTTCACGCGACCCAAAGTTGTCATCTGTGTTCCATCTGCCATCACCGAAGTGGAGCGCCGCGCTGTCACAGATGCAGCTCGTCGTGCGGGCGCATCCGATGCACAACTCATCGAACAGCCCATGGCAGCCGCGATCGGCGCGAACCTTCCGATCGACGAACCGGTTGGCAATATGGTCATCGACAT
>DCZD01000015.1:9465-28696 GCA_002331255.1 Acidimicrobiaceae bacterium UBA2093 | reverse complement strand
GTGCGTGTCGGAAGCTTCGACATTGACGCTGCCATCCAGAACTATGTGCGACGTGAGCACGGAGTCGCTATTGGTGAGCGCACGGCAGAAGAAATCAAGATTCAGATTGGGTCTGCTGACCCAGTTGGTGATGAGCGAAGCGCTGACATTAGGGGTCGTGATCTTGTGTCTGGTCTCCCAAAGACCATTCGGCTCACTGCCGAGGAAGTTCGCTTTGCAATCGATGAACCTGTCGCTTCAATGGTGTTGTCAGTGAAACGCTGTCTGTCGAAAGCACCACCGGAGTTGGCGCAAGACTTTCTCGCGCGCGGCATGTACTTGGTCGGCGGTGGCGGCATGTTGCGTGGTCTCGCCGAGCGTATTGCTCGTGAAACGTCGGTGCCGGTGCGTATGTCACCGCAGCCACTTGAGGCGGTGGTGCTCGGAGCGGGCCACTGCATTGAGAACTATCAGGCCTTGCGCGGAATGTTCATGGGTTCGCACCGCTGAGGGTGCATCCACGCTACGACGCGAGTATTTCGTACACCTTGTCGTCAAGGCTCGACACGTAGATGCCAGTCGATGTCTGGTCGACAGACACCGCGTTGCCGAGACCATCGACGAGATCATGTACGCCGACAAGCTTCAGGCCATTTAGCTCAAGGCCGACCAGCGTTCCCGAGCAATAGTCGGTGTAGAGGAACCACTTTTGTAGGGCGGCTTGTGGATGGTCGCGGGACACTCGCACGCCGCCGCTGATGGAACAACCGGCATCACCATGCTCGTACGAGTGGATTGGGCGCAGGGCATTGCGCGCTTGTTGATCAGTCTTGTAACGATCAGGTCCTTCGTAGGCAGGCCAACCAAAGTTTGCGCCACGTCCACCCGGAATCACTGACCCTGAGCTATCTCGTCGGGCGGGGGCGACGCTCACTTCTTCCCACTTGTTCTGGCCGACGTCGGCCACCCACAGATTTCCGTCATCGTCGAACGAATAACGCCATGGATTACGCAACCCCAGTGACCAGATCTCTGGTTTCGCGCCTTTCGTGGCGACGAGTGGATTGTCCTTCGGCACGCTGTACGGCCGCGCACCGCTTGCGCGAGGGTCGATTCGCAACATCTTGCCGAGCAACTCTTTTGTGTTCAGCGCACGACGCTCAGGGTCGTCGCCACTACCACCATCACCCATGCCGATGTACAACATGCCGTCTGGGCCTGTGACGACGTCGCCTCCATTGTGGTTCGAATAGGGCTGGTCGATGGTCATCACAACGCGACGCGAACTTGCGATGAAACGCCCGTCAGCACGCACGGTGTATTCCGCAATCACGGTGTCGCCGTCTTTATTCGTGTGGTTGATGTAGGCCTTGTCACCAATGAAAGTGAGACCCAACAGACCGCGCTCTGAATCAGTCGAAGTGAGCGAGGAAATGTCGAGCACTCGGGTGGACTTTTTCGTGCCCTTCGTCCATCGGAGCACTTGTCCTTGGCGTTGCAGCACATAGATGAATGCATCTGATGCGCGACGTTCCACTACTGAGACGGGATCTTTCACCTCGAGCGCCGCACGTTTGCGTGTCTGCGGGGCATTCGTCGTGAATACCATCGGATCACTTACTGCGTTTGCCGCACTGACACTCAGCCCAGAGATGACCAGCAATGCCGTTACTGACGAGAGTGCGAGACGTGAGTAACGCATCGTCATGACTTCTTGACGCGAATGAGTCCCTCTTGCACAACAGTGACCGCGAGGTCGCCAGAGCGCGTGTAGATGGAACCACCCGCAAGTCCGCGGGAATTCGACGTGCTGATGGCCCACTGGTCATACAACAACCAGTCGTCTGCGCGAAACGGTCGATGGAACCACATGGCGTGGTCGAGGCTCGCCATCTGCACGTTGGCATCACCCCAGCCGAGACCATGCGGCAGCAAGGTGGTGTCGAGCAATGTCATGTCGCTTGCATATGTCGCAATGCAAGCGTGCAACACGGGATCATCTGGCAGTGAATCAACGGTCTTCCACCACACCCGTTGGCCCGGTGCTGATGTTCCACGACGAGCCATGGGGTCGGCGTCAACGTAGCGAAGGTCGATTGGCCGGGGTCGGTCGTATTCGTCTCCCAACATCTCCTTGTATGGCTCCATGCGTTCCCGGAAGTCAGGGAGTGATTCCGGCGACGGAATATCGGTCGATCCGCTGATTTGATGTTCGAGGCCCGGTTCTGGGGCATGGAAACTGGCGGTCAGGTTGAAGATGACTTCGCCATGCTGCACAGCCATTACGCGCCGAGTGGTGAAACTGCGACCGTCGCGGATGCGTTCAACTTCGTAGAGAATGGGAATGGAAGGGTCACCTGGGCGCAAGAAGTACCCGTGTAGCGAATGCACTTGGCGTGATGGTTCGTCGACGGTACGCACCGCAGCCACCAGTGCCTGGCCGGCAACTTGGCCGCCGAACACACGCTGTCGATTTTCGTCGGCAGAGGAGCCGCGGAAGATGTTGACTTCAATTGCTTCAAGATCGAGCAAGCGAAGGAGTTCGTCCAGAGCGGCTTTCACAAGCCCATAGTAGGGTCGCAACGTGCCTCTTGCTCCGACTTTGCGCGCGCACGCACTTGCTGCGAAGGGATTCATGCCCGAACACGAAGGTGATGCACTGTTTGAAGCAGCCGTTTCGGCGGCTGCTTCCGTGCCGTCACTTCCCTTTGTAGAAGTAGGTTCGTACTGCGGGCGTTCCACGGTGTGGCTGGGTGGTGCTGCCCGTGGCACAGGGCGCACGCTGTTCGCTATTGATCATCATTTCGGAAGTGAAGAGAATCAACCTGGTTGGGAGTGGCACGACACTTCACTCGTCGACGAACACACTGGCCGAATCGACACTTTGCCGCATTTTCGTCGCACCATTCTCGGTGCCGAACTAACGGACTGTGTTGTCACGATGGTGGGCGACTCGTGGACCATCTCGCAAACGTGGTCAACGCAACTTTCGTTTCTCTTTATCGATGGTGGTCACGGCGTAGAGCCCGCAACCCGCGACTATATGGGTTGGACACCTCACGTCGCAGCGGGTGGAGTATTGGCCATTCACGATGTATTTCCAGATCCTGCTGACGGCGGTCGTCCGCCGTACGAGAACATCTATTTGCCGGCTGTCGAGAGCGGTTTCTTCGTCGAAGAATCGGTCACCGGTTCATTGCGCATCTTGCGTCGCAATTGACACAGTCCAAGTGCAGAAGCCCTCTTGGCGGGTGAGCTTCAGATGACGGGAATGTCGATGTGTGCATTTCTGCGCTTCACCACCGACGTGAAGATTGAAGATGCAGTTGACGGCATTGCGATGGCGTCGGCAGCCAGAATGATCGCAGCAGCGGTGTAGGCACTGCGTTCGTTCGCGGGGAAGTTGACGATGGTCTTTTCTGGTTCAACTGGGTAGACGATGCCGGTGAAATACGCACCGTCGATGCAGCGATGCGGCATCGTCCACAGGACAAGCTCGCGCGCGGTCTCGCGGTCGCCGACTGCACAGTGCGCGATGGCGCACTCACTGGTCTCGGCAGCAGTAACCCACTGTTCATCGCTCACGCAACGCACACCACGGTCGTCCAAGACAAAGCGATCCCAACCTTCGGCCAGTCGTGCCTTTGCGCGTGCACCGGTCATCGCACCTGTGAGAACTGGGTAGTACCAGTCCATCGCCCAGCGGTCCTTCGGCTCGAACGCCGCGAGATTGGTGTTGATGACGTTGTCGATGATGTCTGCAGCCCGATTCCATTCGGGTTGTGGGTCACCGACAAGTGCACCGAGTGCGGCACCGCAATGAAGTGCGTGCCGGATGCTCGATGAACCGGTGAGAAGTGCGTAGTCCCAAGGGCAGCCGTCGATTTCGCGTGCCCACAGCACCGTGCCATCGGCACGGCGATGTTCGAGCACCCATTCGAGTGCTGCCTTGACTGTCGGCCAGAGTTCGGCCACACCTTTGGTGTCGCGTGTGCACAGCCAGTGATGCCACAACCCAGTTCCGATGTATGCAATGACGTTTGAGTCGAGTTTGGCGTCTTCGAGAGAACCATCTGGCATGTAGTAGTTGTGCCAACTGCCGTCTGCTCGCTGGATGTCGGCGAGCCACTGATACGCACGAAGTGCGGCGTCGGGGCGCCCCATGATGTCAAGAGCCATAGCAGTCTCGACGTGATTCCACGGGTCGCAGTGACCGCCGGGATACCACGGAATCATTCCGTTCGGTAGTTGCAAGGCCTGAATCGAATCGGCTGTGCGCGCCAAGTCAGCCGTGGTGAGGATGCCAGGCAAGTGGGGAAGTGGAAGAGTTCTCATCGGGCACTTCTCGTGTCTACCGGCTGCTTGGTGGCATACACCACGAAGCTCTTGCCGAGTACTGGGTTCAGCACGCGATCAGCCACCTTCGTCCACTTCGGTCCGGTGACGATGTCCCACTCGAGGAATTTTCGATACGCAGCCACTGCACGGTGATCGTCCTTGGTGGGTCCGACCGCGCATTTCAACCACCAGTACGGCGAATGCAATGCGTGAGCATGATGTGATCCGACGACGTCGACTCCGGCTGCGCGCAGTTTCGCCTTCAATTCAGTACCGCTATAGATGCGCACATGTCCACCACGACTCTTTGGTGCGTGGTATTCGTCAGACAACATCCAGTTCACTTTTTCTGGCCACCACGAGGGAACAGTCACTCCCAAGGTTCCGCCCGGCTTCAACACGCGCACAAGTTCCTTGATGGCAGCGACGTCGTCTTGGATATGTTCAAGCACTTCTGAAGTGACGACTGTGTCGAATGTGGCATCTGCAAACGGCAGACGAGTGGCATCACCGCGCAACACCCCGCCGTAGTTGTCTGGTGAGATTTCGCCACATTCGAGCATTGCGCCGAATGTCGCTCGTGTGCCCACCACTTCTTCTGCGGCGTAGTCAAGTGCCACGACGCGAGCGCCGGCACGTGCGGCTGCGAAGGCGTGTCGGCCGAACCCGGCACCTGCGTCGAGAAACGTCTGTCCTGGGCGTACATCGAGTCGGTCGAAACGCAGCGTCAGCACGGGTTTTCCAGCTTCTTGCGGTTATGAGGCATGTCGAGAACTTCGCGATACTGCGCAACAGTGAGTTCGGCACAGTGACGCCAGCTCCACCGCTCTACAACACGCTGACGACCTGCAGCACCTATGCGTTCGCGCAGTACCGCATCATCAAGACCGCGACGAATGGCGGCGGCAAGTGCATTTGCATCGCCGGCCGGGCAAGAGAGCACGGTGTCGTTGTCGCGGCCCGTCACTTCTGGCAGCGCGCCACCATCGGTAGCAACGAGAGTCGTGCCGGTGCACATCGCCTCGATTGCGGGAAGGCTGAAACCCTCGTACAAGCTGGGAACGACCGCCAGTTCAGATTCTGCGTACAACTCGACGATGCGCTCGTCAGACACACCAGACACGAAGTCGATGCAGTCGCGCAGCCCAAGCGAATCAATGAGGTCAGCACTCTTGCCAGATTTTGGCTTACCGATGATGGTGAGACGCACGTTTCGTTCGCTGCGTAACTTCGCAAGCGCTTCGAGCAGGTATGAGAGACCTTTGAGCGCGACGTCGGCGCTTGCGGTGGTGATGAGTTGACCAGGCTTGCGCTGTACGTGAGGCAGTGGTTTGAACAAGTCGGGGTCGACGCCAACGGGCACGAGACGCATGCGGTCGAGAGACACACCCATGTCTTTGTTGATGTCGGTAATGCTGTTCTCGCTCACGACCACGATGCGTGGCATTCGACTGGCGACTTTTCCTTGCATGTTGACGAACGAGTACCAGCGGCCGACGCTGCGTCGCTTCCACCAGTTCGGCGCGTGGCTCATCTCAAGCTCACGATCTTTGGTGATCGGGTGGTGCAGGGTCACGATGGTCGGAATCATGCTCTCGATCTTCAATATGTCGCGTCCAAGACACTGGTTGTCGTGCACGAGATGAAAATCAAGCTGACGTTCTTTCAGCACACGTCGCACACGCATGCTGAAGGCCAGCGGTTCACTGAACTTGCCAGTGAGAAATTGTGCAGTCTCGACGACGTCGGGCCAGGTCTTAAGCTCCCAGTAGGCAGGTAGTCGGCCGGGATAATGGTCATTGAAGATGTCGAGGCTGGGCAGTTTGTGCAACTCGATGCGATCGTCGAGGATCGGATATGGCTGACCCGCGAACACTTCGACGTGGTGACCCAGATCGGCGAGCGCTTTCGTGAGGTGACGTGTGTAGACGCCTTGCCCGCCCACGTGGGGCTTTCCTCGATAGGTGAGGTAGGCGATGCGGAGGGGACCGTTCGGGTCGTACGGCTCACGCATAGGTCGGTCAGGCTAACTGTGGGTCACCTCATTGACTCCGGTCTCGATTGACCCCAGCGTTGATCGGCTCCGGCCGCGTCGCGACCACATGGCTGTAGCCAGAGCCAATAGCAACAAGCAGATGAGCGGGGCATTGCCTGTGTGGGAGTAGAAAGTTCGACCCTCGCGAAGCGGAACTGCGGCCACGACGATGCGCGCCTCGGAGATGCCGGTTCGCGCGCGAACATCACCTCTGTCAGTGACATGAGCGGAGAAACCAGTGGGTGACACCTGCACGAGGTGACGCCCCTGTTCTCGCGCACGTAATCGTGATGATGCGACTTGCTGAGTTTGCAAGATGGTGCCTGTGTAACTCGATCCGTTAGTGGGATTGATGATGAACGTCGCACCTTGTTCGACGCCTTCTTCGACACGACCACCAAAGAACACTTCCCACGAGATTGCAACGCTCGCTTGTACTCCTTCGATTGTCAGCACTCCAGGACCACGACCGGCTACAGCATCACGAGGGACAAGGTTGGTTGAGTCAGACAGAGCGCTCAGTGCATCTCGAAACGGCATGTACTCACCGAAAGGTACACGTCGTACTTTGTCGTAGCGATCCTCGATCGTCCCGTCTTGGGAGACAACGAGTTGTGCATTGGTAAATCCGTCCGAATCGACATCTTCTGTGACACCAACGACGAAGGGAACGTCGAGACGTTTCGCTTCAGACACGATTTCATCGAGTTCGCGTGATGTTTCAAAGTCATCGACGTTGATGACATTCTCGGGCCAGATAACCGCATCGATGTCTTGACTTGATGACAAAGTACGAGTGAGTGAGATATGGCGGTCGAACACCTTGCGCGGGTCGGTGTCAATCGCGTGAGTGCCCTGCTCGCCACCACCTTGCACAAGTGCAACCGTGTAGTCACCTCCCGATTCGCGAGTGAAGTCAAAAAAGGTGGCCGGAATGAGAAACGCAACAAACAGCAAGATTCGACCGACGCGACTCGGACCGAGAGCCAACCAGAAAGTAGAGAGGGTTATCAGTACAACACCACCCCACGGAGCAAGTGCTGCGAGTGGTGATGATGCACTTGCGATACCAAGAGTCGCGAGTGGCACCCCACCGAAAGGAAATGACATGCGCAACGATTCGGCGAGCGTGTGGGTGGCAGCAAACACAAGTGGAGAACGGCGTATGTCTCCTCGCGTGAGAGCTCCGGCAACGACGGCCGCTGCACCATGGAATGCTGCGAACAACGCCACTGCGATGAGGTAACCAGGTGCGGTGAGAAACCACATCCACGCCATTGCTGGCAAGAACCAACCCACACCGAATAGCCAGCCAGAAGTGAATCGTTGACGATTGGTCGCATCAACCGGCAACACCGAGGTGCCGTACAACGCAACACCGACGAGTGCGAGCGGCCACCATCCCCACGGCGGCATCGCGGCCGCCACGAGTATGCCGGCAACGAGAGAGCGTGGGATGCGAAGACTCACGAACTGAGTGTGGCGTGCACGATGATGCGTTCTTTCACCGAGCCGACCGGATGACAGGCGAACAAAGTGAGAGTCGCGGTCCTCGTGGGCTTTGCGACCCACACATCAGTGGGTTTCACAATGCGTTGGCGAGTGACCTTATAGACGAATTCGTCACCACCTTGCTGGACGACGATTGAGTCACCGACTCGAAGTTTGTCGATGTATCGAAAGGGTTTGCGTCCGCTTGTGCGGTGACCACCGACGACGAAGTTTCCGCGCTGCCCGGCCATCGGACTGGTGGGCCACAGCCCGACACCACGGTTGTAGACATCCATGGTCGTGCCCGGAATCACTTTCTCATTTATGCCAAGTGATGGAATGAGGAGTCGTGCCACTTCTGGGTACTTCGACGGCTTCAGGCCTTGTTCTGGCGTGGACAACTTCTCGTTGACGGCACCGCTCCACGCCTGAGAGACAATCGGATCGACGGTGATCACGGCGAGCAATGCGATTGCGAAACAAGTGGACAATCTGCGCATGTGACTCTCAGTCTGTCATCGTCAGGCGCGCATGGACCTGACGTGGTCAAGTACTGCTGTGGCGGCCGTGCGGGCCTGTTGGACACACGCCGGAATCCCGATGCCTCGGTAGCTTGCGCCCGCTAGGAACACACCGGGAGCAGACGAAGCGAGTGAGGACTCGGCTCGGGTCAGTGCTGCAAAGTGTTGTGGGCGGTATTGAGGGAACGATTCTGGCCAACGCGAGATCCGGCAAGCCAATGGTTCGATGTCGACTTCAAGATGATGTTTCAAGTCGGCGAGCATGAGATTGACGAGCGTCTGGTCGTCATGGTGCATGACGTCGAGACCATCACGTCCGAGCGAAACACGAAGAATGACAGAACCGTCATCTGGTACCCAGTGTGCCCACTTGTTGCTTCCAAAAGAGGCTGCGGTGACCCATCGTTGATCCGGTTTAGGCACGAGATAGCCACTGCCGCTCAGCGATGACTTCCATTGAGATCGGGGAACCTGCACCGTGATGAGGGCCACTGATGCGTGCTCGCGAGTTGAGAGGTAATCAGCCACGTCCTTGCTCAGAGAGCGCACGATGTCTGCAGAATGGCGAGCCGGCGTGGCGAGAACGACTGCATGCGCGTCGAGTTGCGAGTGTCCGTTCGCATCGACGTACGCGACGCTGTATCGCCCGGCATCTCCGCGGGCCACGGAAGTGACGCGAGCGCCAGTGTGGATGTGCCCACCGAGTGAGTGAATGCGCTCGCGAACAGCAGAGGTGAGAGCGCCGACGCCGCGCAATGGAGTTGCGAACACCGGACCAGTAGCGGTTGATGCTGAACGAGTCGTTCTCGCGGCAAGCAACATGCTCCGCTCGCTGGTGAGTGCAGCTACTTGCGGGACAGCTTCGAGACTGAACTTGTCCGTGTCACCGGCGTAGATGCTTCCGATCAGCGGGTCGACCAAGCGCTCGTTGACTTGGCGACCAAAACGCGCGCGCACAGCTGCTCCGAGGCAATCGTGCTCGGTCTTGCGCTTTGGCAGTACAACATCGAGAGCAGCGCGAAGTTTTGCCGCGGGGGAGAGAAGGGATCCGAAGGCAACTGACGAAAGTCCGGCGGGAACACCGAGCACTAGAGCCGAAGGAATGGGGTGCAAACGGTCATGCCACACCGCTGCATGGGCAGACGTCGGCGATGTGAGTGCTGCGGCGAGTCCGACCTCGCGTGTCAATTCAAGGGCGTATGGAACTCTCAATAGAAAACTGTCGGCGCCTTCGTCGATCGCATCGAGCCCCGCAAATGGTGAGGTACGAATGAGCCCGCCAGTCGTGGGCGACGCCTCGAGCAATGTCACCGCTACGTTCTCGTTCGCATTGGCGAGAATAGAAAATGCGGTTGTGAGCCCTGTGATGCCCCCGCCGACGACCACGACGTGGTGGTTCACGACACGGACACCACTCGCGCCGCAAGTGCAGCCATGACGGCACCGTCGTCGTTCACGCAAGCAGTGCGTGCAAAAGCCAGACCTCGTTCGGATGCGTGTCGTTCAGCTTCGATATCGAGGTCATAAAGAACTTCAAGGTGGTCAGCGACAAATCCGCAGGCGCACACGAGAACGCCGTCGACTTTCTCGCCTCCTTCCGTCGCAGCGAGTTCATCGATGACAGCGAGAATGTCGGGCCCGATCCAAGGCTCTGGAGTGCGGCCGGCAGACTGCCATGCGATTGACCACTGCGACAGGCCGACCGCCGATGCGACCGCCTCTGCAGTGGAACGCAATTCATTCGGATACGGGTCGCCCGCGTCAATGATGCGTTGAGGTAGCGAATGTGCGGTGAACAAAACTTTGGTGCGTGCCGGAAGATTCAACAACTTCGTGCGCATGTCGCCAGCAAGAAAGTCGATGAAGGCCGGTTCGACTGCCCATGACTCGACACCGGTCACTTCTATTCCGCGAGGCTCCGCGGCTTCTCGAGTGCGGCCGAGGTATTGACCGATGGAATACGACGAGAAGTGAGGCGCGAGAACGACGCCGACAATGCGAGTGAACCCTTGAGCGGCGATTTCTGCGACCGACTCCTCGATGAATGGAGTGGCGTGCTTCAACCCGAGGAACACGCTGTAGCGATCAGGTTCGAGAAAGTCGAGTGCACGTTGCAACCCAGATTGTTGCGCTTCGGTGAGTTGCTTCAATGGCGACAAACCGCCGATGGCGTCGTAACGGGCTGTCAATTCGGCGAGAAGCTCGGGTGTGGGGGCGCGCCCACGACGGATATCGGTGTAGTACGGCAAGATTTCGTCTTTTGTGCGCGGCGTTCCGTACGCCATGAGAAGCACCGCGATGCGTTCTGAAGTCATGATGCGGTCCTTTCGTGCACGAGGTTCACGACCTCGGCGAGTATTCCAGGGTCCGTGTCAGGTTGCACGCCGTGCCCCAGATTGAAGATGTGACCTGCATGACCATTGTTATCTGCGAGCACGCGCTCCGCGCCATCGATGGCGACTTCTGAACCGGCAAGTACGAGTGCCGGATCGAGATTTCCCTGCACGACCGTGTCTGGGCCCAGGCGTCCACGTGCGCTGGCGATGCTTGTTCTCCAATCGAGACCGATGACTTTGTTGCCGACCGAATTCATTGACTCAAGCAAATGGTCGCAGCCGATTCCGAAGTGAATTCCGGGCGCGCCCGGATGTGCCTCAGCAATCGCGCTGAAGAGGCGTGTGCTGTGTGGGCGAACGTAGCGGTCGTAGTCATGACGCGACAGAGCGCCGGCCCATGAGTCGAAAACTTGAAAGGCACGTGCGCCAGCTGCAAGTTGTGCAGAAATGAACACCACTGCGTGCTGAGTGAGACGCTCCATGACTTCATGCCAGAGAACTTCATCGGTATGCATGAGAGCTTTGGTGTTTTGATACGTGCGACTTGGGCGGCCTTCGATGAGATAGGAAGCAACGGTAAATGGTGCACCTGCAAAAGCGAGCAAGGGCACTGACAACTCTTTCACCAATAGTTCGACCGTGCGCACCACGTAGTCGACATCTGCCACATCAAGCTCACGAAGACGAGTGAGATCAGACCGCGAACGAAGTGGTCGATCAGCAACGGGCCCAGTTCCGGGAGCAACATCGATGCCGAAGCCCACAGCATGTGGTGGCACGACGATGTCGCTGTAGAGCACTGCTGCATCGACGCCGTATCGACGAACTGGCTGCAGTGTGATCTCCGTTGCGAGCTCGGGCTTCTTGATGGCCTCGAGGATGCTTCCGTTGCCACGCACTGCTCGGTATTCAGGAAGACTGCGTCCTGCTTGTCGCATGAACCACACGGGTGTGTGTGGCGCTCGCTGACCACCGGCCGCAGCAAGGAAGCAATCGTTCATGACATCGCCCACTGCACGGTCACTTGCGTCGGACGCGACCACGAAGTGCCGTGAAAGCCAGCGTGAATGACACCGCTGCCACGATGGCAGAGGCGAGGAAAGCCTGCAAGATTGCTGTGCTGTCCCACCCCTGCAAGATGAGCGTGCGCATACCCTCGAGCAGGTATGTGGTGGGGTTGAAGTTGGCTGCAACCGACAGCCAACCGGTGAGTTGCTCTTTTGGAACGTACGCGGTGGTGAGGAACGCGAACGGGAAGAACAAGAGGAATGCGTTGTTCACTGCTGTCGGGTTTCCTGTCCGGAGAGCGATTGCATAGGGGAAACCAGTGAACGCAATACCCCACGATGCACCGATCAGGATGAACACGATCATTCCGAGAATTCCTGTCTCGAAGCCGACACCGATGATGAAACCGAGTATGAGGACAGGAACGATCATCACCATGACGACGGCGAGATCGGCGATCATCAACCCAATCAACAACGTGGTGCGGCTGACAGGTGTGAGCAAGAGTCGGTCGAAGTAGCCATCTTGCACATCGACAACGAGTGATCCGGCACGCGAAATTCCGGTAACGGCGAAGATGACCGACACGGGCAATTGGAAGCCCTTGAAGTCGAAACCTGGGGGCAGGTTGCCTTCCACGAAACTTTGCAAGCTGCCAATGTTCACGATGAGGAAGAAAAGCGGAACTGCCATCCCGGGAATGATTGCTTCAAGGTCACGTGACGCAAGACGAAGTGCACGCAATGCGACAGATGAGAGGTCGCTCCAAAAGCCGGCATGGCGGGGAACGATGCGATCGGTGCGGGTGTTCATACTGCAACCGCCTCTTGATCTTCAGCATCCATACGCGAACCAGTGGTGTGCAAGAACACGTCATCGAGAGTCGGGGTACGTAGCGTCAGTTCGCTGACTTTGATCGAGTTGTTCGCGAGAGTCACAGCGACAGGGCTGATGGCTGAAGCTCCGTGCGCTGTCGCAATGACGAGCTGATCACCAGACACTTCGACCGAGTCGAGGTCTGGCAATGCGGAGAGCACTTGAGCAGCGCGCGCACCGTCACCAGCTCCGACTTTCGCGATGATGACATCGGCACCAATCGAGCGCTTGAGTTTGTCGGGAGTTCCCTCGGCGACGATGCGACCCCGGGCAATGATGCCGACACGATCGGCGAGCTCGTCGGCTTCTTCCAAGTATTGCGTCGTGAGAAAAATCGTGATGCCCAACTGTTTGTTGAGGTAGCGAACTTCCTCCCACACCGCTGCGCGGCTGGTGGGATCAAGACCAGTCGTCGGTTCATCGAGGAACAGCACTTCAGGTTGATGCACCAATGCAGCTGCCAAGTCGAGACGGCGTTTCATGCCACCCGAATAGGTGGCGATGCGGTCATCGATGGAGCCACCGATGTTGACCAGTTGCAATAGTTCGTCGACGCGACGAAGCCGAACGTCTTTCGGTAATCCGTACAAGCGGCCCTGCATGTCGAGTAGCTCGCGTCCGGTCTGTTTCGGGTCGAGGGCCGCTTCTTGCAAGGCAACTCCGATGCGTAGTCGAACGTCGGCCGCTTCAGAGTCGATGTTGAAACCAGCGACTGTCGCTGTGCCGTCGCTAGGGGCGAGGAGAGTGGTGAGCATGCGCACGGTGGTGGACTTGCCGGCCCCGTTCGGACCGAGAAACCCGAAGATCTCTCCGGTGGCAACGGTGATGTCAATTCCTGCCACCGCTACTTTGTCGCCGAAACGACGCACGAGCCCACGCGCCTCGATTGCGGAAGCACTAGATGTCATGACCAAAGACGCTATCGGCGGGACTGCAGTTGCCTTTGATAGGCATCGATTCGCGCCACCCTGGTACGAGCCGGTGGATGGGACGTCACGATTCGGTCTCGCCAATTCTTCGGCCGTTCATCTCGACCTTCATCGACGACACGTCGGAGCGCGCGGGACAATTGCTTGCCGAATCCGAGTTCGACGGCATTTCGATCTGCCCGAAACTCAGCACCTTTCCCAGCAGCATTGCTGAGGTAACGGGCGAGCGAGAGGTCGGCGATGAAGATCCAGCTGATGATGGTCAGTGTTCCGGCAACGGTGCGGCCGAGGACGTCGAGGGATTTCACACGCAAAGTATTTGCGGTTACGTCGGCGACGTTTTGCAACATGAACCCGAGTTGTGCGAACAACACAACAGGAAGACTGAGCCATTGGCTCACGGTGAGTGCAACGGTGTGAAGGCCGAGGTGGTGGCTGAGCTCATGTGCAAGCACTCCGCACAATTCGTCATGGTCAAGTTCATTCACCGCATATGACGACACGACCATGAGGTGTCCGCCGCAAGCGAAGGCATTCACCTCGTCACCGTCGGCGATGGCAAGAATGAACTGGCTCGCTGGAACATGGCTTGCTTGCGCAACGACGAGCCATGCCCGCTGTAGTCGGTCCCTCTCGTCGCGACGCGGCATCCGTGCACCGAGCAGGCGTACCAGGACGAATTGTTGGGCTGGGCGAATGAATAACGCTGCACCGAGTATGAACGCGACGAGGGCGAACAACGCATACGAGATGTCATGGAACGGACCGGTGATCCACCACAGCAGTGCGATTGTGACAGCCCATGCGGGCAACAGTGCCACGACTGGTGCGAGTGCGGTGAGCGCGGAACCGTCGGCATGGCGCGACCTAGGTGAAGATCGCGAAGTTGCCATAGGGAACTAGTCCACCAGTGCGGCAGAGTGAAGTCAACGATGGCTGTGATGAACGGGGCCAAGAGAGATGGCGAGACCGCCCGAGAGGCGACCTAGTGTTGCCTCATGACCGCTCCCGTTATTCCCGGCGCTGAACCCATGTCCCATGTCGGGTCGGGCGATGCAGGTGTGCTCGTTGTGCACGGATTCACCGGCAACCCCGGAAGCATGCGCGGGCTTGCCGAGGCTTTTGCGAGCGCCGGCTTCCATGTAGAGATGCCACTGCTTGCAGGTCATGGCACTGCAGTAGAGGACATGATCCAGACGACATGGGCCGACTGGACCGCGGACGTCGAGAAGGCATACCAACGGCTTGCGGCTCGGGCATCTCGAATCGTCGTGGCAGGTCTCTCGATGGGTGGGTCGCTCACACTGTGGGCTTCTACTCAACACAAGGACCTGCGCGGAATCGTGTGTGTCAACCCCGCAGCGTTTCCCTTTGACGACGTGATGGTCGGTGCAATTCAAGGAATGATCGATGCAGGTACCGAGGTAATGGACGGTATTGGTAGCGACATTGCCGACCCAGACGTGACCGAGCTTGCATACCCGGGCACGCCGCTTCGTCCACTGATGTCATTCCAACGTGACGGCCTAGCGCCGCTGGCGAAGACCTACTCATCAAATGATGTGCCGTTGTTGTTGTTCACTTCGACACAGGACCACGTGGTTCCACCACAGCAAAGCTCCGACCTTTTCTCGATGTACAAAGGTCCGAAAGAACACGTCAGCCTTGAACGAAGCTTCCACGTAGCAACCCAAGATTTCGACAAGTACGAGATTTTCGAAAAATCTGTCGCATTCGCACGTCGAGTGACTGCCTGACACGTCACAGCAGTCACGAGATTTCACGTTCATGATGTTCGACACCATTCCCAGTCCCTCATCGGGCACACTGCACCTGGGGCCACTCGCACTGAATGCGTACGGACTGATGATTGCGCTTGGTGTGCTTGCTGGCATCTCATTAGTTGGACGACGCTTTGAAGCGCGCGGAATTGGCAATCGCGACACCATCACATCGATTGCGATGTGGGCTGTGCCCGCAGGTGTTGTTGGTGGACGTCTCTATCACGTGGTCACCGACTGGGAGCGTTTCCAGAACGACCTCGGCTCAATCGTGAAGCTGTGGGAAGGTGGCCTTGGTGTGTGGGGCGGTATCGCACTTGGCGTCGTCGTCGGTTTGTGGCGTGCCAAGGTGATGGGACTGCATGTTTCAACTGCGCTTGCGTGTGTAACGCCCGGATTACCGCTTGCTCAAGCGATAGGGCGTTGGGGCAACTGGTTCAATCAAGAGTTGTTCGGGCGACCGACGGATCTTCCATGGGCGCTCGAAGTGTCGTCACGTACCGCTGAGAAAGCGGGCTATCCGACAGGGACGACCTTTCATCCGACATTTCTCTATGAATCAATCGCATGTCTCGTGTTGTGTGTGGTGTTGTTGCAGATCGACAAACGCCACGCCACACGCCCGCCCCGTCTTTTCTACATGTATGTCATCGGATATTGCGTCGTGCGCTTCTTTGTCGAAGGCCTGCGCATCGACCCGGCGCACTCAGCTGGAGGACTTCGGTTGAATCAGTGGGTGGCGATCGTGTGCGCGATAACTGCGGCACTTCTTCTCATTCGGCGCGGCCAGCAAGAGTTGCAGCAAGAGTCTCAGGCGTCACCGGGTTGAAATACTCGCCGGTGCCCACCTCGGCAGCGGCGATGTATCGCATGAGGTTTGGTCCTCGCCAAGGAGAAACAATCTCGATGTGCAACCAGTGATTCTGTGTAGGTGCATCACCGAAGCGGCGTTGGTTGATCCACATCATGTACGGCAGAGATGTTGAGTAAAGACGTTCAAGTCTTGACATGACGTCGCGCAAAATGGCGGCAAGCCCGTGACGATCATCCTGCGACAAGGACACCAAGTCGCCCAACTGCCGCGCAGGCCACAACTCGAGCGCAACCGGATATGCACTCGCCGCTGGTACTGCACATTTCCATTGATCGTTGCTTGTGACAGACAATTCTGCGCTTGCTGGCGGTGTCCATGCCAGACGCTCGCCACTGCGCACGGGCATGTGGTCGAAGGCGTAGATCTGGCCGTGCGGGTGCTCGATGGTTGCGCCAAGCTCGGCACCACGATTCTCGAATACGAACACACACTCAACGTCAGTGCGTGCTGACAGTGCGGCGGTGCGTTCGGCCCACATGTCGATGATCTTTTCGATGTGCGTGACCGACATCGATGACCACGTCGCCGTGTGATCGGGGGAGTACAGCAACACTTCGCAGCGTTCGTCAGGCATTGCTGGCCAGCGGTTTGGAAACCAGTGAACGTCGTAGACCTCGGGCGCCTCGAGGCCACCGACACAAAACGGGCACGACCCTGACGCGATGTTTGATGCGAGCACCGGCCGGTTCTGTCGTGATCCGACGACATGAACTTTCGTACCATGCGTCGGGTCGATGCGCAGGTCTGGTTGCACGTCGTTCAGTATCTCACTGTCGGACTACGGTCACCTCGATGGATCCGGTGCTACATCTCACCACATCGACGACGTCGGTAGTTCTTGATGTGCGGTGGGGTCTTCCGCTCATCGTGCATTGGGGAGCGCGAGTCGATGACGCCGAGGCGCGCCGCATGGTCGATGAGGTGTCACCTCGTCCGCGAGCCGGTGTGGTCGATCGACCTGCGCTTGCGACTGTCGTGCCGATGCACGGGGACGGTTGGCTCGGGCACCCCGGGTTGCTTGGTCGTCATCGCGGTGGAAGTGATTGGGCCCCCCGATTCCAGACGGCCGATGTGAAGGTGAATGCTGTCGGTGATGGTTCTTCTCATGCGACCGTGACATCGGCTGATGCGCACGCGCGACTTCAACTCGTCACCGACATCAGTCTCTCAGTCCATGGAGTGATGTGTGTTGCCGTCCGAGTTCACAACGACTCACCGATGAAGTATCTGTTGGACGAGCTGACAGTGACGTTGCCGCTGCCGTCGACCGCCACTCAGCTCACAACATTCCACGGAAAATGGTGTGAAGAGTTCCAGTCACAAACATTCGAGTGGCCCTTTGGTGCGTGGACTGCCGAGAACAGGACTGGCCGTACGAGCCATGAACAGCCACCATTCATCGTGGCCCATGAGTCGATGATGGGTGCCCATGATGGACATTGTTGGGCTGCTCACATTGCGTGGAGCGGCAACCACGTGATTCGCGCCGAACGACAGGTCTACAACCGCCGCTACCTGCAATTGGGTGAGTTGTTGAACCCCGGCGAAGTGTGTCTCGAGCCCGGTGAGTCATATTCAACTCCGACAGTCATTGCAGTTCATTCGAGTAACGGTCTGCAGCACATCGCGCGAACGTTCCAACGCCATGCCCGAGACATTGTGGGAACGCTGTCACCGCGACCAATCACCTTGAACACCTGGGAGGCGATGTATTTCGACCATTCGCCATCGAAAGTGCTCGCATTGGCTGATGTGGCCGCATTGGTGGGGGTTGAACGATTCGTGCTCGATGATGGATGGTTCAAAGGCCGCCGTGACGACTCTGCAGGTCTCGGCGATTGGTACGTCGACACAACTGTGTATCCCGATGGTCTCGCACCGATTGCACAGGCTGTGGTGGACAAAGGAATGCAATTCGGGTTGTGGTTCGAGCCCGAGATGGTGAACCCGGACAGTGACCTGTACCGCGAGCATCCTGAATGGGTTCTCGAGCGCACCGGGTATGAGCATGTTCTCGGTCGCCGTCAATTGGTGCTCGATCTCACGCGTGCTGACGCACGTTCGTATGTGTATTCGCGCATCGATTCCTTGTTGAGTGAACTTCCGGTCACTTACGTGAAATGGGATATGAACAGGCCGCACATCGCGGCTGCAGGCCGATCAGGAACCGCCGCTACTCATCGCCAGACACAAGCGCTGTACGCGTTGCTCGATGACGTCCGACGTACACACCCCACCGTAGAGATTGAGTCATGTTCATCGGGTGGTGGTCGTATGGATCTTGAGATCTTGCATCGTGTCGAGCGCTTTTGGGCGAGTGACACCAACGACCCGGTGCGTCGTCAAGTCATTCAACATCATGCGTCATGGTTTTTTCCGCCCGAAGTACTCGGCTGCCACATCGGTGCACCAGTGGCGCACACCACAAAGCGCGAGGCGTCACTCAGCATGAGATGCGCGACGGCTTTCTTCGGTCACATGGGAGTGGAGTGGAACATCGTCGATACGACGAGTACCGAGCGTGAAGATCTTGAGCGTGCGGTAGCGGCACACAAGGCATTGCGGCATGTGCTGCATAACGGTGAGGTCTTATTCACCGATGCGCTTCGCGCCACCGGTGGGCATCGTCTCGTGCACGGAGTCACGAGCCACGACATGGCAGCCGCAGTGTTGGCATTCGTGCAATTCGACGATTATTCGACCGACACAATCGTGAGACTGCAGGGTCTCGACCCACGACGCACATACACCGCACGTCGTGTGATGCTCGCTCATGATGATCCGGTTGTTGAGAATGAAGAAGCCTGGTTGAGGTCTTTGTCTCAGTCGGGTCATGCATGGGCCACAGTTGGCGCACACTTTCCGACATTGCCAGCCGAATCGACAGTGCTGGTGGTGCTCGAAGGCTCGTAGCATTGACGGCGTGACATCCCCCATTTCGGCTGCTGACGTGGCCAAAGTTGCGCGCCTAGCCCGACTCGACATCGCTGACACAGACATCACCCACTTCACCGAGCAGTTGGCAAAGGTGATGGTTCATTTCCGTGACGTCGACGCCCTCGA